>CAZGQG010000092.1:0-1608 GCA_964527205.1 uncultured Tissierellaceae bacterium | reverse complement strand
TCGCTTTTTTTCCTTTTATATGTTCTAGTGACATCTTTGCCAATATTTGGTACAATTGTAAATAATTAATGGAGCATATTTTTCTACAAAGAGGAGAATTGTGATGAGGGGAAAACAAAGTTTTGCAAGGACAGCGGGAATGATCTCTATACTTACCTTGATTTCCAAGGGACTTGGGTTTTTTAGGGAGATAATGATAGCAAATAGATTTGGATCTGGTATGGAAACGGATACATATTTTGTAGCCATGACAGCTACTGTGATTATAATAGGAACCATAGGTGCTGCCATAAAGACCACCCTGGTACCTATATTTTCTGAGGTGGAATCCAAACACGGTAAGAAGGGTAAGTTAATTTTTTTAAACAATGTCTTTAATATAGTCCTGGTGGCAGGATTTTTTATAGTTATTTTTGGCTACATATTTTCACCCCTTACCATAAGGATTCTGGCCAAGAGTTTTGAAGGAGCCCAGTTTGATTTGGCTGTTAAGTTAAATAGGATAGGACTTCCCATAGCCATGTTCCTAGGCCTTACCCATGTATTTACAGGATTACTTGATAGCAATGAAATATTTGGACCCTCTGCCATATCTGGCCTTCCCTATAATTTTGTATTTTTAATATACCTGATATTCTTTGGAGGAAGTGCCAGCATAGAGACTCTTATGATGGTAACAGTTCTTGCTACATCAACCCAGTTTTTAATTCTCCTCCCTGCTGTAAGGCATATGGGCTATAGGTATAGATTCAAGATAAACTTAAAGGATAGGTATCTTAGGAAGAGTATGTACCTGGTCCTACCTGTACTACTTGGATCTGCAGTACAGCAGATAAATATAGTAATAGACAGGACCCTGGCATCAGGTCTGGAACAGGGTAGTATATCAGCCCTTACCTACGCCTCTAGAATAAATGATATGGTTATAGCAGTATTTATTATGGCCATAACCACGGTTATATTTCCCATGCTTTCCAGGGCCTTTTCCGATGATAATATGAATAGGGTAAAGGAGATACTAGGTCAGGGTATAGATGTAATCTTGCTTATAACAGTACCAGCTACAATAGGACTATTGCTCCTGGCTGAGCCTTTAGTATATTTATTTTTCCAAAGAGGTTCCTTTGTGGCAAGGGACACAATGATGACTAGCCAGGCCCTTATATTTTATTCCCTAGGTTTGGTTGGATTTTCCCTAAGACTTATGCTCAATAGGGTATATTATTCCTTCCAGGACACCAAGACTCCAATGATAAATGGAGCCATAGCTGTAGTGGTAAATCTTGGCTTTAACCTGGTCCTAATTGGACCTATGGGACACAGCGGACTGGCCCTGGCAACCAGTATATCTGCTACGGTAACCACCCTACTCCTCTTTGTTTCCTTGAGAAACAAGATAGGACCTATTGGACTTAGGAGATATCTAGTAGCCTTTGTAAAGACCCTAATAGCTTCCCTGATAATGGGAGTATTTGTATATTTAATTTACTATAAAATAGGCGCTATGCTGCCTATGAGCAAACTAGTCCAGATCATAACCCTAATGGCATCAGTCCTAATAGGAGCTATAATTTACTTTATATCCTGTGTACTACTTAAGGTAGATGG
>CAZGQG010000091.1:0-1645 GCA_964527205.1 uncultured Tissierellaceae bacterium | reverse complement strand
TTAAAATGGATTTGAGTCAGAGAATTAAAGATTTAACCCTAGAACTTACATCAGTCCTAGGTGTAGTTGGTACAAAGGAAGAAAATGATGTAGCAGATAAGGTTTATCAAACCTTTGAAAAGATGGATTACTTCAAAGACAACCCTGAGCATCTAAGATATGTAGATGCAATCGATGATAAATTAGGAAGAAAGTCTGTCCTAGCCATGGTAAAGGGTAAGAAGGGTAATTCAAATAAGACTGTTTTAATGATAGGTCATACGGATACTGTTGGTATTTCAGACTTTGGTGAACTACAAGAATATGCTACCAAGCCAGAAGAACTAATCGAAAAGCTTAAGACCGTTACTATTCCTGATGAGGCAAGGGAAGATCTTGAAAGTGGAAAGTATATGTTTGGTAGGGGAATTTTTGATATGAAGTTTGGAGTAGCTACTCTAATGGTTACTTTAGAAGAAATTTCCAATAATCTTGATGAATTTGAAGGTAATCTTGTATTTGCAGCAGTTTGTGATGAGGAAGGTAACTCTGCGGGTATGATGAGTGTAGTACCTGAATTTGTTAAATTGCAGGAATCAGAGGGATTTGAATATCAAGCCCTAATAGATACAGACTACAGTGCTCCTAGATATGTGGGAGATGAAAACAGATACGTCTACATTGGTACTGTTGGAAAGCTTATGCCTAGTTTCTTTGTAGTTGGAAAGGAAACCCATGTTGGGGAACCTTATAAGGGACTGGATCCAAATCAAATAGCTTCTGAAATTACAAGTGAGATAAATCTTAATATGGACTTCTGTGATGAGGCGGAAGGTGAAGTATCTCTACCACCTATTACACTTCGTCAGCAGGACTTAAAGCCTGAATACAGTGTTCAAATAGCAAGATACTCCTATGTATATTTCAACTATGCAACTCACACATCTACTCCAGATGAGGTAATGGAAAAGATGTTAGGTGCAGCTAAGAAAGCCTTTGATAGGACCTTAGAAAATGTAAATAGCCAGTATAAGGTATATTGTGAAAGAAGTGATTATCCATATGAAGAACTTCCTTGGAAATCCAGAGTTATATCCTATGCAGATTTAGTGGATAAGGTTAGGGAAGAAAGAGGACAAGCATTAGATGATATGATGGAGAAATATTCTAAGGAACTTCTAGCAGATGATAGTCTAGACCAAAGAGACTTTGCCCTTCATATGACCCAGGCTGTTCACAATATGTGGAGTGATAAGGATCCAATAGTTGTTGTTTACTTCTCACCACCATATTATCCACATATATATGTAGAAGGAACAGAAGCTAAGGAAAAGAAACTTATAGATGCTGTTGATGTGGCTATAGAAAATGCAGGAGATGACTTTAGTGTAGTTAGGAAGAAATTCTATCCATATATTTCTGACCTAAGCTATGCAGCGGCTCCTAAGGAAGACAGTGTAATAGAAGCTCTAAAGGGCAATATGCCTGGATTTGGAGAGAGCTATGACCTTCCTATAAAGGACATGCAGATTCTAGACCTACCAGTAGTAAATATAGGACCTTTTGGAAAGGATGCTCATAAGTTTACAGAAAGACTTGAAATAGACTACTCCTTTAATGTACTTCCAGGAATAGTGTATGATACTATAATGGGTCTTTTAAAGTA
>CAZGQG010000090.1:0-1747 GCA_964527205.1 uncultured Tissierellaceae bacterium | reverse complement strand
TATCAATCTATTGGTTTTCATCAATTCACCTTCTTTAACGTTTTTTTAGTACTAAAACTTTACCAGCAGGTAGAACATCTCCTACCTTCATATCATTTAACTGTCTAATTTCATTTTTATAATTTATAGTACCATAATATCTTTGACTTATTCTTTCCAGTGTATCTCCTGGAGCTACTAGGTGGAATAAGAAGTCTCCTGCACTTGCATCATTTCCGTCCTGATCTATATTCTTCGCATATATTGCTTGTAATTTATCTATTAAGAGTATGCCATATATATCCCTTCCATCTGGTACTTCAAGATATAATCTATCCAGTGTTAAAGGATATAGGGATAAATCTGTTGGTGGGCTTACCTGTACGTGTTTCCAGCCTGTCCAACCAATGCCCTCTGATAGAGGTACAAATTCCTCTTCTCCCATCTGTCCCTTAAAGGCAGCACCTATAGTTACTGGTGAGTAATCATAGGAGTATATCCACATTCCTATACTTTCTGGAGGATACTTAAAGAGAATATTACTCTTAGTTAAATCCATGAAAGCTCTATTTTCCTCTTCTATAGCCACTATATTATATTCTAGCCTTAAGGAATACTTACCAGACTTAGAATTAGTAGATAAACTTACATCTCCCTTAACCAACTCCTGGGATGGGATGAAATGTGTAATTCTATGTTCAAAATCTGCAAGCATCTCTTCCCTATAAGGATTTATCTCTTCTCTTTCCGGGACAAAGTTTCCATTTTCATCTATATATCCATTTTCTGTAGATCCTTCTATTATAATTCCATTCTCATCTGTTGTTACTTCACCAGTGGATTCATTACTAGCTTCTCCATTGCTTTCTCCCTCAGTTACTTGTCTTTCATAGTTAGAATATCCTGCAAAAGGATCTGCCTTTCCTCTAGCTGAGTCTGTATCTATGTATATTATGTTCCTATCAGCATCTGCAATTCCGTCTAAACTATATATTCTAAGATTCATATTTCCACCTAAAAGATCTTCAGCTGTCCTATCCATGGATAAATGTTCTACAGCTATTTTCCTATCAGAATCCTTTACTGAATCAAGCACCTTCATTATTCCAGTGTAGCCAGATTTGTAAGGAAGAGATATATCCATACTCTGTACTTGAAAATCTTCAAAATCTGTAAATACAGGTCTGCTAAAACTCATATCCTCAATCTCAACATCATCAAAGCTTGTTAATTCATTTAATAAGTAAATTATCTGGGCTTGATCTAGGGTTGGGAAGTAAGTAGCTACTATCCTATCCTTTCTAAGCTTTAATTCTTGCCATTCTTTTTTTATTTCCTTTTCTTTTCTTAAGGTTGTATTTATATCTGCAATCTTTGCCTCATAATCCATTTTTTCTAAAGCAAGTTCATCTAATTTTTCAGTCTGTGGTTGATAGATGAATTTGTATGAAGCCCAGATTACAAGCACTACACCAAGAAGGGAAAGCAACACTTTTTCATTTCTTGTTAACCCTCTATTCCTCATCCTCGTCAATAAGCTCTTCATCTTCAATCACTTCCTCTTCTTTAATTATTTCGTCTATCATTATATTTAAGCTAAAACTAAAATAACCCTGTTCATTAGATATATTGGAAACAAATACATCTCCAAGCTCTTCTATTTCTTCTAAACCTTTAGCAAACTCCGCCACACTCCACTTGTCATCTGCTACTCCCACTATTTGCACATCAGACATACCAAGAGATATAGAAGACATGGTTATTTCAT
>CAZGQG010000089.1:0-1810 GCA_964527205.1 uncultured Tissierellaceae bacterium | reverse complement strand
TTTTTGAAAGAAGGTGGTTATATTTGAGTGTACTAACAAGTAAATTTAAGGATGTATTATTCTCTGTTCTACCTATCACCATAATTGTTATTATTCTTCATTTTACTCTGGTACCTATGGAGACCTCAATGCTAATGAGGTTTATCTTGGGCTCTCTCTTTGTAATAACTGGATTGGGCATCTTCCTCTTTGGTGCTGAATTGGGAATAAGTCCTATTGGTAACCTAATGGGAGGAACAATAGCTAAGACAAATAAGACTCTTTACGTTATTATATTAGGTTTTATATTAGGTTTTTTAATCAATATGGCTGAGCCTGATATAAAAATACTAGCTGACCAGGTTAGTAAGGCCAGCGGGGGTGCTATTCCAGCTTCCTTAATCTTAATAGTGGTATCTGTAGGTGTTGGAATAATGGTTGCTCTAGGCTTACTTAGGATTCTTTTCGGTAAACCCTTAAATAGGTTCTTCACAGTTGTATATGCCTTTATACTTGTATTGGGAGTCTGGGTCAGTGAAGAATTTTTAGCTATATCTGTAGATGCCTCAGGTGCTACTACGGGAGCAATGACCACCCCTTTTATTCTAGCCCTAGGTCTAGGAGTATCCCAACTAAAGGGTGGTAAGACTTCCAAAGAGGATAGTTTTGGTATGGTAGGTCTTGCATCTTCAGGTCCTATTTTTGCTATTATGCTCATGAGCATCACATCTGGTATTAAAAATATACATGGAGAAGCAGAGGCCTTTATTTCTCACTCCGGTGTATTTGCTCCATATATAGAGGAATTGCCTATATTAATGAGAGAGTCTCTAATCACCTTATTTCCCCTTTTGATATTGTTTCTTATATTTAATCAATATAAATTCAAGCTAAAAAAGGAAGATAGAAATAGAATATTAAAGGGTCTTCTCTATACCTATATTGGTCTAACCTTGTTTTTAACTGGTGTAAATGCTGGCTTCATGGAGGTAGGCAGGGTTATGGGTGAAGGTATTGCTAGCTTAAATTCTTCCTGGATCTTACCAGTAATTGGTTTCATCCTTGGTACTGTAGTGGTCTTGGCAGAACCGGCAGTCTATGTCTTAACAGAGCAGGTTGAGGAAGTAACTGCAGGCCATATTAGAAGAAAGATTATCTTAGTTGCTCTCTCACTGGGTATAGCCTTTGCTGTATCTATGTCAATGCTAAGGATTATGATTCCAAGCTTAAAACTTTGGCACTTTCTACTACCTGGTTTTGCTCTGGGAGTCTTCCTAAGTTATAGGGTCCCAGCAATATTTGTGGGTATTGCCTTTGATTCTGGCGGGGTGGCCTCAGGTCCAATGACTGCAACCTTTATACTGGCATTTGCCCAAGGTGCAGCTAGTGCAATTCCTACTGCAAATGTTCTTGTAGATGGATTTGGAGTTATAGCTATGGTTGCTATGGCCCCTATAGTGGCTATTCAGCTACTAGGCTTGATGTTTAAAATTAAGGCTAATAAGGAGGCTGAAATTTAAATGGATATATTAGAAAAAAACTATTCCTTATTTTCTGTAATTGTAGACTTTGGAAAGGCAGGAAAGATCCTCAAGGAGGCTAAAAAGTTGGGGGCTACAGGTGGTACAATCTTCCTGGGTAGAGGAACTGTACACAACCACTTCCTGGATCTTTTAGGTCTAAATGAAGTTCGAAAAGAAGTATTGTTGATAATTATTGAAGAAGAAATGGAAGCAGCACTTTTCCATGGCTTAAATCAAAAATTTCATTTTGAAAAGCCCCATCATGGAATAGTGTTTTCCATGGATTTAAAAAGTTGCTTTGGTATAAG
>CAZGQG010000088.1:0-1871 GCA_964527205.1 uncultured Tissierellaceae bacterium | reverse complement strand
CCACAGCTAAAAGTCCCTCATTGGTAGGGCTAAACTTATATCCAAAGGTACTTCCAGTTGGATTTTGAATTAGGGCTATTTTTTCTATTGGAAGCCCAATTCCCTCTGCTATCATTGCTGTATGGAAATGAAGAGCTATACTCTTTGAATGAATATTTAATATTCCATCTTCACCATAATAGGCAAATCCTACATCTGGCTCAAGAACTAGGTGAGGTTGTCTTCCTACATAGAAATTATCCTCTACCACATATTCACATTCATCGAATATAGGAGCTACTTCTTCTCCCTTAATTATATTTGTTGTAAAGTAAACATTTGGGGTTCCTGGATGTATTTCTATAGCATCCTCAGCCATGGCCTCATGAACATTCATATAGGCAGGAAGTTCTTCTAATTCTACCTTTACCTTTTCAACTGCGGCCTCTGCACGACCTGGAGTATCTGCTAGTACAATTGCTATAGCATCTCCATATTGGAATATTTTTTCCTCTGCAAGTATTGGTCTATCATATCCGTCTCCTAGATTTTGTTCAAATGCTAAGCCATTTATCCTATTGTTTCCCTTTACATCCTTATGTGTTACTACCTTATAAACTCCTGGCATCTTTTCAGCTTCACTGGTATCTATGGATATTATATTTGCATGGGATACCTTGGCCTGTACAAGCTTGGCATGAAGAGTGTCATCTGGAAGTTCTAGGCCTAGATCTGCACCAAAGTCCCATCTTCCCATAACCTTTGCTGCTGCTGAAGGTCGTATGTGATTGCTTCCAATCATACTAGCTCCAACCGGTAATTCTGGCCATAATTCCTCTCTAGTAATTTCTCCCCTCATTATCTTAGCTGCTGTCATTACTGAATCTATTAGTGGTATATATCCTGTACATCTACATACGTTTCTAGTGCTTTGGAACCATTCTCTTACCTCGTCCCTTGTTGGGTTTTGATTTTGATCTAATAAAACCTTGGCTGAGATAATAAATCCTGGAGTACAGAATCCACATTGGCAGCTCCATGAACCATCCACCCTAATTGTAGGGGGTGAAGATTGTCTGGATCTCCAATTCCCTCTATAGTTATAATTTCTGCGTCATCTGGAACTCTTTTTATCCTAGTAATACAGGCTCTGGTAACCTTGCCATCTAGAATAACATTACAGGCCCCACATTCACCCTTGTTACATCCTACCTTGGTTCCTGTAAGTAACAATTGCTTTCTAAGTACATCTGCTAGAGACTTCTCTGGGTCAGTGATAATAGTCTTTAAAACCCCATTAATCTTTAATCGCTTTTTAAACATAATTTTCTCCCCTTTCCTTTAGAAATATCACTTTTATACTTTAATTCACTATTGAACATATACCCATTATAACAAATATTAACAGCTTTGAACAGGGTTTTGTTAAATATTTATCTAATTCTCTCCCAGGCTCTAGACAAGTATACCCCTAGGGGTAGAGGCTTCTGATAAAAAAACCGTACTCCTTTGAGTACGGTCTGATTTATAGTTCTTATACTTGATTAATATTCTTTTTTATTTTTATAATTATTTTATTTATCCATGCTTTCTTTTAATTTTCTAATGTTTTCCTTGTAGGGAGCTCTTATGATTCCCTTTTCTGTTATTATTCCACTAATATTTTCCCAAGGACTTACATCAAAGGCTGGGTTATAAACTCCTATTCCCTCTGGTGCAATCCTCACTCCATCTATATGGGTGACTTCTTCAGCAGACCTTTCTTCTATATCTATCTGGTCTCCAGATTCCATTTCAAAATCTATGGTGCTGGTAGGAGCCACTACATAGAAGGGAACCTTATAAGCCTTGGCAACTACAGACAGCATAAAACTTCCAATCTTATTTGCCGC
>CAZGQG010000087.1:0-1951 GCA_964527205.1 uncultured Tissierellaceae bacterium | reverse complement strand
TAGAACCAAACTCTTTATCCTTTCCATATATACGGTTAGTACGTGAATAGGCTTGAATTAAACTTTGTAATTTTAAATGCCTATCTACATACAATGTATTTAAAAATCTAGAATCATAACCTGTTAATAATTGATCTGCAACAATAATAAGATCTATATTCTTTTTATTTCGTCCACTACCACCACGAGTTCCTCTAGATACAATGTCTTCAAAGTATGCTTCTTCTCCTCTTCTTCTGTCACCACTAATAAACTCAATACCAGTAAAATCAGCATAATCTTTAAACATATTCTCAATTATTTCAGGTGGAATATTATCTATATCATTCTCATTTCCAAAGGAAAATGTCATGGCTATATTTATACTATTACTTTGTCCCTTCAATTGCCTCTTAAATTCATCAAAATATGCTAAGACACGTTCTTTATAGGCAACTGTTAAAATTGCATTAAAGTGTCTGTCTTGGGATTGTTCTTCCCAATTTAGGAGTATTTCTTCTACAACTCTCGGTATATGGGTCTCATCTTGGTAAACAAGAATCTTTCTTTTTCTTGCTTCCTTTTCAATTTCAAGATCAGTCCATCCCTGTACTAAACGTTCTATTTCACGAGTTGTCATTTCTGGCTTTTCTTCTTCTATTTGATCTTTTATTTGTTCTCTTAAGTCCTCATAAGATAAAAACTCTCCTGTATTAATATAGTCCACATGAAATCCTAAGACATTCCCGTCTGCTATTGCCTGATCTATTGTATATTTATGAAGTTCTGGTCCAAATAATTTTTCTGTGGTATCTATAACTTCAGATTTTTCATTAATCATTCCTGTCACTTGATTTTCATCAAATAAAGGAGTTCCAGTATATCCATAAAACAAACTATTCTTTTTGAAATAAGACCTAATATTCACCATCATTTCGCCCATAGTTGTCCTATGAGCTTCATCTATTATAAAGATTAATCTTTTTTCAGCAAGACCATAATCCTGAGATTCTACTAAGTCTTTAACTAAATTGCTTAATTTGAAAGTAGTAGTCACTACTATCCCCTTTTTAATAGATAAAAGTTGTTTTCTTAAATGATAAGTATGCTTTGTATCATCTACTGTTACCGGTTCATAAGCTGCATATGCCTTGAAGTTCTCACTGGTCTTCTTATCTAACTCCCTTCTATCTACTAAAAATATAACTTTATCAAAGCCTCCTCTAGTTGATAGGAATAAAGCAGTTTTAAAAGATGTAATAGTTTTTCCTGAACCAGTGGTATGCCATACATATCCACCATGGGGAATCTTATCCTCATTATCCCAACCAAAGGCAGCCCCTTCTACAGCCTGCAATGCATACACCTGGTATGGTCTCATAATCATATGCCTTCTATTTTCCTCTTCTTCTGCCTCATCTATTATTAAGTAATCTCCCACCAACTGATGGGCCATAGGTATCATTAAAAACCGCGCTACAATATCTTCCCAATTATTTATAGGTTTATTGTATTTATCTGCCCAATTAAACACAAAGCTCCAATTAAAATCATTTATAGACTTTGGTGTTGCAAAATATCTTGTTGCTACTTCTGATGTAATAACCATCATTTGAGAAAATGCCATAAAATTATTTACATATTCTCCATCTCTATAGTATCTCTTGAATTGTCCAAAGGCTTCCTCTAATCCTTTGTCAGCACGTTTCTGCTCGATATTAATCAAGGGTAGCCCATTAATTAAAAGTACCATATCAAACCTATTTCCTTTTGATGTAGTAATTTCTCTTGCAATCTTATAAGAGGAATCTCCACCTCTTACTTCAGCTTTTTTAAATATAGTAAGAGTTATTTGTTTTCTTGTTATTTTAGGATTGTCATCTCTATATATTCCATCAATTTTTCCAGTAGAACCTTCCATGGCAAGTATTTTTGATGCTTCAAAACTATTATCAATTTGACTTACCTTTGC
>CAZGQG010000086.1:0-2399 GCA_964527205.1 uncultured Tissierellaceae bacterium | reverse complement strand
GAGAGTTATATGCACAAATACATTAGAGGTGAAAGACAGCCCAAGCCAGTGGATTGTGATTTAGACCAGATTTTTACTTGGGAAAATAAATAGAATAAATACTTATAGCCCTTTGGGAGACACATTCTTCCAAGGGGCTATTTTAAAATAAAAAGGATAAAAATTATGAAAAAGGGTAGTCAATTAGTAAGTGAGAAGAATAGATAAGATTGAAAGGAGGATAATAATGGAAAAGAAAGGCAATCATAATGATCATGAAAAACAGGAGGATTATAAAAATCATGAAAATCATGAAAATCATGAAAACCACGAAAACCATGAAAATCATCATGAAATGATGATCCAAGACTTTAGGAAAAGACTCTTTGTATCCCTAATAGTTACAGTTCCTATATTGATTCTTTCTCCTATGATCCAAGAATGGTTCAATATAGAACTTGTCTTCCCTGGAAGCAATTATGTACTATTAGGACTGGCTACATTTATATACTTTTATGGTGGTTGGCCATTTTTAAAGGGATTTGTAGATGAGATAAAAGAAAAAGAACCTGGAATGATGACCCTTATTGCCATGGCTATTACAGTGGCCTACTTATACAGTAGTGCTACCATATTTGGCCTCCAGGGCAATGATTTCTTTTGGGAACTTGCCACCCTTATAGACATTATGCTCCTAGGTCATTGGATAGAGATGAGAGCAGTCCTAAGTGCTTCTAGTGCCTTGGAAGAATTGGGAAAGCTTATGCCAAATACAGCCAATCTCTATAAGGATGGAGACTTTGTAGAGGTTGATATTAGTGAATTAAGTTCTGGAGATAGGATATTGATTAAACCAGGAGATAAGATACCTGCTGATGGAACCATAGTTAAGGGAAAGAGTTATATCAATGAATCCATGTTAACAGGAGAGTCTAAACCGGTTGAAAAAACAGAAGGAGACAAGCTTATAGGAGGTTCCATAAATGGAGATGGGTCCTTAGAGCTAAGGGTAGACCATATAGGTGAGGACTCCTACCTTTTAAAGGTTATTGACATGGTAGAAAGGGCCCAGGAATCTAAATCCAGAACCCAAAATCTAACGGATAGGGCCGCATTTTGGCTGACTATTATAGCCCTAAGTGTAGGATTTATTACACTTTTTGTTTGGTATTATATTAGTGATGATTTTGCCTTTGCCATAGCAAGAATGGCTACGGTAATGGTAATAACATGTCCTCACGCTCTGGGACTTGCCATGCCCCTAGTTGTTGCCAGTTCCACAGCCCAGGCTGCTAAAAATGGACTTCTTATAAGAAACAGGACCCAATTTGAAAATGCAAGAAAAATAGATACCCTTGTTTTTGACAAGACAGGAACCCTTACCCACGGTGAGTTTGCTGTTAACTTTATAGAGATTTTTAATAAGAGTTATGATGAGGAAAAGATAATTAAGATAGCTGCAAGTCTTGAAAGTCAATCTGAACATCCTATTGCCAATGGGATAATGAAAAAACAAGAAGAGATGGGTTTAGACCTATATAAAATAGAAAACTTTCAAGCAATACAGGGAAAGGGAGTAGAAGCTGATATTGATGGAGAACATATAAAGCTAGTAAGTCCTGGATACTTGGAAGAGGAGAAGATTAAAATTCCTAGAGAACTTCCTAAGCATAGGATATCTACAGATGTATTTTTGCTAATAGATGAGGAGTTAATTGGAGCAATAGGACTTTCAGATAGGATAAGAGAGGAGTCTTATAATACAATAAAGCTTCTTAAGGCAGAGGGAATTAAGACCTGGATGCTTACAGGAGACAATGAAGAAACTGCTAAGGAAGTATCAGAGGAATTAGGGCTAGATGGATATTTTGCTCAGGTCCTACCTGATGAAAAGCAAGAAAAAATCAAAGAATTGCAGGAAGAAGGAAGATTCGTAGCCATGACTGGAGACGGAGTAAATGATGCTCCTGCACTGGCCCAGGCTGATGTAGGTATAGCCATAGGCTCAGGTACAGATGTGGCAGCAGAGACTGCAGATATTATACTTGTAAATTCCAATCCAGAGGACCTTGTTCTTCTTATTGATTTTGGAAAGGCTACCTATAGGAAGATGATTCAAAATCTTATATGGGCTACAGGTTATAATGTGGTGGCCATACCCCTGGCAGCTGGACTATTGTCAGGCTACGGGATAGTAATATCTCCAGCTCTTGGAGCTGTTCTAATGTCTCTTAGTACAATTATAGTGGCAATTAATGCTAAGCTTTTAAAGTTAGAGAGATAAAAATATAATAAAAATATATAAAAAAGATAAATATCCTTGATTTTCCCAGGATATTTATCTTTTTTATAGAAGAAATTTATAAAATATATATAGATCTAATAGCTAATAAGTATTGACATAGATACAAGTAAATAGA
>CAZGQG010000085.1:0-2458 GCA_964527205.1 uncultured Tissierellaceae bacterium | reverse complement strand
AGAGATTATATAATATTCTTTAAATTCATCCTTATAATGATATAATAGTAGAGAGATTATATTTATATTTGGGAGGAAGATATGAAGACTGCTTTAAGTGAAAGAAGTAAAATAATTATATCCATGTTAATCTGGGGGACTATAGGATTATTTGTTAGGGGTATAGAGCTATCAAGTATAGAAATTGCTTTTTTCAGAGCCTTGTTGGGAAGCAGTTTTTTAATCTGCATAAGTTTAGTAAGAAGGGATAAGTTTGATTGGCCTATATTGAGAGAAAATCTTTTAATCCTAGGCCTAGCAGGTCTGGCCCTGGGAATGAACTGGATTGCTCTTTTTCAGGGTATGAAATATACTACAATTTCCAATGCAATACTTTCCTATTACTTTGCCCCAGTATTTATAGTTATATTCTCCCTAATCTTATTTAAGGAAAAATTAAGTATAAAAAATGTAATCTGCCTATCTGGAGCAGTGCTTGGTTTGTTTTTGGTTATGAAGGCAGGAGATAGAGAATTAGCAGCTGGAATGAATCATATGAAGGGAATCATATATGGGCTTATAGGGGCCCTGCTTTATGCTGTTGTGGTTATATTAAATAAATATATAAGGGACCTATCAGCCTTCCAGTCCACCCTGACCCAGCTTCTAATAGCAGCCCTGGTCCTTATGCCAATAGTTGTCTTTAAGAATCCTATAGACCTGGGAGCTATAGAGGGAAGGACATGGATCTTGATCCTAATAATAGGAATAGTCCATACAGGAATTGCCTATCTCCTATATTTTTCATCAATCAATAATATTAGGAGTCAGTCTGTAGCCATACTTAGCTACCTAGACCCTATAGTTGCAATTCTAACATCCTTTATATTTTTACAGGAATCAATGAATCTTATCCAGGCTTTAGGAGGTTTTTTAATTCTATCTACTGCCTATATAAATGAAAGAGATGTTTCACAAGAATAGAAAAAAATTAATATAAAAGTAAAGAGAGGGATAAAATGTGTACAGGAATAAAATTTGATTTTCAAGATGGTTGTGTATTGGGGAGGACCATGGATTTTGAAGTTCCCCTAACTTACAATGCACTTTATCTTCCAAGAGGCTATCACTTTGCTGATGACCTAATGGGAAGACCTATGTATTCAAAATATAAGAGTTTAGGTGTGTGCTTTAATAATAGGACACCCTTAAAAGATGGAGTAAATGAACACGGCTTGGTGGGTATCACCAATACCTTTACTGGATTTAATCTCTACGCCAACAAGGTAGACCCGGAAAAGACTAATATATCTAGTTTAGATTACTTTACCTTTGCCCTGGGCAAATATAAGACAGTGGATGAGTTGGTAGAGGATTTGCCTAATATTCATATATCCAGCAAGGACCACAGGGGAGAGGATGCTATAACACCAGACTTCCACTTTATGTTTTCTGATCCTAGCAAGAGGTGTGTGGTAGTAGAGCCTAAGAGAAGAGAGCTAGTTTATTATGACAATCCCTATAATGTAATGACAAATTCACCAGGCTTTGAATCCCATGTAAAGAAATTAAAAAGGACCATAGATCTGGACAATATAGATGAATTTATTGCAGCTAAGAATTTACCAGGAGGTTATGATCCTTCCTCTAGATTTATCAAGGCCTTTCATCTTACAAAGATGAATGTGCCGGCGGCTAATCTCAATGAGGCCTATTCACATTTCTTTAATATAATGGGAGCCATGGCCATGCCAGAGGGCTTTGTTCAAAACAAGAAATATGAAGAAACCACCTATACTAGATACACCTGTGGCTATGATACAGTGGATAAGTTATTAAATGTAAAGGCCCATACCAATCCAACAGTTTATCAATTATCCTTTGATGATGTAGAGGATGAAAACAGGAGACAAGCCTTCTTTATCCAGGAAGATTTTATGGTAGAAAAATTAGGATAGGATATAAAAAGGAGATGTAAAGATGTATAAGGAATTCATATTATTTTTGGGAACAGAGGATTTAGAAGAGACAGATAATTTTTATAGGAATCTAATGGGGATGGACCTATACAAGGATCAAGGACAATGTAGGATATATAGGGTAAACGAAGGATCTTACCTTGGCTTTTGTACCCATATAAAAAAGACCAAGGAAGATAAAAGCCCTATTATAACCCTGGTGGTAGATGATGTGGATAAGGTCTATGAGATCTTAAGGTCCAAGGGTATTGAGACAGAAACTAAGCCCCAGGAAAACAAGAAATTTAAAATATATCATTTTTTCCTAAAGGATAATAATGGATACAGTGTAGAAATTCAAAAATTTCTATAAAACAAGAGCCTAACTAGAATATTCTAGCTAGGCTTCTTTTATTTCTCGAATTTATTGTAATGTACCTTGTTGTATGGAAGCTCTTCCTTAGAATAAGCTTCTTTTTCCTCATCAGCATATCCAATTGCTAGCATACATTCAACCCTAT
>CAZGQG010000084.1:0-2492 GCA_964527205.1 uncultured Tissierellaceae bacterium | reverse complement strand
TATAAAATTAATTGAAAATAAAGATGTATTTTGTTAAAAGATTATTGTATAATTAAATAGACGGTTTTTTACTAATGTAATGATGACAGAAGGATGAGGATATGTTTAGAAAAAAAATGAAACTTGGAGAACTTTTAGTTTTTTCAGGTAAAATAACAGAAAAGCAATTAGAAGAGTCCCTTAACGATCAAAATCAAGATGGTGAAAAAATAGGTGAGATCCTAGTTGAAAAGGGCTATGTAAATGAAAGGGATATAATTGAGGTCCTAGAAATGCAACTTGGCATACCCCATGTAGATCTAGATAAGGTTACAGTGGATGAAGATATAGTGTCCCTGCTTCCAGAAAATATAGCTAGGAAATACGGTCTTATACCAATAGCCAGAGAAGTAGACAAGATTGTAGTTGCTATGGTAGACCCACTAGATATTTTTGCCCTAGATGATTTAAAAATGTATCTACATGCAGAAATAAAACCAGTAATGTCAACAAGGAAAATGATATTTAACGCCATAGACAAGTTCTATAGTGGAGAGTCTACAAAAAGAGTATTGGAAGAATTTGTAGGAGCCTTTGACGCTACTGATACTTCAGACCTTGAGGATGAAGAGATGCTAGAAGTAACCTCAGCTCCCATAGTAAGACTCCTAAATTCCATAGTAGACCAGGCAGTAAGGGAAAGGGCATCAGATATACATATAGAGCCCTATCAAAAGGACATAAGGATTAGATTTCGTGTAGATGGGGATTTAAGGGAGATAATGACCCTTTCAAGAAATACCCTATCTGGTATAGTAACAAGAATAAAAATAATAGGAAATATGAATATAGCAGAGAAGAGAACTCCCCAGGATGGTAGGGTAGAGTCAATTATAAATGGCAGGGAAATAGATATGAGGATATCTACACTGCCAACAGTATATGGCGAGAAAACAGTAATAAGGCTTTTAGATAAGACTAACTTTAACTTTACCAAGGATTCCCTAGGCTTTAGTGAAAAAGACTTGGCAACCTTCGACAATATCTTATCCCAGCCCTACGGAATGATCCTAGTAACAGGACCTACAGGTAGTGGTAAGACAACTACCTTATATACAGTACTACAGGAATTAAATCAAATAGAAAAAAACATAATAACCATAGAAGATCCAGTAGAGTATAAGCTAAAGGGTATAAACCAGGTTCAGACCAATGACAAGGCAGGACTTAACTTTGCAACAGGCCTTAGATCAGTTCTTAGACAGGACCCGGATATAGTAATGGTAGGGGAGATTAGAGATGGGGAAACTGCAGAAATAGCTACAAGATCTGCTATTACAGGTCACCTTGTACTTTCCACCCTTCACACCAATGACAGTCCATCTACAGTGGCAAGACTTGTAGACATGGGTATAGCTGAGTATCTTGTATCCTCAGCAGTAATAGGAATAGTATCTCAAAGACTGGTAAAACTACTTTGTCCAAGTTGTAAGGAAGAATATCTAGCTTCTAATCTTGAAAAAGAAGCCCTTGGAGTGGACAAGGATGAGGAAGTTAAACTATTTCGTCCAGTAGGATGTACAGCCTGTAATGGAGGATATAGGGGCAGGGCAGCAGTACATGAGCTTATGCCTATTAGTGAAAATATTAGACAGATTATAGATAGAAAAGGGAATGTAGATGAAATAAGGGAAGCAGCAATAAAAAATGGTATGACAACCTTGCTTCAAGCAGTAAGCGCAAGAGCACTAAGGGGAGAAACCTCATATGATGAAGTATTAAGAGTAGGATTCACTCTAGGTTAGGGGGAATAAAATGGAATTATTAGATTTAGTACAGAAAGCTTTAGATAGAGGAGCATCAGACATTCATATAACAGTGGGAATGCCAGTTGTCCTTAGGGTAAATGGTCAATTAGAGAAACTAGAAGGAGAAAACTTAAAGCCAGAGGATACAAAAAGGCTGGTTTATGAAATCTTAAAAGAAAACCTAATAGAAGTACTAGAGGAAATGGGAGAAATAGACTCCTCCTACTCCAGTCCAGGTATGGGAAGATTTAGGGTAAATGCCTATAAGCAGAGAGGATCCTATGGCATGGCCCTGAGAGTAATACCTCTAGAGATACCAACTATGGATTCCCTAGGACTTCCAAATGTCCTAAAGGAACTGGCAAGATTACCTAGAGGACTAGTACTTGTTACAGGACCTACAGGTAGTGGTAAGTCTACTACTCTAGCCACCATGGTAGATCAGATAAATAGGGAAAATGACTATCATATATTAACCCTAGAAGATCCTATAGAGTATCTTCACAAGCATAATAAGAGTATAGTAAATCAAAGGGAAATAGGAACGGATTCTAGGAGCTTTGATAATGCCCTTAGGGCAGCACTAAGACAGGATCCAGATGTAATTCTTGTTGGAGAAATAAGAGATAAAGAAACAGCAGAAATCGCACTTCAAGCTGGTCAAACAGGACATTATGTATTATCAACAATTCATACAATTGATTC
>CAZGQG010000083.1:0-2530 GCA_964527205.1 uncultured Tissierellaceae bacterium | reverse complement strand
GAGCCAGCACTACCGGAAACAGTTGAAATAACCCTAAGTAATGATCAAGTAGAGACAGTAGGAGTTATTTGGAATAGAGAAAACTTAGATATAAATAAAGCTGGAATATATGAACTAGAAGGTGAATTAGACCTTAGTGGACTAGAAGTTGAGGCAACAGAGATAAAGGCTAAGGTAAATGTAATAGTGAAGGAAATAGTACCATTTGTAGAATCAGTAACTCATAATCTTACAAATGGAGCGGACATTTATAGGCTTTCTGAATGGGGTAATTTCCCAGAGCCTAATAGTCGAGGACATTTCTATAAGCTTAGATTTAAATTCAAGGATGGAAGCCAACACCTAACAGTTGGGAATCCTGTTAAAATTACAGGAGTTCATCGTTATTCTACAAGGGAAGCAGAAGAGATTGAAAACTTTGATGTTATTGTATTTGAAAGTGCTGGTCAATTTGGACCATACAATGAATTGTTTACCGTAACAGATGTTCCCTTTGAAGGAGTAAATCAATATGCAAGAGACATCTATATTGTAAGAAAGGCAATAGGAGATGCTGAGCAACAAGTAAGAAGGATAGACTTTGAAACTATGAGTGAGAACTTAGTGATTGCAAAAGCAGAAGTTGATAATTTCTTAGAAAAGTATCCAGAATCAGAAGATAAGGATGAATTTGAAAGAAGAATTCAGGTTATACAAAGATATGTGGATGCTTATGAAGGAGTAAAGAGAGCTGAAGAGTCTAGGAAACAAGAAGATATAGATGCTGCTCAAGAATTAATTAATTTGATACCAGCAGATCCAAGTTCAGGATTAATTGGTAGATTTGAAGCAATAGCAGCATTACAAGATAGACTAGATGCAATAGAAATACTAGAACCAGTAAGTGTAGTATCAGTAGAAGAATTAGAAGATATAGAAGTAGAGTATGGTGGAGAATATACTTTACCAGGAACAGTAGAAATAACTCTAAGCAATGAAACTACTGAAATAGTTCCAGTTATATGGAATGATACAGTAGACGTAAATGAAGCTGGAGTATATGAACTAGAAGGTGAATTAGACCTCAGCGGACTAGAAGTAGAAGCAACAGAGATAAAAGCTAAGGTAAGGGTAATAGTGAAGGAAATAGTTCCATTTGTAGAATCAGTAACTCATAATCTTACAAATGGAGCGGACATTTATAGGCTTTCTGAATGGGGTAATTTCCCAGAGCCTAATAGTCGAGGACATTTCTATAAGCTTAGATTTAAATTCAAGGATGGAAGCCAACACCTAACAGTTGGGAATCCTGTTAAAATTACAGGAGTTCATCGTTATTCTACAAGGGAAGCAGAAGAGATTGAAAACTTTGATGTTATTGTATTTGAAAGTGCTGGTCAATTTGGACCATACAATGAATTGTTTACCGTAACAGATGTTCCCTTTGAAGGAGTAAATCAATATGCAAGAGACATCTATATTGTAAGAAAGGCAATAGGAGATGCTGAGCAACAAGTAAGAAGGATAGACTTTGAAACTATGAGTGAGAACTTAGTGATTGCAAAAGCAGAAGTTGATAATTTCTTAGAAAAGTATCCAGAATCAGAAGATAAGGATGAATTTGAAAGAAGAATTCAGGTTATACAAAGATATGTGGATGCTTATGAAGGAGTAAAGAGAGCTGAAGAGTCTAGGAAACAAGAAGATATAGATGCTGCTCAAGAATTAATTAATTTGATACCAGCAGATCCAAGTTCAGGATTAATTGGTAGATTTGAAGCAATAGCAGCATTACAAGATAGACTAGATGCAATAGAAATACTAGAACCAGTAAGTGTAGTATCAGTAGAAGAATTAGAAGATATAGAAGTAGAGTATGGTGGAGAATATACTTTACCAGGAACAGTAGAAATAACTCTAAGCAATGAAACTACTGAAATAGTTCCAGTAATATGGAATGACACAGTAGATGTAACTGAAGCTGGAATGTATGAACTAGAAGGCGAACTAGATCTTAGTGGATTAGAAGTAGAGTCAACAGAAATAAAAGCTAAGGTAAGGGTAATAGTTTTAGAAGATGCACCAGTAGTACCTACGATAACAGCACAATATACTTCAGAACGAATAGAAATTGGACCATTCCCAGGATCAGGACTTTTTTTCCATTCAGTTAAAGTATTTATAAGCGGCTCGACAGCTGAGGAAGTAACTGAAGTTAAATATAATGGGATTATTGTAAAGGAAAATGCATTAAAAAAAGATGGCTCAACTATTTCATTTAGTATTGATGTCAAAAAAGCAGATGAAATAAACAGCGTAACATTAAGATTTGGCGAAAAAATAGTAGAGGCAACTAAACAATAATATGAATTATAGATCAGTGGTTTAATATAAAAGTTGCTTATCAATAATTGATAAGCAACTTTTACTATATTGGTATGATATTAGATAGAAGACATAGGACAGGAGAATATACAAATCCCAATGTTAGAATCTTCTATAAATGGGTATAGACTTTGATGAAGGACTTTAAATAAAGGGAGGAGAAATT
>CAZGQG010000082.1:0-2564 GCA_964527205.1 uncultured Tissierellaceae bacterium | reverse complement strand
TGAATTTTGTTATTCTGAGTTTGTGTTGTCAATTTTGTCATTCTGAGCCTGCGAAGAATCTTAGGGGCACAAACACAGATCCTTCCTCGCTATGCTCCTTAGGATGACAAAAAAGCTATGCTACGCAGATACCATAGGATGACAAAAACGCTATGCTGCTCAGATACTATAGGATTACAAAAATATTGTACTGAATTGATTTATGAGTAGCTCTCCGGTTCTTGGATAATATAAGAGATTATAAAAAACTCTATGATAATAATATATATTATGTTATAATCAAAGAAATGGTTATTGTCAAAAAATTTACACTAGTAGAATATACTGAAAACTTTGTTAATGTTAAAGAATTTATAAAATGGTATAGAAGATTTATAATCTTTTAAATAAATGCTGGTTAAGGGGGCAAATGTATAATGAAGACATATTCAGCTGAGAATATCAGAAATGTGGCTTTACTAGGTCATAGTAGTAGTGGTAAAACAACTTTAACTGAAGCAGTACTTTTTGCAACAGGGGTTACTAAAAGGCAGGGCAAGGTAGATGATGGCAACACTATGTCAGACTTTAGCAAGGAAGAAATTAATAGGGGTGTTTCCATAGGTCTTTCTTCTATTCCTGTAGAATGGAATGGGACTAAGTTTAACCTACTTGACACGCCAGGATATTTTGACTTTGTTGGTGAAATGTATGGTGCAAAAAGAGCATCAGAAGGCTCAATACTTGTTGTAGATGCTTCTTCAGGTATAGAAGTAGGAACTGAAAAGGCATGGAAGAACTTAGAGAAGTATGTAACTCCACGTATTATATTTTTAAATAAGATGGATAAAGAAGATATAGACTTTGATTCTTTAGTGGAAAATTTAAAGGAAGAATTTGATGAGAAAATAATACCCTGTGCTCTGCCAATAGGTGAAGCAGATGGTTTTAAGGGCTTTATATCAGTACTTGATAGAAAGGCCTATGAATATGATGGACTTGAAAGAAAAGAAGTAGAAATCTCAGAAGAAAAAATGCTAGAAGTAGATAGTATAAGAGAGACTCTTCTTGAAAAGATTGCAGAGACAGAAGAAGCTTTACTTGAAAAGTACTTTGAAGGTGAAGAATTTACTAAGGAAGAAATCAATAGAGGTCTTAAAAAATCTATAGCAAATGGAGATATGGTACCGCTTATAGTGGGATCTGCAGAAAAAGCTATTGGAGCAGACTTCTTGTTAGAAGTTATAGAAACATATATACCTTCACCAAAATCAGTAGCTGTGTACGGTGGGCTTAAAGATGGTGAAGTAGTAGAAAGAAAAGTAGATCCAGAAGATGTATTTTCAGCAGTGGTATTTAAGACTATAATAGACCCATTCGTTGGTAAGATATCCTTGTTTAGGGTTGTTTCAGGAACTATAACCAAGGATACACCTGTATACAACAGTACTAAGGAAAAGGATGAAAAACTAGGTGGTTTATTCCTATTAAGAGGTAAAAATCAAATTGAAGTAGATAAAATAGAAGCTGGAGATATAGGGGCTACATCTAAACTTAACTATACTCAAACAGGAGATACTCTCTGTGATAGAAATGATCATACCCTATACGAAACAATTACTTATCCTCAGCCAACCCTATTCTTGGCAGTAGAGCCTAAGGCTAAGGGAGATGAGGAGAAGATAGGATCATCACTTCAAAGATTAACAGAAGAGGATCCAACCTTTATAGTTGAAAGAAATTCAGAAACCAAGCAATTATTAATTGGTGGTCAAGGAAATATGCAGCTTACTGTAATAGTTGAAAAATTAAAGGAAAACTTTGGAGTAGAGGTAACTCTTACAAATCCTAAGATCGCCTTTAGGGAAACTATTAAGGGTACAGCTTCAGTTCAAGCAAGACATAAAAAGCAATCAGGTGGAGCAGGACAATATGGAGATGTTCATATTAAATTCGAGCCTTCTGAGGAAGAATTTGTCTTTGAGGAAGAAGTATTTGGTGGAGCAGTTCCAAGAAACTACTTCCCAGCAGTTGAAAAAGGAATTAGAGAGTCCTTAGAAAGTGGAGTACTTGCAGGATTCCCTGTTGTAAATTTAAAGGCAACCTTATTTGATGGTTCATATCATCCAGTAGACTCCAATGAAATGGCCTTTAAGATTGCTGCATCCATGGCCTTTAAGAAGGGTATGGAACAGGCAAAGCCTATTTTACTAGAGCCAATAGTTGCTGTAGAAATAACAGTTCCAGAGAATTACATGGGAGATGTTATGGGGGATATGAATAAGAGAAGAGGAAGAATATTGGGAATGGAGCAGCAAAGTGATGGCACACAAAAGATAAATGCTGAAGCTCCTCATGCTGAAATGTTTGAATACTCAATAGACTTAAGAGCTATGACCCAGGCCCGTGGAAGCTTTACCATGGACTTTGTAAGATATGATGAAGTACCTGGACAGATAGCAGAAGAAATAATAGCAGACTTAAATGCAGAAAAATAATATAAAAAGCGGAAGTAGCCAGTATACACTGGCTACTTTTAATTTTGGCATTCCGAGCTTGAACCTTTAATCTTGTCACTCTATGTT
>CAZGQG010000081.1:0-2591 GCA_964527205.1 uncultured Tissierellaceae bacterium | reverse complement strand
ATAATAGGTTCAGTACTTATTGTTGGTGGAGTTTTAGGAACGAACTTTTTAGGTGGAAATACAAGTAAATCTTAAAATTCCAATTAGGACCTTTATTTGGTTTATAATAAATAAAATTGGGCAAAATTATACTACAGGAATATAAAGTTTAGGAGAGTGATTAGGTGAAGTTACTGGAACCAATTAAGATCGGAAACTTAGAATTGAAAAATCGTTATGTAATGGTTGCCATGGGCCCAGAACTAGGTAATTTTTCAGAAAGAACAAATGAATATTATATAAGAAGAGCCCAAGGCGGAGCTTCTATGATAATGACCAATGTAATAGCAACAGAAGCTATAGATGGACCTGGACCATCGTCTACATTGACAGAAGAAAGCTTTGAAGGATTTAAAGATTTAGTAGAAAGGTCACATGAATATGATTGCAAGGTATGCATTCAAATAATGCCAGGAATAGGACTTGGAACTAAGGCCAAAGACAGAGAGAAACCAGCCTCAGTCTCTGCAACACCCTTATACCCTGGTTCAGATATAAATTTTCAAGAGCTTACAAAAGAAGAAATTAAATTTATTCAAGATGAGGTTTCTAGAACACTTTTACTAGCCAAAAAGGCAGGAGTGGATGCTGTAGAGATACACGCATATGGAGGATATCTTACGGATAAATTTATGACTGAAAGATGGAATATAAGAAAAGATGAATATGGTGGTAACTTTGAAAATAGAATGAGATTTCTCAATGAAATCATAGATATTACAAAGAGAGATATGGGAGATGATGTGACTTTAATAGTTAAATTTACACCAGATCATTTCCTACCAGTAGAAGCAGGATATAGGGGAATAGATGAAGGAATAAGAATAGCCAAAATGTTAGAAGAAAAGGGCGTTCATTGCCTACATGTAGATGCTGGATGCCATGATAATTGGTATATGGCAATGCCACCAGTTTACCAGCAAGAAATGGCACCGCAAATGAGATCATCTAGAATAATAAAGGATATAGTTTCAATTCCAATAATTTCAAATGGTAGATTAGGAGATATATCCAAAGCTAAAGCAGCCTTAGACAACAATTGGTTAGATATAGTGGGTGTAGGTAGGGAGTTCCTAGCAGATCCTAGTTTCCCCAACAAAATAGCAGAAAACAGACCAGATGAAATATGTAAATGTATATCATGTAATGAAGGTTGCATCAAGAGTGTTTCCGAAGGAAGACATATTGACTGTGCAGTAAATCCTATAACTGGATATGAAGGAGTAAAAGAAATAAAAAAAGCCAGTTCTCCAAAGAAAATTTTAATAATAGGAGCAGGGCCTGGTGGGTGTCAAGCAGCTATTTCAGCAAAGCTTTCAGGGCATGATGTGCAAATATGGGAAAAACAAGATCGTTTAGGAGGAAACTTCTATAATGCATGCTTACCTCCATTTAAGAGAGATGGGTCATATCTTTTAGATTATTATAAAACAATGATAGACAAATTAAATATTAGAATTAAATTCGCAAAAGAGGCCACGACAGAAGATGTTTTAAAATATAATCCTGATAAGGTAATCAATGCAACTGGTGGAAGCGCTGTAAGACCAGGCTCTATTAAGGGAATAGAAAAGGGCCATGTAACTACAGCTACAGATGTACTTCAAGATAAATCTTTATTGGGAGAAGATATAGTAATAATAGGAGCAGGACTAGTTGGCTGTGAAACAGGTCTAGTCTTGGATAATAAGGGCAAGAAGGTAACCATCGTTGAAATGGCAGACAAAATTTTGCCAGAGCCTGTCTTTATTCAAAACCTTATGATGTTAACACAACTATTAGATCAATCAAATATTAAAACCCATGTATCAAGTAAATTAGTAGAGATCAAGGATAAATCAATAATAATAAATAAAGAAGGTAAAGACCAAGAGATACCTTGCGACAGTGTTGTCCTTGCAATGGGATTTGCACCTAATACAAAGATATATGAAGCCTTAAAGGATAAAATAGATATTATAAACATTGGTGATAGTATCAAAGCAAGAAAGGTCTTAGATGCAGTAAAAGAAGCACATGATGCAATTTTGGAACACATATAGGAGATAAGAAAAATAAAACTATTGACAATTGAAATTAATAATGATAATATGAATCCAGGCTATGTGCAACATGCATATAGCCTGGATTTTATTTTGGAGGTAGGTAAACTTGGAAAATAAAAGTCAAGGATATGGAAAGATTATACATGCTTGTTTATTATGCCAATTAAAGAAGGAACCAGGCTACGGCTATGATTTGATGTCTAAGTTGAACAACTTTGGAATTGGGGAGGAAGATATAAATATAAGTACTTTATACCGTTCTTTAAAAAGATTAGAAAATTCAAGTTATATTAAATCTAATTGGGAAGAAAGTGGAATTGGTCCTAATAAAAAGATATATAATATAACTGAAGAAGGGATAAAGGAACTTGACAATATTATGTTATTCATGGAGCAAAGGCGAGATATTATAGAAAAATTATTGTTTCATTATAGAAATATAACTATTGAAGATAGGAGAGGTTAGATTGCAAAATATTATTTTATATGGACTTACTATTACTTTGC
>CAZGQG010000080.1:0-2626 GCA_964527205.1 uncultured Tissierellaceae bacterium | reverse complement strand
AAGGTATATGATCAGTATCAATTTAGAAAAGATATTATATTAGATACATTAAATAAAAACAATATTCCAGTAGAGTCTTTAGATGGATTGGTTGGTAGGGGAGGACTTTTAAAACCTATTGAGGGAGGCACTTATGAAGTGAATGAAGCTATGCTTGAAGATTTAAGGATTGGTTATTCAGGTGAACACGCTTCGAATTTAGGTGGTATTATAGCTCATGAAATAGGAAAACAAATTGGAAAAAGGGCTTTTATAGTGGATCCAGTTGTAGTAGATGAGTTAAAAGATATTGCAAGGATTTCTGGACTTAAGGCTATTGAAAGAAGATCTATTTTTCATCCATTAAATCAAAAGGCAGTAGCTAGAAATCATGGTAAAAAGATAGGTAAGGCTTATGAAGATTTAAATTTAATCATAGCACATTTAGGTGGCGGGATTTCTGTAGGAGCTCACCAGAAGGGTAAAGTTATAGATGTTGCTAATGCACTAGATGGAGAAGGACCATTTTCGCCAGAAAGATCAGGATCTCTGCCAGTTGGAGATTTGGTAAAACTTTGTTATTCAGGAGAGTATTCTCTAGATGAAGTTAAAAAAATGATAAAAGGTAATGGCGGTTTAGTGTCATATTTAAATACAAATGATGGTATTGAAGTATCTAAAAGAATTAAAAATGGAGATAAGGATGCAGAATTAATATATAGAGCCATGGCATATCAAGTAGCAAAGGAAATAGGTTCAGCAGCAGCAGTACTCAAGGGTAAGGTAGATGCTATATTGGTTACAGGTGGCATAGCTTATGATTCTCAGTTTGTATCTTGGATAGAAGAGAGAGTTAAATTTATAGCAGATGTGCATGCATATCCAGGAGAAGATGAATTGAAGGCCTTAGCAGATGGAGCTTTACGTGTGCTTAGGGGAGAAGAAGAAGTAAAACTATATAAATAGGATTTGATGACGATGTTAAATGATAAGAGGATTAGAATCATAGTTGGTCAGTATGGATCAGGCAAGTCAGAGTTTAGTGCTAATTATGCTATTAAATTAGCTAAAATGGGAAGGAAAGTTGCCCTAGCTGATTTAGATATTGTAAATATGTATTTTAGAACTAGAGAAAAGGCTAAGGAACTAGAGGCATTAGGTATCAAGGTTATAGGGAGTCAGATAAATACTCCGGCAGTTGAAGTGCCATCTGTATCAGCAGAGGTTTATGCACCCTTACAAGATGAATCTTATGATCTTATATTAGATGTAGGTGGAGATGTAGTAGGTGCAAGGGCCTTGGGCAGGTATGTAAAGTATTTTAAAGAAGGTAATTATGATATGTTTTTTGTATTAAATGCCAATAGGCCAGAAACTCAAACTGTGGAAAAAACCTTAGAATATATGATTAAAATACAAGATGTTTCTAGGGCAAAGATTACAGGCATAGTTAATAATACTCATTTATTGAAAAGTACAAGTGCAGAAGATGTTTTGAGAGGTCAAGAACTAGCTTTAAAGCTTCAAGAGGAAACTGGTATAGAGCTAAAGTATATATCAGTTCTGAAAAATGTAATCCCTGATCTTCCTAAGGATTTACAAGGGGAGATATTTCCTATAGATTTAGTTATGAGGGATGAGTGGATGCTATAATAAAGGAGGCAGGACTATGGCAGCAAAAGGTAGAGTAACTTTTAATGAAGATATTTGTAAGGGATGTGAACTTTGTACGACTGTATGTCCAGTAAGTATATTAGCTATGGACACAACAAAGATAAATGCAAAGGGATATCATCCAGCTACTGTAACAGATCCAGACAAATGCATAGCTTGTACAAATTGTGCAACTATTTGTCCAGATGTAGTTATCACAGTGGAAAGATTATAACAGATATTAGAAGGAGGGTTAATTATGGCAAAGGTTCTTATGAAAGGGAATGAGGCTATAGGTGCAGCAGCCATTGCAGCAGGATGTAAATATTTCTTTGGCTATCCTATAACACCCCAATCAGAATTACCAGAATACATGTCACGAGAGTTACCGAAAATTGGAGGAGTATTTTTACAGGCTGAATCAGAGATAGCGGCTATAAACATGGTTTATGGTGCAGCAGGAGCAGGAGTTAGGGTAATGACTTCTTCTTCAAGTCCAGGAATATCTTTGAAACAAGAAGGTATATCATATATAGCAGGAGCTGAGTTACCTTGCTTGATAGTTAATATTATGAGAGGTGGACCAGGACTTGGTAGTATTCAACCTTCTCAGACTGACTATTTCCAAGCAACTAGAGGTGGAGGAAATGGTGACTATAGAATGGTAGTATTTGCTCCAGCAGATGTTCAAGAGTTAGTAGATCTTATAGTAGAAGGTTTTGATATAGCTGATCAATATAGAAATCCAGTAATGGTAGCAGGAGACGGAATGATAGGTCAAATGATGGAACCAGTAGAATTTAAAACTCCTGTAAAAAGAGAATTACCAGAAAAAGATTGGGCTACAGTGGGAACTGCTGGTAAAAGAAAGCCTAATATAGTGAATTCCTTATATATAGACCCAGAGGCTTTAGAGCAACATAATATAAAATTACAAGCCAAATATGATAAAATGAAGAAAAATGAAGTAAGGGTAGAATCCTATAATATAGAA
>CAZGQG010000079.1:1228-2699 GCA_964527205.1 uncultured Tissierellaceae bacterium | reverse complement strand
TGTCCCAAGGTGTGTCCTGGAGTATGTAGGGCCTTTATCCTTATGCCACTAATCTTAAATTCATGGCCTTCATATATTTTCTCTCCGTATTCATAGTCTAGATCTTCATGGCCAGAGTGGTATATCTTGGCTCCAGTTTTTTCACTTAGGGCCTTTGAACCTGCTAAGAAATCCTCATTTCTATGGGTCTCTAGTATTGTCCTTATCTTCATAGATTTTTCCCTAGCAATTTCTAGGTATTTGTCTATATCTGCTTGAGGGTCTATTACTATTAACTCCTTTCCCTCTCCTACAAGATAAGAATAATGGGCTATGCTCTCAGTAAAAATTCTCTTAAAATACATAAGATCTCCTCCTCTTAAATTTATAAGTTTATACTAACAAGTTTTTCCTCAAATTTAGCTCACAACTAGGCCTTCTGGTCTAGTTGTAAATATTGCTGTAATTCTTTTAGCAAGAGTTCCACTATTATTGCAAGTAAGGTGACAGGAATTGCTCCCTCTAGGATTAGCACCATATCAAATGTCCTTACTCCATTTACCACCAAGACTCCAAGACCTCCTGCTCCCACAGCTGCTGCAAGAGTTGCGGCACTTATGTTTATAACCAGGGCTGTTCTTATCCCTCCTAAGATTACATCCAGGGCCAGAGGGATTTTAACCTTTAAATACATCTCTCTTTCATTCATACCCATTCCCCTGGCAGCGTCCACTATATCCTTAGGAACTTCTTCTATTCCTATTACCACATTATAAACTATAGGCATAAGAGCATAGACAACAAGGGCTATGAGAGCTCCCTTTATTCCATATCCTAAAATAGGAACTGCTAGAGCTAAGAGGGCAGGTGATGGAAAGGCTTGTCCTAGATTTACTGTCTTAAGGAGCAGTTCTTTAAATTCACTGCCATAGCTTGTAGTTACAAATATTCCTAGGGACACCCCTAATACAAGTGCTATCAAGCTTGATATTAAAACCATTCTAATATGCTGACCAAAGTAAACTGCAAGTAGGGTCCTAGAACCCTCTGTGCTTTTAGAACTAAAAAATCTATATAAAAGTGTTTCAAATCCCTTTGAATATATAACTATGATTCCAAGAATAATTCCCAGTAGGGCTGCAACTATTAGACCTCTCCTATTTGTTTTCATCTGTATCACTTCCAGCTATACTTAAAATATTTTCCCAGGAAATACTTCCATTTACAAGACTTAGCCTATCCTTGCCACTGCTTAGCATGGCTACTAGAGCGTCTCTAAGGCTTGCATCCCTTTCCAGGGGCTCTTCTTCTAGGCTTTGGGCTTCTGCATAATCTATGGCAGGCTTTCTAGCTAGGATAGTAAGTATACCTTCTCCCTTAAAAAACTCTTTTACAAAGTCATTTTTGGGATTTAAGACTATTTTTTCCGGTGTGTCTATTTGTACAATCTCTCCCTGATTCATAATACAAATCCTATCTGCTAAAAGCAGGG
>CAZGQG010000079.1:0-1128 GCA_964527205.1 uncultured Tissierellaceae bacterium | reverse complement strand
GGGCTCATCCATTAGTAAAATATCCGGATCAGATGCTATGGCTCTTGCTACCCCAATCCTTTGAGCTTCCCCTCCAGATAATTGAGCAGGTTTCTTATCCCTATATTTATACGGTTCCAAGCCAACCAATTCCAGCATTTGATCCACTCTTTTATTTACCTCTTCCTCTTTCCACTTTAGGAGATGGGGAACTGTAGAAATGTTCTTCTGAACATTCATATGAGGAAATAATCCTATACTTTGAATTACATATCCTATGGTTTTTCTAAGCTCTTCTCCCCTTATATCATCTATGTTTCTTGACTCTACTTCTATTTCACCACTATCTCTATCTATCATTTTATTGATCAATCTAAGCAGGGTAGACTTCCCGCAACCTGAAGGTCCAAGAACTACTAAAAGCTCAGCCTTATTAACTATTAGGGAAAGATCATTTACCGCAGTAAAATCACCATATTTTTTGCTTACATTCTCTATTTTAATCATATATAAGCCTCCTCATAGTTTTTTCAACATTTCTTAAGGCATAATCAATTAATACTGTAAAAAATACTATAGGTATAACCCCTAGTAGGATCAAGTCCGGGGAAGCTTCTCCTAATCCTAAAAATACAAAGGATCCCATTCCTCCACCACCTACCAGGCCTGCTAAAACTGCCCCTCCTATAGTTTGTATAAAGGCAATCCTAATGCCAGTTAATATTACTGGAAAGGCCAGGGCTAGTTCAATCTTTTTTAAGATTTGAAATCTACTCATACCCATGCCCCTGGCAGCCTCTATGACATCCTTTCCCACTGAGTAAAATCCAGTTAAGGTGTTTCTTCCTATGGGAAGCAGGGTATATAGGCTAAGGGCAATATAGGCAGGGGCCCATCCAATTCCACTTACACCAAGGGCATCAAAAAAACCAATCTCACCTAATCCTGATAGGGGAACTAGTAAGATTCCAAAGAGTGAAAGACTTGGTATTGTTTGAATTATACTAAGGGGGACCATTATCTTGCCTTCTAATTTCTTCTTAGAGTAGGCTAAAAATCCCAGGGGAACAGCTATAATAGTACCTGTAAGAACGGATCCCAGGGTAAGGAGGGCATGGACCTTTAGATTCTCATAAAACTGAGTCTTCT
>CAZGQG010000078.1:0-2896 GCA_964527205.1 uncultured Tissierellaceae bacterium | reverse complement strand
TAAGAGTAATAAGGATTAAATGAAAAGAATAATTGCCTAGGATGGACTTCTAAGATGGAGTGAATCCTAGGCTTTTTTTGGTATATTTATTTAAAATTAAATGTATATATCTAAATTATATAGGAGAAAATATATTTGAAAATTGAAAATAGATGAAGAAAAATTCATTTTAAGAATAGAGATTTATAATATACTTTAGTAATGTTCCCCTCCTAAATCTATATACTAGATAAGAATAAAATTTAGGAGTGGTGGATATGACTTTACTTATGTTTGATAAGCATCCTTTAGTATTAGATAAGAATTTGGCAGCTATTATTGGCCTTAATCAGGCCTTGGTTTTGCAGCAGGTTCATTATTGGCTGGAGTTGAATAAGAGAGATGGAAGAAATCTTCATGAGGGCTATCACTGGACCTATAATACTATTGAGGAATGGAATGAACAATTTCCCTTCTGGAGCAAGGAAACTGTGAAGAGGGCCTTTGGCAAGCTTAGACAAATGGGCTTTATTCTTGTTGATAATTTTAATGTCTATAGGATGGACAGGACCCTTTGGTATAGGATTGATTATGATAGATTGGAAGAATACATTAGGGCAAATAGTTCCTTTGAAAGAGTTGAGGATGATCCTATGGAAGAGGAAGATTTGAGCCCAGCAATACCAGAGACTACTACAAAGACTTCCACAGATATTTATAATCAGTCTGTCAATCAAGAAGAGGAAGAAGAGGAAAAGGACAGACCGACTGAAAAGAAAAAGAATTTTGAAGAAGAGTACCAAAGGATTTTAGAAGCTTGTAATATAGAGGCTATAGATGAGGTCTATAGGGCTGCAGTAGCCCACGCCCTTAAGCTCCTAGTCCTAGATGCCATGACCAGCAAGTATGTAAGGATAGGGGACAAGTCCTATCCAGGGCCTATGGTGCTTAAGGATCTTGAGGGGATTAATTTTATGACTATTGAGCATGCTATAGAAAAGTTTAGAGAGGCCAGTGCCAATTACCAGATTCAAAACACAGTGGCCTACCTTAGGTCCTGTATCTATAATTCCATCCATGAAAAGAGCCTGGAGATAGACTCTAATCTTCGCTATAACCGGATTATATAGATTAATGGAGTTTTACCTCATTATATGATAAAATTGTCTTAGTTTATAATTACTAATTCAAAATATGGAGGTAATATAATGGATGTAGAATTTAGAAAAGAACATCTTCCTAAGTGGGAGAATTTACTTCATGAAATTTTTGATGGAGATATACCAAAGCGCCATGAATGGAAGGATAAGGAGGAAATTATTTCTATTTTAAATAAGCTAGGAAAGAGTGATACCCTTAACCATGCCTTTCTTGCCAGCAGTGGAGGAATGGATATTGTCCAGGCTAAGAAGTCCCATGAAGAGGGCTGTATAGAGCTTCATATGGAAGACCTTATAGTTATCCTAAGGCCAGAAAAGCTAATGTTTGAGTCATTCGGAGAAGACAACTTGGAGTGGGCTTATTTTAGACTTGTCTTAAATGATCTAAAGAGGACTAATACCTATGATGATACAAGATATGACTATGAGATCCTAACAGAATTATCACCAGGAGTCTATGAGAAGCGTTCTGTTTGGGATGACGGATATTACAAGGGTAGGGAGCTTTCTGATGAAGCTAGGGTTGTAGGCAGGATTATGACAGGGGATATTGCAATCTTTAACAAGGCTTCCCTATACAAGGCCAATCCAGATACCTATGATGGCAGACATGCAGGGCACGGTATAGAAGGCTTTAGGGAGCATATTGAAGGAATTATTGAAAAGTTAAAGAATATGGAGTAAAATAATTTTATAGATACAAAAAGGTCATGGATTAATCTCCATGACCTTAATTAATTTCTATTATTCAATTTGAAAGGGAATAGGATCTCCTAAACTTATACTATCTTCACCCACAATAGAATCATAAACCATAATCTCCACGCCCTTTTCCTGGGCTCCTTTTATTGCTTCTGCGAAATTTTTATCCATAGCCCAGTTAGGCTTGAAAAGGTTTGGGCCCTTCATTTGTACTAGGAAGAATATTATTCCCCTATAGCCTTCCTTTACAGCCCGGATCATTTCCAGGACATGCTTGGTGCCTCTAATTGTTGGGGCGTCTGGGAACATGGCTAGATTGTCTTCTTCTAGGGTTACACCCTTTACCTCTATAAAACCTCTTTCCTCTCCATCTTCAAAGTAGATATCAAATCTAGAATCTCCATAGGTAAATTCTCTTTTTATGTAGTCTAGGTCTTCTAGGCCTTTTATCCTGTTTTCCATAAGGGCCTTATATACCACATCATTGGGGATTTGTGAGTCCATATTTACCAGGATGTCTCCCTTCCATACTGATACAAGTGAATATCTGGTCTTTCTTGTTTTATTATGGGCACAGTCCTCTAGAAGGAGTTTTGCTCCAGGAATTAGTAATTCCCTGCATCTTCCTGTATTTCTTACATGAACTGTTTCTCGCTTTCCATCTATAATAACCTCTGCTACAAATCTATTATTTCTTTGGATAAATTCTCCTCTTACTATCTTGTCATACTTCATATTGTAAAATCTCCCATCTATCTTTATTTCCATAGTCTATTACATAATATCATAGGCATTAACTATACTACAATATGGAGGATGATACTAGAAGAAAGTTTGAATATTTGATAAGATAGGCTTATGACTTATTTAATATTAAAGGAAGATGAAATTTGAAAGATACAGATAGTTGAGGAGTACTATATGATAGTCATATGAAACAAATTATATGAGAGATTGGAGGAAGAGATGAATATATTTTTTAAAATAGGATTTTTTGTCCTGGTTCTCATCTTTGGCTTTATGCTAATACTTCCAGCAGTGGAAGAGGACTCCAT
>CAZGQG010000077.1:0-3024 GCA_964527205.1 uncultured Tissierellaceae bacterium | reverse complement strand
AAAAAGATTTATCTAAAGAATTTTAAAGATAGATTCTTCGCTATGCTCAGAATGATAACCTCAGTCTTAGAGGGACAGACTTACTCTAAGATACCATAAGATGACAAAAACACACTCTAAAAATTTCAATTGTGCAATTTCATTTGGTTATATAGAAAGCTTTAATGATAAAATATACTGCAGTAATATTGTAATAGACAATAATGGCAATATAGTAGACAACTATAGGAGGATATCTCAAGGTTGGAAAGCTAATTGGTCGGATAATAGATATTCAGAAGGTCAAGATTTTCAAGTCTTTGAATTGAATGGAAAGCGCCTAGTAACTGCTATATGTGGAGATCTCTGGTCGGATTATCTTTTGAATAGGATAGAGAATATAAGTAAGGAAGTAGATGCTATTCTTTGGCCACTTTACATAGACTATACTCCTGATTCATGGATACTAGGTGGGAGACAGGAATATACAGATCAGGTGAGTTTTATTTCATCTCCAGTACTAATGATAAATAGCTATTCAGCAGATATAAATGAAGCTAAGGGTGGCTGCTATGTTTTTAATCAGGGAAGGATTATAAAAGAATTGCCTGTGGGAGAAATGGGAGTGCTTATAGTAGATTTATAGGCACTATGTAAGCAAGTATATAATTAAAAGGAGAGTTTCCTATTAGGGACTCTCTATTTTTTTGATAAAAGGCTATAAAAGTGGGTAAAAATATATTGGTTAAATAAATAATTATATCCATTAGTTATTCGGTAAAACACAGTTATTCCTATAATTGGAACTCAGATTTATTTGATTAGTTAAAGCTAAGGAGTGTATGTTTAAAAATAAGATAAAGGAGAGGAAATCTTATGGGAGAGGATAAATTAAAAGATCCAAGAAAGATGTATTATACTGAAAAATTTCCTGATCAGGAACAAGATACCCCAGCCTTACAAGAAAGAATGGACCCAAAACCAGATAGCGGTGAAGAAAGCTATAAGGGATATAATAGGTTAGAAGGGAGAAATGCCTTAATAACAGGAGGAGATTCTGGGATAGGTCGTGCAGTTGCCATTGCCTATGCAAGAGAAGGAGCCAATGTAGCTATTCAGTTTTTCCCAGGTGAGGAAGAAGATGCAAATGTAGTTAAAAAACATATTGAAGATGCAGGTAAAAAATCCTTGCTACTAGCCTATGACCTGCGTGAAGATGGAGCTGCCACAGAGATAGTTGAAAAAACAGTCCAGGCTTTTGGAGAACTTGATATATTGGTATTAAATGCAGCCCAGCAAATAGCTCAAGCTACTTTAGAAGACCTATCAATCAAGCAAGTTGAAGATACTTTTAAAGTTAATATTATAAGTATGTTTGAGACTGTAAAGGCAGCAGAAGCTCATTTAAAAGCAGGAAGTACAATTATCACAACTTCTTCTGTCCAATCCTTTGACCCTAGCTCACCCTTGTTTGATTATGCAGCTACAAAGGGAGCAATAAGTAATTTCACTGTAAATTTATCTAGTTACTTTGCAAAGAAAGGAGTTAGGGTTAATTCTGTGGCTCCAGGGCCAATTTGGACTCCCCTACAATTAGATAATGGGCAACTTGAAGGCTCTATTCCAAGCTTTGGACAGGACTCTGAACTTGGTCGTGCAGGACAACCGGTGGAGTTGGCACCTGTATATGTTTTCTTAGCATCAAAAGAAAGTAGCTATGTAACGGGTCAAATATATGGTATTACAGGTGGTAAAGCTATCAATTTATAATAAGACTAGAGATTTATAAATCAAATATTATATATAGGAGGTGATTATATGCCTTGGAGCGAAAAGGACTATCCAGATTCAATGAAGGATTTGGACTCTATAGTAAGGAGAAAGGCTATTGATATAGGAAATGCTATGGTGAAGGAAGGCTATAAAGAAGAGAATGCTATTCCCATAGCAATTTCACAAGCTAAAGATTGGGCAGAAGAGGCCAGTGAAGCGGAAAAGAAATCTCTAAAAGAAAAAGATATTACAAAACATAAAAATGACCCTAAAGATACTTCAGCTAGACTACAGGATAGGGATGTAGAAGTTAAGTATGATCATGAGGATAAAATGTGGCGTGTTATTACAGAAGGAGCAAAAAGAGCAGATTCAAAACACTCCACTAAAAAAGAAGCGGAAAAAAGAGCAAAGGAAATTGCAGAAAATAAAGGGGTTAAGGTAAAAACCTATAAAAAATCAGAATAAAAATAGGATTAGGACAAGAGTTTTAGATATAGCGGAAAAGTTCCACAATATAAAAATTATGATCCCTTAGTAAATCGATAGCTACTGGAAAATATAAAAATTTAAACATCGAGAAGAATATATTTTAAGGAAAACCACTAAGAGAAAAGCTTAGTGGTTTTTTTATAGGCCATATTGTCTAGCTAGTAGGCTTATAAATTAATCCTTGAACACCAAGATTTAAGATTGGAAAGTAAAAAATATAGGAAATTTAGGGGGTTATTTCCCTGAGAATGTAAAATAATATTATTACTTATATTGTCTGTTAAATAGTTGTATAATAATATACAAGAGATATAATATTTACAAAGCAAATTATAGAAGGGATAAAAAAATATTGAGAATTAGTAGAATTAGATGTCTTAGTCAAGGCTGCCATCTTTGAGCCTGCGAAGAATCTTAAGGCTACAAACACAGATCCTTCCTCGCTATGCTCCTCAGGATGACGAAAACATTAGAGACATTGTTTTAGTATTATAGGCAACTAAATATTATTTTGTATATTCTGGAAGATATATTTTAGGAAATCTGAGTTTTTGAAAAGAAAAATTAAGAAAACTCAACTTTAAATGATAGATGTTGCAAGTCCTATAAATTCTATTATTGCATTAACATTTATGGCTATACCCTTAATGGTATTATATTTCATAATTAAAAAAGCTGTAAAAAATGCAATAAAAGAATTAAAAGAAGAAAACATATTATAGTTTAATAGACATATTCTTAGTGTTAGAGGCAACTAAAGATTGTAGTCATCATGAGCTT
>CAZGQG010000076.1:0-3161 GCA_964527205.1 uncultured Tissierellaceae bacterium | reverse complement strand
TATAAACTGCCCCACCATGGAAGGTGGAACGAGAATTCTGAAGAGATGATCCAAAAGATATCACCAAGGCACACTGTGATTACTTCTAAATCAGGGGATGAGAGAATTATCCAGGCCTTGGAAAAGGAAGGCTCTAGCATCCACTATGCCTTTGAAAGAGACATACATTTTTATAGTGATGGTGAGACTATTGGGAGGAGGTAGGATCTATGGCTGAAAAGACCTTGGAGGTAATGAGAAGGGAAATGAAATATCCTATTAGCTATTTTGACTATGTGGAGCTTTCCCAAAGACTTTATAATATCTTAAAAGAGGATAAGAACAATGGTCAGGGAGGCTATTTGGTCAGAAGTCTGTATTTTGATAGCCATTCCAATAGTGACTTTTATGATAAGCTGGTAGGGGTGGAGGATAGGAAAAAGATAAGACTTAGGATCTACAGGCATGATGACCCTAGTGTAAAGCTTGAGATTAAGAGAAAGTATGGAGATAGTCAGATAAAAAAGACTATCTCTATTTCAAGAGAAGACGCTCAGGGTCTTATAGACCAGGACTATGATGTGCTTCTTAAGTATGATTCTGATGTGGCAAGGACCATCTATAATATTATGAAAGTAAATAGGCTTAGGCCAGTGGTCCTTATAGAATACAGAAGAAAGGCCTTTATCCATCCTATGAACCAAATAAGGCTGACCCTGGATACGGAGATTCGTTCCAATGAGTTCAATTTTGATTTTTTCGCCAAGGACCCAGTACTGGTGCCTACGGAGGATTATTTTACTGGGATCCTAGAGGTAAAGTTTAATGGTTTTATATTTAAGTGGATAACAGATGTACTCAAGGATTTTAATTTGGACAGACAGTCCTATAGCAAGTACATGGTGTCTCGAGGAATATTTGAAAAATATATGGCTTAGGAGTGAGATAAATGAAGGAAGTTTTATATAATATGTTATATGATGGAGCCGCAGGTATACCACCCCTTATGGTGGTACAAAATATGTTTATAGCCCTTATCCTGGCAGTCTTTGTAGGCCTTACCTACAGGATAACCTATAGCGGAGTGTCCTATAGCAAGAAGTTCAACACATCCCTGGTGATGATGTCACTTATATCCACCATGGTAATGAGTATACTAGGCAGCAGCTTGGCCCTATCCCTAGGTATGGTAGGAGCTCTCTCTATTATTAGATTTCGTACTGCAGTTAAGGACCCAAGGGACACAACCTATATATTCTGGGCCATAGCCATTGGTCTAGGAGCAGGATCTAGCAATTATTACATAGTGGCTCTGGGAACTGTCTTTGTGGCAGGGGTAAGTCTTTTAATGGCCTTTTTCCTAAGGGAAAGGGAGACCTATCTTATTATAGTCAGGGCTGATTTTGAAAGTTTGGAAGAGGTAAGGGCGGGGATCTTTAAGTCCTACAAGGCCAGTAAGCTTAGGTCTGAGACCATAAGCAGTGATTATGTGGAGATAGTCTATCAGGTTAAGTTCCGTGATGAGAAGGATGTAAGGGATTATGAAAGCTTGAAAACCATAGAGGGAGTTCATTTTGTAAATATGGTATCGCAAAATGGTGAGACCCTAGGATGATGAAGAAGACAGAGTTTTACGGTAAAAAATCCCCTAGGCCTAGGATTTTCTTTCTAGGTCTGGTCCTAGTGATTCTTAGTGCCTTAGTAGTCTTGGCCTTTAGATTAGATGATGAGGAAGATGAATGGACCTATGATATGGGCCTTCCAATCATCCTTATAGATACAGGAGGGGAGACTTTGGATCCTAATGTGGAGCTGGAGGAGACCATGGTAAATGGAGAGCCTATGATGCTTTATGGAAACAGTGAAAGATATAAGGCCAGTCTCAAACTTTATTATAGGGACCCCTATGACTTTGGGGACAAGGGGGTAAGGCCAGAAATGGAAACAGATGTGGTCATGAATGTAAGGGGCCAATCTTCTCTTAGCTATCCTAAAAAGCAGTATACCCTTAGATTTGTAGATGAGATGGGTTTTGAAAACCCTAAGGAAGTCCTTAAGATGCCCAAGCATGACAAGTGGGTTTTAAATGGCATGTACAGTGACAAGTCCCTACTTAGAAACTACCTGGCCTATAAGATGGGCAGACAGACCATGGAATACAGTCCTGATACTAGATTTGTAGAGGTCTATATTAAAAAGGGAGAGGAACTATCCCGGGAAGATGACTATATGGGAATTTTTCTCCTTACTGAAAAGATAGAAAGAGGAGTTAATCGGGTGCCCATAGGAAAGAATAACAGTGCCTATGGGGATACCAGCTTTATAATGGCCAGGGACAAGATCAAGGCAGGAGATACAGTTATTAATAGCAAGTGGAATAGTCTGGAGGAGGATTATGTTATTATCCCTAAGGACCGGGTCAAGCTAAGGACTCTTTATACTGTAAGTTATCCCAGTGGGAAGAATATTACAGAAGAGGATGAGGCCAGTATGCTAAGGACCATTGATGACTTTGAATATGCCCTAAGGTCTTCAAATTTTAGGGATAGGGATGAGGGCTATAGGGCCCATATTGATCTGGATAGCTTTGTGAAATTTGCCATGATCAATGAGATTACAAAAAACATAGATGGGGGAGAGGTAAGTTCTTATTTCTACAAGGACCTAGGCAGGAAAATCAAGGCAGGCCCTCTTTGGGACTTTGATATGAGCATGGGAAATACCTATGTGGAGGAAGTAAATGAACCTGAGGGCTTTTTAATTATTGATACTATATGGTTTAATAGGCTTTTTCAAGATCAGTTTTTTGTAAACCGCTATAAAAATATCTACAGGAAGTATAGAAGCAGCATATGGAATGACAATAATATAAATGCCATGATAGACGGGGCCCTTATTGAGCTTAGTCCTGCCATATCCAGGAACAATGAAAAGTGGTTTCCAGAGGATGCCATGGAGGATTATATAAGGGAAGTGGAGGAGCTTAGGGGATTTTTACTGGAAAGGCTCCACTGGATGGATGAGAATATAAATCTAATAAAGAGAATAACAGACAATGTTGTGGAATAGAGGGATTTTATGTTTATAAGAAGATATACCTTGATGGTCATAGTTTTAATTGTCCTAGGCCTAGGCTTTTTCGGCCTAGGCTATCAGTACTATCATTCTATGGACACCAAGGC
>CAZGQG010000075.1:0-3220 GCA_964527205.1 uncultured Tissierellaceae bacterium | reverse complement strand
AAGGAGGTGCCTTAATGCCAACAATTAATCAATTGATTAGAAAAGGTAGGAAAAAAGTAACCTACAAATCTAAATCTCCAGCTTTAGGAGTAAATCTAAACAGTTTAAACAAGAAAACAACAACTGTAAACTCACCTCAAAAAAGAGGAGTTTGTGTAGCGGTTAGAACAGTTACACCAAAGAAGCCTAACTCAGCTCTAAGAAAAGTAGCAAGAGTAAGACTTACTAATGGTGAAGAAGTTGCTGCTTATATTCCAGGAATAGGACATAATCTACAGGAACATAGTGTTGTCTTAATAAGAGGTGGTAGAGTTAAAGATTTACCAGGAGTTAGATACCATATTGTTAGAGGAAGCTTGGATACTTCAGGAGTAGAAGGAAGAATGCAATCAAGATCTAAATATGGAGCGAAAAAGCCTAAGGGCAAATAATAGTGCTAAAAATGCTGGGTGAGAACCCAATTTATATATATATAGATGCATTTGGCGCACGACGACAATTTAACCGATTTTAGGAATAAAATTGTTGAGTACCAATGAATTTACTTTAGATGGTTAAGGAGGGAAGTAAAGTGCCAAGAAAAGGATATGTACAAAAAAGAGAAGTTATGCCAGATCCAATATATGATGACTTAACAGTTACTAAGCTTGTGAATGGTATAATGATTGATGGAAAAAAGGGTGTAGCTGAAAATATTGTCTACACAGCGTTTGACTATGTAAAAGAAAAGACAGAAGAAGATCCACTAGAGGTTTTCTATAGAGCTATGAACAATATAATGCCAGTACTTGAAGTAAAATCAAGACGTATTGGTGGAGCAAACTATCAAGTACCTATAGAAGTAAGAGCTGAAAGAAGAGATACTCTAGGCTTAAGATGGTTGATTCAATTCTCAAGAGCAAGAGGAGAAAAGACAATGATCGAAAGATTAGCCAAGGAAATATTAGACGCTTCAAACGGTATGGGAGCAAGTGTTAGAAAAAGAGAAGAAGTTCATAGAATGGCTGAAGCTAATAAGGCTTTCGCTCACTATAGATGGTAATTTGTCTATAGAATAAACAGGTAAAGATTAAGAAGGGGGAAAAATTGTGCCAAGAGAAATTTCGTTAGAAAAAACTAGGAACATCGGCATAATGGCTCATATTGATGCAGGAAAAACAACAACCACTGAAAGGATATTGTTTTATACTGGAAAAATCCATAAGGTAGGAGAAACTCATGATGGTGGAGCGCAAATGGATTGGATGCAACAGGAGCAAGAGAGAGGAATAACTATAACATCAGCAGCAACTACGGCAATATGGAGAGATCATAGGATTAACGTTATTGATACACCAGGCCATGTTGATTTTACTGTAGAAGTAGAAAGATCACTTCGTGTATTAGACGGAGCGGTTGCAGTATTCTGTGCAAAGGGTGGAGTAGAGCCTCAATCGGAAACTGTTTGGAGACAAGCAGATAAATATGGTGTACCTAGAATGGCGTTTGTGAACAAGATGGATATACTTGGAGCAAACTACTTTGATGCAATAGATATGATAAAAGATAGATTAAATGCTAACCCAGTACCTATTCAGATTCCAATTGGAGCTGAAGAGAACTTCAAGGGTATAGTAGACATAATAGAAATGAATGCAAGAATCTACCATGATGATTTAGGGGAAGATATGGAAATTACAGAAATTCCAGCAGATCTAATGGATAAAGCTAAAGAATTAAGAGAAAACTTAATTGAGGAATTATCTGATCATAGTGATGAGATAATGATGAAGTATTTAGAAGGTGAAGAAGTAACTAAGGAAGAAATAAAGCAAGGTATAAGAACAGCTACCAATGCTGTAGCTATAACACCTGTACTTTGTGGTTCTGCTTATAAAAACAAAGGAGTTCAACCACTATTAGATGCAATAATTGATTATCTACCTTCACCACTTGATATACCTGATACAACTGTTATCAATGTTGAAACAGGAGAAGAGGAAACAAGAAGACCTGCAGATGATGAAGAGTTCTCAGCCTTATCATTCAAGATAGTAACAGATCCTTATGTAGGTAAATTAGCTTACTTTAGAGTCTACTCAGGTTCCCTTAAGGCTGGAAGTTATGTATATAACTCTAGTAAAGGCAAAAGAGAAAGAGTTGGTAGGATACTATTGATGCATGCTAACAAAAGAGAAGAAGTTGAACAAGTTTATGCAGGAGATATAGCAGCTGCTGTAGGGTTAAGAGATACAGGAACAGGAGATACTCTCTGTACTGAAGAAAATCCAATACTACTAGAGACTATGGAATTCCCAGAGCCAGTAATTCATGTTGCAATAGAGCCTAAGACTAAGGCGTCTCAGGATAAGATGAATGTTGCACTTGCAAAACTTGCTGAAGAAGATCCAACTTTTAGAACTTATACTGATGAAGAAACAGGTCAAACTATTATAGCGGGAATGGGTGAATTACACCTTGAAATTATAGTAGATAGACTTCTAAGAGAATTCAAAGTAGAAGCTAATGTTGGTAACCCACAGGTTGCTTACAAAGAATCAATCACTAAGAATGCAGAATCAGATATGAAATACGCTAGACAATCTGGTGGACGTGGACAATATGGTCATGTTAAAATCAGAATAGAGCCTAATGAAACTGGTAAGGGTTATGAATTTATAAATGCTATAGTTGGAGGATCAATACCTAGAGAGTATATTAGCTCTGTAGATCAAGGTATCTCTGAAGCTATGGAATCTGGAATCCTAGGTGGATATCAGGTATTAGATGTTAAAGTAACTCTTTATGATGGTTCCTACCATGATGTTGACTCATCTGAGATGGCATTTAAAATTGCTGGATCTATGGCTATCAAAGATGCTATGGCAAAAGCAAATCCTGTATTATTAGAGCCAACTATGAAGGTAGAAGTTGTAACTCCTGAAGAATACATGGGAGATGTAATAGGTGATATTAACTCTAGAAGAGGAAGAATGGAAGGCATGGAAAACAGAAATGGAGCTCAGGTTATAAATAGCTATGTTCCACTTTCAGAAATGTTTGGTTATGCAACTTCACTTAGATCCAATACTCAGGGTAGAGGCTTATACACTATGCAATTTGATCACTATGATCAGGTACCAGCTAGTATAGTTGAAGAAGTAACAGGATCAAAAGATAAATAATATTAAAATAATATATAATTAGAGAGGAGAAATAAAAAATGGGTAAAGCAAAATTT
>CAZGQG010000074.1:0-3272 GCA_964527205.1 uncultured Tissierellaceae bacterium | reverse complement strand
TGGAGAGAAAAAACACTATGGTATAGGTAAGGACAGGAATCTAATAGTAGTACAAATTGAATCACTCCAAGACTTTGTAATAGACATGAAAGTTGGGGGAAAAGAAGTAACTCCCCATATAAACCGTTTTATCCAGGACCAAAGCTCCCTATACTTTGATGAATTCTATCAATTGATAAATAGGGGCAACACCTCAGATGCAGAATTTGTAGTAAATAATAGTCTCCATCCCTCCAATGAGGAGCCAAGCTATAGCCAATATGAAAACAACACCTTCTACGGTCTGCCTTGGAGACTAAGGGATGAGGGCTATAATGCCTGGGTCTTCCATGGCTATGAAAAGGAATTCTGGAACAGAAGGGCAGCCTATCCAGCCCAGGGCTTTCAAAGATTTCTTTCAGAGGAGGACTTCGACTATGAAGAGGAGATACTCTTTGGTATATCTGATAGGGAGTTTTACCAGCAGACCATAGACTACCTTCTAGAGCTTGATAGCATAGATGATAATCCCTTCTACAGCTTTATAATCACCTTAAGCTCCCATACACCCTATAATATGGATGAGAAATACCATGTTCTAGATATAGAGGAGCCTCAAAAGGGAACAATAGTAGGAGACTATCTCCATGCTATCCACTATGCAGACCAGGAATTTGGAAATTTCCTTGAAGCTTTAAAGAGGGAAGGACTCTATGATAATTCTGTAATAGCAATCTACGGAGACCATTATGGCATAAACAATGCAGATGAAGAGGTCTTCATACCTATGGAAGATATCCTAGGAGAGCCCTATAACTTTGATCATATAATGAACATACCCCTGGTAATCAATGTGCCAGGTGAAGATATAAAGGAAACCATATCAAAAATAGGCAGCCAAATAGACTTCTATCCAACAATCCTAAATATCATGGGCTTGGAAAACCACAAAGGCTATATGATGGGTATGGACCTGATAAATAGTGAAGAGTACAACTATGTAGCACCTCAAAGAGTGCTGAGAAGAGGATCCTTTATAGATGATGATGTAATCTTTAACATAGCTAGGGATGGAATATTTGCAAATAGCCAGGCAAGAGACAGGAAGACTAGAGAAGAAGTAGATATAAATAGATATAGGTCTAGCTATGACAGGGTAATAAATGATATAAGCACCTCGGATATAATCCTAAGAAATGACCTCTTTAAATATCTTCTTAATGATGAGGATTTAGAAGGGGAAAAGGATAAGAAGGATAAAAATCTACCAGAACAGGAAGTAATACAATCTTTAGATGAGCTTGACATTATAGAAATGAATGCTATATATAATGTAGAGAATAGAATTATAAGATTAAATGTAGATAGGAATACAGATTTATATAAATTGGAAAGATGGATGATAGAACATCCAGGAGCCTACCTTATTCTCCATTCCCAGGAAGGAGATATGGAACTCCTAGAAGAGATCAAGGATGAATACAAGGATCTTAGGGATAGATATATAGGAGAGATAGGAGATGTTAATGACTATTTCCTTATACAGAGAAGGGGCTATAAGCATCTAATCCTAGATACAAGAGACAAGGGCTACAAGGAAAAAGAACTCCTAGACTACCTGGACCTTAATGAACACTTTGCCCTTATAGTAGAAGAGAAGGGTATAAGAAAGAGATTGGCAAGTAAGATTAGAGACAGGGGAATAAGGATATATATAGAAGAAGAAGAGAAATTGATAGAATACTAGGGATAGAAACCATCAAAAGGGGTGTAATCATGAAAAAGAAACTTATACTATTACTGGCAATAGTCCTAATCCTACCATCCATGGTGTGGGCAGAGGCAGATCTAACTAGCTATGAAGCTGTAAATCTAAAATACTTTGAAGAGATCCTAAGTATGGTAAAGAAAGACTACCCCTTTGATGTTAAAGAGGAAGAACTCCTAGAAGGAGCCCTAAAGGGAATGCTCCAATCCCTAGATCCCTATAGTGATTACTATACAAGGGAAGAGGCAGAAAGACTTATGGGAGAAATAAATGGAAGCTTTACTGGCATAGGAGTCTATATAGAGGAAGAGGATGGCTATGTCCGTATATGGAAGACCATAAAGGATGGACCAGCAGATAGGGCAGACATAAGAAAGGATGACCTTATAATATCCATAGATGGAATAGACATAGAAGGCATGGGCCTAGAAGAAGTCATCTCTCTTTTAAAGGGAGAGCCTGGAACAGAACTTAGGCTAGGGATCCAAAGAGGAAAAAGAGTCCTAGATAAGAAGCTTATAAGGGAAGTAATAGAAATAGACCCGGTGGCCTATGAGATAATAGAAGGTGATATTGGCTATATAGACCTGGAAAGCTTTAATAGCCAGTCCAGCAGGGCGGTGAAAAAGGCCTTGGATCTTTTTTATACCAAGGGAATTGATAAGATAATAGTAGATATAAGGGACAATCCTGGTGGATTCTTTGGAGAGGCCCTGGCTATAACAGAGATGTTAGTTCCGCAGGGAGACCTGGTTCATCAGAGAATGGGTGATGATAGTTTAGTGACCTATAGGAAGTTTAGAGATACAAGGGACTACCAGCTAGTGGTTCTGGTAAATGAAAACTCAGCCTCAGCTTCTGAGATCCTGGCAGGGGCAGTGAAGGATAGAAAATCTGGTACTATAATAGGAAGGAAGACCTTTGGCAAGGGAATAGTGCAAAGTTTGATCCCTGGAAAAGGGGGCAGCCTGGTAAAGCTTACTACAGCAGAATACCTGACAGCCAATAAGACTTCCATCCACGGTATAGGCATAGAGCCGGATATAGAAGTGATCAACACCAACATGGACAAGCAGCTGGAAAGGGCTATAGAAATCTTAAGGTAAGATGTTTAGAAAGAGAAGAGCCGGGTATATGATGTGATGTAGGCCCAGTGAGGGCATTGTAATATAGCAATTTGTAATACAACTGTAATAGTAATTTAGCTTGAATTGTTGTATAATTGACTTACGAAACAAAGAAACAGAAAAATCTCTAGCAAGGACCAGTATTACATTCTCGTTACAAAACAACAAAGCAGTTGACCAGAGGAGGATTAGATGCTATAATTGCTAATAGATTGAAATGTTTTATAGTTTCGAACTATAAGAACAACATTCAACAAAATTTTTAAAAATTTCAAGGAGGTAATGTAAAATGAAAATGAAAAGAACCCTATCATTAGTATTAGCTTTAGTAATGGTTCTAGGAACATTTGGTACTGTGTTTGCTGAAACAGTAGTAGAAACACCAGAAACAAATGTTG
>CAZGQG010000073.1:0-3444 GCA_964527205.1 uncultured Tissierellaceae bacterium | reverse complement strand
GAGCCATGTTAAGAAGTGTAGGTATACCTAGCAAGCTTGTAATGGGATATACTTCTGATATAAAAAGCTATCATGCTTGGAATGAAGTATATGTAGATGGGAAGTGGAAGATAATAGATACAACCTATGATTCTGTCTATGCAAGTAAGAGCATTGCAATAAATATGATAAAGACTAGTAATACTTATCAAACTACAAAAGTATACTAATAGATTATAATAGACTAGATACATATAAATAATAAGCAAAAGACCAGTAGATTAATCTACTGGTCTTTTTTATGTAACCGTGCACCCAATGTTGGCAGTCCTACTCCAAGCGTTACCTAGGTAGTTAGCTCAGGCCAGGTTTCCCTACGGCACACGAAAAGGTTCACTTATCGCTGCTTCCTTCCGGATCTGACGAGGTTCATGAGTTTCCGTTGCGTAGGACCCAACCGTCAACACCACTTGTCTAGGGCAGGCCTTACAGTAAGAAGTCTCAATTGGGAATTCAATCCTGCTATAGCGGATTGCAGGTTATAGGGCACCGCTACCTCCCCATCTAGCACGGTAATGGCGGAGAGAGAGGGATTCGAACCCTCGAAACACTTTCATGTTTACCCGCTTTCCAGGCGAGCGCCTTCAGCCAACTCGGCCATCTCTCCAAATAATAATTGTTCACAGATATATATTATAGCTAAGATAGGCAGAAGTGTCAAGGGAAACAGGGGATTTACTTTGTAATTCCATAAATAGAGGATTATATATTTATGGGTGTAAATTAAGGGCCAATCTGATATAATATAATATACTAATGTAAATGTGGGTGAGATCATGTATCAAGCACTATATAGACAATATAGGCCAATGACCTTTGATGAGGTACTTGGTCAAAAGCATATAACTACAACAATTAAAAATCAAATTTTAAAAGAGAATATAGGCCATGCCTATCTTTTTTCTGGTACCCGGGGTACCGGGAAGACTTCTACTGCCAAAATATTTTCAAGGGCAGTAAATTGTATTGATTTGCAAGATGGAAATCCCTGCAATAAGTGTGAGATCTGTAAGGGAATCTTAGATGAAAGTATTATGGATGTAATAGAAATGGATGCAGCCAGCAATAGGAGAATAGACGATATAAGGGACCTGAGAGACAAGGTAATCTATCCTCCATCTAGGGCAAGCTATAAGGTCTATATAATAGACGAGGTCCACATGCTGACCCAGGAGGCCTTTAACGCCCTCCTTAAGACCTTGGAAGAACCACCAAGACACTTAATATTTATCCTAGCAACCACAGAGCCAGAAAAACTTCCTCAGACCATACTTTCAAGGTGTCAAAGATTTGATTTCAAAAGAGTTTCTACCAAGGACATGTCAGAGAGAATGAGATCTATTGCAGAGGAGCTGGATATAGAGGTAGAGGAAAAGGTAATAAATGTTATAGCGAGGAATTCTGATGGGGCTATGAGAGACGCTCTTAGCTTATTTGATCAGTGTATCTCCTTTGGTGGGGATATGATTAAATATGAAGATGCAATAAATATACTTGGTCTTACTAATAATGATAAGATATTTGATCTTGTGGATGGGATTATAAAGAAGGATTTAAAGCTTAGCCTTTCACAAATAGATGGGATTATCCAAGACGGAAAGGATATCAATCAGTTTATAAAGGATATAATCTTTTACTTTAGAAATCTTATGATTACTAAGACTACTAAAAATCCCAATGAGCTTATAGATACAGATCAGGAGACCATGGATGCATATATAGAGCAGGCAGATGCTGTTCAGATTGAGTTTATCCTAAGGGCTTTAGACATACTTACAATCGCTGATGAGAAGGCCAAATGGTCAACTCAGCCAAGAATAATACTTGAGATGGCTATTATACAAATAGTCAAACTTGAAGAAGCCTTATCCCTGGAAGACAGAATAAAAAGACTGGAAAAGGGTATAAGTGTAGAGTCAATCAAGAGAGATAGTAAAACTATAGAAACAGATAAAAAAATAGTGAGAAAAGAAGAAACTATAAAGAGAGAAAAACCTGTGGAAACTAAGAGGCCAGTGGAGAAAGAAGAGCCTATTAAGAAAGAGGAAGAACTAGGATCTACTGAGGTGGACCTGGCTCTTATCCAGTCTAAGTGGGATGATATACTTCAGTTGATTAAAAAAGATAAGATGAATATCTATGCTCTTTTAATTGAAGGAAGTCCAAGTGAACTTCAAAATTCTATGCTTACCATAGCCTACAAGGAACCCTATGGTTTCCATAAGGAAGCTGTAAATAGTCCTCAGAACAAGGCCTTTGTTGAGGAAACTCTTTCCAAATACTTCAATACAGAGTTAATTATAAATCTTGTAATGGAAAGACAAAGGCAGGAAAGTGGAGAGGACGAAAAAAAAAAGAAAGATAGGGCAATAAAAAAAGTAATAGACTTTTTTGGAGAAGATATAGTAGAGATAAAATAAGAGAGGAGAATGTAAAATGGCAAAAAGAGGATTCCCAGGAATGGGCGGAAATATGAATAATATGATGAAGCAAATGCAAAAGGTTCAAAAACAAATGGAGGAAATGCAAACACAACTTGAAGATTCAGAAGTAGAAGCATCCTCAGGTGGTGGAGCTGTAACATGTAAGGTAAATGGTAAAAAAGAAGTATTGGAAATCAAAATAGATGAATCTGTAGTAGATCCAGATGATTTAGAAATGCTTGAAGACCTTGTAATGGCAGCGGTAAATGCAGCTCTTACAAGTGCAGAAGATATGATGGAAAAAGAAATGAAGAAAGTTACTGGTGGCTTAAATATACCAGGAATGTAATAATGGGAGTGATTAAATGGAGCAGTATGCAGCACCTATAGCGAATTTGATAGAGCAGCTTTCAAAGCTACCAGGTATAGGAAGAAAAACTGCTCAGAGACTGGCATTTTTTATATTGGAAATGGACCCTCTAGAGGCAGAAAGACTTTCCACCTCTATAATGGAGGCTCAGGAAAAGATAAAGTTTTGCTCTATATGCCAAAACCTAACAGATGAAGACCCTTGTTATATATGTCGAAATGAGAAGAGAGATAAATCTGTTATATGTGTATTAGAAGGAGCAAAGGATATCCTATCCATGGAGAGATCTAGAGAGTATAAAGGACAGTACCATATACTTCACGGTCTTATATCCCCAATGGACAATGTTGGTCCAGATGACATAAAGATAAAAGAGTTATTAAATAGACTTGCAAGTGATGAGGTAAAGGAAATAATAGTAGCAACAAACCCTACAGTAGAGGGAGAGGCTACAGCCCTTTATCTTTCAAGAATTATCAAACCCCTGGGTATAAAGGTGACCAGAATAGGCCACGGTATCCCAGTAGGTGGAGATTTAGAATACTTTGATGAGGTAACCATAAGCAAGGCCATGGAAAACAGACGAGAGATTTAAATTCGTCTGTTTTTATT
>CAZGQG010000072.1:0-3789 GCA_964527205.1 uncultured Tissierellaceae bacterium | reverse complement strand
TCTTATCTTGATATAATCCCCATTAGCACATATAATATTAATGTATTCTTAAAGTTGAGGTGCTATTATGATATTTAATTCTATTCAGTTTATTGTATTTTTTTTAATAGTTGTATTTACATATTATATCTTGCCCCATAGGTTTAGATGGGTCTTGCTTCTTGCTGCCTCATATATATTCTATATGGCCTGGAAGCCTGCCTATATTATACTTATCCTGCTTTGTACAGCTGTAAACTATATAGCTGCCCTGCAGATCCAGAAGAGGGAAGATGAGAGAGTTCGTAAGCTCTGGCTTATACTTAGCCTGGTGGTTAGTTTGGGAGTGCTCTTTGTATATAAGTACTTTTCCTTCTTAAATGAATCCCTAAGGGGAATCTTTACATATTTAAACTTTAATTATTCTCTAGGAAGATTTGATATATTCCTTCCCATGGGGATTTCCTTCTATACCTTTCAGACCCTGTCCTATACCATAGATGTCTATAGGGGACAGACTAAGCCGGAAAGAAATTTCTTTAGACTATCCCTCTTTGTTACCTTCTTTCCCCAGCTAGTGGCTGGGCCTATTGAGCGTTCAGATCATCTCATGCCTCAGTTTAGGAAGAGGGTATACTTTGATATCCATAGGATATTAGATGGTATAAAGATCATGCTCTTTGGATTCTTTAAGAAGATTGTCATAGCAGATAGGTTGGCTGTTGCAGTTAATACTGTCTACAATGCCCCAGGAGACTTTTCTGGTGGATATTATATGCTTGCCACAGTTCTCTTTGCCTTTCAGATCTACTGCGACTTTGCAGGTTATTCTGAGATAGCTTTAGGTACTGCCAAGGTATTAGGAATAGATCTTATGAGAAACTTTGATAGGCCATATTTTTCAAAGTCTATTCAAGAGTTTTGGCGTAGATGGCATATATCTCTGTCTCAGTGGTTTAGGGACTATGTTTACATACCTCTAGGAGGAAATAGGGTTAGACTAGATAGATACTATCTTAATATATTCCTTACCTTTATGCTAAGCGGTTTATGGCATGGGGCTAATTGGACCTTTGTTATATGGGGAGCCCTTCATGGGGTCTACCAAATAATAGGGCACCTTACTAAGCCTCTTAGAGATAAGGTCAAGAGTGGACTTAGGCTTGAGGGAAGCTTTCCTTTAAAGCTTTTCCAAAGCCTTTTTACCTTTAGTTTGGTTTGCTTTGCCTGGATATTCTTTAGGGCAAATTCTTTAGCTGATGCTCTTTACATTGTGAAGAATCTCTTCTCTGATGTGGATATGTGGATGAGTATGGACTATATATACTCTCTTATCAACAATCTAGGCTTGTCACTTTTAGAATTTAGTCTAGGTCTTGCTTCTATAATTCTCCTAGTTTTAGGAGAGTTAATGGCTAGGAAGAGACCGCTTTACCAGAGCTTAAATAGGTCTAATTTTCTTGTATCAACTGTATTTTATCTTATATTAATTACTATAATACTTACAATGGGGGTATACTTTGATGCCAGTGAATTCATATACTTCCAGTTCTAATGGAAAAAGATTTATATACCTTAAGTTACTTATCTTTATAATCCTTCTGGTCTTTATCTTAATAAGGATAGGAGACTATTATGAAGAACTAAGCAGTAAAAATCAAAATATAACGGATTATGAAAGGACCTGGGAGGAGTTTTATGAGACTCCCAAGGGTAGCCTAGATCTAGTCTTTATCGGATCTTCCCATGCCTATTGTACCTTTGATCCAGAACTTGTAGATGAGGCTCTTGGAACATCTAGTTTTAACTTTGGATCTCCTCTTCAGTATCCAGATTCTAGCTATCATGTATTTAAGGAAGTCCTAAAATATCACAAGCCTGAAACCATGGTATTTGAGATTTATTGGGATATGATAGACAAGGACTTTGACCTAAAGCAGGGGGATATAGTTATGAATGCTGTGGGAAGAAGGAAATTCCAAGAGGAATATATCTCTGATGTCTTTGACCTTAGCCAGTGGATCAAGTATAAATTCAGACCTGTTAGATACCAGCAGGATGTCTTTAATTATTGGAACAAGGAACTGGAGGAAGAAGTAGGGGAAAGACTAGGAATAGTAGAAGAGGAAAAGAAAGCTTCCTCTGGAGTAAGCTATCATAGGGGTAAGGGTTTTATTTATTCTGATATAGTAATACCCAGGGAGGAGTACTATGAGACCAATCAGTTTAGAGGTTTTGATGGGGAGGATTGGGACTTTAATCCTAAACAGAAGGCTTATATAGAGGATATGGTCCTTCTTGCAAGAGAAGAAGGTGTAGAGCCTGTCTTTGTAACTGCTCCCATAGCAAATGTGTCCATGACCTATATAGAGAATTATGAAATGGTTCATGAAAAGGTCTCCCATTTTGCAGACTACCTGGGAGTTGCCTATAGGGATTATAATATAGTTAATATGGAAGAGAAACTTTTAGAGAATAGAAACTTTAGGGATGATGCCCACCTTAATTATTCAGGTGTGGAAATTGTAATGGAGGATTTTATCCAGTGGTTGGGAGAGATTAGGGGAGATGGAAATGGAGATATTGATTGAAACACTATTTGAAATAGTATCTAAGGAGCTTACAGTGCTTATTATATCAGCTCTTCCTATTATTGAGCTTAGGGGAGCTATTCCTGTTGGCATATCCTTAGGTTTAAGTCCCCTTCACGCAACCCTTATCTCCTTTATAGGCAGTATGATTCCTGTGCCCTTTATACTTTTCACCATTAGGCCTGTCTTTAAGTATCTAAGGACTACCAGGCTTTTCAAGGGCTTAGTGGATAGGCTTACAGAAAGATCTACTAGGGGCAATAATGAAAAGATAAGAAAGTACGGAGTTCTAGGACTTATTATAATAGTTGCCATACCCCTTCCAGGAACTGGGGTATGGAGTGGAAGCTTGGCGGCGGCCCTTATGAATCTAAGATTCAAATTGGCCTTTCCAGCTATAATGCTAGGAAATCTTATAGCTGCCATACTGGTTATGCTACTTAGTCACGGATTTGTAAATATTATTGGATAGGAAAAGGAAGGAGACTAGTCTCCTTCCTTTTTACATGCTCTGGATTGTCTTGGATAATTCTATAATACTTTCTGATAGCTGATTTAGCTTGCCCTCTATTCTTACCAGTAGGTAGACTGATATGACTATGGGAAAGCCTAAATTGGCTATGCTAGAATATAGCTCTTCCATTTTCACCACCCTTCCTTCTTATAGGCTAGACCCTTTTATATTTCTAATACACTTGTAGATACTGTTACCAATCTAGCAGTACTGGCCTTTGCTAGATCTAGATTTCCTGAAAGAAAGATATTTTCTCTGATTATATCCTCCATGGCCTGGGAGACCTGGATATCAGTAAGGTCTTCTCTAGGATTATCAACTCTTAGGATAAACTTCTTATCCAAAGTATCAAGGAATTCCATTTCCAATTTAGTCTTATTCATCTTTTCACCACCTTTCCCTTATTATTCTAACCCTCTTACTCCACTATAAGATTGCTTGTTTCTACCTTCTTCACATTTAAAAGACTGTCTTCCTGAAGTCCTGCTAGGCTTAGAGCTGTAGCGTGGATTGCCTCATCTGCTGCATCGGTTTTTATCTTGGAAAAGTTTTTAGAGTTGATCTTCTGCTTGTCCCCAACCATGCCACCATCTAATTCTAACTTTAGTATTAATTTTTCCTTGATAGTATTTATAGCCATATTCTCACCTCCTTTTTCTTGTTTTGCCCTTCACCTAGTATATAGAGGGAGGAGGGAAATATTAC
>CAZGQG010000071.1:0-4021 GCA_964527205.1 uncultured Tissierellaceae bacterium | reverse complement strand
ACACAGATAGATTCACCCTTCAACACCTATATAAACACAGGCCTACCACCAGCACCTATAGCCTCAACAGGCAGGGCATCTTTGGTGGCAGCAGTTAATCCTGCAGATGTGGATTATCTCTTCTTTGTATTAACAGGTGATGATGGTTCCCATACCTTTACCAATACCTATGAGGAACACTTAAGGGTAAAGCCTTAGAAGAAAAGAATAAAGGATGAGAAGATGGATAAGATAAATAGAGACTATATAGAGGAATATTTAAGGGAGCTGCTTCCTGAAAAAGATAATTTAAAGGATATGGAGGCCTATGCAAAGGAGAATCATGTGCCTATAATAGAGCCAGAAGTGGGCCAGTTCCTTAAGGTCCTACTCCAGATGCAGGATCCTAAGAGGATACTTGAAATTGGTACAGCCATAGGCTACTCAGCCTCCCTAATGGCTGAAAACACTTCAGATAAAACAATTATAGATACCATAGAAAGAAGAAGGGATATGGTAGAACTTGCTGAAAAGAATATTAAAGCCCTAGGCTATGAGGACAGGATCAATGTCCTAGAGGGAGAAGCTTTAGATATACTGGAAAATCTAGACAAGAAATATGATTTTATCTTTATGGACGCAGCCAAGGGGCACTATAAGGAATTCTTTGATCATTGCATGGAGTTAATAGAACCTAAGGGCATAATAGTTTGTGATAATGTTCTCTTCCGGGGCATGGTAGCCAGTGATGAATTAGTAAAGAGAAGAAAGATAACCATAGTAAAGAGACTTAGGGAATTTTTAAAATACATTAGCGATATTAAGGGCTATACCAGCTCCATTATACCTATAGGAGACGGTCTAGCTATTATATATAGAGAGGAAGAATAATTTGAGAGAGGAAAAAATAGAACTTCTTGCCCCCGCAGGGGATTTAGAAAAGTTTAAGATGGCCATAGAATACGGAGCAGATGCAGTATATCTAGGGGGAGAAAGCTTTGGACTGAGAAAAGCATCCAAGAACTTTAGCCTGGAAGACATAGAAAAGGCTGTAATCTATGCCCATGAAAGAGATAGAAGGGTTTATATAACCTTAAATATAGTACCCCATGAGGAAGATATGATAGGTCTTGAAGAATACCTTTTAGATCTTGCAAAAATAAATGTAGATGCAGTTATAGTAGCAGATCCAGGCATGTTTACAGTGGTGAAGAGAACCATTCCAGATATGGATATCCACATAAGCACCCAGGCATCAGTCACCAACTACGAAACTATGATGTTTTGGTACAATCTAGGAGTAAGGCGAATAGTCCTTGCCCGGGAGCTTAGCTTTGAAGAAATAGAAAACCTAACCAGTAGGATACCAGAGGACTTAGAAATTGAAGCCTTTGTTCATGGAGCCATGTGCATGTCCTATTCAGGCAGGTGTCTAATATCCAACTATATGACAGGAAGAGATGCCAATAGGGGAGACTGTGCCCATGCCTGTAGATTCAAGTACAATCTAGTGGAGGAAAAAAGACCAGGAGAATACTTCCCAGTCTATGAAGATGAGGATGGAACCTTTATCATGAACTCCAAGGACCTATGCATGATAGAATACATCCCGGAGCTTGTTAAGGCAGGGATTAAGAGCTTTAAGATAGAAGGCAGGGTAAAGGGACCTTATTATGTAGCAACCATTGTAAGGGCCTATAGGATGGCCATAGATGAGTACTACAGGACTATGGATAATTACAAATTTGATCCTAAATACCTGGATGAAATAGAAAAAACTAGCTTTAGGGCCTTCACCACAGGTTTCTATCTAAACAAACCTACAACAGATGCCCAGGTCTATGAAACCTCTTCATATATAAGGAAGTATGACTTCCTAGGACTGGTTTTAGACTATGATGAGCAAACAGGCATAGCAGATGTAGAGCAGAGAAATAGGATATTCCTAGGAGACCAAGTAGAGGTCTTTGGACCGGACAAGGAACACTTCACCCAGGAGATCCAGGAGATGTGGGATGAAAATGATGAGCCAATAGAAGTAGCACCCCACGCCCAGCAGAAGATAAGAATAAAGATGAAGCAGCCCGTAGCAGCAATGGATATGATTAGAAAAGAGAGGGAGGACTAAGACTTGAAAAGACCACTTATTATAGGAATAACTGGAGGTACAGGTTCTGGAAAATCCACGGTTTCTAGGGAGATATTTAGAAGCATCCCAGAAAAGAAAATAGCTGTAATAGAACAGGACTCATACTATAAGGATCAATCACACTTGACCTTTGATGAAAGGGTAAAGACCAACTATGACCACCCCTTTGCCTTTGACAATGATCTTATAATAGAACATTTACAGGACCTACTGGCTAACAAGCCAGTGAAAAAACCTATCTATGACTTTGAAAGACATAATAGAAAGGACAAGACCATACTAGTAGAGCCAAGGGACATAATAATCCTAGAGGGTATACTTATACTTTCAGAAAAAACCATAAGGGACCTACTGGATATAAAGATCTTTGTAGATACAGATGCAGATGTAAGGGTTATAAGAAGGATAGTAAGGGATATCAACCAAAGAGGCAGATCCCTAGAATCAGTAGTAGACCAGTATATGGAAACCGTAAGACCAGCCCATCTACAATTTGTAGAACCTTCCAAGAGATACGCAGACATAATCATCCCAGAAGGTGGCTATAATAAAGTGGCAGTAGATATCTTAGTAACCAAAATAAAATCAATCTTAAATGACTAATATGAACTCTCTAAAGGATTTATTCTTTGGGGAGTTTTTTTGTTAACCATATATGATAATGGGTATATGTTTTAATAAGCTAATGTAATAAAATAAAAAGGAGATGAGGGCTTTGAAGAGTTTTAAAAGATTTTTAATTTTTATCTTAGTATTTGCTTTAAGTTTTACAGCAGTACCTCTGCTTTCCAATGCTGAAGAAATGCCAGAAGAGGTAAGTATTACAATTCTTGGTACTTCAGACACACATGCTGATCTTTATGGATTTAGCTATGAGAATGGAACAGAGACTAGTGATAGTGGAATGGCTCGTGTTTCTACCTTTGTAAAAGAAGTTAGGGCAGCTAATCCCAATACTATCCTAGTAGACAATGGTGATACTTATCAGGGTTCCATACTAGCAGATGCAGTATACAATAAGAGAATGGATGTAATGCATCCAGTTTCTAAGGTATACAATTATCTGGACTATGATTCCATAACTCTTGGAAATCATGAGTTTAACTTTGGAGTAGATTTTCTTGACAAAATTGTTAAAGAATTAGACTTTCCAGTACTGGGAGCAAATGTAAAGTATAAGGATGGCAAGGACCTAGCAAAGCCATACATTATTCTAGAAAAACAAGGAGTTAAGATTGGTATCCTAGGACTTACAAATCCAAATGCCCCAAGATGGGATGGAGATAAGGTTGACCCACTAGAGTTTGGATCAGTTCCAGAATTTGGCAAGAAGTATGCTAAGATCCTAAAAGAAGATGAAGGAGTTGACCTACTCGTAGTTGTAACCCATGTTGGCCTACATCCAGAATTTGACGAAGAAGGCGGCTCTGATGGAGCTAACAAATTACTGGAAGAAGTTCCTTATATTGATGCATTAATGGTAGGACATTTCCACACTTCCATAGCAGAGACAAGGGGAGACACCCTAGTAGGTGGAACTAGAAACCTTGGAAAAGATGTTACACAATTTGATTTTAACCTAGTTAAAGAAGATGGAGAATTTGTAATAAAGGACAAGGCAGTAAAGACAGTTTCCATGGATGGAGTTACTCCAGATCCAGAACTACGTGCCCTAATCCAAGAAGAACACCAGGCAACTGTTGACTTTATAGCAGGAGAAGGTGGAGATGAAGATGGAGCAAGTGGTGGAATATTTGGCCAGGCTGCAGAAGATTTCCAACCTAAAGATGAAATAAAGGGAATTCCTGAAGGGAAATTACAGGATACAGCAGTAATAGATCTAATAGCAAATGTACAATTAGATATATCTGATGCAGATGTTACGGCAGTAGC
>CAZGQG010000070.1:0-4192 GCA_964527205.1 uncultured Tissierellaceae bacterium | reverse complement strand
AAAAGAATTAATTCCTAGAGAAGCATTTAGAGAATCCTTAGCTAATGCAATAGTATATAGAGTATGGGATGTTAAGACTCACATACAAATTGCTATGTATACAGATAGAATAGAAATAAGCTCACCAGGAGGATTACCCCTTGGAATATCAGAAGAAGAATTTGTAATTTACAATATATTAAAGGATGAAGTGGAAATAACCCGAAGAGAATTAGATGAAAAATCTGGATTCAATAAATCAAAAACACTTAGAATTATTAATGGTCTTATAGATAAAAATTTAATTAGAAAACTCGGAAGCGGTCCATCAACAACTTATATTTTGAACTAACTTAATTATTTGCTGGTGATAAATAGTATGCTGAAAAATTCTCACAAGTTCAATTTATAAAAGTATAGTATTTGTGTTTCAATTAGTATCTTATAGTAGTAAGATAGGATTATAAGATTCTAAACACCAAATAAACACAGGTAAGTGGAACAATAAAAAAACTACAAGCATTAAAAAATAAAATGTCAATGGGTATTTGGGAGAGTAGATATAATTTATTAGATAGGGAGGAAGAGATATGAGATTAAATATGGAGCAAAGAAGAATAGTTGAACTGGAACCATCAGGACACATGATGGTGAAAGGTGTTGCAGGCTCTGGGAAGACAACAGTATGCATTAGGAGATTACCATATTTATTAAACCACTATTGTCATGAGGATGATGATAAAATACTGATGGTTACCTTTAATAAAACTCTATTGAATTATATTAAGTACCAATATGAAAAGGTTGAAAATGAAGAAGAATATGAATATAATTTTTTCAATAGGAAGATTAGAGAAGTGGATATAACCACAGTGGATAGCTTAATGTATAAATATTTCATAAAATATCAAAGGGCTAAAAAACTAAATCTTAAAATTGTTAAACCCTATGAAAAGTTTAGCATAATGCTGCAAGCTATAAACAACATTTCTAAGAAATATCCTTCTATCAAATTAATATCTCCTAAAAATACTAATTTTTTAATTGATGAAATTGAGTGGATTAAATCCTCTAACATAATAGATTTAGAAACTTACCAAGATATAGATAGAATAGGTAGGGCAACTGGAGGAAAAGGTACTCCTCAAAAACTAGTTAAAAACTCTTCACTTAGGGAAGCTATTTATGAGCTAATGATAGAATATGATTTACTATTAAAAGGAGATAATATAGTAGATTTTAAAACTATGAATATAATAGCATTAAAAGAGGCGCAAAAAAGTTCCGAAAAATACACACATATAATAATTGATGAGAGCCAAGATTTAACTAAAGTCCAATTAGAATTTTTGAAATGTATTTATAATGAAAAAAATCACTCATCAATAATGTTTGTTGCAGACAATACACAAAGCATATATTCACATTCATGGCTTGGAAAAGGTAGGCCTTATACTACTATAGGTTATGATATGAGTGGTAGAAGCAGAACTCTTTCCAAAAACTATCGAACTACAACAGAAATATCCACAGCTGCTTTTTCACTTATAGAAGGGGATGAAAACATACAAAACAATGTAGATTTCGTAAAACCTTCACTTATAGATAGGCAGGGGCATCCTCCTATATATAAGTACTTTAAAGAAGCTGAGGATCAATTAAGATTTCTAATAGAAAAGATAAATCTTTTAAATAATGACTATAAATATTCGGATATATGTATTATAGCTAGGGAAAGAAGAAGCATAGAAAATATATATACTTATTTTGAAAAGAAGGGTATTCCTTCAGAGCTTTTAAAAAGAGATCAGCCTGACTTTGATTCAGAAAAAATAAAACTTACAACTATGCATTCAATTAAGGGTCTTGAATTCAAGGTAATATTTCTTGTGGATCTAAACAAGGGGGTAATACCTAACACTACATTTTCCGATATAGATGAAGATGAAACCTATGATTCAGAGGAGCGCAGGCTTTTATATGTAGGAATGACAAGGGCTAATGAAATTCTCTATATGTCATCAGTAGGAGAACCATCTAAGTTTATAAAAGAAATAAAAAATGATTCTCTTAGAATGAAAAAGGATGGTAGTATCAAACCTTTTAAATCTCTTGGTATTTTTGAATACAAACTAAAAGAGCAAATAATAGATATAAATGCTAGGGAAGAGATTGTTAGACAATGGATGATAAAAGAATTAAACCAAACATATGGATATCCTTTAGAATTAATAAACTTAGAATATCCAGTTCATAATTTTTCCAAAAAAGGATATGTGGACATAGGAGTAAATATATTTGCAAACAAAGAAGAAATGCCATATATATTTCTGGAAATAAAAAGATTTGGAGTAGGTATAGAAGAGGGAAAGAGGCAACTTGAAAGTTATATTGCTGCAAATGACAAGGTAAGATATGGTGTTGTAACAGATGGAATTGAGATATTGATTTTTAATAGAGAAGGAGAAATTCTTCAAGACATACCAAAATGCAACATACATTTTCTCCCTGAAACAAAGGAAAAGAAGGAGTACATGAATTTTAAAAACAATAAAACATATCTTTATTCTTATGAAAAAGATGACCCTTCCAAAATAGATATAAAAGATATAGAAAGTAAGCTTAGTATTGAATTAAATAATATAATCCACATACCAATATTAGGTAAAGTTGCGGCAGGTATACCAATTGAAGTAAATAAAGAATACGAAGACCATTTGGAAATTCCAGAGGAATGGATAATTTCTAAACAAGATACTTTTGCATTGAAAGTAACTGGAGACAGTATGATTGATATTGGAATAGAGAAAGGGGATTTGGCAATAGTTCATAGACAAAATACTGCTGTAAATAGAGATATAGTAATTGCAGTAATTAATGATGAAGCAACTATGAAAAGGTTTTGCCCTATGGGAGGATCCATTGTACTTTTATCTGAAAATAGTTCCTATGAACCAATAATGATGAATGAGGAAGATATAGTTATAAATGGTAGAGTTATAGGCATTATGAAAAAGTAACAATTTAAAAGATATTATATTGGTAGATAAATACTAACTAGCAAATAAAGAAATATCTTGGGAGGGGAAGAGATGAAAAGGATTTTAGCAATTATATTAATAATCACTATGACTTTTTTCTTTGTATCCTGTGAAAAAGAAGAGGATTTGTCTGAAAGTATAGAACCGAAACTGGAGGAGCCTACCTTTGAAGAAGATTTAGATAAGGGGGATGAATTATCTGATAGTATTATGAGTATTACAGCGGACACATTAGGAATTACAGATGAAAACTATCCTATAATAGATGGTTCCACATCAACCTTATCCATTGTAGAAGGAATCAATAGGGCCATGTATAAGGATAGGGACAATGATAATTGGCCTGAAACAGCATCCAAAACAGTACCCTCATATAAATTATTGATAAATGATGAGGTAGATATGATTATTGTACCCTATGCATCTTCTGATGTTTTATCCCTTGCAGAGGAATCAGCTGTGGAACTTGAATTTTTTCAAATAGCTGGAGAAGCTCTAATATTTATTACTCCCATAGAAAATCAAACTGAAAACATAAGTATGGATCAAGTGCGGGAAATTTATCTGGACTATGGAATTAAAAATTGGTCAGAATTAGATGGGCCTGATCGTGAACTTATCCCAATTTGTAGGAATGCAGATAGTGGTAGCCAATCACAGATAGATAACCTTATTTTAATGGATCAAAAGATGCATCCAGATATAGAAAAGAACCATGTAGAATTAACAATGGAAGGTATGTTGGAACAGGTAGCCTTTTACCATAGCGGTGGTTTAAATGCTAGGCCAACAGAAAGCTATGCCCTAGGATACACCCTATACACTTATTTGAAAAATGTAGGGGATATAACAGGTATAGATGAAGAATTAAAGATCTTAGAATTTGAAGGTGTTCTTCCTTCAGAAAAGACTATAGCTGATGGTTCATACCCTCTCTCTGATGGATATTATGCAGTAATCCGAAAAGAGCTTCCTAAAGACCATAGTGCCAGAAGTCTCATCCATTGGTTGAAGAGTGATGATGGGAAGGATATGATAAGGGGAGCTAGATTTATTGCTACGGAATAAAAGTGTGACACATTATTCTAGAAGGGGTTATTATTCCTCTTCTTTTTTTTTATCTAAATTTTGTTTATAAACTCTTATTATAACTATGACTCCGGCATATGACT
>CAZGQG010000069.1:0-4683 GCA_964527205.1 uncultured Tissierellaceae bacterium | reverse complement strand
TTAATTAACGCAGCAACTGCGGCATTAACATCAATTCCACAAGCATCTCCAAGTTGTCTCATGTTTTCAACATATACTACTTGAACATCCTTGGTCTTGCACGTTCGTGCTATTTCATCTGTCACATTCTTGTCAGCATCTTCTGCAATAAATACTATTTCTAGTTCTTCATTTTGCAATGCTTTTTTTACCTGTTTGGCACCAACGATTTTATCGTGATCAATAAGCTTTGAGATCATATAAGTCTCTCCTCCTCCAAATCTCTTAAAGATTATGTGGACCGTGTCCACATAATCTTTATGTCATCCAGAGTTCACTTTCTCTTTACACACTAATACATTCTATCATCACTCATTTTCACTGTCAACATTTAATTCTTCAAGAATCTCAATATTTTCATCTTTTACCACTTCAATATTCCTATATCTGGTCATACCAGTACCTGCTGGAATTAGATTTCCTATAATGACATTTTCCTTTAATCCAATTAAGAAATCTTCTTTTCCTTCTATGGCAGCCTGGGTTAAGACCCTAGTTGTCTCCTGGAAGGAAGCAGCAGATAAGAATGATTCTGTTGCAAGTGAAGCCTTGGTGATTCCTAATAGTGTTTTTTCTCCTATTGCTGGTTCTTCATCATTTTCTATAGCTAATCTATTTTTTTCCTTAAATACAAATTCATCTACTAGAGCTCCTGGAAGCATATCTGTGTCTCCTGCCTCATCGATTTTAATCTTTGAGAGCATTTCCTTAACTATTATTTCTATATGCTTGTCGTTAATATCTACACCCTGCATCCTATATACTCTTTGAACTTCTTTAACAATGTAGTTCTGTACTCCTTGAACACCTTTTATTTTAAGGATGTCGTGAGGATTTATTGAACCTTCTGTTAGTTCATCTCCAGCCTCTACATAGTCTCCTTCTTTTACCTTTAATCTAGATCCGTAAACTATTGCATAGTTAACTGAATCTCCACTCTTAGAAGTTACAACTATTTGTTTTTTCTTCTTAGTTTCTTCTATGCTTACAGTTCCTGAGTTTTCACTTATAATCGCAAGTCCCTTTGGCTTTCTAGCCTCAAAGAGCTCCTCTACCCTTGGAAGACCTTGAGTTATGTCCGTTCCTCCAGCTGCTACTCCCCCAGTATGGAAGGTACGCATTGTAAGCTGTGTTCCTGGCTCTCCTATAGACTGAGCTGCTATTATTCCTACAGCTTCTCCTATATGAACCTCTTCACCAGTAGCTAGGTTTCTACCATAACAATGTGAACATACCCCATATCTAGATTTACAACCAAGTACAGATCTTACCTTTACTTCTTTTATCCCAGCATCTCTAATAACATCAGCTTGTATTTCAGATATCATTTCATTTGCCCCTACTATAAGCTCATCTGTTCTTGGATCTAGGATATCTTCGAAGGAATATCTTCCCTCAACCCTATCTCTTAACTCTTCTATAACTTCATTGCCATCTTTGAAATCCTTAACAATTAAATATTGATCTGTTCCGCAGTCTAACTCTCTAACTACACAGTCCTGACTAACGTCAACCAATCTTCTAGTTAGGTAACCTGAGTCTGCTGTTCTTAGGGCAGTATCTGCAAGTCCCTTTCTAGATCCGTGAGTGGATATAAAGAATTCTAATACATCTAGTCCTTCTCTAAAGTTAGACTTTATAGGAATCTCTATTGTCTTTCCTGTTGTAGATGCCATTAGCCCTCTCATTCCAGCTAACTGTCTTATCTGGTTTATACTACCTCTTGCTCCAGAAAGACTCATTATATAGATGTTGTTCATAGGATCTAAGTCATTCATCAATACATCAGTTAGGTCATTGGTTGTTTGGTTCCAAGTCTTTATAACACTTTCATATCTTTCTTCATCTGTTATAAATCCTCTACGGTAAGATTTCTCAAATGTATCTACTTCTTTTTCAGCCTTTTCTATTAATTCTTGTTTGGCCTTAGGAATGTATATGTCACCCATGGAAACAGATACGGCTCCAAGAGTTGAATAATGGAATCCAATTTCTTTTATATGGTCCAGTACAATGGCAGTAACTGCATTCCCGTGTACTCTAAAACACTTTTCTATAACATTACCCAGTGTTTTTTTGTCTACCATCTTATCAACTTCTAAAGAGTACTTGTCCTTTGACCTATCAACAAATCCTAGATCTTGAGGAATGTGCTCATTGAAAATAAATCTTCCCGCACTTGATTCTACAAGTTTTCCCCTATCATTTTCATCTGTCTTTATTCTAACTTTGATTTTAGCATGCAAGTCTAAAGCGTCCATACTATATGCATGTATCATTTCATCATAATCTTTAAATACCATACCCTCACCCTTAGCACCTTCTCTTTGAATGCTTAGGTAATAGGCTCCTAGAACCATGTCCTGAGTAGGAGTGGTAATAGGTTTTCCATCCTTTGGAGCAAGTATATTGTTTGTAGATAGCATCAATAATCTTGCCTCTGCCTGTGCTTCTGCAGATAAAGGAACGTGAACTGCCATCTGGTCACCATCAAAGTCTGCGTTATAAGCTGTACAAACTAGTGGGTGAAGTTCTATTGCCTTACCCTCAACTAGAACCGGCTCAAATGCCTGGATTCCAAGTCTATGCAGGGTAGGAGCTCTATTTAATAGTACTGGATGGTCCTTTATTACTGAACCAAGAACATCCCATACTTCTGGATTAACTCTTTCTACCATTCTCTTAGCAGATTTTATATTGTAAGCAAAACCTTCTTCTACCAATCTCTTCATTACAAAGGGTTTAAATAGCTCTAAAGCCATGGTCTTTGGTATTCCACATTGGTAAAACTTAAGTTGAGGACCTACAACTATTACTGAACGTCCAGAATAGTCTACCCTCTTTCCAAGTAAGTTCTGTCTAAATCTACCTTGCTTACCCTTTAGCATGTCAGATAAGGATTTAAGAGGTCTATTTCCTGGACCTGTTACAGGCCTTCCTCTTCTACCATTGTCTATCAATGCATCTACTGCCTCTTGAAGCATCCTTTTCTCATTACGAACTATGATTTCAGGGGCTCCAAGATCTAATAGTCTCTTAAGTCTATTGTTTCTATTTATTACTCTTCTATATAAATCGTTTAAATCAGATGTAGCAAATCTTCCACCATCTAACTGAACCATTGGTCTTAAGTCTGGTGGTATTACAGGAATTACATCAAGTATCATCCAAGATGGATGGTTTCCTGATTTCCTAAGCGCTTCTACTACTTCCAATCTTCTAGTTATTCTAACCTTTTTTTGTCCCGTAGCATCTGTTAGGGCTGCTCTTAACTCTTTAGCTTCTTTGTCAAGATCTATATTGTTAAGAAGCTCCTTAACTGCCTCTGCTCCCATCATAGCCTTAAATTTGTTGCCATAATTATCATATGCTTCCCTATATTCTGCCTCTGTAAGGAGTTGTTTTTCAACTAAGGGAGTATCCCCACCATCTATAACAACATAGGATGCAAAATAAAGTATTCTTTCAAGAAGCCTTGGTGATATATCAAGCAAATGTCCCATTCTACTAGGAATTCCCTTGAAATACCATATATGTGATACTGGAGCAGCAAGTTCAATATGGCCTAGTCTTTCTCTTCTTACCTTGGCCTTTGTTACCTCAACCCCACATCTGTCACAAACTACACCCTTATATCTTATTCTTTTATATTTTCCACAATGACATTCCCAGTCTTTTGTAGGTCCAAATATTTTTTCACAGAAAAGTCCTTCTTTTTCAGGTTTTAAAGTTCTGTAGTTTATTGTTTCTGGTTTCTTTACTTCCCCTTTAGACCATTGTCTTATTTTTTCAGGGGATGCTAGCCCAATTCTAATTGAATCAAAAGTATTGAATTCAAACAAGGAGCATTCTCTCCTTTCATAATAAAGTTATATTTACCCTTATATATAAGCAAACTAATCATCTTATTAATTTACATTAATACTTTGAAAATGCGACTTAAATATTATTAGAATCTATTCTTCCTCTTCCTCTAATATAAATCCAGTAGGCACGTCACTTCCTACCTTTTCTATTGCGTTTTCTTTCCTATCAGGAAGTATTCCATCTTCATCAAAGTTTTCACCTGTCATCTCTAAATCTGCAAGTTCATCAACTTCAGACTCTCTAAGTTCTAGTTCTTCCTTATCTGAGGTTAAGATTTTCATATCTAGGGATAAACTTTGTAGCTCTTTTATAAGAACCTTAAAGGATTCTGGGATTCCTGGCTCTGGGATACTTTCTCCCTTTACAATTGCCTCATAGGTTTTAACCCTTCCAACTATATCATCAGATTTAACAGTTAATATTTCCTGAAGTGTATGTGCCGCACCATAAGCCTTAAGTGCCCATACCTCCATCTCACCAAATCTTTGACCACCAAACTGTGCCTTTCCTCCAAGTGGTTGCTGTGTAACTAAGGAATAAGGCCCTGTTGATCTTGCATGTATTTTATCATCAACTAAGTGATGAAGTTTTAGCATATACATATATCCAACAGTTACTGGATTGTTAAATTCCTCTCCAGTTCTACCATCTCTTAGCATTAGCTTTCCATTTTCTGGATAACCTGCTTGTCTAAGAGCGTCTCCTATGTCATCTTCATTGGCTCCATCAAATACTGGTGTAGCTACATGCCAACCAAGTTTCTTTGCAGCTAAACCT
>CAZGQG010000068.1:0-4745 GCA_964527205.1 uncultured Tissierellaceae bacterium | reverse complement strand
TCAGAAAACTCACCTATTCTCATATTCCACCTCAATCTATTAGAATCAATTATTATAATTATTAGTAGAGTATATTATATCATATTAATAAAATTCTTAGGCTGATATTAAATATAAAAGAAAGGGAAAAACAAATATGATATCATAGCATTGTAAGGAAATTGAAGAGAAAACATAAAGAGAAAAAGCATAAAAGAATGGAGGTAGCTATGAAAGATATTGCTTATGCTGCATATAATGAAGAATTTATTCCTCTTGCAAGAGATATATTTGACAAGATGGGAAAAGATATAGAAATCCAAATTTTTGATTCTAAATATCCAGAAAAGCTTACTGATGCAGGAATCAAAGTTGTAATGGCTCGTGGAGGTACAGTATCTAGAGTCAGAAGGGCTCTAGACATTCCTGTTGTTGAGATACCTGTTCCCTTTGAAGATATGATTGAGGCCTTGATTAGAGCCAGCAAACTAGGAAGGAACATAGGTGTTGTTGGATATGACAATATAGTAAAGGGCTTAGACCTACTAAACCCTCTCTTGAATGTTAAAATAAAACAAGTCTTTGCGGACAATGAAAATGATATGAAAAATAAAATATTAGAACTTAAGGAAGAGGGAACAGATGTTATTGTAGGAGGAGTCTTTCAAACGAATTTTGCTCGCAGCCTTAATCTGGAAAGTGTAAGAATTAATTTTACAGAGAAGGCCTTAAGCCATGCATATAGTGAAGCAGAGTCAATTTATGAGGCAATTATATCTAATGTAAGGAGAAATGAAGAGCTAAATGCCATCCTAGATCACACTAAAGAGGGATATATAGCCATTGATAAAGCTGGAAAGATAAGCTTGATAAATGAAACCTCATTAAAGCTTATACCTGGATATAGGAATCCTATTGGCAGTTACTTAGTAGATGTTTTCCCAGAACTAGAAGATTTATTAGATGTATTAAAAACAGGAGAAGAAGTCTTGCAGGAAGTTGGTAGTTTGAAGAATATGGACATTCTCTACGACATGATACCTTTAAAACTTGATAAAAATCAGGTCATCGGCGCAATTGCAACCTTTAATGATATTAATATGATAACAAAGGCAGAGCACAAGATAAGAAATCAATTAATATCCAAGGGACTATATGCAAGTCATGTATTTGATGATATAAAAGGCAAAAGCCGGCCTATGAGACAGGCAATCCAGAATGCAAAGAAGTTCTCCCTAACTGACTCTACAGTAATGATAATTGGAGAGACTGGAGTGGGTAAGGAACTCTTTGCCCAGAGTATTCATAATATGAGTAAAAGAAAATCCCAAGCCTTTGTTGCAGTGAATTGTGGTTCTTTGCCAGAAAGCCTTTTGGAAAGTGAATTATTTGGATATGAAGAAGGAGCCTTTACAGGAGCCAAAAAGGGTGGCAAGGCTGGATTGTTTGAACTTGCCCACAAGGGAACAATATTTTTAGATGAAATATCAGAGATGCCTCTTAATCTTCAGACTAGATTTTTGCGAGCCCTGCAAGAAAGAAAAATAATGAGATTAGGTGGCAATCAAATAATACCAATAGATGTAAGGGTTATAGCAGCAACTAATAAAAAGATGGAAGAATTAGTTAATGAAAATAAATTTAGGGATGATTTATTTTACAGGATTAATGTTTTAACTGTAGCTATCCCTCCTTTAAGGAATAGAAAAGAAGATATTTATGAACTGACAAAAGAATTTTGGAAAAAACACTCTAAGGATGAAGGTTTTAAGATTACAGAAAGTGGGATTAGGGCCTTAGAAGAATATGGATGGCCTGGAAATGCTAGACAATTGGAAAACTTTATAGAAAAATTAAATATAATAAATGAGTCTGATACTATAGACCATACCATTATTAACAATATGATAAGGCTATATGAACCTGAATTTATAAAAGAAAAAAGAGAAGAAAAGGAAATTGGCCATTATGATATAACAAAGGAAGAGGTTGAAGAGGCTTTAAAGATTACAAAGGGTAACAGAACAAAGGCAGCTGAGATGCTGGGAATTCATAGGACAACACTTTGGAGATTTATAAAAAGAGAATTTTAAAGAGTGTTGCAATAGCGTTGCATTTGTTTCTTTTGAAACCAGTGCAACGCTATTTTAAATTATTAGATTAGATAAAAAGTCCATTAGACTAGCACTTTATCTAATCATTGTAAGGATTAGAGGACTTGGCATAGATATTGCAATATATTATATACAAAGAGAGGAGGGGTTTGATGATAGATTTAAGAAGTGACACCTTGACCTTACCTAGTAGAGAAATGTTAGAGACAATTTTAACTGCTAAACTAGGTGATGATGGTAGGAGAGATGAAAATGGAAGGGGTGAAGACAAAGCTGTAAATGAACTGGAAGATTTTGTTGCAGAATTAACAGGAAAAGATGAAGCTGTTATTTTTTCATCTGGAACACTGGCTAATACAGCTGCCATACTTACTTGTTGTGAAGCTGGAGATAAGGTTTTAGTTGATCAAATGCAACATATCTATGTTAGTGAGAAGGTTGTATTTGAAGAGAATTTTGGACAATTGATTCCTCTTGTTTACAGATTAAATGAAAAGCATACACCAGATATTGATCATCTTAGGAGTTTAATGGAAGAAGAAAAGATAAAACTACTATGTATTGAAAACACACACAATTTTGCTGGTGGAGCATGTATTCCTTTAGATGAATTAAAAGAAATATACAATCTAGCCAAGGAGTTCAATATTCATGTACATATGGATGGGGCCAGATTATTTAATGCAGCAGCAGGTCTTGATGTAGCAGTTGAAGAAATTTGCCAATATGCAGACTCAATTATGTTTTGCATATCCAAAGGCTTAGGAGCTCCATTGGGTTCTCTTCTTTGTGGGGATAAGGATTTTGTAAAGGAAGTCAGAAATAAGAAGAAACTATTAGGTGGAAATCTAAGACAAGCTGGAATTATTGCAGCACCAGGCATGTATGCTTTGAAAAACAATATTGATCAATTAAAAGTAGACAATTCCAATGCTAAATATGTTGCAGATAATCTTAGAGATTTAAGGAAAACAAGAGTACAAGAGGATGTTCAGACAAATATTGTGCTATTAGATGTAAGTGAATCCAATCTAAGCCCAGGAGAGTACTGTGCCTTGGCAAAAGAAAAAGGATTATTAGTTAGGCCAGTATTAGGAGATAAGGTAAGATTAGTTTTTTATAATGCAATAAGCCGTGCTGATTCTCTTAAGATTGTTGATATTATTAAAGAAATAGATAAATCATTATAAATTACAGAACTTATTAAACAATTAAAATTATGAAAGGAAGTGTATCCATGAAAATTGGTGGTAAAAAGATTGGTTTAACAACTCAAGTCCTAGTTGCTATGGTCTTGGGAGCAGTATTTGGGCTTGTCTTAGGAGATCCAATGACTAAGGTAGGATTTATCGGAGATATTTGGTTAAATATGATTAAGATGATTGTAGTGCCAATGGTTTTAGTTACTATAATCACAGGGATTACATCACAAAAAGATACGAAGACACTGGGACGTATAAGTGTTAAAATAATGACATATTATGTTTTAACAACCTTGGTTGCAACTGCAATTGGTATAGCTGTTGCCATGATCCTAAAACCAGGTAACTATGCAAACCTAGCTGGCTTAGCCTCTCAAGAGGTAGTTAGTTCTGGAACAGACATTACAATAGCAGAGTTCTTTAAGAGTATGTTCTCATCAAATATGTTTGCAACCTTTGCAAGTGGAAATATATTACAAACATTAATAATAGCAGTATTACTTGGTGTAGCAACTCTTAGAGTTAAAAACGAAGAGTTAAAAGATACCTTAATAAGAGGATTTAACTCCTTAAGTGAACTAGTTTTTTCATTGATCAGTATGATTATGATTGCATCACCTATAGGAATATTTTTCCTAATGGCTGATAGCTTTGCAACCTATGGAGCAAGTATATTCACCAGTATGGCAACATTAGCAGGTACTTATTATTTAGCATGTCTTATACAAATACTTTTAGTATACGGTGGAGTACTATGGTTTACTGCAGGAATTAATCCTTTAAGATTTATAAAAGATAGTGCTGAATTATGGATTTATACAATTGCAACTTGTAGTAGTATAGCTTCTATACCTGTAAACATTAAGGTAGCTAAGGAAAAATTTGGTGTTCCAGAGAGTATTTCAGGCTTTACAATTCCTCTAGGATCCCAAATGAACTATGATGGAAGTGTAATACTTTATGGTGTAGTAATAGTATTCATAAGTCAGGTAGTAGGAGCACCCCTAGATATAGGAACTATGATCAAGGTAATTGTATTATCAGCTATCCTATCCACTGGTGGAGGAGGAATACCTGGATCCGGTATTGTTAAGCTACTGGTAATGGTAGAGGCCTTTGGACTTCCAATAGAGATAGTAGGAATAATAGCTGCATTCTACAGAATCTTTGACATGGGAACTACAACTAACAACTGTTTAGGAGACTTAGCAGGAACTATATTTGTTCACAGAAGTGAAGAAAAAGCTGCTGCAAAGGCAATAACTTCATAAGGATATAAGAAAAGAAGAAACTGGCCTAGGTCAGTTTCTTTTATTTTGTCCAAAATTATAGGCTTTAAGCTTGAGAATAAAAAATTGACCTTAATATAATTAGTTGAAATATAGAATTTCCATATAGCTTTGTTAGGCTAAATTATATATAATATAGCTATAAGAGAGAATATTCAGTA
>CAZGQG010000067.1:1550-4829 GCA_964527205.1 uncultured Tissierellaceae bacterium | reverse complement strand
ATGCTTATCTTTGATGACTTTTACCTAAAGGGAGTGGAAAAGAGCCTAAGGGTAGGAAAATTTAGGTATTCTATCTATGATAAAGAGGAAGACAGGGTCTACGGCAATGAAGCAGGGCAAAGACTAAAGACCAATAAAAAGATAAGCGAGGATGAGTATAGGCTAAAGAGCTCTTACTTTATATTAAAGGAATATTGGGGGAATAGAAGATGACAGTAAATCTAGTTTATATAAGCTTTATATCCATAGTTATAGTACTGCTTATAGTAAGTCTGTACTTTATCTCTTCTATTCTACTTAGGAAGAGAAATAAGGAGAAGATCCAAAGGAAGACCCAGGAGATCTACCAGTCCTTTGTTCTTTTACTCCAAAGGGAGGATGGGGAGGGGGATAGGGCAAGGAAAAGACTTGAGAACAATTTTTCCAAGAGAAGGGATCTTAGGAGCTTTTATCTGGGCTTTAAAAAGTATAAGGAAGAATATGGCCATAGTGAGGAGCTAAGGGAGCTTCTCAATGAAATAGTTGATTACAAGGAAATTATGAGAAGCAATATTGTAAGAAAGAGCTATAGGAAAAGCTATACCCTATATCTCCTGTCAGAATTCAAGGTAAATACAGACCAGGTGGGAGACTTTGCCCTGGAGGCCCTGGATGATGATTCTGTCTATGTAAGGAACAATGCCCTCCAGGTAATAAATAGCAAGAGCTCTTTGGACTATATGATCCAGGCCTTTAACAAGGTCAACCAGGGGAAAAAATACTTTAATAGCAGGATAGTGGTTGACTTTCTTGATAACTTCCGGGGAGACACTAGGCTTTTAGATGATGAGATCTTAAATAAGTGTGATCAATTTGGGCCTAGGGCAAGTTCTATCTTTATAGAGCACCTGACCAGTACAGGAAATGATGATAAGAGGGTGAGAGATAGCCTTCTTGCCTGTATGGATAGTCCTGTTCACAAGGAAAAGATGATTAAGCTCACCAGATATTTTACCCATATAGTAGATGAAAGGGCCAGGGAACATATCCTTGCCAATATGGAAAGTGAACATTGGAGTCTAAGGGCAAATACGGCTACAGCCCTGGGACAATATCCAGGAGGGGACACTGTGGAAATTCTTAGAAAAGCCTTGGGAGATAAGAATTACTTTGTGAGAAAAAATGCAGCTTGGAGTTTTGTTAAGCTAGTTCCAAGGGAAGAGGTCCTAAGAGAGATTCAGATTAATGAAGACCGATTTGCCCAAGATGTATTGAAATACACTATAGAAAGTAGGGTGGCCTATGGGAATTAAGGATATTATATACGGAATAAATGTGTTTTTCTTCTTTTATATGTTTCTATACGCCCTTATATACTTTATAACTACAATTTATGCAGCCTTTAGCCTAGATGACTTTGCCACCAGGAAGGAGCATATGGGCCAGGCATTACTTAGAAATGAAAGCAATTACATACCCATATCCATACTGGTACCTGCCTACAATGAGGAGGTAACCATTATTGACTCTATAAATAGTCTTTTAAACCTGGACTATCCTAGCTATGAAATAGTAATAGTAAATGATGGGTCCAAGGATGAGACTACAAAGACCTTAATAGATTATTATGGACTAAGAAGGGTGGACAGGCCCTATAGAAGACTGGTGGAGTCTCAAGAGGCCCAGGCCATTTATGAAAATAACTCTGGAGTAAAGATAGTCCTGGCTGACAAGGAAAATGGAGGCAAGTCTGACGCCCTGAATCTAGGGATCAACCTAAGTTCCTATCCACTTTTTCTCTGTGTAGATGCAGATTCTGTTCTGCAAAGGGATTCTCTTAAAAAAATAGTTGAGCCCTTCCTGGAGAAGGATAAGACTGTGGCAGTGGGAGGAAATATAAGGGTATCTAATGGAATGACCATAGAGGATGGAATGATCAAGGCCTCTAAAAAGCCTAAAAATCCTCTGGTAATCTTTCAAATAATTGAATACATAAGGGTATTCTTAAATTCTAGAGTATCCCTAAATGGGATCAATGGGAACCTGATCATATCTGGGGCCTTTGGTCTTTATAAGAAGCAGGCAGTTGTAAATGTGGGAGGCTATAGCCATGGCCTTATGGGAGAGGATATGGAGATCATAGTAAAGATACATTCCTATTATAGGAAGAACAAGATAGACTATAGGACCTACTATGTACCGGATGCCATATGCTGGACCCAGGTGCCGGAAAGCTTGAAGGTGCTTAGAAGGCAGAGGAGAAGGTGGCATGTGGGGCTGGGACAGAGCTTGAAGATGCATTTATATATGCTCTTTAATCCCAGCTACGGAACCATAGGATTAGTATCCTTTCCATATTTTCTAATCTTTGAGTACCTTACTCCTTTTTTAGAAATACTGGGAATAGTGACCCTAGGTCTTTCCTATATACTCAATATAATAAATTTAAAATTCTTTGTACTCTATCTCCTGGTCTATATTGGATACAATATAGTTATATCTATAATATCCATAATTACAGACCTTTATATATTTGGCATAGAATCCTCCCGGGGAATCCTTGGAAGGATGCTGGTCCTAAGTGTATTGGAAGGCTTTGGCTTTAGGCAGCTTATGTCACTATTTAGGATAGGAAATATCTTCAAGGGCAAGAAGGATGCCCAGTGGGGAGAGATGGAAAGGGTAAAGATGGATTAAAAGAAAAATTCCTCCCTTTAGCTAGAAATAGCTGAAGGGAGGAATTGTATTTTATAATTTTTAATAATATTAAAGATTTTTTTCTCTTAGAAGGTCTCTAATTTCTGTAAGGAGGATTTCCTCTGTGCTTGGTTCTTCAACTACTTCAACCTCTATAGGCTTTGGTCTTTTCATCTTATTAAGGGCCTTTACTATCATAAAGATGGAGAAGGCAATGATTAGAAAATCAATTAAGGATTGGATAAATTGTCCATAGAAGATTGCAGATTCAGCCACTTCTCCCGCAGCTGGTGTGATTACATATTTTAGTTCTGAAAAATTGACTCCTCCCAGGAGTATTCCTATTATGGGCATTAGTATATCATCTACAAGAGATGTGATGATCTTACCAAAGGCCCCACCAATAATTACTCCTACAGCCAGGTCCATAACATTTCCCCGGGAAATAAACTCTTTAAATTCTTTTAGCATATTTTCACCTCTTTTTTTATAAAATGTGCTCCTATAATCTTATAAGAATATACCCATAAAGGACATTTTTAAGCATAAGCTTAAATAAAGATTCACTTTATGATAGAATAGTATATATGAGAGGATATAAGG
>CAZGQG010000067.1:0-1450 GCA_964527205.1 uncultured Tissierellaceae bacterium | reverse complement strand
GGGGATGGGTTTGGAAAGAAGGGAAAAACTAGAGAAGCTAAAAGGATGGATGGAGGAGTCCCGTCATACAGTAATCTTAACTGGAGCCGGCATGTCTACGGAAAGTGGGCTGGCGGACTTTAGGTCCAAGGAGGGTCTATGGAAGAAGGTAGATCCTATGAAACTTGCCAGTATAGATTCACTAAGGGATAATTATGACCATTTCCATGAGTTTTATAAGATGAGAATGGAGAGCCTTGGGCACGTAAAACCCCATGAAGGCTATGATATTTTAGCGGACTGGGAAAGAAGGGGATTGGTCCAAAGTATAATAACTCAAAATGTAGATGATTTTCATCTATTAGCAGGGAATAAAAGGGTATATAGAATACATGGATCTTTAAATCAATATAGGTGTGGAGATTGCGGACATCCTGCTGAAAAGGCTGACTTTATGGACAAGAAGGCCTGTAGGAAGTGCGGTGGAAATCTAAGGCCAGGAGTAGTGCTCTTTGGAGAATCCTTACCAGGAGAAGAACTGGAAAGGGCCATAGAGGAAATGGAAAGGGCTGACCTGGTCCTTGTAATAGGGACTAGCCTTAGGGTCTATCCAGTAAGCAATCTACCTAACTTAACCAGAGGCAAAAAGGTCTATATAAACAAGGAACTGGAAAGAGATAAGAATTTTGATCTTCAGTTCCAGGGTAAGGCAGGAGATATTTTAAGGGAGTTAGATCTTATACTATAAAATGATAAGGGATGATAGGGATGACTTTTAAAGTTGTAAAAGATGATATTACCAAGATGAAAACCCAGGCAATAGTAAATGCAGCCAACAAGGAATTGCAAATGGGTGGAGGAGTATGCGGGGCTATTTATACTGCAGCAGGAGCCAAGGACCTTCAAAGGGAAACCAACAAGATAGGTCTTATAAAGGTGGGAGAGGCAGTCTTAACTGATGGATACAAGCTGCCTGCAGAGCATATAATCCATGCTGTAGGACCAGTGTGGCTAGGGGGAGATTCAGGAGAGGAAGAACTTCTTGCCAGTGCCTATAGGTCTGCCTTGGAACTTGCCAAGGAAAATGATATTAAATCCATATCCTTTCCACTGATTTCCACAGGCATATATGGATATCCAAAGAAAAAAGCCCTAAGGGTAGCAGTGGAAACCATAGAAGAGTTTTTAAAAGACAATGACATGGAGGTATATTTAATTATATTCTCCAATAGATTTATAACTGATGAAGATTTATTTGTAGAAATTGAAAAGTACTATGATGCAGATCATGGGAAGGTGGAAGCTTAATGCAGGAAAATCCTAGGAGTAAAAAGGTAAAGGGAAGTCATATACTTATGGTTTCCTGTGGTTATTGCCAAACTGATATAGCCAAATATCAGAAACTAGGAAAGGGCAATGTGCTTAGGATGTATTTAGATAGGATCTTAGAATCCTCAGTGGACTTTTCCAA
>CAZGQG010000066.1:0-4858 GCA_964527205.1 uncultured Tissierellaceae bacterium | reverse complement strand
ACCCCCGTATCGGACTTTCACCGACTAGTTTGTGCCCATGCTGGGCACACAAAAATAGCAAGGATGATTTTAAAATCACCCTTGCTATTTTTTTACCCATCCTTACTTGATGTAAGGGCAATTCCCCTTACCCTCTTTGCACCCTTACTTATAAGTAGCTTGCCTATTTCTTCCATAGTAGAGCCTGTGGTTACAACATCATCTACTAGGAGTATATCCCTTCCTCTTATAGGTCCAGGATCTTTTAGCAGAAAGGCATCCTTTAAATTTTTCTTCCTATCAAATCCATTTAAATGACTTTGATCTCTTGTACTTCTGTATTTTACTAGATTCTTATCTATTAGTTCTAGGGCTAAGGCTTTGGACAAGTAGATTCCCAAGAGCCTTGCTTGATTGTAGCCCCTCTTTGCCTCTTTCCTATAGTGTATAGGTACATATATAATTGCATCTGCCTCTATTCCGTAGTCCCTTATAGTTTCTAGCATGATTTCTCCTAGGGCCTTGTAGAGGTAGTTCTTTCCATTAAATTTATAATCCTTAATAACTTTCCTTATAAATCTATTATAGAAAAGAGAATAGTAAATCTCCTCTATATAGTCTGACCTAGTATGGAAGGACTGGTTTACTATTTCTAGATTGTCCCTGCAGTGTCTACATATGTGCTTGCCTTCCATAGCCTCTTCCCTACATATTAAACAAGTCCCCCTGGCGGGAAACAATAAATTTGATAGCATGTCCACGGAAATCACTCCTCAAATAAAGCTACATAATCCCTTATCTTCCTATCTAGAGCTGAGTATCTCTTTGTAATCCGGTTGTTATCTATCATTGTATGGAAGTATCTCTGCTGACCAACTAGGACCACTAGCTTTCTTGCCCTGGTTATGGCAGTGTAGAGAAGATTCCTAGTAAGGAGCATTGGAGGCCCCCAAGTAATAGGCATTACTATAACAGGAAACTCAGAACCCTGGGACTTATGGACTGTGGTTGAGTAGGCATGTATTAATTCATCTAGGTTGGTAAAATCATATTCTACCTCTTTATCATCATCAAACAAGACCCTTAGACTGCTGCCTTCCCTGTCCATACTCTTTATATATCCAAGATCCCCATTAAATACACCCTCTCCTCTTTCAAGGACCATTCCATTAAAGTGCCTGGTCCATTCTGTGGAGTAGTTGTTTCTTATCTGCATAACCTTATCCCCCACACGGAAGATCTGATCTCCCATTTTCTTTTCTTCCTTTTCTGGGGATTCAGGATTCAAGGCTGCCTGGATAGACTTGTTAAGAGCATTTGTCCCTACTTCTCCTTTTTTCATAGGTGTAAGTACTTGAATGTCCTTTAGGCTGTCAAAACCATAATAATTTGGAAGTCTTTCCCTGATAAGTTCTATTATGGTCTCCCCTATTTCTCCCTGGGAACCTTTGTTGATAAAAAAGAAATCCTTGTCTTCCTCATTTAGCATAGGACTTTCTCCATGATTTATCCTATGGGCATTGACTACTATCATGCTTGCCTGAGATTGCCTAAAAATTTGGTCAAGAGTTACTACCTTTACTAGCCTTGAGTCTATTATGTCTCTCAATACATTTCCTGGACCCACGGATGGGAGCTGGTCAATATCTCCTACTAGGACAAGCCTGCTAGCTGGATTTATAGCCTTTAAAAGTGAATTCATAAGGAGTATATCGATCATGGATGCTTCATCTATTATGACCATGTCTGAGTCTATGGGAGTTTCCTCGTCCTTGCCAAAGGCCATCTCCGAATCATCTTCCATAAAGGAGTATTCCAGTAACCTATGTATGGTCTTTGCTTCCTTGCCTGTGGTTTCTGTCATCCTCTTGGCGGCTCTTCCTGTAGGTGCTGCCAGACTTACGCTAAGATTCATGGACTCACATAATTTAATTATTCCATTTATTATAGTAGTCTTTCCTGTTCCAGGTCCTCCCGTTATAACTAGGAGTCCATTTTCTATGGATTCCTTTAGGGCTAGGCTTTGTTTTTCTGCAAATTCTATTCCTGTCTCTTCTTCAATTTCTTTGATCTTCCCTTGAAGGTCTATCTCTCCTTCCTTGACCTTAAGCCCGGATAGTTCTATTAGCTTTCTACTCACATTGTTTTCTGCCTGGTGATAGGCACTGTAATAGATGGGATTTTCTTCCCCGTCCCTTACCATATGTATAGTTCCCTTAATAGCTAGGTTTCTTAGTCCCTCTTCTACTGTTTCCTTATCTACATCTAATATGCCCCTAGCTTTATTTATTAGGATTTCCTCTGGCAAATAGCAGTTCCCATCTCCTGCAGCTTCCAATATTACAAATCTAATCCCCGCCTCTACCCTATATATAGAATCCCTGCTCACTCCCATATTGTGGGCTATCTTATCTGCTATCTTAAAGCCTATACCAAATATGTCCTCAGATAGTTTATAGGGGTTTTCATTTATTACAGCTATGGTCTCCTGGCCATATCTCTTATATATCTTAAGGCCATAACTAACGCTTATTCCGTATTCCTGAAGATATACCATTATATCCCTTATTTCCCTTTGCTCACTATAGGCCCCTACTATGGATTCCAATTTCTTATCTCCAATTCCACTGATTTCCTTTAGTCTTTCTGGATTGTACTGTATGATTTCCAAACTATCCAGGCCAAATCTTTCCACTATTTTTTCAGCAGTCTTAGGCCCTATATGGGGAATAAGTCCGGAGGCAAGGTAGTTTTCTATGCCCTTTAGGCTAGAAGGTACTACAGTCCTAATGCTGGTAAAGGAAAGTTGCTCACCATAGGTATCATGGTAGATCCAATCTCCCTCAACTTCTACAGATTCTTCTAAATTTATAATAGCAGCATTGCCTACTATGGTAACTAGGCCATCCTCTGTATCTAAGAGAGCTACAGTATAGCCATTAGATTCATTGCGAAATCTTATATCTTCCACAGTTCCCTGAAGTATCATCTACTCGCCTCCTTTCCTATATATTAAAACTATAAAATCTCCTCATATCTATACCCTAAAAATCAATATTTTATTCTTTTAATAGGTCTACCTTATCAATTTTTTCCCAGCTAAGGTCTAGGTCTTCCCTTCCGAAATGTCCATAGGCTGCTAGGTCCTTGTAGATTGGCCTCTTTAGGTCTAAGTCTCTTATTATTGCTGCAGGCCTTAGATCAAAGTGCTTATTTATCTTGGTCTTTATCGCTTCTTCTGAGATCTTCCCTGTTCCAAAGGTATTTACATATATGGAAAGTGGCTTTGCAATTCCTATGGCATAGGCAAGTCCTATCTCACATTTACTTGCCAATCCTGCAGCCACTATATTCTTAGCCACATATCTTGCTGCATAGGCAGCTGATCTATCTACCTTGGTAGCGTCCTTACCAGAGAAAGCTCCTCCACCGTGTCTAGCAAATCCTCCATAAGTATCTACTATAATTTTTCTTCCTGTTAGGCCAGCATCAGCCATAGGTCCACCTATTACAAATCTACCTGTAGGATTTACATAGTATTTAGTATCCTCATCAAGTAGGTTTTCTGGTATAACCTTTCTTATTACCTCTTCAATTATATCAGATTCTATTTGTTCCAGGCTAATATCTTCCCTATGCTGGGCTGAAACTACAATGTTTTCTATCCTTATAGGGGTATTGCCCTCATACTCTACAGTTACCTGGGTCTTTCCATCTGGTCTTAGATATTCTAAGGTCCCATCCTTTCTCACATCTGCTAATCTTTTAGCCAGCTTATGGGCCAGAGAAATAGGAAGAGGCATTAATTCCTCCGTCTCATCACAGGCATAACCAAACATCATACCCTGGTCTCCTGCTCCAATCTTATCTAATTCATCACTGGAATCTCCTCTTTGCTCCAAGGCCTCATCTACTCCCATGGCTATATCTGGGGATTGTTCATTAATAGATGTAAGTACTGAACATGTTTCTCCATCAAAGCCATATTTAGCACGGGTATAGCCTATTTCCTTTATTGTATCTCTGGTAATCTTTGGAATATCTACATAGCAACTAGTAGTTATTTCTCCCACCACCAATACCATACCTGTAGTTGCTGTACATTCACAGGCAACCCTTGCATCAGGATCTTTCTCCATTATTGCATCTAGTATAGCATCAGATATTTGATCACATACCTTATCTGGATGCCCTTCTGTTACAGATTCTGATGTAAAAAACCACTTTTCCATTTTTCTTCCTCCTATTATATACCTTTAAAGGATCTCTCCTACCTTATCAATTTAAAAAAACCTCTCCATAAATAGAAAAGGTCTTATCTTAAACCTCATCTTTCAGACTCTTGTCTGTGGGATTTAGCACCTTGTATAAACTGGTTGCCGGATTTCACAGGGCCCATACCCTCCATCGCTCTTGATAAGGAACTATATTTAATTTTATTCATTATAATATTATCACAAGGCATTTCTTTAGTCAATCCACTAAGCCATCCTTCTAAGCTTATTTGCCTTTTATTATTTTTGCCCTAAAATATATATTTACCCATATTAATAGAATATCTACTCTTTTTAAGAGAATAAATACAAGTTTTTTCAATCTTTTTGTCATTTAAAGAGTTTTTAATAGATATATCTATCTATACTTATATTTCTTTAGATTCAATCTCTCCTATTAGTTTAAAAGTCTTATTTAGCCTTATGTGCTCTTTTTTCATCTTATTTGAGCTTTGCAATATTATTGCATCCATCGTATACTATAATAGTAGTTGGCGACGGGGTGTAGCGCAGTTTGGTAGCGCACGTGGTTTGGGACCATGGGGCCGGGGGTTCAAATCCTCTCACCCCGACCATTACATAATAGAAAGAAGATAAACGAAATC
>CAZGQG010000065.1:3985-5069 GCA_964527205.1 uncultured Tissierellaceae bacterium | reverse complement strand
CCTTCTTATATTCTTTTACTAGTTCTTCTTCTTTTATTTGACCTAAACCAGCTGAGATTTTAAATGCATCTAAAGTTTTGTCGCTTAAGAACTTATAGAACATTAAACCAAGCATGTAATCTTTGTACCTGCTTGCATCCATTGAACCTCTTAACTCATTAGCACCATCCCATAAACGTCTTTTTATTTCTTCTGATGTAATCATAGCACTCTCCTTCAACTTATTTCTTATTTATGTTGTATTGTCCAAAAATTCTCATTTATACAAGTCTATTATATACAATTTTAGAAAATATTGCTAATAGGAAATCTTGCAATCATCTTCTTAACTAGCCTAGGCTATTTTATTCTATAATTTTAAATTTCAATAATAGTTTTCAAATTAGTAAAACATTATTACTAAATAAATCCAGCCCTAGATTACTCTATGGCTGGATTATATTCTCCATCTTACTTATATAACTTATTTCGGCATTGTTACCGGCTCTGAATATGAATACTCAGAAATATTTTCACCTACTACAGAGGCAACTGCATACTGTACTGTGTCTCCTGGATCATATCCGTAGTTATTGATGCAATAATCATAATCCCAGTACCATATGTTTTCTCCATCTACATCATCATATAATTCATAAAAGTCTCCACCGTCAATTGCTGCATATACTACATAATAATCTGCACCCATATCATCCCAGGAAATATGGAAACCATCTAGACCATTAAATACAGCCCTTACATTAGTTGGCCCTGGGATTTTTGTACTGGTCTTGTCATAAAAGGCCTTTACACTTAGATTTAGGCTTTTGTCCAAACTCTTAAGAAGATTTATTGGGATTGCAAAGCCTAGATTTTCTGACCCATAATATTTTTCATATATTATTCCTACTACTTCTCCATACTGATTTAAAAGAGCTCCTCCACTATTTCCTGGATTAATGGCAGCATTTACCTGTATGCTATCTATCCTAACAGCACTGATGAGTCCATCAGATAGGGAGTTTTTTAATCCTTCTGGGCTTCCTATTACATAGATATCTTCTCCCCTTTTAATCTTACTGGAATCTCCTAGGCTCAGGGCTTT
>CAZGQG010000065.1:0-3885 GCA_964527205.1 uncultured Tissierellaceae bacterium | reverse complement strand
CTATCTGATAGTTGTCCTATCTCTACAGGACTTAGGACTTTTTTCTTTTCTTCTCCATCCTTTTTTTCCATCTTTGCCCTTAGGTCCTTATTAAATGAATTATAGCTTCTTAGGGTTAGGGCTATTGCTTGTTCTCTTGATGCATTGGCCTTTGGTCCAAATTTACCCTTTCCTATTCCGCTTATTATCTCTTTATTGTTCATATAGGCCACTGCATCTTCAGCCCAATTGCTTATACTGGCCTTGTCCTCAAATTTTAGGCTAATTTTACTTCCATCTATACTAGGATTTAGGATCTTTAAGGTCCTATAATACATAACTGCTATCTCTTCCCTACTAATAGGATTCTCTGGAGCAAATTTCCCTGCCCCAACTCCATATACTATGCCTAGATTATAGGCCTTTAAAATTTCTGGATTTTTAGTATCCTTAAAGGGATTCTCCTTTACTGCTTTTGCAGCTTGCATTGACAGGGATTCATATAATTTTACAATCATTTCACAAAATTCTTCCCTGCTAATATCTTCCTGATAATCACTTAATAGCTTGTCTGGTACTAGACCATAGTCTAGAGCTCTTTCAATTTCTTTTAAGGCCCATGATGATGGCTCTGCAAAGACTATGGATACATTTAAGATCATGGCAAATATTATTAGAAATACTAGAAGTTTTCTCATGGCTTCCTCCTTTTGCTTCTTAGGATTTTTATTATTCTTAACTATATTATACACGCTTTAACGTGATAAAGCCAGTCTAGGCTTAAAATTTATTAAGCTTAGACTGGCTTTCTCTTTTACCATTAAATTATATTGAAATTTATCTTTTATTATCTATATAGAGCTTTAACATGTCCTTATCTATAAGGAGAGGTCCATTTTTCTTCCAGTATTTGACTAGCTTCCTATTACCTCTGGCTACAGGTATCTTAGCAGCTCCCTGGGTTTTTCTATTTAGATAATCTAGGAGTTTATCTAATTCCCTCTCATAGAGCTTTTCATCCATCTTGTTTTCTTCATAGCTCTTAGTATTTTTAATTATAAATTCTTCTAATCTATTCTGAATCTCAAGATCCTTAAATACTAGATCCAGGGTATCTACAATTATCTTTTCTTCTTTTTTAGTTTTCTTGCCAACTAATCTTCCCTCTTCTGAACTAGCTTCCTCTTCTTTTTTATCCCTATATCTAGAGATGAGTAAATCAATAAGGGGAAGTACTAGCAGCAGGCCTATGGAATAGGGCTTGATTGCTATTTGAAAGAATCTTTTAATGGGAAAGCCCATTATTATTACCAAGATTAATATTCCCTTCACTGCATAGCCAAAGGCTTCATATTTCACTATGGCTCTCACTAACATTAGAGGAAGCATTATTATCCATAAAAACACCTTGGTCAAGATAAAACTATTTTTCTTCTGGTCATCAATATTTTCTTCTGTCATTTAATCCCACCTAATCTTTATATATAATTTTTTATCCATGCCTGACTATTATATACAAGATATTATAATAAAGCTAATCCATGCTTAGTAGTCCCTTTTTATAAAGCCTCTCCTTATTCCTTCAAGATAGGACAGGTAGGTGGCAACTGTATCAAATCTTGCATCGTGGTAGCCTATGTCAGGGGAAGAGAAAATTTCCTCTGTTTCCTCTACTATATCCCTATGGCTAATCTTGAGAAAGTGAGTTAGTTCTTCTAGTTTAGGCCATTTATAGCCCCTGCCGTTCCAATGGTCTATTTTGCATATATTGGTAAAGTACTTCATAGTACAAAATGTATCCTTGAGATTAAAGCCCTGGCCTGCTCTTTGGTATTCTGAGATTAGAAAATTAAGGTCAAAACTTATATTGTGTCCCACTAAGAGATCAGCCCTATCAAAGTCTTCTTTAACCAAGGATAATTTATCTTTAAATTCTTTATTATCTGATAGGACTAAGAGTTTTTCTACGCTAAGGCCATGGATATTCTCTGCTCCAGGCTCCACATAGCCTACTTTAAAATAATGATTCTTTCCTTCAATCCCATCCTCTCCAATAAGTAAATAGGATAGCTGGCAGATATTGCCTGGCCTTAGGCCTGAGGTCTCTGTATCAAAAATCAATGTTTTTCTAGATATTTTCTTATTATACATTTTTCACCCTCCATTCTAATCTCTTAAGGTCTCTTTTTTATTTCTATATAGGGCCTTTCATGGCCTATATTTACAAACTTTATAAAGTAATCTTCCAGGGAATATTTCATATAGTGCTGCTCTTCCATTTCATCATAGCCCATATCATCTGGCATACCAAATCTACTTAGGATCTCATTGTCATCATTTTCTATGTCCAAGATATCCCGGGTCCAAACAGCGAACACTGGCTTGTCAGCTTGGCTATCATCTAGAAATATTACAAAGTCATCATAGGACTTAAATCTTAGATCATAATAGCCTGCATCAAGGGCCTCTCCATAGGTCTCCTCTATGGAGCTTTCCTCTTCATCTAGTAGTTCTATATAGAAGTCTAGGGTTTCTAGGAGTTCTTCATTTCTAAATCTTATAGTGCTAAGGTCTATTTCTTCATAGCCTTCCACTTCTCTATAATCCCTAGGCATAGGTTCTCCATGAATGTCTAGGACTTCTAGCCTTACAAGTCTTAGTTGATCCTCCTGAATCTCTAAGTAGCTCTTAATATTTGCTAGAAAAGATCCATGCTCATAGTAGTCTAAGAGTTCTTGGGAGTAGAGTATATGGTCTGGTCTAGTTAGCTTGGTCACTGTATAGGCAAATTCTTCTCCAAATCCTATTTCATCCTCTAGCCTTAGTTTGCCTTCTTGATCATAAAGTCTCTGGGAAACATAATAGGCTATATAGCTAGGATCAAGCTGGAGAGTATAGTTTTCATCCAGGCTATGGGAATTTATTTCATATTCAAAATTATCCTTAAAGCTAACTTCTAGGTCATTTACTTCTTCTAATTCTAGCCTTTGAATCTCCCCATCCCTGTATTGGTAGAGACTAACTGTGGAGGGACTATAGACCCCTCCTGAGTGTTCCCAAAGGGAAATCAGATGATCCTTGTTTCCATCCCTATCAAAGCTCCCAATCTTAATATAGCTAGCTATGGACTCTTCCCTAATGCTTGCCAAGAGCTCTCCGCTGCTCCCATTTATAAGTTCTATCTCATAGTAGTCATAATAGCCAGGACCTCCCACACCGTATACTAGGGCCAGGTCTAGCCTATCTGGACTTAAAAAGTATCCACTTGTTAGATTTAAGTATTCTCTCTCCTCTTCTTCATTTACAAGGTCATTTAATATATCCATATCCATTATGTCCTTCTTGTAAAGTTCATCATCTATAAGTCTATCTGCCAGAGCATCCAGGCCTAGATCATCTAGTCTCGTATAATTATTTATTAGAATTTCTGGATCTATTTTCAGCCCTAGGTCTATTATTTTTTCTAAGACTTCTTCTGTCCTGTCCCTGTCATTGAATTTTCCGTAGGCAAATAGAAGCACTTGGAAAAACTCAGGACTTTCTACTATTAGTTCCTCATCCTTGTACTGATCAAATATCCTGTCTACTTCTTCTCTTTTATCCTCATCCACTGCCAGCTTTAAATCCCCTATTATTTCACTTTTCTCATCTTGCTCCTTTTCCTCTTCTTCCTCTACTATTCCAGCTTCAATCTCCATTTCATTAGACTGATCCTCCATGGACTGGTCTCTTTCTTTGCTACAGGAGCTCATAATCAAGCTTGCCCCCATAAGTATAAGTAAAATTTTAGCTTTCAAAACCATCACCTCTCTTGGCTTTCTCTTCAGGAGTCCTATCTAGCCCTTAATATTTACTGAATATTCTCTCTTATAGCTATATTATATATAATTTAGCCTAACAAAGCTA
>CAZGQG010000064.1:0-5329 GCA_964527205.1 uncultured Tissierellaceae bacterium | reverse complement strand
CAAATTTAGTTTTTATAGGTAGCTTATGAGCTGCTAATCTCATTGCTTCTCTAGCATCTTCTTCTGATACTCCACCCATTTCAAACATTATTCTACCTGGCTTAACAACTGCAACCCAATACTCAGGTGCACCTTTTCCAGATCCCATACGAGTTTCAGCTGGTTTTTCTGTAACAGGCTTATCAGGGAATACTTTTATCCAAACATTACCGCCTCTTTTTACATATCTAGTCATAGCACGTCTTGCCGCTTCTATTTGATTAGAAGTAATCCAAGTTGGTTCAAGCGCTTGAAGACCATATTCACCATATGTGATAGTGTTTCCACGTCCTGCCATACCCTTCATTCTTCCTCTATGAACTCTACGATACTTAACTCTCTTAGGCATTAACATAATATTGTCCTCCTTCCTTAGGGAATTTCGTTCTATTTATTTACTGCTTCTTTTTTATCTTCTTTGCTTACAGGTAGAACTTCACCTTTATATATCCATACCTTGACACCAAGTTTTCCATAAGTAGTATCTGCTTCTGCAAATCCATAATCTATGTCTGCTCTCAATGTCTGTAGAGGTATTGAACCTTCACTATAACCTTCAGTTCTAGCCATCTCTGCTCCACCAACTCGACCAGAAACCTGTGTCTTGATTCCTTTTGCTCCATATCTCATAGTTCTTTGTATAGATTGTTTTAAAGCTCTTCTAAAAGAAACTCTACGCTCTAGTTGGGAAGCTATGTTCTCAGCAACTAATTGAGCATCCATTTCAACAAGCTTAACTTCTTCTACATTAATAACTACGGATTTTTCTGTCATTTTTTCTAATTCTTTTCTTAACTCTTCAACTCCAGATCCACCCTTACCTATTACCATTCCCGGCTTAGCTGTGTGTATTGAAAGTTTGATCCTATTTGCTGCTCTTTCAATTTCGATCTTTGAAATTCCTGATATATATAGTTTTTTCTTAACATACTCACGTATCTTATGATCTTCAACTAGGTATTCACTAAATGTATTTTTATCCGCATACCACTTTGAATCCCAATCCTTTATAATTCCGACTCTTAAACCGTGTGGGTTAATTTTTTGACCCATTAACTATCCCTCCTTTTTTCTAATCTCTCTCTTTAACTACGACACCTATATGACTACTTCTTTTTAATATAGGATAAGCCATTCCTCTTGCCTTAGGTCTCCATCTTTTCATGTGAGGACCATCATTTGCATAAGCTTCCGATACAAAAAGATTATCTCTATCTAAACTTAAATTATTTTCAGCATTTGCAATTGCAGAATTAAGAACTTTCTCTAATACCTTTGCACCTCTTTTAGGCGTGAATTTCAGTATAGATAAAGCTTCATCTACTTGCTTGCCTGTAATTTCTCTACATATGAAATTTACCTTTAAAGGTGAAATTCGCACATACTTTGCTATAGCTTTAGCTTCCATTAAGTCTCCCTCCTTCTTCTATATCCTACTTCTTTATTTTAATTCTGTTGATTTTTCAGATGTTCTACTGTGAGATCTAAATGTTCTAGTTGGTACAAACTCACCTAGTTTGTGGCCTACCATGTCTTCTGTTATATATACTGGAACATGCTTTCTTCCGTCGTGAACAGCTATAGTGTGCCCTTCCATTTGTGGGAAAATAGTTGAACGACGAGACCATGTTTTAATTACTTTTTTATCATTATTCTTATTTAAAGCTTCAACTTTTTTAAGAAGATGATCGTCAATAAAAGGTCCTTTTTTTAGAGATCTACCCATTAATTGTTCCTCCTTTCACAAAATAACTATTTCTTTCTTCTTCTTACAATATATTTATTTGACTTATTCTTTTTTCTTCTTGTCTTAAGTCCCATAGTTGGTTTACCCCAAGGAGTTAATGGTGCAGGCATTCCTATTGGAGTTCTACCCTCTCCACCACCGTGTGGGTGATCCACTGGATTCATTGCACTACCTCTTACATGTGGACGTTTACCCATATGTCTTGACTTACCAGCTTTTCCTACTGTAAGTGTCTCATGAGCAATATTACCTATTTGTCCTATTGTAGCACGACATTCTAATCTAATTAATCTAAATTCCCCTGAAGGAAGCTTTAACTGTGCAAACTCTCCTTCTTTAGCCATTAATTGAGCTGAGGTTCCTGCTGATCTAGCAAGTTGGCCACCTTTTCCTGCCTTTAATTCTATATTATGAATAGTTGTACCTACTGGTATATCCTTAAGTTGTAAGGCATTTCCAACCTTGATGTCTGCATTTTCTCCAGACTCAATAAGGTCTCCAACTTTTAATTTGTTTGGTGCAAGTATATATCTCTTTTCACCATCTACATAATTTATTAAGGCAATATTAGCAGTTCTATTTGGATCGTATTCTATTGCAGCAACACGTCCTGGTATTCCATCTTTAGTTCTTTTGAAATCTATGATTCTATATTGTCTCTTCGCTCCTCCACCTCTATGACGACTAGTAATTCTTCCATGAGCATTTCTACCACCAGTTCTATTTAAAGAAGTTAGTAGTGATTTCTCAGGCTTTGTTTTCGTTATTTCTTCGAATGAAGAAACCGTCATTTCTCTAAGTGCTGGAGAAGTTGGTTTAAATTTTCTTATACTCATCAATTTTCCCTCCTTCTATAATACTTTTACTCCATTCCATCAAAGAATTCAATTTGCTTTGAACCTTCTTTTAGCTTTATAATAGCTTTTTTCCAATCCGCTCTTTTTCCTGAATGAAGTCCTTGTCTCTTGATTTTTCCTATTATATTCATAGTATTTACTTTCTCAACTTCAACACCAAATATAGTCTCTACTGCCTTTTTTACTTCAGACTTAGTAGTTCTTCTATCTACCTGGAAAGTATATTTACCCTCTGCCATATCATCCATACTTCTCTCCGTTATTATAGGCTTGATTATTATATCATGTGGATTACGCATTATGAATACACCTCCTCCACTTTTTTCACTGCTTCTTTAGTTATAATAAATGAATCATATTTTAATATATCATATACATTTATTGTATTTACAAGAGCTGTGTGTAAGTTTGGAATATTTTTAGCTGATTTAATAACATTTTCATTTTTCTCGTCCATTACTATTAGAGCTTTCTTCTCAGCTTGTATGTTAGTTAAGAACTTAGCCATATCCTTAGTTTTTGGAGCATCAAAATCTATTTTATCAACTACTATAAATTCTCCATTTTGAACCTTTGAAGTTAAGACTGATTTAAGTGCAAGTCTTCTAACTTTCTTAGGTACCTTGTAACTATAGTCTCTTGGCTTTGGTGCAAATACAACACCACCACCTGTAAAGATTGGTGAATTTAAACTACCTGCACGTGCTCTACCTGTACCCTTTTGTCTCCAAGGCTTTCTTCCTCCGCCTCTTACCTCTGCTCTGGTCTTAGTTGACTGAGTTCCTTGTCTTTTGTTTGCAAGTTGGTTTTTAACTACTTCATAAACTACGTGTTGATTTATCTCAGCATCGAAAATAGCTTCGCTAAGTTCAATTTGCTCTACTTGTTCACCTGACATGTTAAATACGTTTACTTTAGGCATATTATATCCTCCTTTCTGCCGAAATTATTATTTTACAGTTTCTTTTATGGTTACTAATCCTTTTCTAGGTCCTGGTATAGCACCTTTTATAAGAATTATATCTTTTTCAGCATCTACTCTTACTACTTCAAGGTTTTGAACAGTAACAACTTCATTACCCATTCTTCCACCCATTCTGTGCCCTTTGAATACTCTTCCTGGATCTGTACCAGCTGACATTCCACCTGGTGATCTATGGAAATGAGAACCATGAGTCTTTCTACCTAGGGAGAAACCATGTCTCTTTATTACACCCTGAGTTCCCTTACCCTTTGATGTACCAATTACATCTATTTTGTCTCCTTCTTCAAAGACATCTACTTTTATTTCTTGTCCTATTTCATAATCATCTAAGTTTTCAACTTTAAATTCTTTTAAATATTTCTTATACTCTAAGTCTGCCTTGTCGAAATGTCCCTTTGTAGGTTTGTTTACACGTCTTTCTTTTATGTCAGCATATCCTACTTGGATTGCATTATAGCCATCATTTTCAACACTTTTCTTTTGGATAACTACTAAAGGTCCTCCCTGAACTACTGTTACAGGAACTACTTCTCCATCTTCTTTGAAGATTTGAGTCATCCCTACTTTTCTTCCAATCATGTTTTTCACATCTACACCTCCTATTATCTTACAGCGGATTACTATTAGTAATCATATAACTTATGGTTTATGACTTTATTTCGATATCTACACCAGCTGGTAAATTTAGCTTCATAAGTGAATCAACAGTTTTTTGTGTTGGATTAATGATATCGATTAACCTTTTATGAGTTCTTTGCTCAAACTGCTCTCTAGCATCCTTATACTTATGAACTGCTCTAAGTATTGTTATTATTTCTTTTTCAGTTGGTAGTGGCACTGGGCCTGATACTTCTGCGCCTGTTCTCTTTGCAGATTCTACTATCCTCTCAGCTGAACTGTCTAATAACTCATGATCATAAGCCTTTAATCTAATTCTTATTTTTTGCTTACCTTTGTTTGACATTTAATTCCCTCCCCTATCGCATGCTATTTGTTTTTCTTACATGCGACTCGAATCACCGATACACCCTGCCAGGTGTGTTGTAATTTTTTTAAAAATATTTCAGCAATCCTAGTCGCCCGATTTGAAATCGGACATTCTCAGCAAAAATTCCCTGTACACCTTAACAGCTACCTTTTGCATCATCGCAATGTCTAAATTTGAACACTAATACATTTTATATCATATGCAGTAAAAACTCAAGTCTTTTTTTTAAATAACTAGAGTTTTTTTCATATTTATTAAATATATCCAACAGAGCTTAAAGAAGCTCTGTTGGACTCTTATGTCTTATCCAGTAATAACCTTAGTTACTACTCCTGATCCTACTGTTCTTCCACCTTCACGTATGGAGAATCTTAATCCTTCTTCTATTGCTATTGGTGTGATTAATTCTATTATGAACTTAGCATTGTCTCCTGGCATTACCATCTCAACGCCTTCTTCTAATTGAATATCTCCTGTTACGTCTGTTGTTCTAAAGTAGAACTGTGGTCTATATCCGTTAAAGAATGGTGTATGTCTTCCACCCTCTTCTTTTGATAGTACATATACTTCTGATTCGAATTTTGTATGAGGATTTATTGATTTTGGTGCTGCTAATACTTGACCTCTTTCGATATCTGCTCTTTGTACTCCACGTAAAAGTGCTCCTATATTATCTCCTGCTTGTGCTTCGTCTAGTAGTTTTCTAAACATTT
>CAZGQG010000063.1:0-5710 GCA_964527205.1 uncultured Tissierellaceae bacterium | reverse complement strand
TGAGATATACCTTTGAAAATGTAACTAATATCACCTATAATACTGTGAAAAAATTATTGGGATAGTTAATTTTATAATTATATAGCTAAAGAAAAAAACTAGGAATAGATTCCTAGTTTTTTATATTACATCAAATATTGCATATTCTATATCCCAATGAACTTCCTTGAGATATTTTTCCAAGGCTTCCTTGTTTTTTTCTTGGAATAGTTTTATTATTTCAAGATGTTGTTTATTTGTTTCATTAAAGGTTTTATCCAGAACCTCACTATCTATATCAGAATATCCCTGTTTGATAAATCTCATTCTTGTTTTTTCTAAGGTATCAACCAATTCATTGTTATCACACCTATCTATGTAAACGTCATGAAATTTTATTTGAAACTGATAATATTTATCAAAATTATCATCTTTAATAGACTTATCCATCTTGGAATGAAGGCTTTTCATTAAGTCAATATCCTTTTCACTCATATTATCCAAAGCCAATACGGCTGCCATGGCATCTAAATATCCTATAAGCTGGTAGAGGTCACTTGCCTCTTTGAGAGATAGGGGCTTTACCCTGAATCCTCTCCTAGGTTCAGATTTTAGCAAACCCTCAGCAGCAAGCTGAATCAGGGCCTCCCTTACTGGGGTCCTACTAACTCCCAACTTATCTGATAGATCCTTTTCGTTAATCTTATCATCAGGTTTTAAATTTCCATCTTTTAAATTTTCAGATATATATTCATAAACATGATCCTTTAAACTCATAAATTTCATTTAAAATCTTCTCCTTTAAATTCTTATCCTTACTACATTATATACGAAATAAGAAAAAATAAAAGGATAAATAAAATAGAACTTAAAAAATAATTAAAAAGAATTACTAGATAGTATTGAATAGTTAGAAAATTTGTGCTAATATGATATTCAAGCGTATAAAGTATATTGTATACAAAATTCAATCTGGTAGAAAATGCAATAAGGGGGAGATTATATGTTTAAAACCTGTGTAATTACAGATGAAGTTGCAATAGAAAAAGTAGAAGAGGTATTGTCCGGAATATCAGAAGTGGTCTATAAGCTTTCACCAACTGAGGAAGAGATAATTGAAAATTGCAAGGATGCAGATGGAATTATTAGCCTTTATGAACCAATTACAGCTAAAGTAATTGATGCCCTGCCAAATTTAAAATTTATATCTCTAGCTTCAATAGGCTTTGATACTGTAGATGTAAATCATGCTAAGGAAAAAGGTATACATGTATCAAATAATCCTAATTACTGTTTGGAAGAGGTTGCAGATCATGCGGCAGCACTCATATTGACCTTAAGTAGGGGGATAATAAAGTACAATGACAGCGTAAAAAAAGACAAATTATGGCAATATGATGCTGCTGGAGAAGAAATATATAGATTGGCAACTAGAACCTTAGGACTTGTAGGTTTTGGAAGTATTTCTAGGAAGTTGGCAGCTAGACTCCAGGCTTTCGGCACTAAGGTAATAGCCTATGATCCATTTATAGATAAGGAAGTGGGGGAGGAGTACCATGTAGACATAGTGTCAATAGAGGAACTACTGGGAAAAAGTGATATTATTTCCATCCATATGCCATTGAACGATAATACTAGATTATTTTTTAATAGGGAAAAGTTTGAAAAGCTAGAGAAAAAACCAATATTTATAAACTGTGCAAGGGGGGAGATTGTTGATGAAGAAGCTCTTTTAGAGGCCATAGACAAGGGATGGGTTTCTGGAGCAGGACTAGATGTACTTTATTCAGAAAATCCTGACTTGGAAAATTGTGAGTTTGTAACTAGAGAAAATGTAATACTTACACCTCATGCAGCTTTTTATTCCCAAGAATCCATGCATGAAGCTCAAATCTTTGCAGCACAACATGTAAGAGACTTTATTAAGGATAAGCATAAGAACATACCCTTAGTTGTATAGGCCTAAGAGGCTTTAATTGAAAGGAGATATATAATGAAAAATAAATATATTGCAAAAAGATACTGGGAAGTTAAGATTCCTTCCCTTAGTAAAACAAATGAAATGGTTAAGAGATACGATGATGTAATTGATTTAAGTATAGGAGACCCAGACCTGGCTGTTGATAAGAGAATTATTGAGGCAATGTATCAGGCAGGCTTGGAAGGACATACTAAATATACTGAGTTTCTAGGAGACCAAGAATTTAGAGAGGAAATAGCAAAATTTTATAAGGAAGATTATGATTGCGACTATAAGACAGAAAATATAATGGTAACATCTGGTGGTACCCATAGTATGTACCTTACCCTAGAGACAATTTTAGATGAAGGAGATGAGGTTATTGTAATCTCTCCATATTATGTTTATTATGAGCCACAAATCAAGCTTCCAAGAGGTAAGATGGTGGTTTACAATACCCTAAGTGAAGAGGATTTTGAGATAAACCTTAAAGAACTTGAAAAGAAAATAAACTCTAGAACAAAGGCAATAATAGTAAACTCACCAAACAATCCCACGGGAAAAGTGTATCAAGAAGAAAGCATAAAAGGCCTTATAGATTTAGCAAACAAGTATGACTTCTTAATCATTGCTGATGATATATATGGAGCTTTAAACTTTACTGATAGACAAAAGCCAATATGTGCCTATGATCATAAGAATCCTAGAATAATAACTATCTATAGTTTTTCTAAAGATTATGCAATGACAGGATTTAGGCTAGGATATATCGTGGGAAATGAAGAAATTGTAGCAGCTATAAGAAATGTAAATGAGGGAGTTAACTTTACTATTAATGCAATGGCCCAAAAAGCAGGCATAGCTGCCCTAAAAAATAGAAAAGAGATTATGAGTAAATTACATGATGAGTATAAAAAGAGAGTGTTTTATGTATATGATAGGATAAAAAACATTAAAAACATGAAATCCAATCGTCCAGAGGGAACATTCTACCTATATGTAGATATTAGTGATACTGGATTAAGCTCTGAAGAGATTTGGGAAGAAATATTAGACCAGGCTCATGTCTTGGTTTTACCAGGCAATGGATTTGGTGAAGCAGGAGAAGGATATATAAGAATAGCATGTACATCAGGAGTTGAGGTTTTGGAAGAAGCTTTCGATAGAATAGAAAAAATGGATATTTTTAAATAAAAAAATATATAAGGAGTGATGAAAAATGGGTGGTATTGATTTAGCTATAGTTGGATTATATTTATTAGGAATGTTATCACTAGGTATTTTTGCCAAGGGTCAAGTTAATGATATGGACGACTTTATCCTAGGGGGAAAGAGGTTTGGTACAATTGCACTTACAGGAACAATTATGGCAACCATGGTAGGATCTGGTATGACCATGGGATCAGTTGGAAATGCCTATGAATTTGGAGCTACAGGAAATGTTATTTACATGTATGCAGGTTTTGCAATAGGACTCTTCGCATTCTCCTTTATCACAAAGAAAATCAGAGATACGGGAAAGAGAACTATGGCTGAAGTAATTGCATCTAAATTTGGAAACACATCAAGAAAGGTAGCAGCCATAGTTATCATAGGATATGCAATATCAATAGTAGCTATTAATATTGCTGGACTTAGAACGGTTATACTCGCAGTATTTGGTGATAGCTTGTCTATATCAATTCCAGCCCTTACAGCTATAGCTACATTACTTGCTATATTCTACACATCAACAGGAGGCCTATATGCTGTAGTATGGATGGATACTATACAATTAGGAATTATCATAGTGGGAATCATCATCATTGGACCAATAATTGGTATGAGTCAAGCAGGTGGATTCCAAAATATTGCTCAAACCTACACTGCTATGGGAAGTTCCATAACAAATCCATTTTATAATGGAATAAGTTCAGGAGCCTTGGGCTTCTTTATGGCTTATTTCCTAACAGTACCAGCAGATCCAGCAATGCCACAAAGGTCTCTTGCTGGTAAGAATGACAAGGTTGTTAAGAATGCATTTCTTATGTCAGGATTATTAGCATTAGTATTTGGAGCATCCTTAGTAATGATAGGTGGATCTACATTTACATTGGCACCAGGATTAGAAAATCCAGAGTTAGCTTTAGTTTACTTTATAGCCAATTATTATCCGCCAATACTTAAGGGTATAACAATTGTAGGGGTTTTCGGAGCCATAATGTCATCATTTGACTCCTTCTTAGTACTAGCTACTACTCATATTGTCTATGATTTAGGGACATCTTTCAATTTAGATATAAATGAAAAAACTATGAATAAAGTTCTTTCCTATTCAACTGTAGTAATTGGATTAATAGGATTGGTAATTGCACTATACATTCAATCTTTATTCACTTATCTCTACATGGTATTCTCAATAGTGGGATCATCTTTGGTTCCAGCACTTATTGGAGGATTGTACTTTGAAGATAAGGTTTCAAGTATAGCAGCTAATGCAAGTATGATAATAGGAGCACTGGTTCCAGCTGTATTATATTTAACAGTTGGATATGACGTTTTCCTTGGAGATCCAGTATTCTTAGGAATAATATCATCGACTCTATCCTTGATTATAATATCAATCTTTACTAATAAAAAGGATAAAGAATTAAAGATATAATATAAATATGCCCCTGCTTATATTTGTAGGGGCTATATTTTAAGAGGATTTATAATTTAAAATTAAGATTGAAGATAAAGAAGATTTATGCTAATATTAAAGAGAAATGTATATTGTATACAATATACTAGAAACAGAAATAATAGAAAATATATATGGGAGGTAGTAAAATGGAATATGGCTGTCAATCAATGGTGGGAAAGATTAAGGATATTATAATTAAGCATCCAAGAGATGCATTTATTAGCCAGGATCATTTAGATAAAAATTGGGAAGAATTTAACTATATATCTTGTCCAGACTATGAAAAGAGCTTAAAGGAATATGAAAAATTTGAAAGCATAATTAAAGAGTATGTAGAAAATGTTCATTATTTACCACAAAATGAAAATACAGGGTTAGACTCAATATATACTCATGACACATGTGAGATAAGTTCTGAGGGTGCAATAATGTTTACAGTTGGCAAGGAGTTAAGAAGGGGAGAAGCAGAAGCTACAAAGAATTTCTTAGAAGGATTAGGAATTCCCATAGTAGGGGAAATTAGCGGTGGAGGAACAATGGAAGGTGGAGACGTTGTTTGGCTAGATGAAAAGACAGTTGTAGTGGGAAGAGGCTACAGAACAAACTATGAAGGTATTGAACAATTTAGAGAATTAACAAAGAATGTAGTAGATGAATTTATAGTGGTAGAGTTGCCCCATGGTGATGGACCTGAAGAGTGTCTTCACCTAATGTCAGTTATCAGTATGGTAGACAAGGATTTAGCTGTTGTATATTCCAAATTAATGCCTGTATCCTTTAGAGAATTATTATTGGAAAGAGGAATCCAACTTATAGAGGTTGATGATGAAGAATATGCAAATCTAGGCTCAAATGTACTAGCACTTGCACCTAGAACATGTCTTATGCCTGCTGGGAATCCAAAAACTAAGGAAAAGCTAGAAAAAGCAGGAGCTACTGTCCATGAATATGAAGGTAGCGAAATTTCATACAAGGGAACAGGTGGACCTACTTGCCTTACCCTACCAGTAACTAGATTATAAAATAGAAAATACCAATAAAATAAAAATTAGGAGTGATCTTATGTTTAAGAATGCAATAGTTAGAAAACCAGGAAAATCAATAGT
>CAZGQG010000062.1:0-5770 GCA_964527205.1 uncultured Tissierellaceae bacterium | reverse complement strand
AGTACTGAAGTGATTTATGAGTACTACCTGATTTTTGGATAATATAATAATTTTACAAAAAGCGAGATAAATTTATGGATTAGTGATATAATAGAGAGTGGATATTTATTTATCTAAAATACTTTATAAAAAACTTAAGAAAAACTAACTAATAGGGTATAATGTATAGTAAATAGAAAATAATTGTAAAATTAATATGCTTATATAGAAATAGGGATTAATTAGGAGGAGATTTTTTGGAAAAGATAATGGTGGAAAAGAGCCCCCCATTAAAGGGTAGCGTAAGGATATCAGGAGCTAAGAATTCAGCACTACCTATACTTGCGGCATCCTTGCTTGGAACTGAGGATATCATACTTGAAGATGTTCCGGAGTTAAAAGATGTTGAAGTAATGTGTGAGGTTCTAAGCACCTTGGGAGCTAAGGTTGAAAAGCTTGACAAGGGAACTATAAAGATAAATTCTAAAGATGTTAATAATTATGAAACTAAATATGAACTTATGAGTAAGATGAGAGCCTCATTTCTAGTAATGGGACCCCTGCTTACCAGATTAGGTAGGACACTTACCTCCCTACCAGGAGGATGTGCCATAGGAACTAGACCTATAGACCTACATTTGAAAGGCTTTAGAGCCCTAGGAGCAACCATAGATTCAGATCATGGAAATATTGGAGCCTTTGCTGATAAATTGATTGGAGACAAGGTTTACCTAGATTTTCCTTCAGTTGGAGCAACTGAAAACATAATGATGGCTGCTGTTTTGGCCCAGGGAGAGACAGTTATTGACAATGCTGCCATGGAACCTGAGATAGTAGACCTATCTAACTTCCTAAACAAGCTAGGTGCAAATGTTAAGGGAGCTGGTACATCCACTATAAGAATCAAGGGCGTAGAAAAACTCTACGGAGCCAAGCATTCAATAATCCCAGATAGGATAGAAGCAGGAACCTTTATGGTAGCTGCGGCTATTAGTGGTGGAGATGTCTTGATCCAAAATGTTATTACATCCCATATAAAGCCTGCCATTGCAAAGCTTAAGGAAGCAGGCTGTGAAATAATTGAGACAGGTGACTCTGTAAGGGTTATAGCTCCAAAGAAATTAAAGCCAATAGATATAAAAACCCTGCCATATCCAGGATTTCCTACGGACATGCAGGCTCAGTTTATGGCTATGATGAGCGTTACTGAAGGTACAAATCTTGCCATAGAAACTGTTTTTGAAAATAGATTTATGCATGCAGAGGAATTGGGAAGAATGGGAGCAAATATCACCATAGACGGAAGATCTGCCATTATAAAGGGTGTTAAGAACCTAACTGCAGCCCAGGTAAAGGCAACAGACCTAAGGGCAGGTGCAGCACTTATCCTAGCAGGCTTGGTTTCTGATGGGGTAACGGAGATAGGAAATATATATCACATAGACAGAGGATACGAAGATGTGGAAGAGAAATTCTCTAAGCTAGGTGCAAAAATATATAGAAGATAGGATAAGCTTATCTAATATTATAAAAAATTCCCTGGAAGCAGATGGGAATTTTTTGTGTACCTTAAAACAAGGCCTATATTTATTTAATTCAGAAAATTAAAAAGAATTTCCCTTAAAGAGGAGATTTTTTAAGTTTTTTATAATATAATGTATATAAGTGTAAATATTTTATGCAAGGCGGTGTACAAATGTGTAGATTAAGAGCGGATGTGGGAATAGACCTTGGTACGGCTAGTGTTTTAGTTTATGTCAGGGGCAAGGGAGTAGTAATAAATGAACCATCTGTTGTAGCCATAGATACAGATACTAATAAGGTACTGGCAATTGGAGAGGAAGCTAGAAACATGATAGGCAGAACTCCTGCCAATATTGTAGCCATTAGGCCTATAAAAGATGGTGTAATATCAGATTATGAAACAACTCAAAAGCTACTTAAATATTTTATAAAGAAGGCTGTAGGTAATTACATACTAAAGCCTAGAATAGTGCTCTGTGTTCCCAGCGGAATAACAGAGGTAGAAAAGAGAGCAGTAATAGATTCAAGCAACCAGGCGGGAGCCGCAAAGACTACTTTAATAGAAGAACCTATAGCAGCAGCCATAGGCTCAGGCATAGATATAACAGAACCAAGTGGTAATATGATTGTAGACATAGGTGGAGGTACTACAGATATAGCAGTTATATCCCTGGGAGGCATGGTTGTTAATAGGGCCCTTAAGGTTGGGGGAGATGATTTTGATGAGGCAATAATAAGATATATAAGAAAGAAATACAATGTTATGATTGGTGAAAGGTCAGCAGAAGAATTAAAGTTTACAATAGGATCTGCCTATAAAAGAGATTCAGAAGTATTCCAAGAGATCAGGGGCAGGAATCTCCTAACAGGCCTACCTATAAATATAAAGATATCTTCAAGTGATATGCTAGAGGCCTTGGCTGATCCTGTAAGAGAGATAATGGATACCATACTTAATGTACTTGAAATTACCCCTCCAGAGCTATCCTCAGACATAAGTACTAAGGGTATTCTAATGACAGGTGGAGGATCCCTACTTTATGGTATAGACAAGCTAATAGAAGAGAGAACAGGGATAAAGGTTAAGATAGCAACAGATCCTATTACAGCTGTTGCCAGGGGAACGGGTAAGTCCCTTAAGTGGATAGAAAGTTTGGCCAAGCAATATAAGGAACAATAAAATTTAAAACAAATAAAAAAGTGAAGATCTTAGATCTTCACTTTTTTTCATTCTATTTTGTAAATAAAGGATTTATTTGATAACTGGTCTTATCCTTGTTGACTACAAATTCTATTATATATTTCTTGTAAATATCATCCTTGGATTCAGCTTTTCTTGTATTTAATTCTATATACCTAATTCCCTCTTTTAAAGTAGAGCTATTAGTAGTGCTACCTTGAATAACAAATACATTCTTGCCTTTTTGCTGTGCTTCTACTAAATGCTTGTGAAGTAGATCTGCCTCTAAAGAATCACTAAAGCCCTTACTTCCAAATACTGGACTGGTAAGAAGTAAGATTATATTATTTTCATCCCTATTTTCCAATTGATAGATCAGGCTCGTCCACTGCCTAGGATTAGAGGCTCTTAAGCCACCCTTTCCAGTGTTTGCGTGGATAAAATACACATCTCCATGCTTGTTGGTGGAATAGGCTCCAGAAGCGTTTAAGATGGCGTGGTTATCAAGGCCATTTCTTGAAGCATCTGTCATTCCATTTAAGAAAATATTTATTTTATTCTTATTTATCTTATCCTTAATAGATGTTTCAACGTCATAGCCCATTAATTGATTTAATCCTACATGGTCTGAAGTGACACTAAATCTATAGCCACCTTCCCTAAGCTCATCTCCTGTATTTAGCTTATCCTTAAATACTGTTGCCTTTGGTGGATTAACATTTGTAGCATCTGGAGAATAGAATCCTGTCAAAGCATCTAAAAGAATGGTGCCAGAGTATTTCTTTCCCGGTTCTGTCTCTACTGGATAGATTCTTTCAAGCCTTACTGGATAGGATACATTGTCCCCTAGTTTAGCTTCTAAGAATTTCCAATCATCAAAGTTTAGATTTTTTGTAAAATCAAGATAGTGAGTTTTTCCCTTGGCATCTGCTAACTGAGCTCTTAGCCAAGTTCCAGACTTATCTCCCTTTACCCATATACCAATCTTTAGGGGCTCGCCCTTAAAGACAAAGCCTTTGTTAGGGAAGTTGAGATAGGCTGCCCTATTGCCCTGACCCTTAGTAAGGTCGTAGTTTAAGGCTATGGAGTGCTTGCCCTCCTTAGGATTATCAGATAATGCTAAGGAACCACTAACATCTGCTGGGTAAGAAGAAAAACTAAAGCCTTCTATAGATTCAAAATCGGAAACTAATTCAGCCTTGCTGCCTACAGAGATCTTTATATTCTTACTGGCATTTCCAAGCTTGGCAGTTAAGATTCCTGTGGAAGTCTTATCAGCACTGAAAAACTTAGCTCCCTCTATACGGCCTATATCTCCACTTAGACTAAGGTCTATATCACCTAAGGATATAGGTGCTTCATATCCATTTTCATCTTTTCCTGTGAACTGAGGAAGGCTAGTTTCACTATTTACATCTAGTCTTAGATGGTCCTTGCTAAGGATTAAATCCTCAACTGGTCCCAAGACTGTGATGTCTAAGCTTCCTACTATTTCCCCATGTTTTGCAAGGATCTTGGCCTTTCCGGAGGAAAGAGCCTTGAAACTAGTTCCCTTTATTTCACTTTCTACTCCTTCTATCTCATAGCTTAATTTACTCTTATCAATTTCAATATTATTGTGATTCTCATCATAGGCCTTTACACTTATATTTCTACTAGTATTGATGAAGACGTTTTTATTGTCTATATCAAGCTTTAAATATGAAAGTTCACCTATAGGTGCATTGGAGAAAACTCCTACACCGTTGATAACTCTTCTTTCTCCCCCATCAGAAGGAGTATTTACTACTTCTACCTTCTTGTCTTCGGATTTTACAGCCATGGCTGTAGATCCTCCACCATCAAGATTTATGGCATTGTGGGAACCAAGTTCCTTCATGATCTGACCAAACATCTCTTGACTGACACCCCTATAAGTAGAATGTCTACCATCTATTGTAACAAGAATCATTTCCTTAGAATCCTCACTGACTCCTATTCCTGTTCTAGGATGATTTCCCTTTATATCGATATTAGTATTTGACAGGGCTCCATCTTTTAAGATGATGCTGCCTCCACCCATGGCAAATTTGATTTCATTCATACTAGGAGTTGTATAGACATTAAGGTCTACCTTGTCTCCTGGCTTAAAGCTTTCCAGAGCCTGGGTGTTGTCTCCCCTTACTGCTAGCACATATCCATCCTTTGGTATGGCAGTAGGTTTTTGACCTATCCTTACATCCTTTACAGTATCTCCTGATACAACTACTTCTATTAAATCCTTATTAAATCTGTTTCCTATGGATTCTCCTCCCCAGTACTTATTTAATAGGGTTACGGAAGTAAAGTTGGCAGGTAATCTGTTTATTGTATTTATAATAACTTTTTTTCCACTATTGTGATTCACCACATTCATGTTTCTGTCTATATAGCCAACCTTTGCACTATTTGAAGAATCAATAAATACTGCTGGTAGGGCATAGGCCTTTTCTATGGGAGCTGATATCATCTCTCCATTATTTATCATAGTACTCATTGGAGAGGAGAGAGGTTTTGTATTAAAGAAATCTCCATTAACTCCTGCTATAGCTCCACTTTTCTTAACCATTCCAGATACGCTATCTCTTTTAGGAAGTCCTTCCTGGTTGAATAGACCCTGGATACTTGCATAGGGATTATTCAAATCCACCCTAACTACATTTATATTGTACCATCCTGAAGCTGTAAATCTTTGAATACTTTCATGACTAATTCCTGATGAAAGCATCCTTTCCTCCACACTTGTATAAATGTTTTCTGGCATATTTACCTGGATTTTATTTCCAAGAGCTGGGCTAGAACTAAGTATGGTAGCCGCTGATAGAAATGTTAAAATTACTCTTTTAAAAGTTGTCTTCATTTAATCACCTCATATGTTTGTATAGTAATGTCGAACTGATATGGCAAAAGATACACAATAATACTAAGCTTATCACTGAATACATTATATCTCTTCTATATCTCAAATTAGTTACAGCTATATTACAAATAAAACACAAAAAAAGAAGATAAACGATTTCGTTTATCTTCTTTCTATTATGTAATGGTCGGGGTGAGAGGATTTGAACC
>CAZGQG010000061.1:4418-5985 GCA_964527205.1 uncultured Tissierellaceae bacterium | reverse complement strand
AGGATCTATGTTTTATCTTGTCACCCTGAATAAAATCAAGGGTCTAATCTTTAAGTTTGTCAGCCTGAGCGAAAGCGAAAGATCTATGTTTTATCTTGTCACCCTGAATAAAATCAAGGGTCTAATCTTTAAGCTTGTCATCCTGAGCGAAAACGAAGGATCTGTGTTTTTATCTTGTCTTCTGAATAAAGTAAAGGATCTAATCTTTAAGTTCGTCATCCTGAGCGAAAGCGAAGGATCTGTCTTTTTAACCCTAAGATTCTTCGTAAGCTCAGATACCATAGAATGACAATATTCTTTCTTCCTACACTGCCCAGGACGATAAAGCATTAAAAACTTAGTGATTTCAATATCGCCTCTATATTCTATAAAATTTTAGATAAAAAAAGACAAACCCTGAGGTTTGTCCTTGTCTTTAATTTAATATGCAAAATGTCCTTGTAGTTCCTCTGAATAAGCTGCTATGGTTTCTAAGATAAATTTGGTCATCTTAGTATTTATAGAAACTGCAAAGTCTAAGTCCCTGGAAAAGTTTTCCTTTAAGGTATACTCTTCTACTACATCATTTATATATTTTTTGATTGTAGCCTGTAATTCCCTTGGTCCTATGTCGTAGATATTTAAATCATCTACACTTATCTTATTGCTCTTATAGTCATGTTTTGCAGCATATACTTCTAATTCTTTTTCATATTTAATATGTTTTTTCATACTGCCAAAGAAAGTCCATCTGCTAGAATGTGGTAGACATACATAATCACTTAAATAATGTGATATAATTCCTATTCTCTTGCTTAAGAGCTTCATAGCTATTGGATCCTCTACACCTGTAAAATCTAAAAACCTACTTATAAATATTACCTTCATAATTTCCTTGGATATAAAATTTAAGCTTTCATCCTTATAATGCCTGATAAATCTATAATGTGGAAGTATATCCGGTGCTATTGATCCCCACTCTAATTTCTTCTTATCTAATTTTAAATCATAATTTTCATATATGTTGTCGTAAAGATTGTTGACTATTATCTTATGAGTATCTGCGAATATTTTAAACACCCCTATTCTTTGTTTTCAAGTTTTTCACCTATGTACTAATACTATAACAATTCTTATATTATGTCAACTCTTATTAAGATTTTTTATATTATCCATGAACCGGAGGCTACTCACAAATCACTTCCATCTTTTGTCACAAGATAAGATCTTCAATTATATCACATGATAAGATCTTCATTATGTCATAACATAAAACCTTCATTATTTTACAAGATAAAATCCTCCATTACATCACAGGATAAAATCTTCCATTATCTCACAAGATAAGCTCTTTCATTTCATTATATTATAAGATAAGATCTTCCATTATATAACAATCCTTTCCTTGAGAATTGTTTAAAAAATATAGTAAATCCACTAATATTACGTAATATTAGTGGTTCATATAAAACCTATTTTATTATTTATAATGTTGATTATACATACTTATTATAATATATGGTTATTATAATGCTGATTTTAATGCTTATTATATATGCTTAATGTGTCTATCATTCTGACCTCGTTT
>CAZGQG010000061.1:0-4318 GCA_964527205.1 uncultured Tissierellaceae bacterium | reverse complement strand
CTATAGTATCTGAGCTTGCAAAGAATCTTAGTGTCAAAGACATGGATCCTTCGCTTTCGCTCAGGATGACAACTATCCTGCCACATAGGCTTAGCCTTGTCTTCTTATTTAAGCTCTTAGCCTAGTCTTCTAATTTATGCTCTTAGCTTGACCTAGTCTTCTCATTTAAGCTCTTAACTTAATTTATATTCTTGCTTTTTAAACCCTCCATAACATTAGTTATCTCTGGCATTAATTCATTGGACATTACGCTTAAGATTTCTCCTAAGACCTGGATGTCCTCTTCTGGGAATCTTTCAGCTACCCTGTCTAGAACCGTATTTATATATTCGCTTCTAATGTCATAGTAATTATAGAACTTTTCTGTTACCTCTAGAAAATATTCTCTCTTATCATCTTCTGACTGTACCTTATTTACATAGCCTTTTTTCATAAGATTGGATATCCTATAGGCCATATTAGGCCCTGATATTTCCATGAACTCAGCTAATTCTGTAATTGTAGGCATTTCTAAAGCATTTATTACTTCCACACAAAAAATCTCTGTAGAACTTAGACTTGCTTCCCTATCTTCAAATCCCTTGAAAATACTCTTATAGAAACTAAGTTTAAATTTTTCGTATACTTCATTAAACAATTTATTTAGCATGAGCTCACCCTTATCATTTTACCTATATACTATCAAATAATACCCCTTAGTTCAACTTCCTTATTTTATGGCAAATATTAGTTCCGCACTGCAAACAACCTCATCCTCAACCCTTGCCACAGCCTGGCCAAAGCCTATTCCTGCCCTTATCCTATCTAATTTACATTCCAGGACCATTTGATCTCCAGGTAGGACCTCTTTTTTAAATTTAGCAGATTTGATTCCTGCAAAGAAGGCAATCTTTCCTCTGTTTTCCTCCAGGGAAAGAATGGCCACAGCACCTACCTGAGCCAGGGCCTCTATTATTAAGACCCCAGGCATAACATGGTGGTCAGGAAAATGTCCATTAAAAAAGTATTCATTTTGACTTACATTTTTTATTCCCACAGCCCACTCCCCAACTTCACCCTGGATTATCTTATCCACCAGGAGAAAGGGATACCTATGGGGGATTATCCCTTGAATTTCATTGGAATTTAATCTCATCTTAATCCTCCCATTTCTTAATTAATATGGATGTATTATGGCCACCAAATCCTAGGGAGTTACTTAGGGCGTAGCTAATATCTTTTTTAATATAATTATTCTCTATTATATTTAAATCACATTCCTCGTCCTTTACCCTGTAATTTATATTTGGAGGAAGTATGCCCTCCTTCATAGATAATAGGGTAACTATGGCTTCCATGGCCCCACTGGCACCTAGAAGATGGCCTGTCATGGATTTTGTGGAACTTACCCTTATCTCCTTATAATGATCTCCAAAAACTCTCTTAATAGCCTTGGTCTCAAATTTATCATTTAGGGGTGTAGATGTTCCATGGGCATTTATATATTCTATTTGACTGGCTTGAATGCCTCCCTCTATAATTGCATTTTCCATGGCCTTGGCTGCAAAGATTCCCTCTTCATTGGGCTGGGTAATATGTTCAGCATCACAGGTGGCCCCATATCCAAGGATCTCTCCATAGATTTTGGCTCCCCTATTTAGGGCATGGTCTAATTCCTCTAGAACTAGTACACCTGAGCCCTCTCCCATGACAAAACCTGATCTTTCCCTGTCAAAGGGAATGCTGGCCCTGTCCTTGTCCTCAGATGTTGAAAGAGCCTTCATAGAGGAAAAGCCTCCTATACCTAAGGGGGTAATACTGGCCTCTGTGCCTCCAGCCAGTATTAAATCACTATATCCATGCTTTATACTCCTAAAGGCCTCACCCATGGCTGAATTTGATCCTGCACAGGCTGTAACTGGGCACATACAGGAACCATTAAGTCCAAAATGACTTGCCACATGGGAGGCAGATAAATTTACTATGGCCATGGGAATAAAAAATGGAGATATTTTTTCAAATCCATTATCCATTCCCCTAAGATACTGGCTCTCTATGGTTTCCAATCCTCCAATTCCAGAGGATATATATACTCCTGCCCTGTCCCTATTTATTTTTTCTAAATCTATTCCACTGTCCTCAACTGCCTTTATAGCAGCAATCAGGGCAAAGACATTTACCCTGTCCATTCTCTTTAAGGCCTTTCTATTTAAGTACTGGTGGAAATCTAAATCTTTAACCTCACCTGCTAATTTCACTTCGAAATCCTCTGTAGGGAAATGACTTATCCTATCTATGCCGCATTTAGACTCCTTAATGCTCTCTAGGATCTCTTCCAGACTATTTCCTATAGGTGACACTCCACCAAGGCCTGTTATAACCACTCTTCTCTTTTCAATCATATGCTCATTCCTCCATCTACATTAAATACCTGGCCTGTAATATATCCAGACTCCTCTGATACCAGAAAATTAACCAAATTTGCCACATCCTCTGGACTTCCAAATTTCTTTAAGGGAATTTCCTCAAGTAGCTTTTCCTTGATCTTTTCATCTAGTCTATCTGTCATCTTGGTTTGTATAAATCCTGGAGCAACTGCATTGACCCTAATATTTCTACTAGAGACCTCCTTGGCCAGGGATTTTGTCATTCCTATTAGGCCAGCCTTGCTAGCAGAATAATTTATTTGCCCTGCATTGCCTCTTATGCCTACCACACTAGATATATTGACTATATTTCCAGATCTTTTCTTCATCATTATCTTAGTGGCATATTTCATGGTCCAAAAGGCTGAGTTCAGATTCACATCTATGACTTCCTTAAAGTCCTCCCCGCTCATCCTAAGAAGGATATTGTCCCTGGTAATTCCTGCATTATTCACCAGTATATCTATAGTATTAAAATCCCTTATAATTTCTTCAAAAACTCTAGACACGTCTTCCTCCAGGGAAAGATCTCCCTGATAGACTTCAGCTCGGACTCCAAATTCTTCACAAGCTCTCTTTGTCTCCTCTGCTCCCGGTAAATCACTATTATAGTTAATTGCTATATCTATTCCAGATTTAGCCAGTCTCCTAGCTATGGAGGATCCAATTCCCTTGGAGGCTCCTGTTACTAGGGCTAGTTTTTTATTGTGCAAAGTTTCCTACCTCCCTTAAAAGTCCCTCTATGGTTTCTATTGAATTTGCCTCATAGGGCTTTATTTTTTTATCCAATCTCTTCATAAATCCCTTAATAACAGAGCCATGACCTATCTCTATATATAAATCCACATCTAAATCCATTAAACCCTCCAGGGAATCCTTAAAGAGTACCTTGTTGTTTACCTGCTTGGATAGGGCTTCTCTTATATCCACATCTTCCTTGTATTTCCCATATAGGTTATGGATTATTGGGATCTGGGATTTTTTAAATTTAACCTTCTTCATTACATCCTCCAACTGATTGCATACCTCATCCATATAGGAAGTATGAAAGGCACCACTGGTTTTAAGGGCTATAGCTCTTATACCTTCTTCTTTTAAGATTTCTCCCACCTGGGATACTGCCCCTTCTTCTCCAGATATTACAATTTGCCCCTTTGTATTTAAATTTGACACTTGAACCAGGCTTCCCTCTCTTGATACTCTCTTGCAAAGTTCCTCCAAATAATCCAAGTCATCTGTTAGAACTGCCAGCATTAAGGATTTTATATCCTTAGAGGCCTTGGCCATTTCCATACCCCTATACCTTACTAATTTCAATATTTCCTCTGCCTCTAAAACTCCAGCCCCATATAGGGCTCCGTATTCTCCTAAACTTAGGCCTAGGACTATATCCGGTTGGATGCCCCTATCCTTTAAGATCTTTGTTACTGCTATTTGAAAGGCCACCATTATAGGCTGGGTCCATTCTGTTTGTGATATAAGGTCCAATTCACCCTCAAATGAGTATTCTTTAAGAGGAAAATCCAAGTCTATGGAATCATAAAAACTACTTATTTCAGGATAATTAGAATACAATTCCTTACCCATCTGTGGAACTTGACTTCCTTGACCACCATATAAAAATGCTATTTTCATCTTTCATCAAACTCCTTCATTATTTTTTCTATTATTTCTTTCACTGGAAGAATTTCCTCCACCCTATGCACATTGATCCCTGAAAAGAACAGTCCATTGTCTATATCTCCCTTGGCTGCATTTATTAGTGCATCTAATATACAGTACTGGGTCTCCCCTGGGGAACAGGTTTTTAAACAATTAATACATCTGCTGCTAGGCCTTCTATTCAATTTTATATCTTCTAAAAATTTATTCTTAATAGCCCTTCCAGGTAGACCAACAGGGCTTTCTATTAG
>CAZGQG010000060.1:0-6415 GCA_964527205.1 uncultured Tissierellaceae bacterium | reverse complement strand
CATCCAAGGGCATTGTATACATCTTTAAATCTATGCAAGCAACTCGCTCTATCTAGCTCTAGGTTTACATACATAATTTTACCCTTTGTACAATTCCAGGTTAACCACCTTCTTCCTTCTGCAATAGCAATGCATAATTCAATCAACGCATAAGACTTCCCTGCTTTAGAAGGCCCTGCTAGTAGCATTTTATGGCCTTGTCTCAGTAACCCATCTATAAGTGGTGGAGACAAGTCAGGAAGGTTGTCCCACACGCTAGCCATATTCTCAGGCTCAGGTAAATCATCATTAATCGACTCAATCCATTCTTTCCATTCATTCCAGGAATCCTTGCCTATATTGGTATCAACTAAGAATTGCTTCTTACCATTTCTTATTACTCCAGGCATCCTAGACAATCTTGATGGATTCTTATTTTGTGTATCTACTATTAATCCGTTTTTCTTACAAACATTATATAAATAGTCAACTCGTTTACGGTATTCGTTATAATCTACGGCTTCAATTTTTACGATTGCATGAAGGCTTTTTTTCCCACTATGTACAAGACAAGCTACTGGTAGTTCAAGCTCTCTTATTATTGCATTTTGCTTGTCAATTTCCATGTCGTCCGATTCAACCAAAGCATATTTATATTCAGTTACATTTTCATTTTTAACTCCTTTTCCATCAAGAGGGTTGAAGCGTATCCATGCCCCTACTTCGGGCTTGTAATCGCCTAATACAGCCCCTATATCTCCATTACATTGGTTGAGCTGTTGTATAAGCTCTCCTGCTGTTCTATCAGAGTTGCCTTTCGTGGGTAAGAATTTTCCATCCTTCTCCCAGCTTTGCGTTACATATCCTACATTTTCTGACGCTTCAAATAAAATTTCTAAATATTTTACTAAGTGGCTTACTGGATCCCATTCGGTAGGCTCTATTACATCTTGACCTTCAACCCATGCTTTATCTACAACCACAAGTTCATCTTTAGCGCCTATAATATCATCCCAATCTAACTCTCTATTAGTAGATTGGGGAGGTGTCCAGCCTTGGTCTTTTGCCATTTGTACAATAGTACCTGCAGTAATGGGATTGGAAGTACCACGGAAAGTGTCCCATTTTTTGAAACATTCATTTGCATGGAATCTCCCCTGATCTCTTCTACTCCAATTCTCCCAGTCAGAAGCTGTATAACCTTCTTCTTTTAGTCCCATCCCTACATTTACCCATTCTTGATAATCAAGCATAGATGGGTCTATATGATCTAATATTTCAATTAAGTTATATTGATTTTCTACCATCCTATTACCTCTTTTTGATTAGTTTTTGGTTTATATTGACCAGGTGTAATATCTCTAGGTGTTCTCCATCCATTCCCTGCTATTCTATCTATAAGGCTTCTAGCATGTTCAAATTGCCATGTTCCTACATCCTTAAAACCTCTATTTTCAAGAAAACGTATTTGTTTAGGAGTAGTAAGCCCCTCTTGTCTTCTTTTGTCTAGCCTGTCTAGTATCTTTGCCGCTTTACCAGCATTGTCAATTTCATCAGGAAGAATTCCCAGCTTCTCCAATGCTTTTACTTGTTTGTCAGAAGGTGGACCCATTTCCCAACCAAAAGCTGGTACATAACTTGATAAGTCTTCTGCATGTATACTCATTTCAAATTGCAACGGATCCACTAGCTTACGTTTTCTGTTTCTCATTTCTTTTAATTGGTTAGCAAGCGCTTCTTCTCTCTGTGCCACTACGTCTTCAGCAGCCTGTTGTTCAGCTTCTTCAATGTCAATTGGACAACCTGCTTCTTCAATATTCTTAGTCATCTTTTGTGCTACTTCATCATTTTCTGCAATTAAATGTGCTGGATGACATAATTCATGTCTTTCTGTATGCCACAGGAAATCCAATAGCAACAGATGGTCTTTACCTGGATATAGCCTTGTCCCACGCCCTACCATTTGACTATATAGGCTTCTAATTTTAGTTGGCCTAAGCACCACTATACAATCAACAGATGGGCAGTCCCAGCCTTCTGTAAGAAGCATAGAATTGCATAATATATTATATTTATCATTATCAAAATTTTCTAAAATTTCTGCCCTATCCTTACTCTCACCATTTATTTCTGCAGCCTTAAATCCTTTAGAATTTAATATTTCTGTGAACTTTTGACTTGTCTTAATAAGAGGTAAAAAAACAACTGTTTTTCTATCCATGCAATATTTAACCATTTCCTCTGCTATTTGGTATAAATAAGGGTCTAGTGCAGTACCTAAATCGCTTGTTTTAAAGTCCCCAGCTTGTTGGCCAACTCCACTTAAGTCTAGCTTAAGTGGTACAGTTAAAGCCTTAATTGGGTTTAAATATCCTTCTTTAATTGCCTTTGGTAATGTGTACTCATAAGCCAAACTTTCGTAGTATGATCCTAAATTTTTCATGTCTCCACGATCTGGAGTAGCAGTCACTCCTAATACTTTTGCCTCATCAAAGTAATTTAAAACTCTTTGGTAGCTGTCTGATATAGAGTGGTGAGCTTCATCAACTATAATTGTGTCAAAAAAATCTGTTGTAAATTGATTAAGCCTTTTTTCTCGCATAAGAGATTGTACAGAACCAACGACTACTCTAAACCAGCTACCTATACAGCTTTCTTCTGCCTTTTCTACTGCGCAGCCTAAACCAGTAGCTTTGCTTAATTTATCTGCAGCTTGATCAAGCAGTTCACCACGGTGAGCAAGTATTAAAACTCGCTCACCGTCCCTTACACAATCCTCAGCTAGCTTTGTAAAAACTATGGTTTTTCCTGTTCCTGTTGGAAGTACTAACAAAGTCTTTTTATTTCCCTTTTCCCATTCAGATAAAACAGCTTCCTTTGCTTCTTCTTGATATTTTCTAAGTTGCACATCTAAAACCTCCCTGGCTCAAACTTCTTGGTAACTGCTCCCTCTTCCGGTTCATAAAACTTGGCAATTTCATTGAACGTCTTTTCTTCACCCGAATTATTCGTCCATTTTTTTATTCTAACTTTACATTTTCCTATAGACCCAGGTACAGCAGTCCAATTCATTTTTACCTTTTCACCTTTGTTACGTTGCCCGATTCCTATAAAGAAGTCACATAACATGCCTTCTGTTATGGTATGTAAAAATAGATTATGTCTTATTATGCTTATGCCTTCTTTTCCTTCAATTTTTATATGTACAATAGCCTTGTTGCATGGGGGAAGTTTTTCACTTCCAGCATGTCTAGCTCTTTCAAAACTAACAACTTCAAAGTCGTAATCTCCTTCTGGAAGAAGTACAAAATCTGGACTATCATTTTCAATAGGATCATCCCATCCTAATTCTCTTTCAATATTGTTATTCATAATTTATATCTCCTTTTATTTTAAAATTTTATAATTATTAATTAGTTCCCTGCCTAATTAAAAGGCATTTCATCTATATCTACTGAATTTATTGGCACAAAGTCACCGCTATTTAATCTATTATCTTTAATCATCTTAAAGACTTGTTCCCATGCTCCTACTAGAACTCCCTTTATAAATTCAGGATCATAATTTTCTATAGGAGTGTCTTCTGGATAATACCCGCGATCTCCTACTACTTTTTTAATTTCCTCTACAGCTACTTTGTTCGTTTTCATTAGGTCAGATAAGGCTTTAGGAATTATTTCAGTTGTTTCTTCTTTTGATGGGTTGAAGCTGCTTGAGACGTTATCATTAAGCTCTGATAATGATGGCTCAACCAATTGTTCTTGTGGAGCATTTGCTGTTTGAACAGGGGGATTATTGTTTACTACCTCTGTTTCTGTTTTAGTTATTTCTGCCCCTGGTTGACTTTGATTTTCAAATATGTGAGCAATATGTGAATAATCCATTGTAAATTCACTAGGTAAGTTATGACGGTTCTTTGCATCCCATGCTGGATTATGACTTGTATAAATAGTACGTTTTCCACCTTGCCCCTTAAATTTTTTTCCTTTATCATCAGTTGCTACACTAAACGTCTTATAATTCATAAACAGAACCATATCTGCCCATTCTTTTGTTAATGCTGCAGTTTTTGCAGTTGTTTTATTCCCTAGTTTTAATTCCCACCTATCATATGCTCCCATTTCATCTGGTTGCTCAAATTTTGCAATTTTTGCATGGGCTGTTAAAATAACATTTATGCCAACTTCAATTAAATCGGTAAGCTTGTTTAAAAATCTACCAAACTCCTCTTCTAATTGAATAAAGCCTTCCCCGTATCCAAAGCTTGTAATACTTGTTTTTTGAGATCTGCTTATAACAAATTCAATTGCAAGCCTTTCAGCCCAGTCGATTGTATCAATAGCAAGAGTTTTACAAGGACGATTATTTTTAACAAACTCGATTTGTTGCTCTAACATTGTCCAACTACTTGGCTTTTCCAACCTCGCTACATCCATATTGCTTGTACTTCCTTCTGTATCTATAAATAATGGATCTGGAAACATTGCTGCAAAAGTGGACTTACCAATTCCTTCTGGACCATACAATACAATTTTTTGAGCTCTTGCAATCTTTCCTTTTGTAATCTTCATTAAAATTCACCTGCCTTCCATTTTGGAGCTTCGGTTTCAACTATTTCTTTTTTGGAAACAGCTCCACTAACATAACCATCTTCAATAACAATTGAACATTCATTTCCAGTGCTTACCCTGGTTGCTATTGCTTGCAGTCCCTCTTGCTCTAACCAGATGCCAAATTCTTTTAGAGTATCTAGATCCATCTGCTCAAGTTTATCCAGGAGAACAAAACCACACTTAGGATTAAGCTTGCGAACTATAGCAGTGGATACCTTAAGCTGGTCTGAGCCACTCATGTTGTCCCATTTGTCTCCGTTATAAGTCAGTTCTCCATCTTCAACAGACAAGCCTTCCAGTGGTAAATCAGCACCTTTTAATAAATCAATCTTAGATTTCCTTACATCGTTTATATCCTCATTAAGCTTGTTGTATTGATTCTTATAATCAAGCGCATCTTCTTCGGCTTTATCTTTGTCTAGATTGGCTCTAACCTTCCTATTAACTTCTTCAATATCTGCAATATTATTTTCTAGCTCATCCGTGGATTCATCATGTAAATCTAATGCAGATTTCCTTGCTGTTTCCAAATCAGCTAGGATGACTACTCTCTTTTCCTCTGCATCAGCAAGTTTGCTTTTTAGGTCATTTATAATACTGTCCTGAGATTCCAGCTGTCTTTCTATATAGGTTAAGTTTTGTCTCTTACGTTGATTTTCACCATTACGAGTAAGAATTTCTTGTTGCTGCTTAATTAATTCAGATGCTGATACTGGTTCTTTTGGAGCGTCAGGATAATACACTTGTTCCTTGGCAAACTTTTCTTTTTGGTTAGCAATCTGCCCAATTGCCTTTCTACGATTATAAAGTTCAGTTTCTTTATTTTCTAATACGGTAAGTTTGTCCCCAACTCCTATGATTTGTAGCAAGGTATTGGCCTTTTCTTTATTAGAAGATTCCATAAATTTAGGTAAATCTATAGCAAGCTGTTCTACAAATTCATTTAGAAGTTGCTGGCCACCTTTCTCTCCGTTAGGATCTGTTACTTTTAGATCACTGTTTTTTCCTTTACGTTCTACAACTAAACCATTTGACAATACAATATGTAGGGTAGGTGGTATAACAGATTCTTTTCTTTTAGCTTCTGATGGACGGAAGGAATTACCCCCTAATGCCCAAGCAATAGAATCCAACACAGAAGTCTTACCTTGTTTATTCTTTCCACCTATTACAGTTAATCCATTTGCAGTAGGCTCAATTTTTACTGCTTTAATTCGCTTAACATTTTCAATTTCTAACTTATTAATCTTAATACTCATTGCTCTCCCTCCTGGTTAATCTATTTATATATTTTTGTGCTTCTTCATCATTCTTGGCCATCTCTTCTCTGTACTTCCAGACACAGTCTTCACACATCTTTACTTCATTTACTTCTAAGAGCTCTTTATCTACAGCACAACAGCAAACACACTGAAGTCTACAAGGCTCAATGCAAATAACTCCGTCTTTAAAATAAATGTCTACTGGCTCATTAGCCCCGATACCTAACACTCTTCTCATTTCTTTAGGAATTACGATTCTTCCTAAATTATCAAAATTTCTTACTATTCCCTTAACCACATTAATTTCCTCCTTGATATTTTTTTAATCAATCGCTTTTGCTACATCTCTTATAATCGCCATGCCACTATCACAAGCAATATTAACCTTCTGATAGTAAAGTTCTTTCCTGGCATCACAGTAAACTATCTCTACTGTGTCATTATCAATCAGACTTAGGTCAACCACATTTTCTCTTGTCATGCATAATAGTTCCGCATACTTAGCAATAAACTCTTTCTTAGATACTCCTGTTCTCATGCCTCCACCTCCTCTTTAGCAAC
>CAZGQG010000059.1:0-6593 GCA_964527205.1 uncultured Tissierellaceae bacterium | reverse complement strand
GTGAAGGTGGAAGAACAGTAGGATCAGGAGTAGTAACTAAGGTTATCACTGGATAAGAAAGAAAAAAGAAAGACTAGGTCTTTTAACCTAGTCTTTTTTAGGCTTAAATAATATATTTTTATTGACATAAATTTCTATTTATGATAATTTATATAGGTACACTGTAAAGATTGAGCGATTGTGCTTATAGCATTTATATAAACAGTTTTGTAGGAGGTGTTGGATGTGAGAACTAGAGTAACTTTAGCTTGTGAAGAATGTAAACAAAGAAATTATATTTCATCTAAAAACAAAAGTAATAATACTGAGAGAATAGAACTTAAAAAATATTGTAAGTTTTGCAAGGAACATACTGCTCATAAGGAAACGAAATAATTACTATAATTGAAAACTAAGGAAGTGAGTAATATGGCATCACCAACAGATGTAAAGAAGACCAAGAGAATGAAGACTTATTTTAGAGGTGTTAGAGCTGAACTGAGAAAAGTATCTTGGCCTACAAAAAAAGAATTACTTAATTACACCGCAGTTGTAGTAGGTTTGAGTATTATTGTAGCTATCATAGTATGGATACTTGATATTATAATAAATGGTGGACTTCAGCTTATAATTAAGTAGTAAGAAGGAGGGAAGGACCCTAAGGGTTCCTGAACATATGACGGAAAAAAGTAGAGAAGATAGGGCTATGGACGCCAATTGGTATGTAGTCCATACTTATTCAGGTCATGAAAACAAGGTTAAGGCTAATCTTGAAAAAATGGTAGAAAATAGAGGCTATAGAGACGATATATTTGAAGTTGCAGTGCCTACTGAAGAGTATATGGATACAAAGGGAGGCAAAAAGCAAATAAAAGAAAGAAAACTATTTCCAGGTTATGTACTAGTAAAGATGATCATCAATGATGAATCCTGGTACTTAGTTAGAAATACAAGAGGAGTTACGGGCTTCGTTGGTCCAGGATCAAAACCTGTACCCCTATCTGAGAGCGAAGTAATGTCTCTAGGAGTACAAGAAAAAATTGTTCCTACTGTAGATGTTGAATTGAAGGATAATGTAAGAATAACATCAGGACCTTTTGAGAACTTTATGGGAAGTGTGGAAAATATCAACTTAGATAAGAAGAAAATCAAGGTTTTCGTATCTATGTTTGGCAGAGAAACCCTTGTAGAGTTGGATTTTGATCAGATAGAGAAACAATAGTAAGGATTGTTTTATAAAGCTAAATGCTTTTTAAATATATATTAAGTGGGAGGGTTATCCCGAGAAACCACGTAGGAAATTAGGAGGTGGAAGTTAATGGCAAAAAAAGTTATTGCTTTAGTAAAGTTGCAAATACCAGCTGGAAAAGCTACACCAGCACCACCTGTAGGAACTGCATTAGGACCTCATGGAGTAAATATTATGCAATTTACAAAAGAATTTAATGCGAAAACTGCAGATCAAGCTGGAATGATTATTCCGGTAGTTTTAACAGTTTATCAAGATAGATCTTTTTCTTTTATAACTAAGACACCACCAGCTTCAATATTAATAAAAGATGCTGTTGGATTAGAGAAAGCTTCAGGTGAGCCTAATACAGAGAAGGTTGGTACGATTAGCAAAGCCCAAGTTAGAGAGATCGCAGAGATAAAAATGCCAGATTTAAACGCTTCTTCAGTTGAAACAGCTATGAAGATGGTTGCTGGTACAGCAAGAAGTATGGGAGTTACAGTAGAAGAATAATTATAAAATAGTGGGAGGATTTCCGTTAGAACCACAGGGAGGTTAAAGAATGGCAAAAAAAGGTAAGAATTATCAAGAGAGTTTTAAATTAGTAGATAGAACTAAATTATACGATGTAATGGATGCAGTAGAATTAGTTCAAGAGACAGCAAAGGCTAAGTTTGACGAAACAATAGACCTATCAGTTAGACTAGGAGTAGATCCAAAGCATGCTGATCAACAAGTAAGAGGTGCTGTTGTATTGCCACATGGTACAGGTAAGGAAGTTACTGTACTTGTATTTGCTAAGGGTGAAAAAGCTCAAGAAGCTGAAGCAGCTGGAGCAGATTATGTAGGTGGAGAAGAATTAGTTGCAAAAATTCAAAATGAAAACTGGTTTGACTTTGACGTTGTAGTAGCTACTCCAGACATGATGGGTGTAGTTGGTAGACTAGGTAGAGTGCTTGGACCAAAAGGATTAATGCCAAATCCAAAATCAGGAACAGTAACTTTTGAAGTTGAAAATGCAGTTAATGAAATCAAAGCTGGTAAGGTAGAATACAGAGTAGATAAATTAAGTATAATAAATGTTCCTATAGGAAAGATTTCCTTTGGAACTGAAAAGATAAAAGAAAACTTTGATACAGTTATGGATGCTATTATCAAGGCAAGACCAGCAGCCGCCAAGGGTAGATATTTAAGAAGCGTAACAATATCTAGCACTATGGGACCTGGAATCAAGATAAATGGACAAAAACTAGTATAAATTATTTGACAGTAAGGGTATTAACTGTTATAATAAGAATGTTAATTGAATAAAGCACCGTAGACAGTAGGTACCCTAAGGGTTTAATTTCCTACCGAGGTTGAGATAGATAACCTAAGAGTTATTCGAGATCTCTCTGTGTCTACGGAGGGGTCTTTATTTATATGTACCATTGTGGGAGGTGAAGTCTGTGAGGGAACAAACCCTTAAAGCAAAACAAAAAAATATAGATGAAATTAAGGAAAAACTAGAAAGAGCTGAATCTGTAATCTTAGTTGATTACCGTGGACTAAATGTTGAACAACTAACAGAACTTAGAAGTAAGTATAGGGATGCTGGAGTTGAATACAAGGTTTATAAAAACAGTATGATGAGATTCGCTTTTAATGACGCTGGTTTTGAAGACTTTGATGAATACTTAAAAGGACCGAGCGCAGTAGCATTCGGATTTGATGGACCAATACAAGCTGCTAAAATAACAGCTGATTTTGCGAAAGATAATGAACTTTTAGAAATCAAAGCAGGAATTGTGGATGGAAAGATCCTAGGTGTGGATGCTATAAAAGAAATAGCTAGCTTACCGCCTAGAGAAGTACTTGTTGCAAAGGCACTTGGTGGCTTAAATGCTCCAATACAAGGATTTGCAAATGTATTAAGTGGTACTATAAAAGGATTAGCTGTGGCTTTAAATGCTATAGCAGAACAAAAACAAGCCCAAGAGGCGTAAAAAGAAAATTAATCTGGAGGGATATATAAAATGGCAAGTGAAAAAGTATTAAATTTAATTGAAGAAGTAAAGAATTTAACGGTATTGGAATTATCAGATTTAGTTAAGGCATTAGAAGAAGAATTTGGAGTAAGCGCAGCAGCTCCAGTAGCAGCAGCGGCAGCAGCAGCTCCAGCAGCAGAAGCAGCAGCAGAAAAAGACGAATTTGACGTTATCTTAAATGCAGCAGGTGGACAAAAGATTAAAGTTATCAAAGCAGTTAGAGAAATAACTGGTTTAGGACTTAAGGATGCTAAGGACTTAGTAGACGGAGCACCAAATGCAGTTAAAGAAGGAGCTACAAAAGAAGAAGCAGAAGAAATGAAAACTAAATTAGAAGAAGTAGGCGCAGAAGTAGAATTAAAATAATCTATTAGAAAAGGCTTTCGTATTTATAGGGAAGCCTTTTTATAATATTGCTATAATAAAAATAAAATATTAGAAACAAAGACAAAAGACAAGAAAGCTTCCTTTTTATAAAAAGAAGCTTTTATTGTGTACATAATCATAAATTTGAATTTGACTTAAGCTTTGAATTGTGATATCATGTTTAAATGCATAATATGGGATAATATCGCTAATTTTATAGAAAGAAATCTTAGTGATATTTTGAGATATTTATTTAATAGTTTTACCAAAAGCAAATGAAGCTTTTGGATATTTTAGTTTAACAGAGGGGTGAATTTTTATATGGTACATCCTGTAACTTATGGGAAACGTGTTAGGATGAGTTATTCACGGATTGATGAAGTATTAGACCTTCCTGATCTAATTGAAGTTCAAAAATCTTCCTATGATTGGCTTATAGAAGAAGGTTTGAGAGAGGTTTTTGATGATATTTCACCAATACAAGATTATACAGGGAATTTGATATTAGAATTCGTTGATTATTTTATGGAAAAGGATATCAAGTATACCGAAGATGAAGCCAGGGAAAGAGATGTTAGTTATTCTGCACCTTTAAAGGCAAAGGTAAGGTTGATTAACAAGGAGACAGGAGAAATAAAAGAGCAAGAAGTATTTATGGGAGACATACCACTAATGACAAAGAAGGGTACCTTTATAATTAATGGTGCTGAAAGAGTAGTTGTAAGTCAATTGGTAAGATCACCAGGAGTTTACTATGTAGAAAATAGAGACAAGAAAACAGGTAAAAAACAATATTCTTCTACAGTAATTCCAAATAGAGGAGCATGGTTAGAGTATGAGACAGATGCTAATAACATTGTCTATGTAAGAGTAGACAGAACTAGAAAGGTTCCAATAACGACATTGCTTAGAGCACTAAAGGTAGAGAGCAATGTGGATATTGTTGAGCTTTTAGGAGAAACTGAACAGATCTTAAATACTCTAGAAAAGGATAACACAACAAATGGAGAAGAAGCCCTACTGGAAATATATAAAAGACTTAGGCCAGGAGAACCACCAACTGTAGAAAGTGCACAGAGTTTGTGGGACAATCTATTCTTCGATCCTAGAAGATATGACATGGCAAAGGTAGGAAGATATAAATTTAATAAGAAACTTGCTTTATTTAATAGGATTTATGGAAAGAAAGCTGCTAATGACATTCATAATTATGAAACAGGAGAAATACTTGTTAGTAAGGGTGAAAAAATAAGCAGGGATAAGGCAATTGAAATAGAAAACAGTGGAATAAATGGAGTAGAGGTAGAGTTAAATGATGGAAGATTAATAAAAGTAATCGGAAATCATTTTGTTTCAAAAGAAGCCTTTGATTTGCCATTCTCATTAGAAGAATTAGGACTAAAGGAAAAAATCTATTATCCCCTAATGAAAGAGTTGGTAGATGAGTACGGAGAAGATGAAGAGGAACTTAAGAAACAAACGATTGAGAGATTAAAGGAACTATCTCCAAAGCACATAACAGTAGAAGATATACTTGCAAGTGTAAACTACGAATTCAATTTATTTGATGGAGTAGGGGGAACAGACGATATAGACCATTTAGGTAATAGAAGACTGAGAAGTGTAGGAGAACTTTTACAAAATCAGTTTAGAATAGGCCTATCTCGTATGGAAAGAGTAGTAAGAGAAAGAATGACAATACAAGATATAGATGTTGCAACTCCGCAAGACCTTATTAACATTAGACCAGTGGTTGCTTCTATAAAAGAATTCTTTGGCAGCAGTCAGTTGTCACAGTTCATGGATCAAACCAACCCATTGGCTGAACTTACTCATAAGAGAAGAATGTCAGCCTTAGGACCTGGAGGTCTTAGCCGTGATAGGGCAGGAGTAGAAGTAAGAGACGTTCACAATTCCCACTACGGAAGAATGTGTCCTATAGAAACACCAGAAGGACCAAATATAGGTCTTATAACATCTCTTACAACCTATGCAAGAATTAATGAGTATGGATTTATTGAAACACCATATAGAAAGGTTTTAGATGGAAGAGTAACAGGAGTTATTGAGTATCTAACTGCTGATGTAGAAGATGAGTTTATAATAGCTCAGTCCAACGAAAAACTTTCAGAAAACGGAGAATTTGAGAGTAACAGAGTTGTTGCTAGGGGAATAAACGGAGTAGCTGATATCTTCCCAAGACTAGATATTGATTACATGGATATCTCGCCTAAGCAAATAGTAAGTGTTGGAACTGCAATGATTCCTTTCCTAGAGAACGACGATGCTAACAGAGCATTAATGGGAGCTAACATGCAGAGACAGGCAGTGCCTCTTATAAAGACAGAATCACCAGTGGTTGGTACAGGTATTGAGTACAAGGCTGCAAAGGATTCAGGTACTGTAGTTATATGTCACAATGATGGTTTAGTTGAAAAGGTTAGTTCTAGCGAAATAATCGTTAGAAAAGACTCTGACAATAAGCCTGAAGAATACAAGCTATTAAAATTCAGAAGATCAAACCAAGGAACTACAATCAACCAAAGACCTATAGTAGAAGAAGGAGACAGGGTTGAAAAAGGAGAAGTAATTGCTGATGGACCAAGTACAGAACTTGGAGAAATCGCATTAGGAAAGAACATACTAATAGCCTTCATGACTTGGGAAGGATACAACTATGAAGATGCTATTTTAATAAATGAAAAGCTTGTTATAGATGACAGCTTGACTTCTGTTCATATAGAAGAATATGAAGCAGATGCAAGAGATACTAAATTAGGACCTGAGGAAATAACAAGAGATATACCAAATGTTGGAGACGATATGCTTAAAGATCTAGATGAAAGAGGTATCATAAGAATAGGTGCTGAAGTAACATCTGGAGACATACTAGTAGGAAAGGTAACCCCAAAGGGTGAAACTGAACTTACTGCGGAAGAAAGACTGCTCCGTGCCATATTTGGTGAAAAAGCAAGAGAAGTTAGAGACAC
>CAZGQG010000058.1:0-6613 GCA_964527205.1 uncultured Tissierellaceae bacterium | reverse complement strand
CATAAATTCACAAGTGTGGAATTTGATAGGGGTCTTAATATTATAGTAGGAGCTTCTGATTCTGGAAAGACAGCCATCTTAAGGGCTATTAAATGGGCTCTTTACAATGATCCTGCGGGAGACTATTTTATAAGAGAGGGAGCCACTGAGGCCAGTGTAAGTATATTTTTTAGTGACAAGACCAGTATTAAGAGATATAGGAGCAGGAGTAAAAACACCTACTTTGTCTATGACAAGGATGGTGGGGAGGAAAAGTATGAAGGCTTTGGCCTCCAGGTGCCAGAAGAGGTTATAGACACTACTGGCATAGAGAAAATACTCTTAGACAAGGATACATCCAAAGCTATAAATATAAGTGACCAGTTGGAAGGAGCTTTTCTCTTATCTGAAAAATCCTCTACCAAGGCCAACTCTATAGGCTATCTTGTAGGTGTAGACCTTATAGATGATGCCCTAAGCAATACCCTGAGGGATGTAAGAAATTTAAAGAGTGATGAGAAGAAGTATGAAAGAGAAATTACTGACTTACAGGAAGAGTTAAAGGAATATGCCTATATAAAAGAGACCAAGAAAAAGATAGGCTTAATGAAGAATATAAGAGATTCCATAGATAGTAAATCTAAGAGGATGGAAAAGCTTAAGAGTCTCTTGGAAGAGAAAACTAGGTTAGAAAAAAATAAGAAAATTCTAGAGGATCAAATGGAAAAGCTTGAAAATCTAGAAAAGATAGACTTACATTTAAAGGATCTGCAAATAAAACACACCAGATATAGGAGTTTAAAAAGAACTATGGAACTTTACCATAGACTTATAGAGGACAAAAAGGATAGTAAAAACATAGTAAAGTCTCTAGCAAATCTGGAAAAGATAGATTCCAATATAAAGGATATGGATAAGTTAGGAGTTCAGATGGGAGAACTTTCAAGACTTAAAATTAGAAGAGAAAATAATATTAAAGAGATAAGTACTTCCAAGGAGATTAGTGATGCCCTAAGTAAAATAGGCATGGTCCCAGAGAAGATCTCTAAAATTGATAGGAATATAGGAGAGGTAAAAAGTTTAAATAGATTGGCAGAAGTGAAAAAAAGGGTAGATGAGAGTCTCTATACCGGTAAGAACTACCTAGTCAAATTACAAGGCCTAGAAAAATCTCAGGAGGGAGCAAGACTCCTTGAAAGAAAGCTTAGGGCCCTGGATAGATTAAATCAAATAAATAGTATCTACAGGGATAATAGGGAAAGAAGAAATAAGGCAGATGAGTTCTTAAAGGAAAATAGAGAAAAGATAAATAGTCTTTCCCAAGACTATAAAAAGCTATTATTGGACAGTGCTGTTTGTCCCCTTTGCTATAGTGAAATAGATAGGGAGAGGGCAGATTATATAATAAAACAAGTAAAGTAGGAGGTAGGCTATGGATTACGAGAAGGAATTAGGAAGTTTAAAGGAAGACTTGGAAAAGGCCAAGGATTTGAAATACAAGGCCCAGGCCAGATTAGATCAATTAAAGCAACAGGAAGAAGATATAATCAAGGAACTAGATGAGCTTGGTGTAAAACCGGAAAATCTCAGCAAGGAAATAGAAAAATTAAAGCAAGAAATAGATTCCCTCTTTAAAGAGGCTAATGAGCTGCTTCCTAGAGATCTTTTAGAAAAGAGAGATTAGGATGATTAGAGACATAGAAGAACTTGATAAGAATTTAAACCAGCTAAATGATTTCATAGCAAGAGAAGAGGGTAAAGAACAAATATTGGAAGAGCAAATAAAAACTAAGAGGGAAGAGTCCCAAAGGATAGTAGAAGAACTAGATCTCCTATCCAAGGTGAGTACTCTACTCCATAAGACCTCTTCCTATGCCAGAGAACAGGCAAAGGTCCAGGTGGAATCTCTAGTTACCAAGTGTCTCCAATATGTTTTTGAAGATGATATAGAATTCTCCATTGAAATTGATGAGCTTAGAGGTAAGTCATCAGCGGAATTTTATGTAATTAATAATCTAGAAGATGTTGTTATAAAGACCAGGCCTGAATTATCAAGAGGTGGAGGGGTAGTAGATATAGTATCCCTAGCCCTTAGGATTGCATTTTTGCAGACCCATAAACCTAAAATCCAGGGACCTCTTATCTTAGATGAGCCTGCCAAACATGTAAGTGATGAGTATATATATAATCTTTCTGAGTTCTTAAAACAAACTTCAGAGCTATTTGATAGGCAGATTATTATGGTAACTCACAACAATCATTTGGCCTCTATTGGCTCAAATGCTTATAGGGTAGATTTAAAGGATTCAGAAAGTTCCATCACAAAGCTATGACCCTTTAAATACAACTTGACAATATCCTTGTAAAGTAATAGAATTAAGGTATATGTACCTGAACATGTTTGTTGTTTCTATATAAATTCGGGGTTAGATTTATATTTAATAATAATAATGTGTCATGGAACTTGAAAATTTAATATTTATGGAGGTGTTTAATTATTGAACTTTTATATGTAATTCTTGCGGCTATTATAGGTCTTGGCCTTGGTTATTTTATTAGAAGATACATTGCTGAAGGCAAGATAAATAATGCAGAGCAAGTTGCTGAAAAGACAATTAAAGACGCTGAAAGAGAAAGTCAAAATCTCAAAAAGGGAGCACTACTTGAAGCTAAAGAAGAAATACTACAATCTAAAAATGAAGCTGAGAGAGAAAACAGAGAGAGAAGAACTGAAATTCAGCGTATGGAAAAACGTGTAATTAAAAAAGAAGAGAATGTTGAGAAAAAAGCTGATTCAATTGAGAAAAAAGAAGAGCTATTAATTAAGAAAGAAAAATCAATAGAAGAAAAGAAAGCTAAAATTGATGAGTTATTTGAAGAACAGGTCCAGGAGTTAGAAAGATTATCAGGACTTACTTCAGAGGATGCAAAACAGATTTTATTAGAAGATACAAGAAAAGAAATAGTTCATGAATCCGCTGTAATGATTAGGGAAATGGAAACAGAAGCTAAGGAAAATGCAGAGAAGAACTCTAGAGAGATTATTGCTAGAGCTATTCAAAAATATGCTGCTGATCATGTGGCAGAAACTACTGTAACTGTAGTTACCCTACCTAATGATGAAATGAAGGGTAGGATTATAGGTAGAGAAGGAAGAAATATTAGAACACTGGAAACACTTACAGGAATAGATCTTATAATAGATGATACTCCAGAAGCTGTAGTATTATCAGGATTTGATACTGTTAGAAGAGAAATAGCAAGAATCGCACTTGAAAAACTTATAGCAGATGGTAGAATACATCCTGCTAGAATAGAAGAAATGGTTGAAAAAGCGAGAAAAGAAGTAAACACAATAATTAGAGAAGCTGGAGAAGAGGCTGCATTTGATGCAGGTATACATGGACTTCATCCAGAGATAATTAAATTACTGGGAAGACTTAAGTATAGAACTAGTTATGGTCAAAACGTCTTAAAGCATTCTATAGAGGTATCACATTTAGCTGGTATTATGGCGGCTGAACTTGGAACTGATGTTAGATTAGCTAAAAGAGCAGGCCTACTTCACGATATTGGTAAGGCAGTAGACCACGAGGTTGAAGGACCTCACGTAGAGATTGGTGTAGACCTGGCAAGAAGATACAAGGAATCTGATGCAGTTATACATGGTATAGAAGCACATCATGGTGATTGTGAACCGCAGACAATTGAAGCTATCTTAGTTCAGGCGGCAGATGCTATATCCGCTGCTAGACCAGGAGCTAGAAGAGAAACTCTAGAATCCTATATAAAGAGACTTCAAAAATTAGAAGAAATTGCTAATTCATTTGATGGTATTGAAAAATCTTATGCTATACAAGCAGGTAGAGAAATCAGAATATTAGTTAAGCCTGATAAGATATCAGAATCTGAAATGGTTCATACAGCAAGAAATATTGTAAAACAAATAGAATCGGAACTGGACTATCCAGGACAGGTTAAGGTGAATTTAATTAGGGAAACTAGAAGTGTTGAGTACGCTAAATAAATTTAATTTGTTATATAATTTTTCATATTAGACTAATTATAAAGTTGAAATCAAAAACCTGCCTTAATGGCAGGTTTTTCTAACGAATAGATTAGAACTCCACTTAAAGGAGGTTGTTTATGAAATTTGATTTACATGTTCACACAGATAGCTCAGATGGAACTATGTCCTATAGGCAAGTTATAGATCTAGGGCTAAAGCAAAAACTAAGTGGTATAGCCATAACAGACCATGACAATGTAGATTCTATAGAGGCAGCCATGGAATATGCCTCTAGTTTAGAGGATTTCAAGCTTATAGCAGGAATAGAATTTAGTTGTGTCTACCAGGGGGAAGAGGTCCATATACTAGGCTATTTTATAGATTATAAGGATCCATCACTGCTGAAATTAACTGAAGAATTTAAAGAATCACGCATATATAGAGGGATAAAAACTGTGGAAAAGATAAATTCCCTGGGTATGGAACTTACTATTGAAGAAGTAAAGAGCTTTTCAAAGGGAGACTTTATAGGAAGACCCCATATAGCTCGGGCCCTTAAGGAGAGAGGCTATGTAGACAGTGTATCCCAAGCCTTTAAGGAGTATCTGGGCATGAATAAGCCTGCCTATGTGGAAAGATATAAGATAGAAGTAAGTCAGGTTATTAAGCTTATTAAGGACCTGGGAGGTGTGTCTATCCTAGCCCATCCTGGATTAATAAGGGATAAGAAAATCATTGATTACTGTATAGATCAGGGAATCAATGGACTGGAAGGCATATATCCTCAGCATAGTAATGAGGACTTTAAATATTTCCTTGAAAAAGCTAGGGAAAGAGATCTAATCCTAACAGGAGGATCTGATTTTCATGGAGATAGGTATGAGAAATTATTACTAGGTGAATATTATATAGGTATGGATACTATAGAAAAGATGGAGATGATTAGATGACTAATTATAAGGGACAAAGGCAAAGACAATTTCCTAGCAAGGTCAGTACTACATCCTTTGTAAAGCTATATATTCTACACTTATTAAATGAAAAAACATATTATGGAAATCAAATAAAGGATGAGATAAAGAGAAGATTAAGTGACAAATGGGAACCAAGTCCTGGCATGCTCTATCCCTTACTTAGTAATATGGAGTCAGATGGCTATATAGTTGGGACCTGGGATGAACCTAATAAAAGATCTATAAAGAGATATAGGATTACAGATGCAGGTATAAAGCACTATAAGGTCTTACACCTGCACAACAAAGAATCATTTGATGACTCTTTACTTATTATCAAAAATGTGTTAAAAGATATATATGGAGAAAATATATAAAAAATTTTAATATGGAGGTATATTTATATGAATTTTAACTTATCTACAAAGGCTTTGAATATCCAACCTTCCCTAACTTTAGATATTTCTGCTAAGGCTAAGTCTATGAAGGCAAAGGGTATAGATGTAATTAGTTTTGGTGCAGGAGAGCCTGACTTTAATACCCCTGAGCATATTCAAGAAGAAGGAATCAAGGCTATTAAAGAAGGTCTAACAAGATATACTGCTACAGCAGGTATAGCTGAGCTTAGAACAGCTATATGCAAGAAGTTAAAGGATGACAATGGCTTAGAATATTCTTCTGAAAACATTATAGTTTCCAGTGGAGCCAAGCACTCAATCTACAATGCTCTCATGGCTATATTAAATCCAGGAGACGAGGTTATCTTTAGTGTACCTTACTGGGTTTCATACCCTGAAATGGTAAAGCTAGCTGACGGTGTACCTGTATATATTGAAACTTTAGAAGAAAATGACTTTAAATTCTCAGTAGAGGACTTAAAGAGAGTACAAACTGATAAAACTAAGGCAATAATCCTAAACAGTCCAAACAACCCTACGGGATCAGTATATAACAAGGAAGAGTTGGAAGAAATTGCAAAATGGGCAGTAGATAATAAAATTTTTATAATCTCTGATGAAATATATGAAAAGTTAATCTATGGAGAAAAAGAACACGTATCCATAGCTACATTAAATGAAGATATAAAAAATCTTACAATAATAATCAACGGTGTGTCCAAATCTCATGCTATGACTGGTTGGAGAATTGGCTACGCTGCTGCACATAAGGATATAGTAAAGGTAATGACAAATATACAAAGTCACTCCACATCAAATCCTTCCTCCATTGGTCAATACGCAAGTGTTGAAGCCTTAAATGGTGACCAGTCAAGTGTAGAAGAGATGAAGAAGCAATTCCTAATAAGAAGGGACTATATGGTAGAGGCTATCAATGATATTAAAGGCCTAAGCTGCAAGAAGCCTGAGGGAGCCTTCTATATAATGATGAATCTTACAGAAATAATAGGAAAAACTATAAAGGGCAAAAAAATAGAATCCTCTATGGACTTTAGTAATTTATTATTAGATGAAGCAGAGGTAGCTGTAATTCCAGGAGTAGCCTTTGGAGATGATAATTATGTAAGGTTATCCTATGCAACTTCCTTAGATAATATTAAAGAGGGCTTAAGTAGAATTAAGGAATTATTGGAAAACAATTAATCTAGAGTAATCCTTAAAGAGATTAACAAAACAATTAAAAACAATTGTTGGAAAATAAAAATTATTACAGG
>CAZGQG010000057.1:0-6824 GCA_964527205.1 uncultured Tissierellaceae bacterium | reverse complement strand
ACAACCAGGCTACCATCAGAGATGGCCCTATGGCTTTGCGTCCTTAGATCACTCTAAGTTTGCCAAAGAACATTTGCTTCATTTACCTCATCTATATCATGGTGTCCAAGGTTGGTCTGGGGTGAATGGTAGATTCGTAAGGTCCCAGATAGCTTTCCAACCATTGTTTGATTTTTGGACACCCTCCGTAACTATATTAAGGGTGAAACTGGCCCCTTCATATTCAGGGCTTATTTCTGTGAAAGTAATGCTATCTAAAATACTGCTTGTAATTTCATTTTCTTCTAAATAATATTTGAAATAGTAGTAACCATCTTCTTGTTTTTCTGTCCAGTCTCCATTTCCAGATAGGTTAAATACTATATTTGAAACTGGTAGGCTTGCTTCACTCCATTCAGGCACTAATTTTACTCTTACATAGCTATTACTTGTGCCTATATTTCTTACCTGAACATTTTTTTCATAGGTCCCTATTTCTAGATTTTCTATATCTTTAAAATCTTCTTCTACTAGCTCAACCCTTACCCTTCCCATTTGAAATTCACTGTTTGCTTCACCAGCATTGGATAGAAACCAAGATAGAGAAGTTCCAGATAGGACTATTATCAATAATACTGCTACGACTATTAGACTTATTCTCTTTTTCATTGGAAATCTTCCTTTCTAGTGAATTTTATTTAAATAATCTTATTACCTTTGGAAGGATAATAAATATTGCTCCTAGGATTATTAAGGCTGCAATCCCTGCTCTGCTACTTAGGAATCTAAAGATCTTTCCTATAAAAGGGATGGCAAATGCTAATTTACCAATTACCCTATCACCTTCTAAGATACTAAAATCTCTTATATTATTAGCATCTCCCTTTGTGATAAATTCCTTGCCTTCTTCTACTATTTCCACTACCCTGTGGGTAACCCTAATGTCACTTGCCCTTGCATAAAAGGTTACTATGTCACCTTCTACTATTTGATCTGGGCTAATTTCTCTTACTATTATCATAGTGTCTAAGGGCAGGGTTGGCACCATGCTGCCACTATCTACTATATATAGCCTATGACCTAGTATTGATGGTTCCTGGCCTGTTAACCTAGACTGACCTGTTATAAGTATCATTACTAGCATGATGATCATAAAGACTGCGAATCCAATATTTCCTAATGTCTTTAATAGTTTGTTTTCCTTAGCTTTTAATTCCACCTTGTTTTCTACCATTATCTAGGGTCACCTCCCAAATTTAAGATTTTTCTCCTTAGCTGTTAGCTTTTTCAAGGATGTAACTATGAATTCATCTAGTTTAATATTGGCTAGGCCTTTAAGCTTTGGCTTTGATCCAACATCATCCTTGCTCATTGCATTTTTAAAGCTATTTACTATCCTATCCATATGATAGAACCAATTAGTATTAATCCTTTTATTGCTTGTTGTATAGGAAAGTGTCCAATCATCTTCACCTATGACTAGATTCTGAGCCTCCCTATTCTGGTAGTTCATGGGTACAGTTTCCCTTATGGTGTAGGAACCTGGTATTAATCCCTTTATAGTTTTTGATTCATTGTTTTTTAGTGATACTGACCAAGTCTTGCTATGAATTCCTGCTGGCCCTTCTAAGCTAATGTGGAATTCTTCATCTGGATCTTCATTTTCTAGTATTTGTGATAGGGTCAGTGCTCTCAATCTAAATTCTGGTATTGGGAAATACTTTTTAGCCACATCATCATCTATATTTATATAATCTATATAGGTCTTGTGGTTTAGAGGATAGAAGACTCCTCCTTCAGCGGAATAATCTAGGGCTACAATATATTTCATAAAGTATTCTTCTCCCTCATCTACATCTCCAATATCCCAAGTAATGCTTTGGTTTTCACTATCGTAGCTAATAGTTCCATGACTTACCTCTATTAGATCCTGGTAGTTTTCTTCATTGATTCCCAGTATGGAATAAATTTCTCCTATTGGATCTGTGACCTTGGCCTCCCTGGTTGCACTAATCAATTTTCCAGCTATTTCTTCAAATATTCTAGATAGATACTTTGAATCAGGGGTTTGATAGTAATTGCCTGAATCTGCTATATTTTCTAAGGTCCAATCTCCTTCACTTCCTGCATCCAGTCCTATTGCATATATCTGGCTTTCTTCTGTCTTAGCAAATCCTGCTTCTGCTATGGCACTGGCACCATGTCTATAGTAGTATCTTTCCTTCCATCCATATTTATATAGATAATTTTCACTATATCCATTACCTACTGTGGAATTATATATAAAATCCTTTTCTAAAAGATTGGTCCCAGTCCTGTAATTTCTTATTATAGGATCAAACCAGAAACCTGATCCTGTGTTATACCAATGTTCTGATTTTCTCTCTGGATTAGACAGTTCATAACTATAGGTAGCTGCTCCATCTCCCAGTAGAACTATATTCTTAAAGTCTGCTTGACTGCCCTTTAGTAGTTCCCTAGCCTGTCTTACAGCTCCCTGGATATGAGTTCCCCCTCCTGGTCTTATTCTATGGATAGCTGAGAGGAGTTGATCTTTTTCCTGGGAATTTTTAAAGTTCGAATCTATACTTACATCCCCTGCAAAAGATACTAGAGCTATTCTTACATGGGTTTTTTTAGGATCTTCTAGTAGTGTGTTTACAAATTCTTTTGCAGCTTCTTTAGCATCTTCCATTTTTTGTCCTTCCATACTAGCTGATCTATCTATTACTATTACAATATCTGATGTTTCAACTATGTCTCTTCCTTCCAGTTCTAAGCTTATTTCCCACTTATTGCCGCTTCCCTCTACTGCTTCTCCTGTTTTATTTACAAATATGGATCCTTCTTCAGGCCATAGCTTATTATTTATTTCATCCCTATATCTAGGGGATCTCATCAAGCTTTGGGACCCTATAATCATCTCTTTATCTTTATCCACTTCATATACTCTTTCTTCAGGTCCTAGACTTCCTTCTTCTACCCTGGATATCCTAGGTGAACTGGTGCTTTCCCCTTCTTCATTATGGAAGTCTGGATTTTCTGCTATATATTCATCTTCTAATTTAAGTTGGTAGTATAGGTTTATAACATTGTCTTCTTTGGCTAGGAGAAACTTATCCTTATCAGCTTCTAAAAATATTAGGTTGTCGTGTTTAAATATATATTTGTAGCTGTATACTAAACTTTCTACTTCCAACTTCTCTATTGTCTCTGTCATTCCCAGTTCTTCATGTTCTTCATCTTTTAAAATATGGTTTATCTTTAAATCAGCATATTGAATTTTTCCCTTATAGTATAAATTGAATTCATTTTCTCCTGCTACTATAGTGTATTCCTCATCTGAACCTTCTATATAAATGTATTCTTCACTTTCTAATTTTAAGCTTCCCTTTAGGATTGTTGAGTCTACTTTCATCTTGTCAAAATAATCTGTGCCTATAAGTTCTTCTATCTCTTCTATGTTTCCATCTAAGTCCATAGTCCTCTTAACCAAGATATGATTTACTGTTAAAGTTCCTAGTTCCTCTTCAGGCTCTTCCTCAACTTCTTCTATAATTTCTTCTTCAAATTCTTCTCCTATTCTTTCATAGTAGAGATTTATAGTGTTTTCCCCTTGTAATATTATAAGTTCTCCAGTAGAATCTCCTACTAATATTAATCCTTGATCCTCTAATCTCATGGATCCTATGTTAATGGCTTTATTTACTTCTAGACCTTCTATAAGTTCTTCTCCAATTATTTCTTCTCTTCCCTCTATAAGTAATATATGATTTATTTTTAAATTTGCTTTTATAATTTCTTCTTCTTTTTTATCTTCCTCTTTATCCTTATTCTCTTCTTCATTCTCTTCTTCATCTTCATCTTTTTCTTCATCTTCTCCCCCATCAGCAGGGTCTGTATCTTCATCTTCTAGCCCTTGATCTGGATTTTCTTGATCTTCTAAAGAGTTGTCCTCATCTGGATCTACTTCTTCAGATGGAATTGTATCTTCTTCTGAGTCCTTCTGGTCTAGATTTTCCTCTTCTTCTATTTCTCCGGGAGCTTGATCTGAATCTTCTGATAATTCATCTTGTAAAAGATCTGTCTCTCTTGGTGATATATCTTCTTCTGCAAATCCTTCCATCCCCGCACTGCCTAGGGAGATTATCATGCTAATACTTAGTAATAAGGCAATTAATATTCTATATCCTTTTCTCATTTATATATCACCTCCAAATAATTTCTATATAAGATAATCTATTACTTTATTTATACCAAATGCCAGTTTCATTCGGCTTACCCAATAGTTACAAATCGGTTACATAGCTTATTTTTTATAAGTTATTTTTCAACACAAAAAAACAGATCAAACAAATGGCTATTTGACCTGTTTTGGATATTTTTATATTTTATATCTATTTAAATATTTTTTTATAAATGTTTGCATTTAATATTTACAGAAACATGAGAGCTTATATCATTTAATTCAAACTTATTCTTTAATCTATCCATTATACATTCCATATTTTTAACATCATGGAGGCAAAATACTAATTGCCTATCATTCCACTGGGAAAAAACATCTCCCTTTCTAAGCCTATTTAATAAAGTTTTTTTAAGAGAATCCATTGCCAGCTTTAAATCTTCATCATTCAAGGGTTTGACACCTGCATTATCAATCGTTAGAATTCCTAAACATATATTGGAACTATTATTTCTCTCACTCTGCCTCATCTTAAGCTTGTATAAAAACTTAAAATACTCAGGTTCACACATAAATGCCCCCTTATCCACATCTTGATTTAATTCTTTATCCATTGTATCTAAATCCAATATTTGATGTGTTTTTTCTTGTTGATTAGTAATACTCTTATATATCTTTTTCCCCTCCTCAGAAGGAGAAACTCCAAGATCATGGTAAAATTTACTTGTATAGTATTGATAATGGCTAAGGGCAAAGTCTTTCTGGCCTAGGGCAACTAGGGCCTCCAAGTAGTAGATGTGTATGGCCTCTTCATAAAAATTAAATTGCAGGGCATCCTCACATATTAGGACAATGTCATCATATCTCTTACTTTCTTTTAATTTCCTAAGAAAACATTGGAGACTCTTTAAATAGACTCTACTAATCCTACTTCTAATAGGAACTATCCAATCCTCATCCTTTAATTCCTGAAGGTAATCTCCCCTGTAAAGGGATAAGATCTTGATTATCCTGTCCTCATCTTCTTTGCTTATGTCCTCACATTTCAAGATTTCCTTTTTTTCATCAAATTCCTTAATATCTAAAATACAATTCTTATCTAACTTAAAGATATAATAGCCATTTTTAAATTCAATTTGAAATAAATCTTCTAATTCTATGGGTTTTAGTTCTATCATATTCCTCACCCTGGATATCTGTGTTCTAAGAGCAGCATTAGGGTCCTTGTAGTCGTAGGAGCCAAAGAGATCGTCAATTATTGTTTCTGGAAGTAATTTTTGCCCTTCATGAGTCAAAAAATATTTAAATAATCTTAAGGTTCTATAGGGATAGCCTTTTGAATCAAGAATAGATTCATCCCTATATTTAATATCAAAGCTTCCTAGGGTATATATTCTAAGCATTTAATCACCCCTATCTGGATTTTTCCTAGTATAGTGAACTTATCTAACTCCTTAAATAAATCTTCTATAAAAAAACAAAACCGACCCCTTGAAATTCATTGGGTCGGTTGCGCTAGTGACTTATAAATATAAAACGCCATAATTGCATATTTATATATGTTTTATTTGTATAAGATACTTATCTTTATTTTATATTCAAATTAAGGATTATAGCTTTCTTATTTTATTTATTTCAATTGTATAGTATTGCTAATTTTAAAGCTTTAGCACATGATAATCTTTAGAATACTATACCCTATATAGGTAGATAAAAACAAATAAGCCTTTATAAAACTTACTTATAGTAAAATATAAAAATTCAGGTCTATTTTTTTATATCTTCTTTATAAGCTTCTAAGGCTTCCCCGAAGCTTAGGTAGACTTTTCCAAAGTATTTCTCCAATCCACCTATAACAAATTGATTGTAGCCAAAGGGAACATAAATCCCATTATATTCACCTGATGTTCCTATGCGAATATCTGACAAGTAGGCATATACTCTTATATCTTCTAACAATACCATGCCTAATTCCATCATAACTCCAGGATCTTCATCTGCAAGATCTGCAAATACAACTGAAGACTCCATTAGTTCCTTTTCATCTCCATTAAAGACATCTAAAGCACTTGGTAGCTTGGACTTATCATTAATAGGTGCATGTATAGGGCTATAGACCTCATAATCTACTCCCAGCTCCTGATTGATTTCCACAAGTAAATCATATTCTTTTTGCCTCTGAGCTTGATCAGCCTGACTAAATAACTTTCCTGCCATATATATTTTCTTCATGTTTCCTCCTCTAATCTGCTAGTTTTTTTAATACTTATAATTATATCTTATTATTTTAAGATGAACATAGATTTAAAAACTCTTGAAAACTATCTGGGACCTTAGAATTTACCATTCATTCCAGACCAAGCTTTACACATAATATATAAGTATTCTTTAATTAATTATATCATAGGATATAAGAAGATTAAGCTTTTTTTTATTAGTTTTTATTAATTTTTTCTTGGTTTTTCTTAGTCATTTATTTATTTTTTGATCTTTTTCTGCTAATTAGTATTTTAACTTGGCTCCAGGAGTGGCACATAATCAACTGGATTTAAAATAGTCGAATAAAAAATAAGCCCTACAACATAGTAGTTGTAAGGCTTATAGATGGCACACCCTGAGGGAGTCGAACCCCCGACCTTCTGGTTCGTAGCCAGACACT
>CAZGQG010000056.1:0-7172 GCA_964527205.1 uncultured Tissierellaceae bacterium | reverse complement strand
GTTTATCAATCTAATGCATTGACAAAGCAAAGTATATAGTCTATAATTTAAAAAATAACAATCTTATTAGGATATTTTAAAGTATGATTGTCTAAAGAGAAGGGAGGATTTATTAAAATATAATTTAGGGAGTGATAATGTGTTTAAGAAGAGAAATATTATTGTATTATTATTAATTTTACTTGCCCTATCATCACTAGTTTTTGCAGAAGCAGAGACCCCAGCAAATTTTGGATGGTTGTCTCTCTTACCTCCATTACTGGCTATAATCTTAGCCTTTGTAACTAAAGAAGTACTGGTATCATTATTTTTAGGTATTTTTGTTGGTTCACTGATGTTATCAGGATGGAATCCCTTCTATGGATTTCTTAGAACAGTAGATACTTATATTTTAGGATCCTTGGCAGATTCATGGAATGCTGCAATCATTATATTCCTACTTGCCATAGGTGGTATGGTTGGAGTAATGAATAAAATGGGTGGAACCATGGCAGTGGCCAATGCCCTAGGAAAAAAGATAAAAAGTCCAAAGACCGCACAGTTATACACAAGTATACTGGGACTCTTTGTATTCTTTGATGACTATGCTAATACACTCATAGTAGGACCTACAATGAGACCCCTTAGTGATAAGAATAGGATTTCAAAGGAAAAATTTTCCTATATCATAGACTCCACTGCAGCCCCAGTAGTAGGGATTGCCCTTATATCAACCTGGGTTGGCTATGAAATAGGAGTAATTAGAAATGTTTACGAAAGTTTAGGAATTAGTGCAAACTACTATGAGGTTTTTCTAAAGACAATACCCTATAGTTATTACTGTATATATTCTTTAGTTTTTGTTTTCGCAATAGTACTTATGCAAAGAGACTTTGGCCCTATGTACCATGCAGAAGTAAGGGCTAGAACAACAGGTAAATTAATAGCAGATGGTTCTAAACCTATGACAAGTGATGAGATTACAAATATGGAAATAAAAGAAGGAATAAAGCTAAGAGTATCAAATGCAGTTGTTCCTATACTAACCTTGGTTATAATTGCCTTTGTAGGCCTATGGTATAACGGATATATTGCCCTAGAGGGAAATATAGATCCATTTACCTTTGAAGGGCTAAGGGCTTCTTTTGGTGAAGCTGATTCTAGTATAGTTTTATTATGGGCTTCAATAACAGCTGGATTAGTAGGTATAGTAATGGGAATCTTGCAAAAGATATTTACCCTTGAAGAAGCTATGAGTTCTTGGGTAGATGGGGCTAAGTCTATGCTTATAGCTTGTATGATCCTAGTACTTGCTTGGTCACTGGGAACTGTTACTGGAGAGGTTGGAGCAGCTGAATTCTTAGTTGGCAAGGTTTCAGATACTATTCCATTTGCAGTACTGCCAGTTATTATATTTGCCCTATCAGGACTTGTTTCCTTTGCAACAGGCACTGCCTGGGGAACTATGGCTATAGTCATCCCTCTAGCTGTTCCTATGGCTTATGTATTTGTTCAAAGTGGTGGAAATCCACATATGCTTACAATTACACTGGGTACAGTCCTATCTGGAGCAATACTAGGAGATCACTGTTCTCCTATATCAGATACAACTATAATGTCATCCATGGCTTCAGGGGCTGATCACTTGGACCATGTAAAGACTCAGATGCCCTATGCTCTAACTGTAGCAGGAGTTTCAGTGGTATCATATTTAATAGCTGGAATATTTACAGCCTTAAATCCATTAATAATACTCCTTATAGGAGTTATAAGCATAATTCTTCTAGTAAGATTTATTGGTAAGCCTGTCCCAGATATTCCTGAAAAATTTTTAGACTAGTTATATTAAGAAGAAATAATATAGGAGAAAGAGAAAGTTTTAACAATCTGTCCTGCTTTATGCCTATATAGTTTGAAAACTAGCCAGGATGTGTTATAATTTATTTGGAAGATAAGGTAATACAATAAATGAAAGAGGTGTTGCTAATGGGAGAAATATTAAGAGGTAAATTTGTAGCAGATGCAATCAAGGAACAAATAGTTACAGATGTTGAAGCTCTAAAAGAAGAGGGTAAGAATGTTACACTAGGAATCGTTAGATTAGGGGACAATCCAGATGATGTATCCTATGAGAGAAGTATTATAAACAACTGTAAAAAGCTTGGAATCGATACAGAAGTTTTTGAAAATGATCTAGAGATGACTACAGAGGAATTAGAAGAGCTACTTGAAAAATTAAACAAGGATGATTCAATTTCAGGAGTACTTGTATTTAGACCATTGCCAAAGCATATTGATGATGCTAGAATCAGAGAGGCAATTTCACCAAGCAAAGATGTTGACTGTATGCATCCTTTAAACCTAGCTAAGGTATTTGAAGGGGACATGAGTGGTTTCGTTCCATGTACTCCAAAATCAGCCATGGAAATACTACTTCACAACAAAGTAGACTTAGAGGGAAAGAATGTTGTTATAGTGAATAGATCTATGGTACTTGGAAAACCTTTAGCTATGATGTTATTAAATGAAAATGCTACTGTTACAATATGTCATTCAAGAACTAAGGATCTTCCATCAATAACTAAGGCTGCAGATGTAGTAGTTACTGCACTTGGTAGGGCTAAGTTCTTTGATGAAAAGTATTTCAATGAAGATTCAATAATTATAGATGTTGGAGTTAGCTTAGATGATGATGGTAAATTAAGTGGGGATATAGACTTTGATGCAGTTTCAGAAAAAGTAAAAATGATAACTCCTGTACCTGGTGGAGTTGGTTCTGTTACAACATCTCTTCTATTATCACAGGTAGTAAAAGCAGCTCAAATGATGTAAGGATAAATCAAAGAGCCTTGAAAATTTCAAGGCTCTTTTTAAATGGAAAAAGCTAAGGCTTAAGCCTTAGCTTTACTTGTTTATCCATTATTATTATTATTATCCCCATCTACTGGTTCATTATTGTCTTCAGGTGGTGCTTCTTCCTCTTCTTCCTCATCTGGGTTTGGAATCAGTGGCAGTTCGAAGTCAAATCCATTATCTTCTTCTCCGTTCTCACCATTCTCTCCATTTTCCCCATCTTCTTCCTCTTCCTCTTCCTCTTCTTCAATTACTGTGCTTGAATTGTGAACATCACAGTAGGAAGTAGGTGCTCTAAATTGATAATCACGAGGTACTATTCCATCATTATCTGAAGGATTATATGGAGGTGATGTTTCCACAAGGACTCTGGTTTGTACTAGTGACTCTGGACAAAATTCATTTGCCAATTTGCCAGTGCTAGTATCTATGCTAACGCTTACGTGAGCATCACATCTTTCTGTAGGTACGGTTCCTCTTACAAAGATTTCACTTATAACTGTGCTACCCCTAGAATCTTGAGAGCAGAGCTCAGTTGGAAGTTTACCAGACTGACTACAGACGCTGGCCCTTACTATATCCTCAGGCATATCAAAGCTAGTTTTGCTTTCCAAACCTTCATGGACATTGGTCATTATATGCTTCCAAAGCTCAGCTGCCTTACTACTAGTGTAAGAAAGCGTAATAGCAGGAGCATCATTTCCTATCCAGACTCCAGTTGCATAATAGGGTGTAAAGCCTACAAACCAAATATCAGCTTGTTTTTGAGTAGTTCCTGTCTTACCAGCAGTGGCCATATTATTTACATTGGCCCTACCAGCTATACCCTGGGTTACAGTAGTATGGAGTATATCCTTCATAATATAGGCAACACCTGGAGATACAACTACAGTTTCCCTTGGTGCATTGTCTATTATTATATTTCCCTTCCTATCTTCAACCCTGGTAAATGTCATTGGCTCTATATAGACACCATCATTTGCAATGGCTCCAAAGGCCGCCGTTACCTCTAAGGGAGTTAGACCCTTGGTCATACCACCTAGGCCTAGGGCAGATGCATTTTCATCATTATTGACCCTATCCTCTGCAGCAGTTATAAAACTATCATTTTCAGGATCATTAATATCTATAAGACCCATTTTTTCAAAATAAGGTAAAATTTTACTAGTTCCCAGTTCATCAACCATCTTAACTGAGTTAACATTTGTAGATTGCTCTACAGATTTTCTTAAGGTGTGAAGTCCCTTATATCCATCGTACCAGTTGTTAGGCCAAAGATCTCCCTTTACATAAAAAGGTATATCATCTATGGTACTAGCTGCTGTATAGCCATTGTCTAAAGCAGGTAGATAGGCTCCAAGGGGTTTCATAACAGAACCAGGCTGTCTTTGAGACTCTGTGGCCCTATTTAAAATCCTTGTACCTTCCACATCCCTACCACCAACTAAGGCTACAATTTGTCCAGTCCTGTAATCTAGGATAACTGTTGCAGATTGAGGCTGAACTATACCCACTGTATCCCTATAGAAGAATTTTTCACTTATTATAAGATTTTCATTTTCATCTATAGAATAAAAGTCAGTGTTTTCATTTAAGTAATCTCTATTTATTTGTATCTCCTTATTTTCCAGTACAGTAAACTTATCCTGGGGAAGGGTTAAACTTCCCACTGTGTGGGTTACTAAATTCTTTTTCTCATCAAGTCTATAATAATCTGCCACATCAATATGCTTGGCATAGGGAGTTAACTTTGAGCTTTTTAAAAATAAGTTATTATCCCTAAATTCATAGCTTCCATTTTCTATAATAAGATCATTGTTTTCATTTAATAGAGCTTCTTGCTTATAGAAAAGAATCTTATTCCTATTATCAAGTATATTTCCATTGCTCAAGGTCCAATCTATTAAAAATGGTCCATTGAAAGTAGAAGGATCTCCCTCTAATACTTCAGTAAAGTTGTCATATACTTCTTCTAATTGTCTTTGAAGTTTTAGGTCTATGGTGGAATAAATCTTTAAACCACCAGTAAATATTTCATTTTGAGCTTGTTCCCTATTGTATCCATATTTTTCAATCAAGGCTTCCTCAACTTGTTTTTTTACAAAGTCAGTAAAGTAGGAAGATATATCATGAATCTTCTTTTGTCCTGGTTTTAAATTAGCCCTTATATCCTCAGCCAGGGCAGCATCGTGCTCTGACTTGCTTATTTTTCCAAGATCATACATCTTATCTAGGATTATTTTTTGTCTTTTCACAGCTTCTTCATTGTAAACAGCAAAGTATTTTTCACCAAGTATATTTAGCTGTCCAACTTCATGGTGTTTAGATGAATCGAAGTTTTCAGGCTTTAAGGTCTGGTAGGGTGAGTACCTACTAGGACTCTTAACTATTCCTGCAAAGAGAGCTGATTCAGCTAAAGTTAAATCTTGAACATCCTTTGAAAAATAGGTTTGGGCTGCCTCTTGAACCCCATAGGCTCCTTGGCCTAGATTGATCCTATTTAAATATGCTTCAAGGATTTGATCCTTAGTAAGAGATTTCTCTATCTCAATAGCCAAGTAAGCTTCCTTGATCTTCCTGTCCCATTTTTGGTCTAGGCTTAAGTAAACATTTCTTGCCAACTGCTGAGTTATGGTACTGGCTCCCCTTACTATACTACCAGCCTTTATATTGTCTGCCATAGAGGATGCTATACCCTTAGGGTCAACACCAATATGTTCTTCAAATCTCTCATCTTCTATTGCAATAAATGCATTTTGAAGATCCTTAGGTATTACATCCAAACTAACTATGGTCCTAAATTCCGGTGCTTGGATTTTTTCAATCAAATCACCATTGGAATCATATATGGTTGAAGTTTGGTCAAGACTGGTGTTTACATTTGCAGGGTCTATATCAGGTACATCCTTTAATACAGATAATACAGCCCCTACTCCAGATCCTCCAGCTATTACTCCTGCCATTATAATTAGAAGCAATAATACCTTAATAGATTTAAATATAATTCTACCTACACTATTCTTCTTTTTCTTTTTCTTGCCCTTCTTTTTATTTTTTTCCTTATCATTATTTTCCACAGAACTACCTCCTTAAAATTTAAAAGGCTATAACTTTATCTATTATATCATAGAAAAGATTTAAAGTTAATATTTCTTAGAATTATAGTATTACATTACAGTTACATTTTACCCCTTAAGTAAGTAGGGATATGATAAAGATATACTTGATTTTAAGAGATAATATGGTGTATGCTTAAGTATAGATAAGAAGAGAAATAAAAAATATATGTATAAAGGAAGTATATGATGAGTAAAGAGATAAGATTAAACAAGTATATTAGGGATTCAGGATTTTGTTCTAGAAGAGAAGCTGATAGGTATATCCAGGCAGGCTCAGTTAGGGTTAATAATAAAAAAGCAGATCTTGGCACTATGGTAAGGCCAGGAGACCAGGTATATGTAAACAATCATTACATAGAGCCTGAGGAGCAAATGATCTACCTTGCCTTTAATAAGCCCATGGGAATTACCTGTACAACAGATCAAAGTGACCCTACAAATATAATTGATTATATTAGATATCCCAAGCGAATCTTTACAGTAGGCCGTATAGATAAGGATTCTGAGGGATTAATCCTGCTTACAAATGATGGAGACATAGTTAATCGTATATTAAGGGTAGAAAATGAACATAGCAAGGAATATGTAGTTACAGTAAATAAGAGGATAAATGATGATTTTATAGAAAAGATGACCAGTGGGGTTCCTATACACAACACAGTAACCCTGCCAGCAGAAGTAGAACAATTAAGTGAAAATAGCTTTAGCATCGTTCTTATCCAAGGTCTTAATAGGCAGATAAGGCTTATGTGTGAAGCCCTTGGCTATGAGGTAGTTCATTTAGAGAGAGTTAGGGTTATGAATATTACTACAAAGGGGATTGGCCTTGGTAATTACAGGGAGCTAAGCTCAAAGGAAATAGAGGACTTACTTGAAGCTACTAAGGATTCAGTAAAAACAGATAAGAGATCTAAAAAGAAGAAATCCAGACCACAAAGCAGAAGCAATCCTTCTGTACGCCATGCCCAAAACAAGAAATGGAATTCTAAAAACCAGGGCAAAAAGAGCTCAAGAGGAAAATCCAATAAGAAGAGAAACAATAGGGGAAAAAAGAGATAATCTAAGGGATGAAAATCTTAGGGAAAAGTTTTTAGGAATAATTTATTCTTACAGGGTGTCTGAGCCTGCGAAGAATCTTAAGTCCACAAACATAGATCCTTCCTCGCTACGCTCCTCAGGATGACAAAAACGCTATGATTCACAGTATGGCAAAAACGCTAT
>CAZGQG010000055.1:0-7277 GCA_964527205.1 uncultured Tissierellaceae bacterium | reverse complement strand
TCTATAAATGGGTATAGACTTTGATGAAGGACTTTAAATAAAGGGAGGAGAAATTTATATGAATTTTAACAAGAAAAAGTTATTTAGTATTGTTTTATCCATGTTATTAGTATTAGGTATTTTTGTTGGATCAAGCCCACAGGCAGCATTTGCTGAAGAGGCAGAGCTTATTGATGCTGGTGAGGGAGAGGTTATCACCATACTTCACGTAAATGACGTACACGGTAGGGTAGAATATGCAGATGCTGAGGAAAGAGAACCTTCCATAGGTTATGCAAAGCTTAAGACCAAGTTTGACCAGGTCAAGGCTGAAAATCCAAATACCCTTCTTCTAAATGGAGGGGATACCTTCCATGGTACAGTAGATGTAAACCTTAGCAGTGGATTAGCTATGGTAGAGCTTATGAATCTAGTAGGCTTTGATGCAATGGTACCAGGAAACCATGATTTCAACTTTGGTTATGAAAGACTTTTAGAATTAAAGGAAGAGGCAGATTTTCCACTAGTAGCTGCTAATACTTTAAAGGCAGATGGTAGCAATGATTTTGATGGTTATACTATAAAGGAATTAGAAAGTGGACTTAAGGTAGGAATATTTGGAATAGCAACAGAAGAAACCAAGTACAAGTCCCACCCAGACAATACAAAGGATATAGAATTTGCAGATTATATTGAGACATCTAAAAAGATGGTAGCAGAACTAAAGGAAAAAGAAGTAGATGTAATTATAGCACTGATACACGTAGGTATAGACGCAGAATCAGAAGTTACAACCTATGATATTGCTGATCAAGTAGAGGGTATAGATGTAATAATTGATGGACATAGTCACTCTACCTTAGAAACAGGAGAAATGAGAAATGATATCTTAATAGCTCAGGCAGGATCCTATGTACACAATATAGGTATGGTAGAAATAGCTATTAAGGATGGAGAGATAATAGATAGGTCAGCTTCACTCTTTACAGTAGAAGAAGCTGCAGATCTTGAAGAAAATGCAGTAGTTAAGGCGAAAATAGATGAAATGAAAGAAATAAATGATGAGATAAAAGAAGAAGTAATAGGTTCAACTACAGTAGATCTTGTAGGTGAGAGAGAAGTTGTAAGAGCAGGAGAATCAACTCTTGGTAATCTAATTACAGATGCTATGCTAAGTGCTTCACAGGCAGATGTAGCCCTTACCAACGGTGGTGGAATTAGAGCTTCAATAGAGGCTGGAGAAATTACACTTGGAGACGCTATGGAAGCATTCCCATTCACTAACTTCCTATCAGAAATAGAAGTTAAGGGTGCAGACATACTAGCAGCTCTTGAACACGGTGTAGATGCATATCCTGGTCCTGCAGGTAAATTCCCACATGTTGCTGGAATGACCTATGAATTTGATCCAAACAAGGAAGCAGGAGAAAGAGTAGCAAAGGTAATGATAGGTGAAGAAGAATTAGACCTAGAAGGAGATTATGTATTAGTAACTAATGATTTCATGGCAATTGGTGGAGACGACTATACAATGTTTGAAGGCAAGAAGATAGTAGCAGAAGGAGCACTGCTTTCAGATGTATTGGTTGACTATCTAAAGGAAATGGGAGAGATCTCACCAGCTATTGAAAATAGAATAGTTGCCTATGAAATAGTTGAAGGAGAAGTAGAAGATGAAGTAGTTGAAGAGGAAGAGAAGGAAGAAGAAAAAGAAGAAGGACCAAGAGCTAGATATACAGTTAAGTCTGGAGACGTTCTTTGGAGAATAGCTAAGGCTTACAATACTACTTGGGAAGCTCTAGCAGATTATAATAATCTTAAGAATCCAAACCTAATTTTTCCAAATCAAATAATATTAATTAAATAAATAAAGAAGAAAGATAATATTAACTGGCCTTCGGGCCAGTTTTTATTTGAGAGAGAATAATTGGAGATTAAAAGATTGATAATAAAAAAACAGGGTAAGTATGTTTTAAGTGAAAATTAGTGTAAGAAATATAAGGGAGGATAAAATATGATGAGATTAGAAGGAAAAGTATCTATTATTACAGGAGCAAGTTCAGGAATTGGTCGTGAAGTTGCCTTGGCCTATGCAAGAGAAGGGGCAAAGGTAGTAGTAGGGGCTAGAAGAATGGAAAAGCTTCAGGAACTTGAAGAAATGGCTAAGGATTTGCCAGGAGAAATTTATGCAGTTCAACTTGATGTTGGTGTAAATGAAGATATAGAAAATATAGTGGATAAGACCATGGAAAAGTATGGTAGAGTAGACATCCTAATTAACAATGCAGGAATCCTTGACTCCTATAAGTCACCAATAGCTATAACTGATGAGCTATGGGAGCAGATGTTTAAGATCAATGTGGATTCAGTAATGAAAGCATCTAGGAAGGTCCTTCCAATAATGAGGGAACAAAAGTCAGGAGTAATCCTAAATACTGCCTCCATAGGTGGTATAGGAGGTATGAGAGGTGGGCTTGCCTACACTGCTACTAAACATGCTGTAGTTGGTATGACCAAGCACATAGGTTACACCTATGCCAAGGAAGGTATAAGATGTGTGGCCATAGCTCCAGGTACGGTGAAGACAGAGATTGGAGAGAATGTAGAGGATCCAGATATGGAAACCCTAGGCAAATTAATGAATGCCTTTAATGAGTTCTCCCTAGAGACTACACCAGAAAAGCTTGCCCATGTCTATGTATGTTTAGGCTCAGATGATGCTAGCTTTATCAATGGAACTGTTATTACAGTAGATGGTGGATGGACAGCATTCTAAAATAAAGTATGAGAATAGGATAAACATCTAGGAGTTTTTACTCTTAGATGTTTTTTATGTGAAATATATGTTAAAATAAGATATATAAAATAAAACTTATTATGAGATGAAAAGTGGGGATGTATAATGAAAATAGGATTTGACTATGATAAATATTTGGAGGAACAATCTAAGTACATACTTGAAAGAGTAGATAATTATGATAAATTATATCTTGAATTTGGTGGCAAGCTGCTCTTTGATTATCATGCAAAGAGAGTACTACCTGGTTTTCAGGAAAACGGTAAGGTGGAATTACTTACCAAATTAAGAGACAAGGTGGAGGTAGTAATCTGCGTTTATGCAGGGGATATAGAGAGAAATAAGATAAGGGGAGACTTTGGAATTACCTACGATCTAGACGCCCTTAGGCTTATAGATGATCTAAGGTCTTATGATCTGGAGATAAATAGTGTGGTAATAACCAGGTACAAGGACCAGCCTTCTACCAATGTCTTTATAAACAAGCTGGAAAGAAGGGGCATTAGGGTTTACAAGCATAGGGAGACCAAGGGCTACCCTATAGATGTGGAGACCATAGTAAGTGATGAGGGTTATGGCAAGAATCCTTATATAGAGACTACAAAGCCTATAGTAGTAGTTACTGCTCCAGGCTCTGCCAGTGGTAAGCTTGCTACTTGCCTAAGTCAGCTCTACCATGAATACAAGAGAGGCAACCAGGCAGGCTATTCAAAGTTTGAAACCTTCCCTGTGTGGAATATACCTCTTAAGCATCCTTTAAACATAGCCTATGAGGCTGCCACAGTGGATTTAAAGGACTCTAACATGATAGACAGCTTCCACTTTGATGCCTACAATGAAATAGCTGTAAATTACAATAGGGACGTGGAGACCTTTCCTGTCCTTAAGAGAATTATAGAAAAGATAACAGGAGAAGAGTCAGTCTACAAGTCCCCAACAGATATGGGAGTTAATAGGATTGGTTTTGGAATAATAGATGATGAAGTAGTAAGACATGCTTCAGAACAGGAAATTATAAGAAGATATTTTTCAACTGGCTGTGAGTATAAGAAGGGATACCTAGATCTTGAAACCTATCAAAGATCCAAGCTTATAATGGAGGAATTAGGCCTTAAGGAAGAGGACAGGAATGTAGTCCTTCCGGCCAGGGAATATTCTTCCAAGCTCAAGGAAGAAGGAGACAAAAATGAGGTCTACCCAGTGGTGGCCATGGAATTACAGGACGGGACCATCCTTACTGGTAGGAGCTCAGAGCTAATGGACGCAACATCTGCAGTTCTTCTTAATGCAGTCAAGCACCATGCCAATATAGCTGATGAGATTTATCTTATATCTCCAGTAATCCTAGAGCCTATACTAAATTTAAAATCCAATGTACTAGGAAGCAATAAGGTGGCTTTAAATGCTGAGGAAATCCTTATAGCCCTAAGTATATGTGCAGCAACTAATCCCATGGCCCAGGTAGCCATGGAAAAGCTTGAACTCCTTAAAGGATGTCAGGCCCATTCCACCACGATACTGGGTGGAAATGATGATCAGACCTTTAGAAAGCTAGGCATAGACATATCCTGCGACCCAGAATATCCAACAGAAAACCTTTTTTACTAGGTTTTCTGTTTTTTTATTAGTAGAGCATAGATTCTTCGTTTTATTTGTTATTCTGAATTTGAATTGTCATTCTGAGCTTGCGAAGAATCTTAGGGTCTAAGACACGGATCCTTCGCTTCGCTCAGGAGGACAGGCTGAACACAGATCCTTCGCTTCACTCAGGAAGACAGGCTAAACATAGATCCTTCGTTTCACTCAGGAAGACAAGCTAAAACCACAGAGCCTTCGCTTTACTTGTTATCCTGAATTTAAATTGTCATTCTGAGCTTGCGAAGAATCTTAGGGTCAAAAGCATAGATCCTTCGTTTCACTCAGGAAGACAGGCTAAACCACAGATCCTTCGCTTCGCTCAGGAAGACAAGCAGAACAAAGATCCTTCGCTTCACTCAGGAAGACAAGCTGAACCACAGAGCCTTCGCTTTAATTGTTATTCTGAATTTAAATTGTCATTCTGAGCTTGCGAAGAATCTTAGGGTCAAAGACACGGATCCTTCGCTTTGCTCAGGAAGACAGGCTAAACAAAGATCCTTCGTTTCACTCAGGAAGACAAGCTAAAACGAAAGATTCTTCGTTTTACTTAGGAAGACAGGCTGGACAGGGATTCTTTGTTTTGCTCAGGATAATATAAAGTAGAGCAATTAAATTGTCAGACAATTAGCTTTTATGGTAAAATATAAGTAGGGAGGTATGAAAATGGAAAATATTAGAGAGGATATTATAGAACTTTTAACTGAGCTAGTAGCCATATACAGTCCTTATTTTCAGGAAGATGAGATTATGGACTATGCTTATAAGTGGTTTAAATCTAAGGACATAGACATGGATTATCATAGATATAGTGAGGATAGGATAACTAATTTTAAGGGAAGGAATATTATAGGAAGATTAAAGGGAAGAGAGCCTGGAAAGAGAATACTTCTTAATGGACACTTGGATACTGTGACTAAGACCGGTGGATGGACCAAGGATCCTCTTAAGGTAAGCATAGAAGGAGATAGGCTCTACGGCCTAGGTGCCCTGGACATGAAGGGTGGAAGTGCTGCTATAATGCTGGCCCTGGATGCCTTTAAGAGAAATGTGGAGGACTTTAGGGGAGAGATAATCTTTACCCTAGTATCAGGGGAAGAGGGGCCCTACGGCCTTGGTACAGACGCCCTTATCCTAGATGGGCTAATAGATGATATAGACCTGGCAATAGTTCCTGAGCCCAGTGCAGGCTTCTGTGAGGTGGAATTTCCATGCCTCTGCCTTGGAGCCCGGGGAGGATACAATTATAGGGTGGAAGTCACAGGTGTGGCCAGTCACGCCTCAACTCCAGAGCTGGGAGTAAATGCAATTCTTGAAGGTGCCAAACTTATGGCAGAACTGGAAAATACAGAATACATTATTGATCCTAAACTTGGCAAGGGTTCCACTGCCCTAATAGATGCTAAGGGGGGAGGAGCAGCTGCCAGTGGAGCAGAGAGCTTTCAATTTACTGTCTTTAGGCACTTTGTAAGAGGAGAGGACAAGGATACTATAAAAGAAGAGATCCATAAAGCTGCTGAAAGAGCAGGGATAAGGGCTGACTATGAGATCCACTTTAGAGAAGCTCCCCATAGAGGAGTAGATGGTTTTTTCCCCTTTGTAGTGGAGGAGGATAATCCCTATGTGGACATTTTTCAAAGGAGTATAAAGGATGTCCTAGGAAGAGAAGGAGAGATTGCATATTTTGCCAGCATGGGTGATTTTAATTATCTAGGAACTAGGACGGATGCTACTACCCTTATCTTTGGACCTTACGGTAAGAATTACCATGCTCCAGATGAGTGGGTTTCTATAGATAGTTTGGTAGATACAGCAAGGATCATCTATGATTTTCTCCTAACTGCCCTAGTGGACTAGGATAGACACCATATCTTAACCTCTTTGTAATTCAAATGTAACAAGTTTTCTAGGCCCATAGGGTATAATTAGGAAAAGGGGCTGATTATATGAAAAAGTTTTTATCCTTAGCTTTAGCACTTGTCTTAGTTTTAAGTTCCAGTGGAGCTTTTGCTAATCCAGACATGAAGGCTAAGCTTGAGGGGCATTGGTCAAAAGATATGCTTGAAAAGGAATTTCTCACCTACTATTTTCCCTATTTGGCTAAAAACAATTTTGCAGCCTTAAATCCGGGAGAATTTATTAGTAAGGAAAACATTAGCTTATCCCTAGGTTCCCTATCAAAGGACTACAATCTAGAAACCCTAATAGGCTCAGTTAGCAACCAAAACATGAAAAGAGTGGATGCAGTGAGCATGATTGGGGATAGACTGATAGGTCTTGAGGGACTGGAGAAAAAGGGCAGGACACTTCCATTTAAGGACATTGGATCTATAGGTGAGAAGAATAGACAGTACTTATCCCTACTCTATGATCTAAATATAATAAGTGGAGTATCATCTACACATTTTGCACCAGATAGGATGGTAACACAGGCAGAGGCAATCCTAATGCTTCAAAAGACAAGGGATCTACTGGAAAGCATAAGGGTGATTGATTTTGAAATAAAGGGTGTAGTTCAAAGTTACAATAGCAGAGAAAATGTAATAGTTAGGGAAAGAGATGGAAAGGTATTACTTACTATCACCAAAGAATTTCCTACACCAGGATATTCCCTAGGCATAGATAAGATTTCCTGGGACGGTGAGAATCATCATGTTGCTCTTAATATAGGAAGTCCAAGCAGCGATTCAATCCAGCTTCAGGTTATAACCTATAAGACCATTACAGTGGAAATAAATAAAGAAAATCTAGGAGGCAAGGCTCCTTATAAGTTTATAGTAGAGGGTGTAGAAAGCGGTCAGCTTTAATTGATCGCTTTTTTTCCTTTTATATGTTCTAGTGACATCTTTGCCAATATTTGGTACAA
>CAZGQG010000054.1:0-7341 GCA_964527205.1 uncultured Tissierellaceae bacterium | reverse complement strand
CAACCCCCGTATCGGACTTTCACCGACTAGTTTGTGCCCATGCTGGGCACACAAATAAAAGAAAACCCCTTGGAATCAAGGGGTTTTCTTCTATTAATATTCTTGTAATTAATCCTTCATTAAGTGGACAATGTCTTCAACTGCATCCCTAGCGCTTTCAGAAATAATATCTACTGAATTATTGCCAAATTGTATTCCTGAAATCAACTCACCATGTACTTTAAGACTCTGAATTTGACCATATTTTTGGCTAATAGCACTTAAAGCTGGAAGGCTAACTTGCACACCACCAAATGTTTCAGGTTGAAGAATACGTTCATTAATTAGCTGGTGAAGAAGGGGTCTGCGATCCATTTTATATGAGACATTTTTTTCCGTGCCTATGGCATTAATAATGTAATCTACATCCTGGGATTCTCCATCCTTTAAGATAAATTCAAATGATTCTTTGTTTTCAATAATATTTATTAAATTATTAAATACATTTATTTTATCTTCTTCCCAGGCAGATACTAGTTTTTCAGCAGACTCAGGAGGAAAGGAACTTCTTAATTTATCCCACAGACCATAATACTCTTCTAAGAACTTTTCTTTGTCTGTTTCCTTTAGAGCCATCCACATATCTGTGAGTAGAGGATTCAATTCAAGTAATATAGATTGGACTCCTCCAATCATTTTTAGATTTTCTAATTCTTTTCTTATAGTTGTTTTGGATCCAAATTTTTGATCCATCCAGTCCTTATCCAAGGATATGCCTTGGTTTTTTATTTCTTTTTTAAACCATCCTATATAAGTTTCCAATGGAATGAATCCATTGTTTTTTTCTTTTGTATCCTTTATATTTTCTTCTGTAAAATATTTAAAATTAACTGCTTGGGATTTACTACTAATAGATTTAAATCTTCCAGATCTAGAGAAAAAAGATAGTTTTAAATCTGCTCGGTTGTATTGAACATACCTAAAGATATCAATACTGGTAAGGCCAGTCCCTAAGACCCCAATCCTAGCCCTCTCTGGAATTGAAGCTAGTTTCTTTTCCATAGGGAAGGGATTGATTATAAATTGAGGATGTCCAATTAAATTATAGGGATCTTTGTAAGGTAAATTGCCAATACAGAGATGTACAAAATCAAAATCTTCTACAAAGGAAGGAGTTCTTAACCTGAATTGTTCCTTAGAAAGGATTTCCACTCTCTCAACCTTTTCCTTTATTGTCCTTGCCTTTGATTCTTCTAGCCAGACCTCCATTCGCTCCCTTAAATAAGTACCAAACAACTGGCGAGAATAATATTTAAATCTTGGGTCTTCCTTACCCTGAGTATCTTCTAACCATTCCACAAAATCATCCTTATTTTCAGGAATTATAGTTGTAAATTCTGCAGGTACATTCATAAGTAGCTTCTCATTATCCTTTTGGTAGGGTAGGCCAGTTCCAAAAGTATCTTCATCTCCAAAGAGAGTTAATTCTATTGAAGGATTTGTTTGCTTTATCTTTGTCCATTCTCTAAGCACACTAATCCCAGCAACACCCATTCCAATAATAGCAATCTTCATGTCTTATCTCCTTATTAATTTATTTGACAAGGATTCCAGTTCAAGCTTAATAGATAATCCTTTTTATAGAATTTAGAATACATCACTTGTCTTATATCCATGATAGTCAATTCATTTTTAATCCACTATACATTGTTTTATTATATCAATAAAACTAACTATTTTCTATGAAAAAAAATTTTCTTATGGTTAGAATAATTAAAAAATTCATTCTGACTTTATGGCATTATAAAAGCTCTAATGATTTCTCATTAGAGCTTTTAGTCACCTATGTATGGTGGAGGCGGTGGGAATTGAACCCACGTCCGAAAACACTTCCACAGGAGTTTCTCCGAGTGCATTCAGTAATTTAACATTCCCTTGATCTAGCTCCTACTGACAGGATCTAGATGTTGGTAGCTTCATAAGTTCCGTCCCAAGCTCAAAGCTTTGCAAGGTGCGGTTCCCCACTAAGTTGACGTTCTATCCTTAGCCGTGGGCTACTGAGGTAGAACGGACAGCTTTATCTAAGCTGCAAATGCGTAATTATTGTTGTCAATTATTGTTTGTGCCACTTTTTACGTTGTTCGGCGTCAACGACTCGCTACTCCTGATTCCACATCCCCGTCGAAACCAGTGCGCCCCCATATAAAACATTTGTTTGCCTATTCTTTATTATAGCAAAAAATCCCTCTTTTGTCAATTAGAGAGCTCCCTATAGGACATAATCCAATTTTAAGCATATATTATATCCAATACTAATTATACTTCTCTGATGTATGTTGGGCAATTTTTCTTTTTGCATCTTTTCTTGCTATATCTTCTCTCTTGTCATATAGTTTTTTTCCTTTTCCAGTAGCTATTTCTAATTTTACTAGACTATCCTTCAAATAGATAGAAAGTGGAATTAAGGTAAAACCCTTTTGATTTATTGCTTCAGATAGTCTTCCTATCTCTCTTTTATGGAGAAGAAGTTTTCTTTTTCTAAGAGGGTCTACATTTTGAATATTACCCTGTTCATAGGGACTAATATGCATGTTGACTATAAAAGCTTCACCATTTTCTATGGAAGCATAGCTTTCCCTTATATTTACCTTGCCCTGTCTTATTGATTTAACCTCTGTTCCTGTTAGAACTATACCAGCTTCTAAGGTATCTTCTATAAAGTATTCGTATCTGGCCTTTCTATTCTTAGCTAGTATTTTTATTCCTTTTTTCTTCATTTTATCACCACTTTATTATATTAATTACATGAGAAGTTTAGATTAGGGTTTCACCCTAATCTAAACTCTAACAAATCCTCTTATCTTTGTCAATTTAATCAACTATTTCAAAATCTATATCTCTTTTCACTACATCTGAATTAGTTACCTTTACTCTTACCTGATCTCCAAGTTTATATAGTTTCTTAGTTCTCTCTCCTATAATATGATAGTTTTCTTCATCAAAATGATAGTAGTCATCAATCATATTATTAAAGTGAACTAGGCCTTCAATAGTGTTTTCTAATTGTATGAATATCCCAAAATTAGTCAGGGAAGAAATTATTCCATCAAATTCTTCACCTATATGCTTTTGCATATATTGAGCTTTTTTCATATCTTCAACTTCTCTTTCTGCATCCTCTGCTCTTTTCTCTGTCATAGAAGTTTGATCTGCTACTTCAGGAAGACTCTTTTCCAAGCTCCTAATAATTTTAGCATCTAATCTTCCATTTATATGATCCTTTATTATACGATGTACAACAAGATCTGAGTACCTTCTAATAGGGGCTGTGAAATGTGAGTAGTACTGGGCTGCAAGACCAAAGTGAATACCTGGCTCACTGCTGTACACTGCCTTTTTCATTGAACGAAGCATCAATGTACTAAGAAGTGGTTCTTCTTTTTTACCCCTTATTTCCTTAGAAAGCAATTGTAATTCCTTAGGATGTATTTCCTGATGTCCCTTAATTGTATATCCAAAGTTGTGGATTATCTTACTAAAGGCAGCTATTTTATCAGCTGAAGGTTCATCATGGGTCCTATAAAGGAAAGGAAGCTCTGTCCAGAAAAATCTTTCTCCTATGGTTTCATTGCAAACAAGCATAAACTCTTCTATTAATTTATCTGCTATTCGTCTTTCTCTTCTCTTTATTTCAACTGGTATACCTTTTTCATCTAATATGATTTCTGTCTCAGGAAAATCAAAGTCTATACTTCCCCTTATTTCTCTTTTCTTGTAGAGTATATCCATTAATTCTTCCATAAGTTTTAATTCTTCGGCTACATTTTTTAGTTTTTCTTTAGCCTCAGGATCATCATTTTCAAGGAAATCTGATACATCTGTATAAACTAACCTTTGTTTGGAGTTTATTATACCCTCTACTATTTGATTGTCTAGAACCTTACCATTTTTATCTATTTCCATAAATACTGATAGGGTAAACCTATCTACACCAGGATTTAAAGAACATATACCATTGGATAGCTCCTTAGGAAGCATAGGTATGACCCTGTCTATTAGATAAACTGAGTTACCCCTATTAAAGGCTTCTTTGTCCAGTATAGAGTTCCTTTTTACATAGTGACTTACGTCTGCTATATGAACTCCTAGATTGTAGTTTCCATTTTCCATTATTTCTATGGATACAGCATCATCTATATCCTTGGCATCTGCCCCATCTATGGTAAAGGCATTTAAATCCCTTAAATCAACCCTTCTCTTAGCCTCTTCCTGATCTATTTCTTGTGGAATAGACTCTGCTATCCTCTTTACATCCTCAGGAAATTCTTCTGGAAGATCAAACTGTCTAATAATAGAAAGTATGTCTGTACCCTTTTCAGATAAGAAACCAAGAATTTCCACAATCTTACCCTCTGGATTCCTTCTAGCCTTTGGCCAAGTACTTATCTCAACAACTACCTTTTGATTTGATTTTGCTCCCTTGGTCCTAGTCTTTGGAATAAAGATATCATAACCAATTTTCCTATCATCTGGAACCACAAATCCAAAGTTTTTGTTGCTTTCGTAGGTACCTACTACTATATTATTGGCCCTCTCTAGGATTCTTATTATTTCTCCTTCTTCTCTTTTTCCTTCTTTTTCACGTCTAGTTATGCTTACTATAACCTGGTCTCCATGCATGGCACCATTCATGTTTTCTGCTGGTATAAAAACATCATCTCTAGACTTATCCTTTGATATAAGAAAGCCAAATCCCTTTTCATGGCCCTGTAATTTACCAGTCACAAGGTGGTCGTTGTCTATAAGACCGTATTTTCCATTGCTAGTTTTGACTATAATACCTTCTTTTTCCATAGCATAGATTACTCCATAAAATTCCTCTAAGTATTTTCTTCCAATATCAAATGCTACTGCTAATTCTTCCTTTGATGATGGTTTATAACTACCATCATTCATAAGTTCAATTATTCTTTCTCTAATTGTCATATTTTTTCTCCTTTCTGGAGTTTATTACTAATTTAATACTCTTCTATTACTCTTACCCCTTTTCGGGAATTTATCCCTATTTTTAGGTTTTTTCTAAAAAATAAAAGGTGTAAGATCAGCTTACACCTGGGTGAATTCCTTAATACATATCCTGCTAATGTCCTTATCTTCTAGGTCGTTTTCAAATAGAATAACATCATTTTCCTTAGCCAATTTATTAATATAGTCTATGGCTTGCTCTGAGTTCTCTGCTATTAGTATATTGGCTTCATTGAAATTTGAATTTATAAGTCCTTCATATATGGATTTTGTTCTTTCCTTACCTATTAAGATTGCATAGTCACATTCTTTTCCTATATTCTCTCCAAACTCTATATTGGACTCATCTTCCATTGCCCCAAGTCCTACCATTCCTGGGGTGACTATTATCTTTCTAGAGTCTTTAAATTCTGAAAGAACATCTAGGGCCACCCTGGCTCCTATAGGATTTGAGTTGTAGGCATCATCTATTATAATGAGTCCTGTATCTTGGTTTATAATATTTAAATTGTGAGCTATAGGTTTGATTTTCCCAATGCCCGCCTTTATTTCTTCAAAGCTTAAGCCTAAGGATCTGGCCACAGAAACTCCAGCTAGTATATTGTATATATTGTGTTTTCCCAATAATTTTGTCCTACAGCTTATCTCATTGCCTTCCTTGTCAGCTATGATAAAGGTAGATCCATTTTTACTCACTTGAATATCTTTTGCAAAGATATCAAGGTTTTCTATGTCTTCCAGTCCATATAGGATTTTTTCTTTAAAGGTTTTTTGAGATAGCTTGTTAATATGTTCATTGTCTGCATTGTATATGGCAATTCCATCTGCTGGAAGTTCTTCTATTAGCTCATATTTTGTTTTTATTATATTGTCTATGTTTTTAAAGGTCTCCAAATGAGTAGGTCCAATTGAAGTTATTACACCTATATCTGGACTTACTAGTCTTGCCAGCTCTCTAAGATCTCCAATATTCCTTGCTCCCAGTTCAGCTATAAAAATTTCGTGTTCTTCATTTAATTTATTATTTATAAGCTTTGATAGACCAATGGTTGTATTATAGGTTTCAGGAGTATTAAGTACATTAAATTTCTCCTCTAAAATAGTACCTAAGATAAATTTGGTATTTGTCTTACCATAGCTTCCACTTATACCCACTACCTTTAAATCTTTTTTATTGGCAATCTTATCCCGAGCTAAATTGTAAAAGTTCCTATTGATCCTTTCTTCTATGGGCAGGATAAGAAAATTTGCTAGGTACATTGTATAGGCTTGACTCAGGTAAATTAAATAAATCAGACCTGTATATATGATTAAAGTTAGTCCAACTATATAAATAGATCTCTCAGCAAATAATTTTGTAAAAATTAAGATTAGAATTCCTATATACAATAAATTTATAAAAATATTCATAGCATTTAATCTCTTAGCTCGATTTGTATATACTAGTGGAATATTAGTTAGGTCTCTTTCCTCTATAAATTTAAACCTAGGCTTTCTGTTCGCTTTTAACCAGTTTTCATATCTTTCTAGCTTATAGCCTTCTAATTGTACAATATGTAAAAAATATGAAGATCTTTTAATTATAAATAATAAAATAATTATTCCAATTAAGATAGATGCAATTAACAAATAAATCCCTCCAAAATATAGCAAGCTCTCTTAAACTCCTATATTTACTTATACTTATTTTCTTTTTTTCATTGTCTCTACTCTAACTTTCTAATTATAACATAGATTCAGTTTTAATTATAGTCTAAAAAAACCCCTCAGTCATGAGGGGTTTTTTATAAAGTATCTTTAATTAGAATAATATTCCATTTCCGAATAATCCTGCAAATACTAAGGATACTATTGTCATAAGCTTTATTAATATATTAAGTGATGGTCCTGAAGTATCTTTGAATGGATCTCCTACAGTGTCTCCAGTAACAGCAGCCATGTGTGCTTCACTACCTTTACCACCGTGGTTTCCTTCTTCTATGAACTTCTTAGCATTATCCCATGCTCCACCAGCATTAGACATAAATATTGCCATTAGTACACCTGTAACAAGTGCTCCACCTAATAAACCGCCTAGTGCCTCTGCACCTAATACGATTCCTGTTGCTATTGGTACTATAACTGCCAATAGTCCAGGTATGATCATTTCTCTAAGTGCTGCCTTTGTGCTTATATCTACACAGTTAGCATAGTCAGGAGTTGTAGTACCTTCCATTATTCCTGGCATCTCTTTGAACTGTCTTCTTACTTCTTCTATCATTGCAAATGCTGCTTTACCAACAGCATCCATAGTAAGAGCTGAGAATAAGAATGGAAGCATTCCACCTATAAACATAC
>CAZGQG010000053.1:0-8303 GCA_964527205.1 uncultured Tissierellaceae bacterium | reverse complement strand
GCATAGCGAAGAATCTATCTTTAAAATTCTTTAGATAAATCTTTTTATTATATACTTAATAGAGATTCTAAACCCCTTAAGATTCTTCGTTTCACTCAGGATGACTAAATGAGCTCAGGATGACGAAACGAACTGAGAATGACAAAATTGAAGATTTAAGCTCAGAATGAGAAAGCAAGCTTATATTGCCTATAATAGATCTTCTTGCTTATAATAGATCTTCCCGAATATTATATATAATGTTGAGTTTGTAATAAGCTATAAGATTTATCATTAATTTTCAATATCCTTTATCAATTTTTATAACTTCACTATTTCTTCCTCAATAAATTTTCTACATCTTCCTTTACTTGCTCTGTTGCGAATATCCACCATTTACCATTTATAAAAATTTCAATTGTTTCATTAATTTCCCCATATTTATATTCATATCCTGTTCCAAAATTTGATTGGTCGTTATTAAAGGGCTTTTCACTTCCATCAACTTCAAGAGTTATTTCCCCATCTATTACATGAGCTTTATCCTCAACTACACTTTCATATCCTGTATCTAAATAAAGATTATCATCAACCATAACCATAGGAATTAAATCCCACTTTAGAGAGTCATCTCTCTCCTCTTTATTGTCTTCATATATAAATTCTGTACCTTTTTTTATAAGACTTTCTGCAATTTCGCCTGATTCAAAAATCAACATATCATCACTTATTTTAAATTCAATAATTCCTTCATTAGATTTTAATAATAATTTATCTCCTTCTATTGTATAAGTTCCAGTAGGATTATAACTTGTAGCAATATCTCTATTTAAAACAAAGCTTTCATCTTCACCAATTGTAAGACTGGCAAGTCTTTCCCTAGAATAATATACACCTGTTTTTATCTCACCAAGGGATTCTGAACATCCTGATAAGACCAATATCATCATAGCTAAAATTGCAATTACTAATAAAAATAAAGATTTCTTTTTCATATTCAAAACCTCCAGTTTTAAATACGATGTCCGTTGTATGTTTTCTACTAATGTTATATCTTTCTATTTTTCTATACTTTGTTTTCTAGATATTATATCACTTTCTAATATTTTTTGAACTAGCAATTTATAATAGAGAATAATTTTGAATATAAAAAAAGACCCCTAATTTCTTAGAAGTCTTTAATATCAAGCTTTAGACCTTATTTTATTTCTTCTTGTCCTACTACTGATCCTACTGACCATTTCATTAGATCAAGTTTAATTTTTGCACTACCTACTTCAATAGTGATTAAATCTTCCTTGACTACAAGGATTCTACCCTTGATTCCTCCGATAGTGATAATTTCATCCCCTACCCTTAGCTCACTTCTCATTGTTTCAATTTGTTTTTGTCTTTTCTTCTGAGGTCTTATGGCGAAGAAATAAAATATCGCAAGAAAACCTAATGGAAGTATTAACGCTTGTAACATTTCTGGCATTTATGTATCCCTCCCTTACTATTCTATTCTATTATACAACAAAATAAAGAAATTTCATCATTTATTTTTAATTATATCCATATTTCTCATAAAACTCATCTTTATACTCCAATAATCTATCCTCTCTTATGGCTTCTCTAATATTTTCCATAAGCTTGATTAGGAAGTATAAATTGTGAGTAGTGGCAAGTCTGGCTCCTAGGATTTCATTTACATTAAAGAGATGTCTTATATAGGCCCTAGAATAATTCTTGCAGGCATAGCAGTCACATTCTGGATCTAGTGGTCTAAAGTCATCCTTGTATTTAGCATTCCTTACCACAAGCCTACCCTGGGAGGTCATTACTGTTCCGTTTCTTCCTATTCTGGTAGGAAGTACACAATCAGCCATGTCTATCCCTCTTATAACCGCCTCAAAAAGATAATCAGGAGTTCCTACACCCATTAGATATCTTGGCTTATCCTTAGGAAGGAATGGAGTTGTATGTTCTAATACATCACACATTAGCTCTCTTGGTTCCCCTACACTAAGTCCACCAATAGCATATCCTGGAAAACCAATCTCCACTATTTCCTTGGCACTTTGTTCTCTTAGGTCCTTGTACATTCCACCTTGAACTATACCAAATAATCCTTGCTTGTCCCAGTCCTTGTGATAGTCCTTGCATCTCTTAGCCCATCTAGTTGTTCTTTCCATGGACTGCTTTACATAGTCATAATCTGCAGGATAGGGTGCACATTCATCAAAGCACATCATTATGTCTGATCCCAGGGCATTTTGTATTTCTATTGCTTTTTCAGGGCTTATAAAGTGCTTGGATCCATCTATATGGGACCTAAACTCTACTCCCTCTTCCTCTATAGTTCTAAGGTCTCCCAGACTAAAGACCTGGAAACCACCACTATCTGTAAGGATAGGCTTGTCCCAGTTCATAAACTTATGCAGACCTCCTGCTTCCCTTACCAGCTCATGGCCAGGCTTTAGGTAAAGGTGATAGGTATTGCTAAGTATTATCTGAGCTCCCATGTCACTTACCTCTTCTGGAGTCATGGCCTTTACAGTAGCCAGGGTTCCCACAGGCATAAAGATAGGAGTTTCTATCTCTCCATGGGGAGTAGTGATCTTTCCCAGTCTTGCCATGGAATCTTTGGATTCCTTTAATAATTCAAATTCTATTGCAGACATATATTACCTCCTCTTATTCTATCAGCATTGCATCTCCAAAACTAAAAAATCTATACTTTTCCTCCACTGCTCTCTTATAGGCAGAAAATATTATATCCTTAGAAGAAAAGGCACTTACCAGCATAAGGAGAGTTGATTCTGGCAGATGAAAATTAGTTATTAGCATATCAACTATTTTAAATCTGTAGCCTGGATAGATAAATATATCTGTCCAGCCAGAGCCTCCTCTTAGCCTTCCCTCTTCATCTCCTAGGGTTTCCAGGGTTCTAGTAGATGTAGTACCAACAGAGATTATCTTGCCTCCTTGGTTCTTTGCCCTATTTATCTTTTCTGCATCCTCATCTAGAAGTTCATAGTATTCACTATGCATATGGTGGTCTAGTACATTATCCACCTTTACAGGCCTAAAGGTACCTAGGCCCACATGTAGAGTAAGATAGGCTATCTCTACTCCCTTGGCCCTTATTTCCTGGATCAATTCTTCAGTAAAATGAAGTCCAGCTGTAGGGGCTGCTGCAGATCCTAAATTCTTAGAATATACAGTTTGATATCTTTCCCCGTCCTCTAATTTTTCAGTTATATAGGGTGGAAGAGGCATTTCTCCTAGCTGGTCTAGGACCTCTTCAAATATACCCTCATAGTCAAGTTTTATCCTTCTTGTACCCTCTTCTTCTATGGATAGGATTTCTCCCTGGAGTATTCCTCCTCCAAATTCCAGCTTGTGTCCTGGTCTGGCCTTTTTTCCTGGCCTTACCATGCATTCCCATATGTCTTCTTCAAATCTTCTAAGAAGAAGTATCTCTATGGATTCTTCCTTGCCAATCCTATTTCCAAATAATCTAGCAGGAAGGACCCTGGTGTCATTTAAGACCAGACAGTCCCCTGGGGACATATGGTCTACTATATCTTTAAATATCTCTTCTCGGATCTCCCCAGTCTTCTTATCCACCACCATCATCCTAGACTCTGCTCTTCTCTCTAGGGGGTGCTGGGCTATAAGTTCCTCCGGCAGATCATAATAAAAGTCTTTTGTCTTCATCTTTCCATCCCTTACTCATTTATTTAACTTCTATACCTCTATAGTAAAATTTCAATATTTCTTCATAATTATATCCAGACTCAGCCATTTTCTTGGCCCCATGCTGGCTCATGCCAACTCCGTGACCATAGCCCTTGCCCTTTATCTGAATCTGATCTCCAGATACAGAGGGACCAGTGCTAGTAGGAGCTTCAGTCCTAATATCTAGGTCATGTTCCCTATTATTTATGTCTATGGCCCTGCTGGTGCTGGAGGAAATTTTATCCTTTCCCTTGGCACTCATTACCACAGCATTTTTTAAATCCATTGTTTTTATAGTCCTCTCTCCATCCATTACATATACTTTTCTTGAAAGGAAAGTTTCTCCTCCAGCACCTACAGATGTGGAACTGGAATTTTCAAAGCTAAAATTAGTGCTCTTAAGGACAGTAGTTCCTATAAGGGTCCTAAGCTCTGTAGCCTTTATTTCCTTGCTGCCTAGACTTCCCTGAAGGACCACAGTGCCTACATTCCCATTATCAGCTACCTTACCTAGGCCTATAGATCTAAGCTCTCCTATTTCATTCCTATGACTTCCTAGCTTTTTATCTAGCTCCTCCATAGAAATATTAAGATCCCATAATCCAGAACTTGCTCCTAGGGAAAAGTCATCCTTGACTCCTGTAAGATATGGATAGTCTCCTCCCCATATATCCTTACTGCTATAGGTGTATCCACTGCTAGATGAATGATACTGGGCATTGATTGGACTTCCCCCATAAAGGGCCAAGATTCCCCTTGTAGCTTCAACTGCATTATTAGTAGTTTCCTTTTCCGCATTATAGCCTCCATAGACCTGGCAGTGGGTTGTGTCGCATAGGTCATAGCCATTTGCCTTGTGTTTTCCTAGCTGGTCCATATTGTAGCTAGCATAGGTTCTAGCAGCTACTGCCTGGGCCTTTAGAGCCTCAGGGGGAAAACTTGCTCCCATTTCCCTTGGTAGAAGACCATAAAGATACTCTTCCAGGTCCACATGGTTTACAAGTTCAATCTTTCCATTTAAGTTCTTAAAATTTAAATAACCCCTATACTTCATCTCTTCTATCTTTATTGTATTATTTTCATAGTTATTGCCTTCTAGTATATAATCATTTTCCCTGGCCATAACAAAGAGCATGTCATCATTTTCATCTAGGAGTCTAATGGCTCCCTCATCATCTATAAGTGCTCTTATATTGCTTTCTTTGATTTCAAGGACCGGAACCCTCTTATCACTTTTATAGTAGATAGAAAATCCTCCTGAGCTTTCAAGCCTAATCTCCTGGTGGTTCTTTATTGGAGCGCTGATCTTCACATCTATATAGTCTGCCCTGTCCTGGGAAATGTAGTCATCCTCCCAGTAGAAATCTGCAAGGCTAACACTATTTACAGATAATATTATTCCAATTAATAAAAAAGCGACTAGCTGTCTTATATTTTTCATCTCTTTCCCCCCTGGATTATTCCTCTGGATAAGCTATGCCCAAATGTTCATAGCCCCTCTTAGATACTATCCTACCCCTTGGAGTCCTATTTAGAAAACCTATCTGCAGGAGATAGGGCTCATATACATCCTCAATAGTAACTCTTTCCTCTCCACTGGCAGCTGCTAGAGTGTCTACCCCTACAGGCCCACCACCAAAGTTTTCAATAAGGAGATGTAGGATCTTCCTATCTACCCTATCAAGTCCTAGCTCATCTACTTCCAGTACCTTAAGGCCTCTCTTTGCCACATCTAAGGTAATTACACCATCCGCCTCTACCTGGGCATAGTCTCTCACCCTTTTAAGCAGCCTATTGGCTATCCTTGGAGTCCCCCTAGATCTTCTTGCAATCTCTATAGCTCCCTCTTCTTCTATGCCAATATCTAAAATACTGGCAGACCTTACAATTATCTTTTTCAAGCTTTCTATATCATAAAGCTCAAGATTTAACATTACTCCAAACCTGTCTCTTAGAGGTGAAGTAAGTAGTCCTGCCCTTGTAGTTGCACCTATTAGGGTGAACTTTGATAGGTCCAGTCTTACAGACCTGGCTGATGGTCCCTTGCCTATTATAATATCCAGGGCATAGTCCTCCATGGCAGGATAGAGGATTTCCTCCACTGTCCTGTTTATTCTGTGTATCTCATCTATAAAGAGCACATCTCCCTGGTTGAGATTGGTTAGTATACTAGCCAAATCTCCAGCCCTTTCTATGGCAGGCCCTGAGGTTACCCGGATATTTACACCCATTTCATTGGCAATTATATTGGCAAGAGTTGTCTTACCAAGTCCCGGTGGTCCATAGAGAAGCACATGGTCCAGGGATTCCTCCCTGCCCTGGGCTGCCTGTATAAATATATTGAGTTTCTCCTTGGCCTTGTGCTGGCCTATATATTCTGTTATCCATCTTGGCCTAAGGGTTAGTTCAGCCTCCAGGTCCTCTTCCTTCTCAAGCCCGCTGATTATTCTATCCTTTTCCTCTTCAAATTTTTCAGCTTCCATTTTTTCACCTTCTTAATTTTTTGATAGTATTTTAAGTGTATGCCTTATCATGTCCTCTACAGATAGGTCTGAAAGATCTATTCCCCTAAGGGCCTTTTCTATCTCAAATCTACTGTAGCCCAGGCTAGTAAGTCCGTCCACAGCTTCCTCATAGGCAGCGTGACCTCCTAGGACCTTCTCACCTTCCTCATCTCTTATCTCATCTATTTGGATCTTATCCTTAAGTTCTAGGATCATTCTCTCCGCAGTCTTCTTTCCCACTCCTGGAGCTGTACATAGGTTTACTATGTCCTTTTCTACAATGGATCTTTTTATTTGATTAGGTGTAAGGGCTGATAGGATTCCTATAGCTACCTTTGGACCTATTTTTGAAACTGTAATAAGGAGTTTAAAGATATCTATCTCCTCTTCATCTAGGAAACCATATAGGTAGACCCCATCATCTCTTTGATTGTAATATGTATAGATCATGGTGTCCTTCATACCCATTTCCAAGCGAATGGAAGTATTGGCTGAGGTAAATATCTTAAAGCCTATTCCCCCATTTTCCAGTACAAAGTGATCCTCCCTTATCCATCTCACATCACCTATTATATATTCATACAATTATATCACCCTTCTCTATTTATTTCATCTTAAATTCTTCTTTAAACTTAAGCCCTGCCCCATGACATAGGGCGATGGCCAGTGCATCTGCAGCATCATCAGGTTTTGGTATTTCCCTTAGATTAAGGAGCATCTTTACCATTTCCTGGACCTGCCTCTTATCTGCCCTTCCATAGCCAGTTACAGCCTGTTTGATCTGAAGGGGTGTGTATTCATAGATACCTAGACCAGAATTGATTCCAGCAAGGATCTCAACTCCCCTGGCCTGGCCTACCTTAATGGCAGTCTTTACATTCTTATTAAAGAAAAGCTCCTCTATGGCCAGATCATCTGGCTGATATACAGCTATTATTTCAAGCATCCTATCATAGATGGTCTTTATCCTGTCTGGAAAATCTTCCCCAGCCTCTGTCCTTATAACTCCGTAGTCCAGGGCCTTAAAATTGTTGCCCTTACATTCCACTACACTATAGCCTACTATTGCAATTCCTGGATCTATTCCCAATATCCTCATATGCATCTCCCTTATCTTTCTATCAGTATTGTATCATATAACCAAGAAAAAACTAAGTTAGAAATCCTAACTTAGTCTATATATTCTCTTCTATTATCTATATCTTTTTAGTACGCTATCATTTAATCCGTGCCAATAGGCATCCTTGTATAATTGCAATATGGTTTTGAAAATTAATTTTACTGTCTCTTCATAGATATCATTTAATTCTTCACTCCTTAGGAGTTCTTCCTCTTCAGTAATATTATGGCTAGAAGAATCATAATCTATAACCAGTTGTTTGTCTAAAAATTTGTTTAGATTAAGTATTTTAAATTTAAACATGCTAGAGGAGTATTCCCTGATTAAATCCTCCAAGTAATCATCAGAACTTTCCTTCTTTGATATCTCCACAAAGACCTTGGACTTTATGTTTTTTACTTCCTTAAACTCATTTCCAAACTGATATATATATTTCATGCTGTATAGGTCTTCTAGGTGATTGCTAAGGAGTAGGGATTTTTCCAATTTATTGGTCCAGTACTTATTAAAATACCCTTCCTTATAGGCCTTTAGATATACAAAAAGCTCCAGTCTATTTATATCTTCATGAAGGATTTCTCCGATTTTTAGGGATATGAAATCCCTGTCCTTCCTATGCTTTAAATATCTGTAGATCCTATTTTTCAGTCTGTTAGTAGTAATATATTTGGGACGTATATTTGTTATATCATCCTCTAAGTCAAACATATTCAGTAGTATATGTATACAGTCAGCGTCATTTTTGTATAGGAACTTATTGATCAGTCCATCATAGATAACCGATATATGATTGTCAACTATAGCCATAAACTACCTCCTTTTCAAATTCTTATCATATATTTCTAATTTTCCCCTCTCTTATTTCTCTTAAATATTTTAATGAGAGTATTTTATATTATACTACAAATCCCGGTGGATTTGTTCTAATTTAAAAATTATGTTTCTTACAAAAATTTAACAATTAGGATTTTCTCCTT
>CAZGQG010000052.1:0-8736 GCA_964527205.1 uncultured Tissierellaceae bacterium | reverse complement strand
TTAGATTATTCTTCGTCTCTAATGATCATGTATCTCATAATGTTATCGGAAATTTGAGCAACTCTCTTAAGCTCTTCAATGACATCAACTCCAGCTTCAAAGTTAACTAAAACATAGTAACCTTCAGCAATATCATCTATCAAATAAGCAAGCTTTCTAACTCCCCATTCGTCAATTGTGTCGATTTTACCATCTTCTTCAATGATTCCTTTAAAACGCTCCATCAACTGAACTCTTTTTTCTTCTTCATTAGGTAAAAAGATAAAAATTCCTTCATATTTTCTCATAAAAATTCACCTCCCTGTGGACTATCGGCTCTATTTTTTAATAGAGCAGAGATTACTAGAATAGTATATCATTAGTCCCCTAGCTATGCAAGTTAATTTTCCCTATTTTTCATAGAATATCTGGCATTTGCTCCCTAAATACTATACAATCTTCTTAGGGCTAATATATAATTATTCTTAATTTAGTCTATACTTTTTATTTTTCTATAAAGTATCTTAATAGTCTTGTATTATAAGTCTTTTAACTAGTATAATTATATAGTAGTTTATTAATAATGGAGGGATTATATGAATATAGAAATAGATGCAAGGGGAGAGCTCTGCCCTAGACCAGTAATTATGACAAAAAAAGAATTGGATAAGGATGAAAATACCAGTATCCTTACCATAGTAGACAATGAAGTAGCCAAGGACAATGTATCAAAACTTGTAAGTTCCTATGGCTATGATTTTACAGTATCCATGGGAAAGGAAGGAGATTACTACATAAGTATCTCCAAGGAGGGTGCAGGGGAGATAGCTAACACTTGTATACCAGATAGATTTAAGGATTTGACCTTGGCAATAGGTTCAGATAAAATGGGAAGTGGAGATCCTCTACTGGGAGAAAAACTTATGAATAGTTTTATCTACACTGTAAGGGAAACCAGCCCCTATCCAAAGGCAATCCTACTTTTTAACTCTGCAGTTTACTTGGCCTGTGAAGGGTCCCAAGTATTAGATGATTTAGAGGCTTTAGATGAAGAAGGGGTAGAAATCATCTCCTGTGGTACTTGCCTGGACTTTTATAGGATAAATGATCGTTTAAGGGTTGGAGAAATAGGAAACATGTATGACATCTATGAAAAAATGGCCAACTCCAGCACTGTAATAAATATAGAATAGGGGTAAGATATGAAAGAAGAAATTTATGGGGTTATAACATTTAAATCTACGCATCACACCATTCAGTTTGAGAATTTTTTAAATGAGAAGGGAATTCACTTTAAGACCATACCAACGCCTAGGGAAATAACAAAGAGTTGTGGACTAGCAATCCTCTTTAATTTAGATGATTTAAATCCTATCAAGGATATAATTGAAGAAAACACTGTTCAAATAGAAACTATCTATAAATATATAAAATCTAGAACTAAGTCTAGTGCAGAGAAAATTATTTAGATTGGAGATTTATATGCGGAATATAAATGAAATTTTAAAGACCTACCTAAAGCATGAAAATGGAGATTTAAACATATTTGGCAAGATTATTGTAATAGCAATCATGTTTGTTGCCACCAAATTTATAGTTAGCCTTAGTGATAAGCTAATTGATAAGACCTTGAGTAGAAACAAAGATACAAATTATTTTACTAGCAATAAGAGGGCCAACACTATAGCACAAATTCTTAAAAAAGTTGTAAAATACACTCTTTACTTTATAGTAGCCCTTATGGTTTTAGAAATGTTTGGAGTAAGGACTACTTCCATACTTGCAACAGCAGGGGTGGGGGGTCTTGCTATTGGTTTTGGAGCCCAGTCCCTTGTAAAGGATGTAATAACTGGCTTTTTTATTCTTTTGGAAAATCAATTTTCAGTTGGAGACTATATACAGGTATCTAGCTTTGAAGGAGTAGTAGAGGAGCTAGGTATGAGGGTTACAAAGTTAAGGGATTTTTCAGGAGAGCTTCATATAATCCCTAATGGAGAAATTCAAGTTGTAACAAATAGAACCCGTGGGGCCATGAGAGCCCTGGTTCATGTTGAAATAGCCTATGAAGAAGATATAGACAGGGCTATTAGGGTTATTGAAAGGGTATCTCAGGAAATCCGGGATACAAATGAAGCAATAGTAGAAGGTCCAACTATTTTAGGAGTAGTAAGCCTAGATGCTTCAGGAGTAGTAATTAGGGTTGTTGCAAAAACCTTGGCCATGGAGCAATGGTCTGTAGAAAGGCAAATGCTTAAAAAAATAAAAGAAGCCTTTGACAGAGAAAATATAGAAATTCCTTATAGCAAAATGGTTGTATATAAAGGAGATGGGGAAAATGATCTTTAAATATGAAGTGGATGATATTATTAGTATGAAAAAAGGTCATCCCTGTGGTGAAAATAGGTGGAAAATCCTCCGTACAGGGGCAGACATAAAAATAGAATGTCTAGGATGTAAGAGGCAAATATGGTTAAGCAGAATAGACTTTAACAAGAGGATTAGAAAAATCCTTGTAGATGATAAATGGGTAAGCATAGTAAATTATGAAGGAAAAAAAGATGATAATGAAGAATAAGATTTAGAGCTGGCTAGGATTCTATAGCCAGCTTTACTTCTTATGTTTTCTAAATAATTACACAAATATGAAGATTTGTGTTATCATATAGGTAAGTAGAAGTGTATAAAAATTTAATGGAGGTGCTTTTTATGAGTTTGAATTATGCAAAAAGAATGGATAACATAAAAGCTTCTGAGATAAGAGAGTTACTTAAATTAACACAGAAACCAGAAATAATCTCTTTTGCAGGTGGACTTCCTGCTCCAGAATCTTTTCCGATTGAAGAGTTCATTAAAGTTACCAAAGAGGTTCTAGAAGAGTCAGGTGAACAGGCCCTACAATACGGTCCTACTGAAGGTTTCCAACCTCTTAGAGAAGCAATTGTAGAGAGGATGTCTAAGGTACAAGTAGAACTTAAGGCAGATAATATCTTAGTAACCAGTGGATCCCAACAGGGCTTGGATTTTGCAGCTAAGTTGTTAATCAATCCTGGAGATATAATCCTATGTGAAAGTCCAACTTATCTAGGAGCTATCAATGCCTTTAAAGCCTATGAGCCAAAGTTTATAGAAATAGAAACTGATGATCATGGAATGAACATGGAAATATTAGAAAAAACGTTAAAAGAAAATGATAATGTTAAATTTATCTATGCAATACCAGATTTCCAAAATCCTTCTGGAAAAACATGGTCCTTAGAAAGAAGGAAAAAACTTGTAGAATTAGCTAATGAATATAATGTAATCATAATTGAGGACAACCCTTATGGAGAATTGAGATTTGAAGGTGAATTCTTACCTGCAATCAAGCATTTTGATACTGAAGGAAGAGTAGCTTTCCTAGGTACTTTCTCTAAGATACTAGCTCCTGGTCTAAGACTTGGATGGGTAGCAGCTGATTCAGCCTTATTAGAAAAATTCATAATGTTAAAGCAAGGTGCTGATCTTCAGTCTAGTACAATTTCTCAAATGGATGTTGCTAAATTCCTAGAACAATACGACCTAGGAGACCATATTCAAAAGATAATAGATCTTTACAGAGTGAGAAGAGATTTAATGTTAAAGACTATGGAAGAAGAATTCCCTGAGGAAGTAACTTTCACTTATCCTGAAGGTGGATTGTTTACTTGGGTAGTCTTACCAAAATACATGAATGCCCGTGATCTAGCTGTAAAAGCTTTAGAAGAAAACGTAGCATATGTACCTGGAGGTTCCTTCTATCCAAACGGTGGCAATGAAAACTCCTTCAGACTTAACTATTCAAATATGGATGAAGAGAAAATAGTAATAGGAATTAAGAGACTTGGTAAAGTTTTAAAGGATGCTTTAAAATAATTTGATTATTAAACTAGATAAGCCTATATGGTTTATCTAGTTTTTTTATATACCTATTGATTTAAATTTTACCCTATGCTCATTTCTGGAATTAGTTGATGCATTTCTTAATATAATCAATTTTAATATTAATTATATTAATATTCTAGTTGACATTCTTTAGTTTTTAGCTTAAAATATACTTAAGTAGAGTACTCAAGTAATAAATTTGTATAAATATTTAGATAAGAGGTGAAATTATGAAAAGAGAGGTCTTAGGAAAGTGTCCTGTATGTGGAGATGAATTATTTGTAAGTAAACTTAGTTGTCACAACTGCCATACTCATATAGAAGGTGATTTTTCACTTTGTAAGTTTTGCAAGTTAAGTGATGAGCAAAAGGATTTTATAGAAATATTTATAAAAAGCAGAGGTAATATCAAGGAAATAGAAAAAGAAATGGGTATATCCTATCCTACAGTAAGGGGTAAACTTGAAAATGTTATAGAATCACTGGGCTATAGTCCCAAGTATGAGGAAAAGAAAATAGATAAAAAAGAAATCTTAAGAAGATTAGATATTGGAGAAATAACATCTGAGGAAGCTTTGAAAATGCTTCAAGGTGAAGAATAGGAGGAGAAATTTTGAAAGAAGAAAAAATGATGATTTTATCAATGCTTGAAGAAGGAAAGATAACATCTGAAGAAGCAATAAAATTAATGGAGGCAATTGAAGAGGAAGAAGCTTTTTCCAAGGACAAGTCTCAAGGAAGCTCCTACAAAAAGGAAGAAAGGTTTAACTTTAAGGATACCCTAGATAATATAGAGGACATAGGAACAGATATTGGAAATGCCCTATACGGTCTATTCGATGGTTTAAAGGATTTTAGTGGCTCCTTTGGAAGACACAACTATGATACTATTACCAGCAATCTTACTATGGACTTAAGTGGCCTTGAAAATCCAAGTTTGGATCTAAGAGCTATTAATGGAGATATTAATATACTTCCAAGCCAAGAAGACCATATAAAGATAGATGTTACATGTCAGTATAAAAAAGGATTATTAGCCCAGGATGAAGCCTATTTTGATTTTACTAATAAAGATGGCAAAATATCCTTTATTCCAAGATATAATAGCAATATTTCCATTAAACTAGATGTTTCTCTTCCAGAAAAGCATTACGATAATATTGAGTTAAAGACAAGCAATGGAAAGATATATACTAGTAGATTAAATGCAAAGTCAGCTCAGTATTCTACGAGCAACGCTTCCATTAATCTTGAAGAAGCTAATGTAGAACTAATAGATTTAACTACTAAAAATGGCAAGATAGAGATAAAAAGTACTAACTCAAAGGATATAAAGGCCTATACTACAAATGCTTCCATAGACTTAAAAGACACTAATTCAGAAAAGATAGTAGCTAATACAGGTAATGGAAAGATTATCCTAAACAATATCTCTTCTCTTGATACTGTATGTAAGACTTCCAATGGATCCATTGATATAGATTCCATAGATTCCTCTATCCTATCTCTTACTACATCTAATGCAAAGATAAGCTTAAGTAAAGTAAATCCTAGGAATATGAAAAGCCTTAAAATGCTAACATCCAACGGGTCTATAAGTGCAGAGATAAATGCTTTAGATAAGGAGATAATTATAGATCTTGAAACTTCCATGGGAAGTATAAATACAGATCTTCAAGAGCTAGTTTATACAACCAATAAGCAGCAAAATTTAGGTCTAAAGAAAATTGTTGCCCACAGCCTAGACTATGATCTAGATAAGGATCATCTAAGCCTTATAGCTTCAACTTCAAATGGATCTATAACAATAATTTAATATTGAATAACCCTCCTACTAGTCCATAGGAAAATCTGCTATAATAAATGTATGGATACAATAGGAGGGTTTTTTATGCAATGGATTAATTTAAATAAAGGTCTAGACCAACCACTATATATACAGTTATATGAACAGATTAAAGACTATATTGAGGAAGAAAAATACCAAAGTGACAAGCTTCCCTCTATTCGAGCTCTTTCTAAGCAGCTAGGGGTAAATAATGTAACAATTGTAAGTGCTTATAAATTGCTTGAAAATGAAGGCTATATTTACTCTATTAAGGGAAGTGGAACCTATATAAAAAAATCTCCCATGCACCTTGATATGCCCCTCTTTCAAGAAGAGGATATGGAGCTTATGAACTCAGGTATAATTAATATTTCAAAGGATAGCATTAATTTTGCCTCTGTATCTCCTACACCAGATTTATTTCCCATAGAAGACTTTAAGGAGACCCTAGTTGAAGTTTTAGATAGGGATGGAGGCCATGCTTTTTTATATCCTGAAATTAGAGGCTATGAGCCCCTAAGGGATTCATTCTCTAGTTTTTTAATGGACTATTACAATACCTATGTAAACAAAGATAATATACTAATCACTTCAGGAGGACAACAAGGCCTTGATATTATAGCTAAGACCTTGATTTCACCAGGAGATTATATCTTGGTTGAAAACCCTACTTATTCTGCAGCCCTATCTGCTTTTAAATCCAGAGGTGCAAATATAGTTGGCATACCTATGATGGAGGATGGCATAGATCTAGGAGTCTTAAAATCAAATATAGACAGGCACAAGCCTAAATTCCTCTATATAATGACAAACTTTCAAAGTCCTACCACCTACTCCTATAGTATGGAAAAAAAGAAAAAACTTATAAAGCTGGCCAAAGAAAAAGATCTTTATATTATAGAAGATGATTTTTTAACTGACTTGTATTTTCAGGATAAGAAAATGCCCCTAAAGGCCCTTGATGAGGAAGATAAGATTATCTTTATTAAAAGTTTTTCCAAGGTCTTTATGCCAGGAGTAAGGATTGGATTTGTAACCCTACCTCACAGTCTCTTTACTAGAATAGTAAAGGCCAAGCATACTACAGATGTAAGTTCTTCTGGCTATCTGCAAAGAGCCTTTGATCTCTACCTAAGAAAGGGCTACTGGGAGGATCATATTGAAAATATAAGAAGGGTCTATAAGGAGAAATATAGCCTAGTTATATCTCAGCTAAATAATCTTAGCAAGTATGGGGTCCAGTTTTCTAAGCCTGATGGTGGGCTTAGTATATGGCTAAAGCTTCCTAAGGAGATTAATAATATAGAATTTTATAAGGAATGCAGTGAAAACAAGATAGCTATTATTCCTGGAGACATGTTCTTTATAAATGACCTCCATACAAACCATATAAGAATAAGCTTTGGATCAACTGATAAGGATGAAATACTTAGGGGACTTGGCATAATTGAGAATTTAATAGCTAGCCATTTCAAGGATGAGGATAAAAGTTACATGCCCTTTGTATAGGTCTATACTTGAAAAGACAAATTTAGCTGTAAGTAAGTAGACAGGCTTTAATTACTCTAGTATGTCTTTCGATCTTTGTATACTAAATAATAAAATTCCTTATAATAATATTGTAATAATGGATTAGCTTAGCTTTAAACATTTAATATTTATTGAAAAATCTTTAATTAAAGCTTATATTTCTATGATTAATTAAAAAAACCTTAGATATTATTTTAAAATATCTAAGGTTTTTATTATTTATATTAAAGACAATTTCCATTTTACTGAGATATAAAATCATCTAATACAGTATTTAAGCCTCTAGGGTTTTCAAGTACTAGTAGATGTCCATTTTCCGGAAAGATTTCCAGTCTAGAGCCTTCAATATTATCCCTTAAATATCTAGCTGTATCTAGGGAATATAGTTTGCTCCGAGCTCCAAAAACTATTAAAGTTTCCACATCTATTTTTTTAAGTGTATTCCTATAATCACTTCTTCCCATTATCTTCCAAAAATTATAGAGGGCTCTAGGATTGTTCTTCTTCATCTTATCCCTTGCTAGCTGAAATTCTTTCTCACTAAGATCTCCTGAGATCTTTTCTATAAATTTATCTATGAATCCATGGAAGTCCTTATCTATAAGTTCTAAATCTCTTTCCAAATCATCCTCTGTATATCTTCCATGGTCCATCCCTAGCTTCCAATTAGAATCATTAAGCATTTTAGGGGACTTATCAATAAGGCAAATTTTTTTAATATTTTCTGTAGAATAAGAATCAATATAATCAAGTAAGATACTTCCTCCCATGGACCAGGCCACTACAATGACCCTCTCTAGCCCTAGATGTGATATTAATTCTTTTAAATCCAGGGATAGTCTACTCATACTTATGCCTTCTTCTATCATATCTGATCTTCCATGAGATCTAATGTCATAGCTTATGAGCTTGTATTTTTTGGACATAATTCTTTTTTGAATCCTAAAGACATCTCCACTTTCAGCAAAGCCATGGATAAATATTATGGGAAGTCCCTCTCCCTCTAGCTCATAATAAATTTTTACATGATCACTTGTCTTGAAATAGGCCATCTTATCTCCTTTAATAATTCTCTATAGTTCTATTCTTCGTAAAACTCATTTTCTCTCTCATCCCAGTCTGGAGTATCTCTTCCCTCTCCATCCTCTGATTCAACTAAGATTACTACTTGTTCCTCTTTTAGTACTCCCTTATATTTTTCAAGGAATTCTTTGTTTATATCAGAATTTGTCTCAATATATTCTTCAAATTCTTTTTTTCTTAGGATGAATATGTCTTCTTTTTTATAGCCTTCCTTTAATATCTTTTCTATTTCCAAATCTGCTTGTTTTTGATTTAAATATGTTCCATATAATTTTTTCATTATAATCCTCCCCTTTACTTATAATTTCCCTAATTTGCATATTTAAAACATCTATAGCTATAAGAAGGTCTATAAAGACAGAAAAAAGCTCTACTACGATAAACGTAATAGAGCTTTTTTAAATTGCCCGGCGACT
>CAZGQG010000051.1:0-8752 GCA_964527205.1 uncultured Tissierellaceae bacterium | reverse complement strand
CTAAAAATTTATTCTTAATAGCCCTTCCAGGTAGACCAACAGGGCTTTCTATTAGGATTAAATCTTCCTTTTCTGCCCTGAGAATCATTTCTTTAAAATTAGGATGGGCGTCACATTCATCACTGGCTATAAAGCGGGTCCCTATCTGGATACCACTAGCCCCTAATTCCCTAAATCTCCTTAGATCTTTCCCATCATAAAGAGAACCTGCCACAAATACAGGGATTTCCCTTCCACTGTCCTCTTTTATACTCTTAACTTCTTCTAGTATTTCCACTGTTATTTCTTCCAAGCTCTTTCCATTTGTAATTTCATCCATTTTAAAGCCTAAATGTCCCCCTGCCCCAGGGCCCTCTACCACTATAAAATCAGGCTGTCTATTATATCTCTTAGTCCATACCTTATTTATCAATTTAAAGGCCTTTAGGCTAGAAACTATGGGAGCAAGTAGGATGTTCCTATCCTCTACTAGTTCTGGTAAATTTAAGGGAAGGCCTGCACCAGAGATAATATAGTCTACCCCTTCCTCTCCAGCTGCCCTTACCAGTTGGTCATAATCATTTATAGCAACCATTATATTTATGCCAACCAGGCCCTCTCCACCGGAGATTTCCCTAGCCTTTTCCATTTCCTTTTTAAGGGCCCTTTTATTAGCCTCTAGGGGATTTTCATAGAAATCATCTTCCCTGTAACCTATGGCCACAGTGGATATGGTTCCCATAGCCCCTTCCCTGGCTACAGCCCCACTTAAACCACCAAGGGACACACCTACTCCCATGCCTCCTTGGATTATGGGATATTTTATAGTTTTATTTCCTATTTTTATATTCATCATATATTTTCTCCATTTCCCTATTGTACTCACTCATAAGGTTCTCTAGGATTTCTTCTAAACTCCTTATTTCCTTGATTTGTCCCACTGCCAGCCCTGCCATAAAGGATCCCCTGTCCAGGTCTCCCTCTTCCACAGCAATTTTTAAGGCACCTAGGGTGTATTTTTCCAGTTCCATCTTATGGATTCCTTCTTTTTCCCCTGCTATATAATTTCTTGACATATTGTTTTTTATAAGCCTCATAGGTACTCCAGCTATTCTTCCCACCACGGTCACATTATTATCCTTGGATCTTATTAGTAGCTCCTTATAGGAACTATGGATAGGACACTCCTCTGAGGATAGGAAGAGAGTACCTATTTGAACACCCACTGCCCCAAGGATTTTAGCTGCCAGCATTTGCTCCCCAGAGCCTATGCCCCCTGCTGCTATTATGGGAATCTTGATCCTGTCCCTTACCTGTAGGATTAGGGTCATGGTAGTCATCTCACCAATATGGCCTCCCGCCTCATTTCCCTCTGCAATTATTCCATCTACTCCCTGCTTTTCCATTCTCAGGGCCATTATAGGGCTTGAGACAACTGGAAATACCTTTATATTATTCCTATGCCACTTTTCTAAATACTTAACTGGACTTCCAGCCCCTGTGGTTACAATGGGAACTTTTTCTTCCACTATTAAGTCCGCTATTTCATCTGCATAGGGACTAAGGAGCATTATATTTACTCCAAAGGGCTTATCTGTTAGGCCCTTACATATCCTGACTTCTTCCCTTAATTCCTCTGGGGTCATTCCCCCACTTCCAATAATCCCTAGGGCTCCCCTGTTGGAGACCTGTGAGGCAAATTTTCCATCAGATATATGGGCCATGCCTCCCTGGATTATTGGATATTTTATATTTAATATCTCATTTAATTTCATATTTCACCTACCATTTCAAGTATGCCAAGGACCAGGTCAAACCTGCTCCAAAGGCTACTAAGATTAACTTCTGACCTCTCTTTAAGACTCCATCCTTATTTAAATCATCTAAGAGTATGGGAATACTGGCTGCAGATATATTCCCCACTCTTTCTAAATTTGAGGGGAATTTATCCTGAGAGACCTTTAATTTCTTTGCCATACTCATAAGAATCCTTATATTAGCTTGATGGGATATAAAATAATCTACCTCATCCCTATCTATATTATTTTTCTCTAAAAATTCATCGATTGCTCCAGGAATAGTAGTTACTCCAAATTTATAAACTTCCTTCCCAGCCATATAAAGAGAATCATTGGTCCCCTTATAATTTAAAGCCTCCATATTTGCCTTGGTTCCTGATTGGAATAAGGATTTCTCAGTGGATTTAGACAGTAAGACTGCCCCAGCCCCATCCCCAAAAAGTACTGCCGTGTCCCTATCCTGGAAATCCAGGATCTGGGAAAATATTTCCACACCTATTAAAATACCATGCTCATCTTCTTCCATTAGCTTATCCAATAAATTAAGGCCTGCTACAAATCCACTGCAGGCCATGTTTATATCCAATGAATAAAGCTCTTCCCCAAATCCAAATATCTTTTGTACTTGGCTAGCTATGTTTGGAATAATTTTAAAATCAGTGCAAGTTGCCACTATTATAGTCTTTGTCTTCTCTATTTCTTCTTTGCTTAACTTTAAGGCCTTTATAGCCTTTACTACCAGATCTATCATCTCTTCGTCCTGAACAAAATGCCTTTTTCTTATTCCTGTCCTTGAACTTATCCACTCATCTGATGTATCCAAGATCTTTTCAAAATAAAAATTATCTATGGCTTGACCTGGAAGATAAGATGATGTCTTCTCTATCCTTAATCCCAATTAGCATCCTCTCCTAAATACAGTAATTGTCCTTATTTTTAAGCCTCAAGCTCCTCCACATAGGCTATAATTCCATCTACCCTTTGCAGTTTTACAAAGTCCTCATCTGGAATTGAAATCCCAAATTCATCTTCCAAAGCCATGGAAAGCTCCACCATATCTAGAGAATCTGCCTCCAGGTCCTCTACTAAATCACTTTCTAGTGTAACCTCATCTTCACTACATCCTAAATTTTCTACTAATATTTCCCTTATTTTTTCAAAATTATTTGACATATTAACACTCCTTTTTTTTAAAAGTACCTATGTAGATGCTTAAATACTTTTAGTTAAATTTATTTAAGTATATTATATAGGGAGAGTATCCATTTGTCAAACAATTAAATATTTTTACTTAAATTCTTTTAAGTATATAGGCTTTATTTCCATATAAGACTAGAGAAGAAATATATCTTCTCTTTCACATTCCTGGATTATCTCATCTGTCCACACAGAGGCCTGGACCTCACCAATGTGTTTTTTCTCAAGGAAATACATACATATGCGGGACTGGCCTATGCCCCCTCCTATGGTATAGGGAAGCTTGTCTCCTAGGAGAAGTCTATGGTATTTCAAGGTCTTTCTATCCTCCGCCCCTGCTAATCTTAACTGTTCTTCCAGGCTTTCCCTGTCCACTCGGATTCCCATACTGGAAAGCTCAAGGGCAGCTCCATTTACATAGTCCCAAAATATTATGTCCCCATTTAAATTCCAATCATCATAATCAGGAGACCTGGATCCATGGGGACTGCCTGATTTTAAATTGTGGCCTATCTTCATTATAAAGACAGCTATATTTTCCTCCACAATCAAATGCTCTCTTTCCTCAGGGCTCTTATCTGGATAAAGATCCTCCAGCTCCTGGCTGGTAATAAAGACAATATCCTCTGGAAGTTTCTTTTTAAAGCTTCCTGGATACCTGCTATTTATATAGTCCTCTGTCTTTTTAAAGACTGAATAAATATCCCTTACCACCTGGTAGAGATATTCCCTATTCCTATCCTCCTTGGCGATTACCTTTTCCCAGTCCCACTGGTCCACATAGAGGGAATGGGTCCTATCCAGGTATTCATCTGGCCTTATGGCGTCCATATCCGTATAGAGGCCCTCTCCCAGAGAAAAGCCATAGGCCTTAAGGGCCAGTCTCTTCCACTTGGCCAGGCTTTGTACTATCTCCACATCCTGGTCATACTTTCTCATCTTAAAGCTTACAGCCTTTTCCACTCCTGAAAGATCATCATTTAATCCACTCTCAGGTCTTACAAAAAGAGGGGCAGACACCCTCATTAGGTTCAACCTATCTGCCAGTCTCCTCTCAAAAAAATCCTTTATTAATTTTATAGCCACCTGTGTTTCCCTTAACCTATCCTTTACCATATAAATTCTCCTATTCTTAAGCCAATCCTTAGGCCCTTATTTTTAAATTATTATCATACTATTATACTATAACGCTTTAGTCAAGTAAGTCTTCCCTCCTTAAAGTCTTCCTCATCTTGTCCAGGGCCTGCTTTTTAGTATTGACCACAGTCCTATAGGAAATCCCTAGAAGGCCCCCAATCTCATCTAATTTCATGTCCTGAAGATAAAAATATACTATGACCTGTCTCTGTCTTTCCGTTAGTTTACCAAGGGCCTCCCTTAGGGACTCACTTGTCCCCTTTTGAATAAGTATGTCCATAGCCTCTGGCTCATTGGAAAGGAGGAGGTCCTGGTCTTCATCCTTGCCATTCCTGCTCTTGTTTAGGGAATCATGAGTCCTCTCCTTGTGCTTATTTAAGTACATAAATTTTATCCTAGACTGGATAAAGCCTAGGAAATGGACTCCCCGATCCGGATCATAGTCATTTACAGATTGAAGAATCATTAGATTTCCATCCTGCATTAGGTCCTCATATTCCCTGTAATTATTGTAGTTTCTTCTAATAGAACTTATAAGAAGGGGTTGCAGTCTTCTTATTAGCTCTTCACTTGCCTCCTGGTCTCCCTCCTTGGCCCTTGCTACTAATTCACTAATTTCATAGTCCATTTATATCCCACCTATCCCCTGTATTTGAGATTTGGGCATAAAAATGCCTCCTATCCATATATTTGGATAAGAGGCTGCTGGCTCTTATTTTTAAGCCTATTTCTCATTAAGTTTATTATAAAGCCTGGGATATTTCTTTACAATTCCATTCTTGTCTCTCTTTACTTTCATACTTGTGTCAGCTTTGTCCTGTAGGAGTCTTTTCCCTCTGCCACCTGCTCCTGATTACAAAGACCTCTTAGTTCTGGAAGTATATGACCCCAAAGTATAAGGCCTATAAGACCTATGGCTTCTTTTTTATACCTATAATAACTGGAGTGGGAAATATTATTCCTCTGGATTATCTCAGCCTGGCTAAGCTTCTCCTCATCTATATAGGTCTCCCGAATAAGCTTGTAATATATTTCTCCATTTTCAGGCCTCCTCCTTAATTTAGCCAGGGCCCTATCCACTAATCCAATCATCAATTTAGACTCATGGATATTCATAAGTTTAGATTCAAAGGCTTCCCTGTCCTCCGCCCTGCTAAAGACCTCCAGGTCTATGTGGAGAAAGTCCTCTAGGCGGGAAATCCTAGAAGCTCCCAATTCTTCCTTGACCTGACTTAAATCTATAAGGGAATCCTGCACCCTCCAAACCAGGGTCCTATAAATTTCTAGGAGGAGCTTGGTCCTGTGATAATCTCTTTCATCTATATTTTTTAAGGACTTCTTAGAGCTAATCATAAACAACTTTTCCATTTACAATAGTCATATGGATCCTTATATCCTTGATCCTATCCTCATCCACCTGGTAGGGATCTTCTTCAAGAACTACTATATCTGCCAACTTACCCCTTTCCAGACTTCCCTTTATATCCTCTTCAAAACTGGCATAGGCACCCTCTAGGGTGTAGCCTGCCAGGGCCTGGTCTACACTTAGGGCCTGGTCTGGCATCCAGCCACCCTCAGGCTCTCCCCTAAGGTCTTTTCTAGTCACTGCCTCATAGATGCCTGCCATTACACTAAAGGTCTCCACAGGAGCGTCTGAGCCTAGAGAGCAGGGAATACCCATATCCACCATTCTCTTCCAATTATAGGAAGTCTCAAGCCTCTTTTTCCCAATCCTTTCCTCCACCATGGACCAGTCATAGTCTAAAAATATAGGCTGGATATAGGCTATGGAATCTGTATCCTTAAATTTCTGGAAGATCCCTTCATTGGTAATCTGTGAGTGAACTATGCCGTGTCTATGGTCCTCCCTTGGGTCCTTCTCCAGGGCAGAGCCTATGGAATCAAGAGCCATGCCTATAGCCCTGTCTCCTATACCGTGAATAGCCACTTGGCAATTATTCTCATGGGCAAGTTGGACCATCTGATCTAATTCCTCTTTAGTAGAACTTAAGATACCCCTATTTCCAGGATCGTCCTGATAGTCTTCCTCCAGGGCTGCAGTCCTAGCTCCCAGGGATCCATCAAGTAGGATCTTAAGAGGTCCTATCTTAAAGAAATTGTCCCCATCTCCAGTCCTATGACCCTGGTCTAGAAATTCCCTATAGGAATCAGGATCTGGAAAAAGTCCCTGCTGGTAGACCCTTATATTTAATCTTCCCTCTTTGCTTAGAGCTTTATAGGCCTGAATAATCTTTTCGTAGTCCTTGTCCGGCAGAGCCTCAAAATCATCAGATCCAACAGAAGTAATCCCCTCACTGTTTAGGGCCCTTACCCCTAGAAGGATCATCTCCTTAACTTCATCCAGGGAAAAACTAGGAATATTTTCATGGACCATAAATAGGGCCTTTTCCCTAAAGATTCCCCTAGGCTCCCCATGCTCATCCAAATCAAAATGTCCTCCCTCTACTTGCTCTGTATCCCTATCTATTCCTATAATTTCTAGGGCCTTAGAATTTATGCTGGCCACATGGCCACAGGTTCTAGTTACCATTATTGGATGCTCTGTGGATATTTCATCCAGGTCATATCTATGTGGAAATACCTGCTTATCTAGGAAATAATCATGGTTCCAACCCCTACCTAGGACCCATTTTCCCTCCTCTATTCCCTTGTCCTGGATAAAATTAGACATTCTCTCCTTCAACTCATCTATGGACTGGACCCCTATAAGGTCAGCCTGGATTCGGGAATATCCATAATTTACCAGGTGCATATGGCTGTCATTAAAGCCTGGAAAGGCAGGTCTGCCCTCCAGATCTATTATCTCCGTATCTTCCTTAGCTAATTTCATTATCTCCTCATCTCTACCTAGGGCTTCTATCTTGCCCTCCCTTATGGCCAGGGCCTCTACAACACCCTTCTCCTCATCTATCTGATGGATCCTTCCATTTCTTAATATTAAATCCAAGTCCTCATCTCCTTTTATATATTCCTATATAAGCTCTCTTCTTTTAATGATATTATATCATAGTATATGTAGTGTAAAACTTCTTGACTCCATACGCAACTTATAATATAATATGAATATAATCTTCGTATTTGTATTATATGAAATTAAGCTTCCACTGTCAAGATAAATAGAAAAAAACATGAAATAAATTTCCAAGGGAGATGATAAGATGGATTTTGCTGAGAAACTAAAATATAAGAGAAACAGGGAGGAACTTACCCAAACAGAATTAGCGGAAAAGGTAGGCCTGTCCCTTAGAACCATACAAAACTATGAAGGGGGAACTAGTCTTCCCAAGCAGCAGGAGATCTATGACCGCTTGGCCCAGGCCCTTAATACAGATGTAAATTATCTCCTAACCAGGGGAGACAGCTTTATTAGCACTGCCCGGGAAGAATTTGGCTATAGGGGGATGAAGGATGCAAAGGACCTAGTCCACAATGCCAAGACCCTTTTTGCAGGAGGATCCATTAGTGAAGAAGACAAGGAGACAGTGCTCCTAGCCCTCCAGGAAGCATTTTTTGAAGCCAAGAGGGAAAACAAGAAATATACACCAAAAAAATATAGAAAAGAAGAATAATCTCTGGAGGAATGTCTATGAAAAGATCTATTAAGTCCTATGCAGATAGCTTTGTAAAGGCCAGCGCCACAAGAGACCCCTTTGTTATTGCGGAGGATAAGAAGATAAAACTCAGGCACTTTAAGGAAAGGACAGAACTCCTAGGGCTTTATACTATTATTAAAAACAATAGATTTATTTTTTACAATCCCTTTGTAGAAGAATCCATGCAAAGAATGGTAGTAGCCCATGAAATTGCCCACGATACCCTGCACAGAGACATAGCAATCCACACTCCCTTTCAGGAATGGGAACTCTTTAATATAAGGGATCAAACGGAATACGAAGCCAACATCTTTGCCTCCCATCTTCTCTTAGATGAGAAGGAAATCCTGGACCTAGTCCATAGGGGCTACAGAGATGTGGAAATAGCAGCCCTCCTCCAGGTCAATGTAAATATGCTTATCTTTAAAATCTATGAAATGAACAAAGAAGGTGCCCAGCTAAATCTAAGAGAAGAACCAAGAAGTGATTTCTTTAGGAATATAAACGGAAAAAAACTCACAACAAATCCATAATTTCGCATAAAATGTTAATAACGACAAAAACATATATACGAAATGGGATTGCTATGAGTCATAAACATTTTACCATAAATGAGAGAAATATAATAGATTTAATTTCTTTAAACAATATAATAGGTTTAATTTCTATAAAGTAAAAGGGGCTGTTTCATAACTTTTTATCAGTTATGAAACAGCCCCTATTCTTATCTTCTTATTTACTTTACTTCAAAGGAGAGCTTTGCAGTTACACGGTACTTCTTAATTTTTTGATCATCAACAACTACAGTAAAGTCCTTGATATAAACTCCCTTTATATTATCTATAGTCTTTGATGCCTCATCCACTACCTTCTGAGTAGCATCTTCCCAAGATTTTTCAGATTCTGCCATTAATTCTACAACTTTTACAACTGCCATACAAATCATCCTTTCAATTCTATTCGATTTTCCTGCTCTACAATACCTTTACCCTTGACAAGAACTATCAAACAAAATATACCAGCTTC
>CAZGQG010000050.1:5709-9181 GCA_964527205.1 uncultured Tissierellaceae bacterium | reverse complement strand
ATAATATCTTTATATTAAATCCTGATGCTCCATAACTTAATTGATACCAATAATAGTTTATATACTCAATTATTCCAAATAAAACTAATCCAATAGCAATTAATAAGTCTTTATAATTACTTTTAATAATAGGTATTGTTACGATTATCGCTAATGCTATAACCATATTTAACTTCCTTAAATTACTGAGAAGTTTTACAGCTTTAGGATTAGGTTGTTCTCTTTTGACTATTAATCTGTATTTGTAAAACCAATACATACTTCCCTGTATTAAAATAAATACGAGATATAAAAATGCTATTAAATTAGCAATTCCTATTGTTATTAAACTTGATGATATATAAATATATATAAATACACATGTTGCTGCAAATTCTCCTAAAGATAAATTTAATAGTCTTTTCTTTAACTTATTCACTTTATCACCTTGAGTCTATGAATTTCAATTACACACTTTACTACTTATGTTCATTAACTATAATCCTAATACAAGTATACTAAATAATTGTAAATTATTAAAGAAACAAAATCCTTACCTCTCATGCACTGCTCACAACAATTAGAGTCTATTTGCTCTAAGCAATGCATGAATTAGTTTCAATAAAAGTTCCTGAAACCCTTGATACTAAAACATTTATGCACCCATCATTATTATGACACGCTCCCCTTGAGTGTGCCAGAAGACTCCTGCCCTACCATCGTCATTAGTAGCCTTTATTGTAGATGCTACAGCCTTTCTTACTGCATAGTATTGGTGGTACTGGGCTAGGATCTTTATGTCTTCAGGAGTGTTGTTTTCAAATAGGATAAAGTTCTTTATTATGTCTAGTATCCTAGTCTTTTCTAGCATACCCCTAAATAGGACGTCATAGGCAGCAAATCTAGTGTCCTCATAGGATCCGTCTACTGTCTTCCATTCCTTATACCATTCTTCATTGGCTGTAATGGTGCCAGCCTTAGAATAGGTATGGTCCGATATGATATTGAAGGCATTATATACAAATAGCTCTGGTATATCCTTTTGATAGTTTCTTATTTGCCTATAGGCAGAGGATATATCCGCAGTCTCAGAAGATCCACTCTTAAGCTCTACTACAACTAGGGGCAGGCCATTTATGAAGACCACTATATCTGGCCTTCTATTCTGGTCTATACCAGCTACAGTCCACTGATTAATGACAGTGAAGATGTTTCTATCAAGCCTATCAGGATCAAATTCCATTAGATAAACTATGCTAGTCTTTTCTTCCCCCCTATCCATATAGCTTACTTCCATACCATTTTGCAGCCAGTCTATAAACTGCTTATTCCTCTGTACTAGACTTCCTATGTCTATGTGTTGTAGGTTAAAGACAGCCTTGTCTATTACATCCAGGGAGAGCCCAGGGTTTATATTGCCTAGGGCCTGGTATAGGTCATCCATATAGAGTGGATTTTTATAAGTGGTTCTTTCTATATTTTCAGCTGTAATGTATGTATATCCTAGATCTTGTATAACTTCTAATACTGAACCTTCATAAATATCCTCTGTGAAATTCATATGATCCCTCCTGGCTCTTAGTCTAATTACAGGTATATTTTATTCTATATTTCATAACCAATTAATTAATAGGCTCTATTATATCTATATCTTTTTTAATATGGAGAGAATTCTATTTAGAAATCTCTCCATATAAAAATTATTCTATATAAATTTACTCTAAATTATCAATAGCATATTGTGCTTGTTCTTTGGTAAATTGCTCTCCATATTCTGATATTAACTGATCATAGATAGCAGAGTCCGACATATTCATTGTTGTAGCATAGGTTTTTGCTTTTTCTAATGCATTTTTATTCCAATCGGCTACAATATTATCAATAGCATATTGCGCTTCCTCTTCATTAAATTGCTCCCCATACTCTGAAATTAATTGCTCATAAATTCCTACTTTTGACATGTGCATAGTACTAGAATATGTTTCAGCTTTTTTTAATGCATTTTTATTCCAATCTGAATCTATATTATCTATGGCATATTGTGCCGCATCTTCAGGGAAATCTTCTCCATATTCAGAAGTAAGTTGATCGTAGATTCCTTTCTTTGACATATGCATAGTATTAGAATATGTTTCAGCTTTCTTTAGAGCTGCTTTATATTCTCTTGGAATGGTTTCGTCTTCTGTTTCTTTTTCTACTTCTTCTACTTCTTCTAGATCCTTTGATTCAACTTTTTTTTCTACTTCATGGTTTCCAGTAGTCTTGTTTGCTTCTTCACTCTTTGAAGTTTCATCTCCTCCACCTAAAGCTGATCCAAATGCAAATAAAAGTACAATTACTAAAAATCCGGTTAAAATCTTATGTCTCATGAAAAAACTTCTTTGATCCTTACCACAGTTTGGACATTTTTTTACACCTTTTGCAATATCCTTACTACAAGCTTTACATTTTACCATCTTTTTATTACTCATAATACCCCTCCTTATTTTTTGTACTTCTTTTATATGGTTATATATTGTAGAGACTTCTTTATATTTTAATATTTAATCTAGAGGTATTCTAATTTCTCCACTCATGAGTTTTGGTAGTAGGGTATCCCTTAATTGTGATAGGGCTTGGTTTTGCTTTCTTTTCTTCATTTTCAATTCTAATATCATTCCAAGTGTCTTACCTATTTCTTCATATGAATTTAAATCAGGTAACAATACTTTCGCATCAGCGAGATGAGATCGGTTTATATGTCCCATAGTAGTTGCTTTGTTTCTAGCAATTTCTATAAATTCATCTATAAAATATTTTGTCCAATAGTAATAATACCATTGATCATATTGATTTGAAGTTACTTTAAACAGATGTTGATTTAGGATTGCTTGTCCACCAACCCATATATCTATCAATAAACTACCTGACCAAGAAAAGATCATATCAAAATCATTTATTATATATTTTTCTTCAACGGATATTAAGCATTGATCACTTGAATCATCCGTATAACCTTGTCTTAGTTCTCTTATTTTAACTGCAGGTAAAGATTTTTCTGTTTCTTTTCTTGGTTTATATTTAGCTATTGCTATTCCATTTAGGTAATCAGCAATTTCATCAAGAGACTTTACTTCCCACCCCTTAGGTATCATACCTAATTCTGAATCTATCATTTCACCACCTGATGATTTATAAGGCTTACCCTCTTCATTTGGGAATTCAAAGTCTACAAACCAATGCTTAAATATAGCTTGGGCTTGTTTTTCTAGGTTTTCATTGATTTTGTTGTTTAGTTCTATTTTATCGTCTAGTGATGATAGGGTGTCTGCTATTGCTTTTTGTTCTGGTAGTGGTGGTAACTTTATAGTCAAGTTTTCAATAGCTGATTTATTTATAGAAGCAAATACAGTACCAGTTTCTCGTGTTTTTAATTCTTGCATGCTATACTTCATTAAGAAATATAAGAATTCTTGCATATTATTCTTCATTCTTAAACTACACAGCCCTCTTC
>CAZGQG010000050.1:0-5609 GCA_964527205.1 uncultured Tissierellaceae bacterium | reverse complement strand
CTTCTGGATATTTGTCTCCAAATGTTGTGTTTCCTTGCATAAAAGGCATACCCTCTCCAATTTCATTATAATATTTAGACTTTGGAGATTGGCCCATTGTTAATTCTATTATTTCCTTTAACTTCACTTCTTCCCATCCCTCAGGCAATTTAGATTTCATATCCAATCACCTTCAGTCTCTCCCTAATCTCATCTTGAAGCTTATTCTCTTCTTCAAATAGCTCTGTGAGTTCAGAGGTTAGGTCTTCCATCTTTTCTTCAAAGGAGATTCCATCATCTTCCTCTTCCTCTATACCTACATACCTACCTGGTGTAAGTACATAGTCATGCTTTTCTATGTCCTCTAAAGTAGCTACTGCAGAGTAACCTTGGATTTCTTCCAGTTCTCCTCTTACAAAGTCTTTATAGGCATCAGATATATTAGTTATTTCTTCTTCTCTAAGATCTCTATGGGCCCTGGTTACCATTTCTCCCATATTTCTTGCATCTATAAATAGGGTTTTACCCTTTTGTTTCTTATCTTTATTTAATATCCATAAGGATACAGGTATGCCTGTGGAATAGAATAGCTGTGTAGGCATGGCTATTATACATTCTACTAGGTCATCTTTTATTATGTTCTCCCTTATTTCTCCTTCTCTTGATGTTTGACTGGAAAGGGATCCATTGGCTAATACCATGCCTATTTTCCCCTTAGGTGATAGGTGGTAGATCATATGTTGCAGCCAAGCAAAGTTGGCATTTCCTTTTGGTGGAGTTCCATATTTCCAGCGACTGTCCTCTTCAAGCTTGTCCCCACCCCAATCAGACATATTAAAAGGTGGATTGGCCATTACAAAATCTGCTCTAAGCCTTGGGTGTTGGTTATTGAAGAAGGTATCTGCATAGGTCTCTCCAAGATCTGCTTCTATGCCTCTTATGGCTAGGTTCATCTGGGCTAATTTCCATGTTGTAGGATTAGACTCCTGACCAAAAACTGAAAGGTCCCTTATATTACCATGATGATTCTTTACAAAGTTGGCAGACTGAACAAACATACCACCTGCCCCACAGCAAGGGTCATAAACTCTGCCATTATAAGGCTCTAGAATCTCTACTAATGTTATTACAATGCTTGATGGAGTGTAGAACTCTCCTGCCCTCTTGCCTTCCTGCTCTGCAAACATTGCTAAACAGTATTCATAAGTCCTGCCAATGACATCTTTCTTATCACTATTGTCTACTAGGGGCATATTAGTAAATATATCCACTACTTCCCCTAACCTTCTCTTATCTAACTCAGGTCTTGCAAAGGTCTTAGGTAATATTCCCTTAAGCCTTATGTTTTCCCTCTCTATTTCAACCATAGCATTATCTATGATTTGTCCTATTTCCTGATCATTAGCATGTTTAGCTATGTAGTCCCATCTTGCCTTTTCTGGCACATAGAATATATTGTCTGCTAAGTATTCATCTCTTTCCTCTTCAAAGCCTGCTCCTTCTTCTACAAGCTCCTCATATTTACTTTCAAAACTATCAGATATGTATTTTAGAAATATAAGTCCTAGTACTACATGCTTGTATTCAGAGGCATCCATATTCCCTCTCAACTTATCTGCAGCACTCCATATGTCCTTCTCGAATCCTAAGCTAGCTGTATTGATTGGCATTTTATCTCCCCTATTCTTAATGATTGAATATATGATTTTTTTCATTATTCAATTTAATCTATTATTTTGATTATATCATATTATATATATTTGCAAGCCTGTATTTTTAAGGAATAAAGCTCTAACTATAGAATGATGAATTTAATGAAAAGCAGGACATAAAAACTAGTAAAATCAAAAAAGTACCTCCTGGGAGATACTTTAGAATATTTAGCTTATATAATTATGCAAACTAGTTTTATTTACTGTATGTATAATAATTTATTTCTAATACTATATCTTATTAACAGTACCCTCAGATTTTTCCTTCTTAAATTCATCCATTCTATCCAATATAAAATAATCAGCATTTGTAATTTCAAATATAGGATGAATTGCATAATAAATTCCTATCCCCAGATTTTGTATGCAAAACCTTACAGTAAATATATTTGCCAATTTCTCTGCTCCAAAAGTTTCAAGTTTCATGTTTTGCCTGGCTATAATATCATTTATAAATAAATCCTTCAAAAACTTAAAATAAATAAAATAATTTATAAGCAATATGAATAATAATGCAACAATATAAGTAATCTTGCTCTCCTTTAATTCTGGGATTAAGCCTTTAGGCTGCCTTAGCTTTGTATATTCTTTCTTGGAAAGAAGCTCAGGTTTTCCTAAGATTATTCCATACAGAGCCATTGCAAATACTATAGAATAGGAGGCAATGTCATAGTTGGGTTTAGGAATCCTAATCTCAACAAAGCCATGCATCCAAAAGGCCCATACTAATTGTATAAAAAATAATAGAATAGAAAGCCGTCTTCCAAATCTTAATATAGCTAGTCTTTTTTTGATCTTATTAAGTTCAATAATTTTTTCATGAATAAAAAGGGTTTTTTCATATTGATCTATAGGAAATTCTCTATCTTGCATGCTTTCACAATTAAGACAGATATATTCATCTTCATAAGAGTAAAATCCGCATTTATTGCAATTCAAATTACCCACCCTCCTAGTTCATAAAGTGACTTCCTAAAGTTATAAAACTTAATTTTCAACTTCTATTTATTTTAATTTCATTTTATAAATAGTGGATTCATGCTCAACACCAGTATTATGATTTTTAAAGCTACTAGTTATATCTGCTTTAAGTCCACACTTTTCCATTACACGGCAAGATGCTATATTCTCTGTAGCAACAGTACAATAAAAATCTCTAACCCCTAGTGAATAGGCAAATTCAATCATTACTTTTGCCATTTCAGTTGCATATCCCTTCCCCCATTGGTCTTTTACAATATCATATCCAAATCCCCATGATCCCTCTGGCCCCTCTGTTCCTATGCAGCAAGTTCCTATTGGTTTATTTGTTAGCTTATCATAGGCTATAAATGGATACTCATCTTCCCAATCATCAATATCAAAAATTAGTTCTCTAAGTTCTTCACCATTATTATATGGTGGATTGTTCAGATATTTCCCCGTTTCAGGGTCTCCCCATAATTTAGCCGCAAAATCACAATCATCTAAAGTCATACTTTTAAGTATTAATCTTTCTGTTTCTATATCCTTGGTTTTCATTATTCTTACTCCTTTGTAATTTAAAATTTACCATCATGTTCTTTAAAGAACTCATAATACATACGCACATTCTCAAGCTCTGTCCATTTCTTAACTCTGACAGGGTTTTCATCAAGGTCATATATCTTCGCCCCATGTAAAGCTAGCATAAATGGGGAATGAGTTGATATAATAAACTGACATCCAAAAAAACGAGCAGAATCTTCAATAAATTTCCTTAGCTCCATCTGTAATTTTGGGGAAAGACTATTTTCAGGCTCATCTAATAGATAGACTCCATTTTCTTCAATTTTTTCTGTAAAATATTGAAATGCATTTTCACCATTTGAAAAGCTCCTAACATTATCCATTAATTCACTTCTCACAAAGCTTGATTGGGTTTTCCTTCTTGCATCATTTATTCTCTTGATTTCTTCATAATCTTCTAAGGATCTCATTTGAAATTTAGAGTGTTTCACATCTAAATACTCTTCAAATATTTCTTCTCTCTTTTGATCTATCCCCGCATTTAGATTGCGAATATTTAATATGTAGTCAAATACATCATCGCTAGTGATTATTCTGCTATTTTCAGGGATTTCCTTATAGGTTTCCATGCTGCACCTATGGATATAATCATTATAAAAATTGGATTTATTATAGATAGAATCACGATGAACCCCTATTTTCTCCCCTATGATATTTAATGCTGTTGATTTTCCTGAGCCATTGCCACCATATAAGATAGTAATCTGATCAAGATCAATTCTTTCAAAACTATGCCTTGATAATATTTGAAAAGGATAAAAAGAGTCATAGCATGTTCTTTTTATTTTCAAAAAGAAATCAAATTCCATTTCTCTACTTGGAAAATTAAAACTTTTAATATATGCCATTAGCTTCTCTCCTTTAAGCCTTATGTTTAACTTATCCTATTTATATTCTAGCACCATTCCATAAATAATTCTTATAAAATCATTCTTATAGTATATCAATATATTTTATTCTTGCTTTCTTTTGTAAGCTTACTGAAACAATAGTGGCTAGTATCTCTGCTATTGGATATGAAAGCCATATCCAATTAAGACCTATAAATGAAAATCCATAGGCTAAGGGTATTATTATGATTATTTGTCTTAAGGATGATATTAATAAACTATATTTTCCTAGGCCTAAGGCCTGGAAATAAGTGGAGTTTATTATTCCAATTGCCGCAAACAAATAACTTGTAGATATTATTCTAAGTGTATATACGCCTATTTCTATCATTTCACTATTGTCCGCAAATATACCCATTAATTGTCTAGGGAATATTTGAAATATTAAAGTTCCTGCTCCCATTACTATTAAGGCTAAGATTAAACCATAGCGGTAGGTTTCATTTATTCTCTCTTTTATCTTAGCACCATAATTATAGCCTATTAAGGGTAAGACTCCCTGGGTTATCCCCAATACTGGCATTAAAATAAATGATTCTAGTTTAAAGTAAACTCCTAATACTGATACAGCTAACTCAGAATGCCTTACTACTATTAAGTTAAATATTATAGTTACAAAGGCAGTTACTGATTGAATGAAAATACTAGGAAATCCAACTACATATATATCTTTTATAATTTGACTAGAAAATTTGAAGTTTTTAAAATTAATTTCCAAGCTGACCCTTTTGGAAAATAAGAATATTAATCCTAATAAGGCACCTAAGCCTTGTCCTATAAGGGTGGCAATAGCTGCACCTCTTATTCCCATTGCTGGAAATCCTAACAAGCCAAAGATCATTATTGGATCTAATATTATGTTTATTATGGCTCCTACCCCTTGAATTATCATAGGTAAAACCATATTACCCGTTCCCTGTATTGTTTTTTCTATGGTTATTTGTAATATGGATAAAAATGAAAATGTAGTTATTAAGCCTAAGTATTCTATTCCCATAGCTTTAACCACAGGATCATTGGTAAAATAATCTAAGAATCTTTCCATTAAAGTTAGCCTAAAAATTAAAAATATTGCCCAGGAAATAAACACTAGTAGTAAACCATGCATTGCACCCTTGTTTGCTCTTTCAACTCTACCTGAGCCTAGGGCCCTTGATATAAAAGAATTTATACCAATACCTGTACCAACTCCAAAGGCAATAATTACTATTTGAATTGGATAGGATAGGGAGGTTGCTCTTAAAGCTTTTTCACTAATTTGGGATACAAAGTATGAATCTGTAATATTATATAAGGATTGTATAAACATAGATAGCATTATTGGCAGGGACATTTTTATAAGTAAGGGCAAAATCTCTTTATATCCCATAGGGTTTTTATGTAATCTTTCTCCCATTTAATCTCTCCTCTTGCTTATTATTTGAACAACCCTATTATATTATCATAAATCTACTTATATTTCATCCATTTGTTAAAAAAC
>CAZGQG010000049.1:0-9699 GCA_964527205.1 uncultured Tissierellaceae bacterium | reverse complement strand
GATTCAAATAAGTCTGCTCCCATTCCTGCTACGTCTCCAACATTGTCTCCAACGTTATCTGCAATAACTGCTGGGTTCCTTGGATCGTCTTCTGGAATACCTGCTTCTACTTTTCCTACTAAGTCTGCTCCAACGTCTGCTGCCTTAGTGTATATTCCTCCACCAACTCTTGCAAATAGTGCAATAGATGATGCTCCTAATCCAAATCCAGTAATTATTGAAGGTTCTTTAAAGATAATATAAAGTATTCCTACTCCAAATAATCCTAGTCCAACAACTATCATTCCCATTACTGATCCACCTGAGAATGCAACATGTAAGGCCTTTGTCATTCCTGATTCCATGGCTGCATTTGCTGTTCTAACATTTGCTTTTGTAGCAACCTTCATACCATAATATCCTGCAAATATTGAGAATAAAGCTCCCATTAAGAAAGATATTGCCGTCTCAATTCCAAGACCTGGTGCAAATATAAGTATTACAAATAATACAGCAACAAATATTGCTAAAGATGTATATTGTCTCTTTAAAAAAGCCATTGCCCCATCTTGTATATGATTGGATATCTCTATCATCCTCTCATTTCCAGGCTCTAACTTATTGATAGTGCTTGCCTTATAAAAAGCAAATAATAATGCCACAACTCCCATAATCGGTGCGGCAATTAGTGCGTATTCCATTTACATTTCCTCCTCATATTATAGTGCTGCTAAAACTATAGCAGATATCATGAATACAACTGCTGAAGCAATTGTCATTCTTTTTAATAATTCCCCTTTACTTTTACCTCTTGTTCTTCCCCATAGAGAATCTGCTGCATTGGCTCCTCCTATAGCTCCTAAGCCATCAGAACCACCCTCTTGTAAAACAACTGACACTATTAAAGATATACTAGAAATTAGTATCAAAACTGAAAAAAACATGGACATAATAGACACCTCCCAAAATATAAGACTCTTTAAAAATTCTCACTAAGCATTACTTATTTTAACATAAGAGGAGCATAAAATCAATAGAATAGATTTATATCTACATTTTCTTATGCTCCTAGTCTATTATTTGTTTTTTAAATTATAGAAGGTCTTCCTTCCCCTATATACAGCATTTTCAGCAAGCATCTCTTCTATTCTTAAAAGTTGATTGTATTTTGCTACCCTATCTGTCCTAGAAGGAGCTCCTGTTTTGATTTGTCCTGCATTTGTTGCAACTGCAAGATCTGCAATTGTAGTATCTTCTGTCTCTCCTGATCTATGGGATATAACAGCTGTGTATCCGTTAGCCTTAGCCATTTCTATAGTGTCTAGAGTTTCTGTAAGTGTTCCAATCTGATTTAATTTTACTAGAATAGAATTAGTTATATTCATTTCAATTCCCTTTGATAATCTTTCAGTATTAGTTACAAATAAATCATCTCCAACTAATTGAATCTTTTCTCCAAGCCTCTCAGTTAAAAGTTTCCATCCATCCCAATCATCTTCTGCCAATCCATCTTCTATTGAAATAATAGGATATTTATCTACCATTTCTTCATAATAATCTATCATTTCTTCTACACTTAATACTCTGTCTTCACCCTTTAAGTTGTAGTTGTTATTCTTTTCGTCATAGATTTCTGTTGCAGCAACATCCAGGGCAAGAACTATTTCTTCTCCTGGCTTGTATCCAGCCTTTTCTATTGCCTCTACTATGGTTTTCAAAGCTTCTTCATTGCTCTTTAGATTTGGAGCAAATCCACCCTCATCTCCAACTGAAGTATTAAGGCCCTTTTCCTGAAGTACAGATCTTAGGGAATGAAATATTTCTGCACCCATCCTAAGTCCTTCCCTAAAGCTTTCAGCTCCTATAGGCATTATCATAAATTCCTGGATATCTACATTATTGTCAGCATGTTCTCCACCATTTAATATATTTAGCATTGGTACTGGTAGGACATTTGCATTCACTCCACCTATATATTGAAATAGGGGCATGCCTAATTCTTCTGCTGCTGCCTTTGCTACTGCTAGGGAAACTCCAAGAATTGCATTAGCTCCTAATTTTCCTTTATTATCTGTTCCGTCTAGTTGGATCATTAGCTTATCTATATAGGATTGTTCAAAAACACTTTCTCCAATAACTTCTTCTGCTATTATGGTATTTACGTTGTCTACTGCCTTTAAGACGCCCTTACCCATGTATCTATCCATATCTCCATCTCTAAGCTCAACGGCTTCAAAGGCCCCTGTTGAGGCTCCTGATGGTACTAAATATCTACCCATTACATTGTTTTCAGTCCATACTTCAACTTCAACTGTAGGGTTTCCTCTTGAATCAAGGACTTCTCTAGCATATACATCTGTTATTATACTCATATTCTTATCATCCTTTCAGTCTTCCAGTTTTTAAAAAAATTCTTATTTTATTAATAATGATACTCCTGTCATCTCTTCAGGCTTATCTAATCCCATTATATCCAATATAGTAGGTGCTAAGTCTGCCAATATACCTTCTCTAAGCTCTTCCTTTCCTCCTACATATATAAGAGGAACCTTATTGCTGGTATGGGCAGTAAACCTTCCTCCTGTTTCCTTATCTATAAGTTTTTCTGCATTGCCATGATCAGCTGTTACTAAGGCCTTGCCATTTTTCTCCAGGAGTTTTTCTACTATTTCTCCTAGACAGCTATCAACTGTTTCCACTGCCTTTACAGTTGCAGGTATGGAGCCTGTATGTCCTACCATGTCAGGATTGGCAAAGTTTAATATAATTAGGTCATATATATCCATATCTAATCTTCTTATTATTTCATTCTTTAATTCTTCTGCACTCATTTCAGGCTTTAAATCATAGGTAGCAACCTTTGGAGAGGGAATTAAAACCCTGTCTTCATTTTCAAAAGCTTCTTCCTTTCCACCATTAAAGAAAAAGGTTACATGTGCATATTTTTCTGTTTCTGCTGCCCTTAATTGCTTTAAGCCTAGTTTGCTTATATATTCACCTAGGGTATTCTTTGGGGCTGTATTTCTATAGGCTATTTCTACATTTTTTATCGTCTTATCATATTCAGTCATTGTAAGGTAAAATGTCTCCACTCTCTTAACCCTTTCAAATCCTGAAAAGTCATCATCTACAAAGGCCCTTGTCAATTGCCTTGCCCTGTCTGGCCTAAAGTTAAAAAATATAATTGAATCTCCATCATCTACAGTTGCAACTGGCTTTTCTTCTTCCATTATTACTGTAGGTAGAAAAAATTCATCTGTTACACCCTCAGCATAGGATCTTCCAATAGCATTTACTGGATCTGTAGTTTTTTTGCCTTGAGCTAAAACCATGGCATCATATGTCATCCTGGTTCTATCCCATCTATTGTCCCTATCCATAGCATAGTATCTGCCTGATACGCTAGCAAGCTTGCCTACACCAATCTCTTTCATTTCTTTAATCAATTCTTTTATATTTTCCTTACCTGCATCCGGTGCTACATCTCTTCCATCAAGTATGGCATGGACGTAGACACTATTAAAATCTCTAGACTTCATAAGCTCTAGTAGGGCATAAAGGTGAGAAATATGACTATGAACTCCACCATAGGAAACTAGTCCAACTAGGTGTATGCTGTGATTATGTTTCTTAGCCCTATCTATAATATCTAGAAATTCTTTTTTCTCAAAGAAATCCTTATCTTCAATTTCTTTAGATATCTTAGTAAGTTCCTGATATATTACTCTTCCTGAGCCTATGTTGAGATGTCCCACCTCTGAGTTGCCCATTTGCCCTTGAGGCAGGCCTACAAAGAGTCCACTGGCTTCTAAACTTGTATTAGGGTATTGGCCTAACAAGCTGTCTATATGAGGTGTACTGGCCAGCTGGACAGCATTCCCAGGATAGTCATCTCCTAAACCATAGCCATCAAGTATAATCAGCATTGTTGGTTTTTTATTCATATTAGCCTCCCATTTTAAAGTTTATTAGCTCTGCAAAGTCATCTGCCTTAAGACTTGCTCCACCTACTAAGGCTCCATCAATATTATCCTTAGACATTAGGTCTTTTATATTATCTGCCTTTACACTTCCACCATACTGTATCTGTATCTTTTCACTGATCTCACCATATAGTTCTTTGATAATTGACCTGATAAATCTCAGCATTTGGTTGGCTTGATCTGAGGAAGCAGTTTTTCCTGTACCAATTGCCCATATAGGTTCATAAGCAATTACTAAATCATCTATATCTTCTATATCCTTAAGTGCTCCTAGAATCTGAGCTTTTATTACTTCTTCTTCCCGTCCTTCTTCTCTCTCTTCTAAGCTTTCCCCAAAGCATAGTATTGGTTTAATACCGTGCTTAAAGGCAGCCTGGATCTTTTTATTTACAATCTCATCTGTCTCTCCAAAATACTGTCTTCTTTCTGAATGGCCAATTATTACATAATCCACTCCGATCTCAACCAACATAGGTGGAGATATCTCCCCAGTATAGGCACCACTGTCCTCATAGTGCATATTTTGTGCACCTAGCTTTATCTCTGTGTCTTTTATCTTTTCCTTTACATCCTTTAATAGGGTATAGGGCACACAAATCACCTTGTCAACATTTGCATCTAAATCCTTTGATTTTATCCCTTCTACTAGGTCTAATCCTTCTTTTATAGTGTTATTCATTTTCCAATTTCCTGCGATTATAGGAGTTCGCATCTCATCTCCTCCTTCTTATTTATCATTAATTGCCTCTATGCCTGGCAAAATTTTTCCTTCAAGTAATTCTAGGGAAGCTCCTCCCCCTGTGGATATATGGGTCATCTTTTCTCCATAGCCTGACTTTTCTACAGCAGAAGCGGAATCTCCTCCACCTACTATGGTTATTGCATCTGTCTCAGCCATGGCCTTTGCAATGGCATTGGTTCCCCTTGCAAAGTTTTCCATTTCAAAAACTCCCATAGGTCCATTCCATACTACCATCTTTGCTGACCTTATCTTGTCAGTAAATAATTTTATGCTTTTTTCTCCAATATCTAATCCCATCATATCTGAAGGAATATTGTCCACTGGAAGAGTTTTAAATTCTGTATCATTTTTAAATTCCCTTCCCACCACTGTGTCTACTGGCAGTAGTAGTTCTACCTTATTATCCTTGGCCTTTTTAAGAAGTTCCTTGGCCAGGTCTATTTTATCTTCTTCTAATAGGGAATTTCCTATTTCATAGCCCTGGGCCTTTAAGAATGTATAGGCCATAGCTCCCCCTACTATTATAGTGTCTACCTTGGATATTAAATTTTCTATAACCCCTATCTTGTCAGATACCTTGGCGCCTCCAAGTATGGCCACAAAGGGTCTTTCTGGATTTTCTAATGCTTTTCCCATTACTTCGACTTCTTTTTCTACCAAAAAGCCTAGGGCAGATGGTAGATGTTTAGAAACTCCTACATTTGAAGCGTGAGCCCTATGGGAAGTTCCAAAGGCGTCATTTACAAATAGATCTCCAAGGGATGAAAGCTCCTTAGCAAAGTCTTCTCCATTTTTAGTTTCTTCAGCTCTAAATCTAGTGTTTTCTAGGAGCATTATATCTCCATCTTCCATCCTAGATACTTCTTCTCTAACTTGGTCTGATACTACCCTGTCATCTCCTGGAAATATTATCTCTTTATTTAAAAGTTCAGCTAATCTATCCCCCACTGGCTTTAAGGAAAACTCTGCCTTGGCTTCCCCCTTTGGCCTTCCAAGATGAGACATAAGGATTAGCCTTGCACCATTTTCAACTAGGTAATTGATTGTAGGTAGACAGCTTACTATTCTCTTATCATCACTTATCTTCCCATCTCTTAGGGGTACATTAAAATCACATCTTAGCAATACTTTTTTCCCTTTAAAGTTTAAATCCTTTAATGTTTGCTTATTTACCATAGATTCCACCCACTCTTTATATTTATTAATTTATATAAGTCGGGCAATTGCCCGACTTATTTGTCCTTATTATTCTGTAGCTACTTTTATGGCTAGGTCAAGAACTCTTTCTGAGTATCCCCATTCATTGTCATACCATGAAACTATTTTAACCATATTGTCAATTACCATTGTAGATAGTGAATCTACTATTGAAGATCTTTTATCTCCAACATAGTCTATGGAAACTAAAGGTTCTGCTGAATAACCTAAAATTCCCTTCATGCTTCCTTCACTAGCTTCTTTTAAAGCCTTATTTACTTCTTCTACTGTTACATTTTCTTCTAATTCAAGAGTTAAATCTACTAGTGAAACCGTTGGGATTGGTACCCTTAAAGCAAATCCATTTAGCTTGCCTTCTAATTCAGGCAATACTAAGGATACTGCCTTGGCTGCTCCTGTAGTAGTTGGTACAATACTTTCTGCTGCTGCTCTTGCACGTCTAAGGTCCTTGTGTCTTTTGTCTAATAATTGTTGGTCTCCTGTATATGCATGCACTGTAGTCATTAATCCCTTTTTAATAGTGAAATTATCAAGCATAACCTTTGCAACTGGTGCTAGACAATTTGTAGTACAGGATGCATTTGATATTATATGGTGTTCTTCTGGATTATAGTCCCCATCATTAACACCTAATACAATAGTTATATCTTCACCCTTTGCTGGAGCTGTTACTATAACTTTTTTTGCTCCTGCTTGAAGATGTTTTGATAGTCCTTCCCTGTCTCTAAATGCTCCTGTTGAATCTATTGCAAGTTCTACTCCTAATTCTTTCCATGGAATCTCTGTTGGATCCCTGTGAGCTACTACCTTAACTTTTTTGTCATTAATAATAAATCCATCTTCTGCAACTTCAATTGTTCCATCAAATTTACCATAAACTGTGTCATATTTAAACAAATGAGCAAGAGTGTTTAAATCTCCTGATGCGTTTATAGCAACCAGATCAAATTCATCTACCCCATTTTCAAAATATGCTCTTACAAAGTCTCTACCTATTCTACCAAAACCACTAATTCCAACCTTCATTCCCATAATATTTCCTCCTCTAATTTTATGTTCTTTTTATATAATTAATTTATTAACTGAATTATCCTTCTTGCTGCCAAATCATCTGTTATTAGTGTCATCTTCTTATTGAGCCTTGATACTGCAATGATGGCTTCTGCCTTTTCTTCTCCTCCTGCTATTCCTATAAGCTTGTCTAGAGATTTAAATTGATCTAAAGATATACCCACTGTCCTGTGTTCCCAGACCTCATCTCCATTTAAATCAAAATAATGTCCAAAGGCCTCTGCAACTGCAGATTTTGAAAGAATTTCATCTATCTTTTCCTTTGGTAAATCTCTTCTATAGGCCATTTGGTCCGCTCTTCCTATACCAAATACAAGTAAATCCATCCTACTTATTTTCTGGATTATTTCTTTTACACTTGGTAAATTAACAACAACATCTAAACTCTCCTGATCCATATTGTCTGGAATTTGAAGTAATTCATAAGATCCTTTAATGTTTTTTGCAAGCTGGGCTGCTATATTATTTGACTGGGTCTCTACATCTTTTCCCAATCCTCCTCTAGCAGGTATTACTAGTAGGTCCTTGCCCAAGCTGCCCTTAGGCATGTTTTTTGAAAGGCTTGCCATTGTGGTGCCACCAGTTATTCCTATAATGAAGTCATCCTGGATTATTTTCTTTAAATAATTAGCTCCAGCCTTTCCTATATCATCTAGGCCCATATCTTTTTCATCCTTATTGCCAGGAACTATGATTACTTGTTCAAGTCCTAAAGCCTCTTCCAATGTCTTTTCTAAGTCTGAAACTTCCTTTAGCTCATGCATTACTTGGTCTAGTTTTTCAACTATATTTATTCCTTTACTACTTATATACATACCCATACTTTCAATATTTAATAACTCTAATTCTTTAAGAATATTTATTTGTGATCGTATGGTTCTTTCTTTTATGTTTAGTTTATAAGCCAAACTCCTTCTTCCAATAGGTTGATTGTAATAAATGCTCTTTAATATATCATATCTAAGTTCCAAGTTTTCAATGATTTCTGGAACAATTTGTCTTTGTATTTTTAATAAATCCACCCTTATCACCCTTTAATCTTTGGTCAGTCTTTAACCCGCTGTCCCTTTTCTGTCCCAGTAACTATAAAAAAATCCTAATAAGCTCAACCACAACCCATTATAGCCTATACTCTCTTGTTTTTCAAGTTTAGAAGCCAAGATATCTCACTAGTTAGTGAGATATCAGTATCTTCTTCTCAGGCTAGAAGAGGCTATATTTAATTCATCCCTATATTTTGCAACGGTTCTTCTTGATATCTTTATTCCCTCTTCCTTTAATAAATCAGATATCTTCTGATCACTATAGGGCTTCTTTTTATCTTCTTTTTCTATAAGCTCTTTTATTCTAGATTTTATACTAGTAGATGACATATCCCCATCTGAGGATTCAAGACCAGCCCTAAAGAAATACTTTAGTTCATAGAGTCCTCTTGGTGTTTGAACGTATTTTCCATTGGTGGTTCTTGATATGGTGGACTCATGCATATCTATGTCCTCCGCTATTTCTTTTAAAGTTAATGGCTTTAAAGCCTTTTCTCCCTGTAAAAAGAAATCCATTTGAAACTTTAATATAGATTCTACTACATTTTTTATTGTATTCTTTCTTTGCTCTATACTCTTTATTATCCACATAGCTGAATTAAATTTTTGATTTAAATACTCTACCGCAGATTCATCTTTTCCTTTTTTCATCAAATTCCTATAATAATTATTTATATTTAATCTGGGAGCCGTGGATTCATTTACAACAACCACATACTTGCCCTCCATAAGTTTAATCTCAGCATCTGCTTTAATATACCTTATGGAGTCATCCTCATCTCCAAAGCTTCTACCAGGTTTTGGTTCTAACTTTTTTATATAGTCACAGGCCTCCTGTACTTCCTTGGCTGAAAGATTTAATTCCTTGGCTATTTTTTGTATTTTATTTGATCCTAAATCATATAAATAATTTTCTATTATGATCCTTGCATACTTATTAAATTTAGGTCTTGATTTTATTTGAATTAAAAGACATTCTCTTAGATCTCTCGCTCCAACTCCAGTAGGATCAAAGCCCTGAACAAGTTGAAGGACTTTCTCCACATCTTCAATCTTTACTCCTAAAAGATTGGAAACTTCCTCACCCTCTATTTCAAAGTAACCATTTTTATCTATATTGTTTACTATATATTCTCCTATTTTTCTTTCCCCACTATCTAGGTCAATCATTTTCAATTGAGTCATTAGGTGCTCTCTAAGGGTTATAGAGGAACTTAAAAAGGAATCAAAATTAATTTGCTTTGCATTTTTATCTCTTTCCGGCCTATAGCTATGGTCGTCATATTTTTCTACATATTCTTTCCAATCTATCTCCTTGTCATCCCTATATTCTTCAATATCCTCAAACTCATCCTTAGCTTTTTCCCTTTCAAGCATAGGATTCTCTTCTAGCTCCTTAGTTATATACTCGTTCAATTCCATGCTATTAAACTGAAGAAGCTCAATAGCCTGTCTAAGTTCTGGAGTCATTATTAAATTTTGAGATTGTTCTAAATTTAAATCATAACTGAGCTTCATATTTACACTTCCTTATATTTTATATTAACTAGTAATATCCTTCTATACTATTATATCAGATTTTCTTCTCTTTATAAATAAAAACAAAGATAAGAATGGTCTCTTATCTTTGTTTTCTTTATAATATAATTTAAATTTCTTTTTA
>CAZGQG010000048.1:0-9807 GCA_964527205.1 uncultured Tissierellaceae bacterium | reverse complement strand
TTTATAATATAATTTAAATTTCTTTTTATCCTTGATTTTTCTCGTATATAACACCATTTGCTGCTGGTCCATTTCCTTCCTTTACAATGAAAATCAATGCAAGTAGGGTAAATACATATGGAGTCATGGCAAGCAAGGTTGAGGGTACATTCACACTTGTACTTCCTAAGTATATAGCCAGACCCTGGGCTCCTCCAAATAATAAGCAGGCCCACATAGCTCCTTGAGGTCTCCATTTACCAAATATCATGGCGGCTAGGGCTATAAAACCTTGACCTGATATTAAAGTAGTTCTAAAGTTTGCAACTACAGCTATACTCATAGCTGCTCCACCAAAGCCAGCAAATACTCCTGATAAAAATACTGCTAAGTACTTGATTTTGTAGACATTAATTCCTAAAGTATCTGCAGCCCTAGGATGTTCTCCCACAGATCTAATCCTAAGTCCAAGTTTTGTCCTGTATAGTATATACCATACTATAAACACCAAGATAAAGGCCATGTAAACAGTGGCATATTGATTGAATATAGAGTCTAAAATCCTAAACAGGGAATGCCTGGCCCCTCCTTGGGGAGAGTTGGCTAAAAGATTATTAAAAAATCCATTTAGTGGTCTAGGCATTTTAAAATCTATTGGTATAGGTTTGGTCATTGCTGCTCCATCAAAAAATAATCTTGAAAGATAAAGTGCAAGCCCAGGTCCTATAAAGTTGATTGCTATTCCAGATACAATATGATCTGCTTGAAAGTTAATAACTGCTACAGCATGTAAGAGGGCTAAAATTCCTGCTCCTAATCCAGCTCCAATAAAGGCTAACCATGGGTTCTGGGAATAGTATCCTATTGTTGCACCTAAAAATGCCCCAAAGGTCATCATGCCCTCTAATCCAATATTAACTACACCAGCATTTTCAGACATAACACCACCTAGGGATGTATATATAAGAGGTGCTGAATACATTAATGAAATTCCAATTATGATAGCTAAATTATCTAATATACTAATCAACTTTTTCACCTCTCTTATTTCTTCTTAAGAAATCACTTACAAGTCCAAATAATTTTGGTATTGCTACAAAGAAGACTATAACCCCTATTACTATGTTGATTATCTCTGAAGGTGCCCCTATCCTATTTAGCTTGGCCCCTCCATACTGAAGACTTCCAAAGAGCAAGCCTGCCGGTATAGCTCCTATAGGATTATTACCTGCTATAAGTGATACTGCAATACCATCAAAACCATAACCCTCAGTTGCTGCCAATATACCTACTTGATGGGTGACTCCTAGTACCTGAGTCGCACCTGCAAGTCCTGCTATGGCACCTGATATAGCCATAGATACAACTATATTTTTATTTATATTTATTCCTGCAAATTCAGCAGCTTCCTTATTGTATCCAACTGCCTTTAGCTGGTATCCCAGTGTTGTATTTTTAAGTATATACCATATTGCTATGGCAACTATTATTGCTAGAAAAATTCCATAATTCAATGGTGGATTTAATAAATCCTTTAAAAATTCATTGCCGCTTAAAAATGACTTACCTGCCTCTGATGCTTTCCATTTTCCTAGTATCCTAATACTAGCGGATTCTTTTATCTTATAGGAGGCATCTGAGTTGGGCCTTCTAAAGGAATCAAAGGTTAGGGCAAAGTTAGTTAAATAAAGTGCTATCCAGTTAAGCATAATAGATGATATAACCTCATTAACTCCAGATTTTGCTTTAAGAAAACCTACAAAACCAGCCCATATTGCTCCTGCAATGGCACCAAAAATCAAGGCCACAATAGCATGTAATACTGGGGGTAAATTTAAGAAATACCCTGCTATGGCAGCAAATAAGGCACCTACAATAAATTGTCCCTCTGCTCCTATATTAAAGAGTCCTGTCTTAAAGGCAAAGGTAACAGCTACACCTGTAAGAATTATAGGAGTAGACCGTATTATTGCAAAGGCTATATATTTAGGTCTAGAAAATATACCACTTAACATTACAGTGTATGCTTCTATTGGATTGTAGCCTGCTATAAGAAGAATTATAGCTCCTACTATTAAACCCATAATTACGGAGAATAGAGTAACTAAAACTTTATTGTTTTTCTTCATTGTTTACATCTCCTCCAGCCATTAGATATCCAATCTCTCTTTCATTTGCATCTTTAGCATCCAAGATATCTACTATTTTACCTTCATATATAACAGCTATTCTATCTGATAATCCTATGACCTCATCTAACTCAAAGGAAACTAGAAGCACTGCCTTTTGTTTGTTCCTTTGATCTACTAAGTATTCATGTACATATTCAATGGCACCAACATCTAGACCTCTGGTAGGTTGGGCTGCTATTAGCACATCTGGGTCATTGGTGATTTCCCTTGCTATTATTACCTTTTGTTGGTTACCTCCAGATAGGGATCCTGCAAAATAATCTGGATCTCTTGGTCTTACATCAAATTTATCTATTAGTTCCTCTGAAAAAGATTTTATATTCTTATGATTTAATATTCCATTTTTTGAGAAGGGCTCTTTGTAGTAGTTCTCTAGTATCATATTCTCAGCCACTGTAAAGTCTAATACTAGACCTCTTCTTTGTCTGTCCTCTGGTATAGAACTAAGTCCACTATTTATTATTTGAAAAGGAGTTACCTTTGTTATATCCTTTCCCTTGATAACTACCCTACCGGATTCAATCTCTCTTAGACCTGTCAATGCTTCTATAAGCTGGGATTGTCCATTACCATCTATTCCTGCTATACCTAGTATTTCACCTGAATAAACTTCCAAGGAAAGTCCTTTAACTGCATCTAAGCCTCTATTATCTTTTACATATAAGTCCTCTATTTCCAATACTTTCTTTCCTCTTAGGATATCTTCTTTATGTACAACAAAATCTACTTCTCTTCCTACCATCATCTCTGCTAAATCTTGCTCAGAAATTTCTGATACCTTTACAGTATCAATCTTTTTACCTCTTCTTATAATTGTACAATAATCTCCAACATCTTTAATTTCCTTTAATTTATGAGTTATTATGATAATTGTCTTTCCTTGTTCAGCTAGGGATCTCATTATTTCCATTAATTCATCTATTTCTTGAGGGGTAAGCACTGCTGTAGGCTCATCTAATATTAAAATATCAGCACCTCTATATAGGGCTTTTAATATCTCCACTCTTTGTTGCATACCTACGGATATATCTTGTATCTTTGCATCAGGATCAACATATAAACCATATCTTTCTGAGATTTCTTTTACATTATCCCTTGCAGCATCTATGTCTAGTTTGATTCCCTTAGTAGTTTCCATTCCCAATATTATATTTTCAACTACAGTAAAAGTATCTATTAGCATGAAATGTTGATGAACCATTCCAATACCTTTTTCTATAGCGTCATTTGGATTGGCTATAGTTACTTTTTCTTCATTTATATATATTTCTCCTGAAGTAGCAGTATAGAGTCCATAAAGTATATTCATCAGGGTACTTTTACCTGCACCATTCTCCCCTAAAAGAGCATGAATTTCTCCTTTATGTACAGTTAAATCAATATTGTCATTGGCTGTAAAATCTCCAAATTTCTTGGTTATATTTTTCATTTCAACTGCTTTCATATCAATTTTATCAGCACACACTATTATTGCCCTCCTATTTAGATTTAAGCAGCTCAGAAAACTTCTGAGCTGCTTAAAAACATTATTTTATTCTAAATATTTTATTCTAAGTTTTCTACCCATTCTTCAAAAGTTGCTTCGTTAAATGGCACTTCTATTTCTCCATCAATAATCATTTGCTTTAGGGTTTCTACTTCTTCCAGTAGATCAGCTGGTACGTTTTTATCTGATGTAGGTGCTATATCTACAGCTCCACCATCTGCTAAACCATAAACAACTGTTGTACCACCAGCAAAGTTACCTTCTTTTAATGCTTTTACTACGTTATATACCGCAACATCTACACGTTTCATTGCTGATGTAAGAACATGATCTGGTGCCATATAGTTTTGATCCCTATCCACACCTATTACCCATTTGTCTTGTTCTTTAGCTGCTTCTATAACTCCGTCCCCTACTCCACCTGCAGCATGGAATACTATGTCCATACCTTGTTGGTACATGTTTGTAGCAATAGACTTTCCTTTAGCTGCGTCTCCGAAAGAATCTGCATACTGTGAAAGAACTTCTATGTCTTTTCCAAGCTCATTTGCTGCATATTTAACTCCTGCTTGGTAACCATAGTCAAATCCCCAGATTACGTCTCCTTCGATTCCACCAACAAATCCTACCTTGTCAGTTTCAGTCATCTTACCTGCAATATAACCAACTAAGAATGATGGTTGTTCTTGCTTAAATACTACTCCAATCATGTTTTCTGGAGTGTCATCTCCATAAGAGTGGTCAATTATACCAAATTTTTTATCTGGATTTGATTCTGCTGCTGCCATTCCTGCATCTGCTAATTTGTATCCAATTCCCCATATTAAGTCAATATCACTGTCTATTAGGTCTTCGAAGTTTGGAACATAGTCTGCTTCTTGTTGTGATTCTTGATAAGAAACTACTACACCAAATTCATCTTCTGCCTGTTGTAAACCTTCCCAAGCTGATTGGTTAAATGACTGGTCATTTACTCCACCTTCGTCTGTAACCATAGCTACTGATAAGTCTACATCTTCTGTATCAGTGTCTTCATCAGTATCTGTATCAGTATCATTGTCCTCATCCACAACTACATCATTATCATCTACTACTTCATCGTCATCTCCAGTAGTACATGCTGTAAGGGTCAATGATAGAACTAATACCATAACCATTGAAAATATTAATAACTTTCTTTTCAATTATAACTCCTCCTTAAATTTAAAAACTGAATTCCTAACCACTCGTATTAATTATACCCTTTAAAAAGCAAAATAACAAGTTTTTTCTAGATTAAGATATGATTTTATGGCCTTCTTGTTAAAACTATACAAGTTAAAAGCTCCAAGAAACTTGGAGCTTTTACTATATCTTTAATTAACAGTCTTCAGCTTCTCCTACATCATATCCTGCACTACATAATACTTTCATAGCCTCAGACAGCCTGTCTTCATTTACCATTACTATTGGACCAGTACATCCCATACCTGATTCTGCATAGATCTTTTCTCTCCATAGTACTTGAACAGCATCTTCAAGTTCCATTATATCTATACCATCAATAGTACCAGTTACTATCTCTTTTGGTGGTGCTTCTACCTCTTCTTCTTCACTTCCTGCTTTTTTTGTTTCTTTTGTTAGTTCATTTAATATATCTTTTAGTCCAGCCTTGTTAGCTTTATCAAACTCTGCCTTAACTAAATCAGATACATTTCCTCTAACAAGAGAAGCAGCATAAAGAAGTGCATTTGATACTACAGGTACTCCAGAAGCTCTTGATAGAATAAGAACTGTTCTATCATATCCTTCACCTATACCAGGTCCATATCCATATCCCTGTGATTCATAACTTCCACCTGTTGTATAGGAGGAGAACATCTTCATTAGAATATTTCCTGTAAGGGTATCATTTATCATTACATCTGGTTGGCCTGTTAATAAGTCATTTCCTCTCATTACAGATCCACCATCTGATCTTCCAGATTCTGCAAAGTTGATCTTATAACCATTACTGTTTAGATCTTTAAATGCCTTTTCTACTTGTCTAGCACCATCAACATTTAAAATTCCAAGACTTGGATTTTCAACTCCCATAGCCTTTGCAGCTATGATACCATTAATACCATTTATTACCATTGCTTCAACCCTATGTGGAGAAGAAGTTCCTGTAGTTGTAGCTAGGAACATTTCCTTTCCTTGGCCTGGAGTAACAACCCTACCAACTGTTGATACACCTATTGGGAAATTGTAGTGCATGGTTACACAAGCATCTACTTCTCCGCTATCTAATAGTTCTTCCATCTTTTTGTGTTGTGCATCTTCTCCCTCAACATTATATTGAGTTAGATCTGAGTCCACCTTAGGACCTATTAGGACAACTTCAATACTAGAATCTCTATTTTGTGCCATTTCCGCACCCTTAACTATATTGTCAACACCAAGCTCACTACCAGCTACAGTAACAGCTACTCTTGTTCTATCAGCGAACTGACCAGTTTCCATACCATTGGCAATATCATTAAATACTTTACCTATTATATTTTTAACATTATTGTCTGACATTTAATCACCTCTATTCTTCAAGTAAATGAGATGCAAAATCTCTCATAGCTTCAGCAACTAATCCTCTTACTTCGTCCTTTGAGATAGCTTTTCCATCATCTAATTCTCCTGAATTCTTTTCCATTACAATTGATATACCGTCGAATAAGTTAGTCATTCTACCTAAGAATAAACTTCCCTTTCCTACGAACATTGCTCTTTGTATTTCTCCTTCTAACATTGCTTCTCTAGCAAATCCAACATAAGGTACTCCTGAAGGAATATGTCCTTGAGTTGGTGCCCAACCTTCCATACCGTGTTCTACGATAAAGTCATTAAGCTCTGTTCTTTCTATATCTCCACGCTTAACTCCTAATGCAGCAATCATCTTATAGTTTGCTGTTGGAACGTCTCCTGCTCCTGCTGGTTTAGTAACATCAGGGTTCTGCATTTCTACAGAATACTTATCTATATCTGTAATCTTTAAGTTTCCTCTATCTAGAGGTTCTGTCACCAATGAAGTAATTACTGCTTGTGGTGATGATCCTGTTCCTACAGTGTGTCTTCCTACTAGGTCGTTTCTTAGAACTGGATTAACACCATCGTTTTCACTTATTAATACAGCAAATCCTGCAACAACATCTTCTAAAATAGGCATATCTTTTTTAACATGGTCCTTACCATTCATACCTAATTTAGCTGTAGATCCACCTGCAACTATCATTACATTCTTGAAAGTACCTGATTGAACTAATGAAGCTGCTGTAACCATAGCATGTGATGGAGCCGCACAGAATCCTCTAACGTCTGAACCTGTAGCCTTGTTTAAGCCAGCTGTCTCAGCAATTGCCTTAGCAAAGTTTCCTCCACCTCTTTGGTTCATGTCTCCACAAGCTTCTTCTGAACATTCAATTACATAGTCTACTGAATCAGGATCAATATCATTTTTAGCTATTAGGTTCATAGCTGCCAATACTCCTGAAGCCTTTGATACAAGGTTTTCTAGGATTACATGTGCATTTAAGTTAACGTCAACTTCATGAGCTCTCTTAACGCTTCCTACTAACTTGTCTCCTACATATAGACCTTCTCCATCTAATTCATTAACTATTTTTTCAATATCTGCTAGGTCGCTTCCTTCTTTAAGTCTAGCAATATGATCTTCAGTCATTAGTGGATGCTCTTCTAATTTTGCCTTTACTTCACTAGTAAATTCCTTTGATAATAATACAAGATCAAAAACGTCACAGATCTTAATTAGGCCTATGAATTCATCTTGTGGCATCATCTCTCCAAATTTACCATCTCTTGTAGCTCCTTCTGATCCTTTATCAAACCATGGTTGCTCTATAGTTTTAAGATCTTCTGGCTTTCTATTTCCAATATATACCTGATTTGGCATGTAATTAACTGCTTCCTCAAAAGTACGTATATGCTTTGGAAGAGTCTTTAAATATTCTGATTCTGGATTTAAATGTCTTTCTGTTGTCTGAGTAGTTCCGTTATTTAGTATCATATCTGGTGCATGTACTAATATATAACTGGAACCTTTTACTACTGAATAATTCATACTTCCACCTCCATAAATTTGGGCATGTATATAACATTTCCATTTAACTTTTTGACTTTTTTGTTTTATAAAGGGATGATAATTAAATCATCCCTTTATATATATAATTAATTCTTATTTTACTTCAAATACTGTTTGTCCATCTACATCAGTTGTTAAAGCTTCTAGAGCTTTTTCAACTAATCTTCTTCTTAAAGCTTTTTCTTCATCCATTTCTAAATTTGGATTTCCAAGTGGATGAGGTATAGCTACTGCTGGAACTATTCTGTTAGCTCCTACAGTTAATGATATTGGAACTACTGTACACATGTGAACTACAGGTATTCCAACTCTTTCAACTTCCTTAACCATGGTTGCACCGCAACGTGTACAGGTACCTCAAGTAGAGGTTAAGATAACTGCATCTACTCCGTCTGCTTTCATTTCTGCACTAAACTCTTCAGCAAATTCCTTTGAGCTAGCAACTGAAGTACCATTACCAACTGTTGAATAGAAGTATCTGTGTAGTTTTCCAATTTTACCCTCTTTTTCCATATCGCGTAAAACGTCTACTGGGATTACTCTATCTGCATCTAAGTTAGCATATACAGGGTCATGTCCACCATGTGCTGTTTCCCATTCACCTTCTACTAAATCATCTACACCTTCAATGTCATACTTACCATATCTTTGTGCTGATGATGATTCGATGTGATCTGGGTTACCATGTGGAACAATACCACCGGATGTAACAATTGCTATAGTAGCTTTAGATATATCTTTAATAGGTGGATTTGCATCTACCCTATCAAAGTTAGGCATTGGGAATTCAGTTTCAAATTCTTCACCCTTAAGTTTCTTTAAAAGCATATCAACTGCTCTTTCAGAACCTCTCTTTTCTGTGAAGTAATTCTTTCTGATTCCTCTTGGGTGATATCCTTCTTCTTCTGGAGAACCTATTTCTTCACCTTTAACCAATTTTAACGCCAGTGGAACCATCTTCTTAACTGCATCTCTCATTCCTGCAGCAGAATTTTTAGTCTCAACTATATATACTGACTTCTTAAACATATCAGCTCCTGGATTTTCTTCATACATTCCAGTTATAGCAGGGATTCCTAATTCATCTTGAACAGCTTCTGTAATACTACCAGCTGCTACTCCATATCTACCTGCGTTAAATGCTGGCCCAGCAATAAATAGGTCTGGGTCATACTTTTTAACCATTTCTAGTACTTCTGCTTTAGCTTCTTCAAGGTTTTCTCCGAAATAACTGTCTCCACAGATAACTGTAGCTACTATTTCAGCTTCATCCCCAAATCCTGCTTGTAGCGCTAAACCAGGTCCAAGTACATCTTCTCTTACTTCTGGTCTATGATCAGCCTTCTCTTCTCCACCTATACCAGCAAAGAATTGGTTGATATAATGTACTACTCTAATTTTCCCCATATGTTCCCCTCCTCTCATGTATTTCCTATTGGGATCTATTTTCTATTAGTATTTTCCGTGTTCTTCTCTCATTGCTTTAACTTCTGCAACAATTTCATCAACGTCAAGAACCATTTCCATCATGCCGATTTGATCGTCATAAACATCTGGATCTACTGCATCTTTGAATTCTTGCTCTACTGGATGATAAACTTTTAGTCCTAACTGGACTCCTGCTAATGGACCTGCGAAAGTTGGATCTCCTGCAGTTACTGTTTCAGCTGCTAAACCTGCTGACTCAGCTTCTCCTCCACCGATTAATACAAGCATGTTTTCTGCTCCGTATTTTTCAGTTAGATCTTTAACTCTCCTTTGATTCTCTAAGTCCATTGCGCCTGCAGCCGTTCAGACAAAACACTCAGTAGTTGAGAAAACAACTTCTGCGTCTGTTGTCTTGATGCATTCTTCCACAGCTTGCCCTGGAATACCATCTCTATCGCCAATTATTATTACTTTAGTATCTTTAGTTAAAATTGACATTAAGCCACTTCCTTTCCTATTTTTATTTTTATATTTTATTTTTTGTTAACATTTTATAAGGTTTTTCTTAGAATCCTCTTGCTGACATTTTATTGAATCCTACTTCATTT
>CAZGQG010000047.1:0-10549 GCA_964527205.1 uncultured Tissierellaceae bacterium | reverse complement strand
GGCCAGATAGATCAGATGTACCTAGATCAGCAGCTAGACCACTTAGATATATGGATAGATATGTAACTGTAAATCAAGGTTCAGTATTCTATATGACAGAATTATTAGCTCAAATAGAAGGACTTGAAAGAGGACCAGCAGGAAATACATCCCTTGCAGCAGCCTTTAAGATTGCTCAAGAAATGGATAAAGATCAAATCCTAGTAGTTCAGGAAACAGAGTATACAGGAGCAGGAAAACATATAAATCCACAACTTACATTTGCAAAAGAAAATGGAATCAAGGTATTAATTGGAGATCCACAGGATGAAGTTCCAGGAGAAACAATAATTCTACCAAAAGACCCATCCTTTGTAGATGTTCAAGAATTAGACCTAGTTAGAACTAGAAAATCCTTAGTTAAAAATGCCTTAAGACATGTTAAGGTAGATAAGGTTGACCAAGATGGTTTAGAATTCCTTGTGGAAGAAACAAATTCAGATATGGAATTCGTTAAGGCAGCATTAGACGAATTAGGAGCAGAATATTAAGGAGAGTGAAACAAATGGAAAGAAAAGATGATTTTCAAGAAAGAAGAAAGCATTTAGCTGACTTAAGTGAAACACAACTTGAAGAGAGATTCTGGCAATTAGCTGAAGAGCTAATTGATCCAGTTGTAGATCTTGCAAGAAAAAACACTTCTCCATCCATAGAAAGATCAATCCTACTAAGAATGGGCTTTTCCAGTGTAGAGGCAAAGGCTATAGTAGACGGAGCAATAGACAGAGGCCTTATAGGTAAGGGTGCTGGTCATATTGTATATAGACTTGCTAATGATAAGGATATGGAAATAAGAGAAGCAGGACTTAAATTAGTAGAAGGACAGATGTGGGAAGATGTTGTAAGTATCTTTAAGGGAGGTGCTAACTAATGGACTTAAAAAGAAATGAGAAATTAGATATAGAAAATATACTAAAAGATCTGGACAAATATAGACCAAGAAGAAGAGGTTGGCACTCAAGAAAAGGTGTAGGAGAAAAAAGACAAATTGGAAAATTTGAATACTATGATATGTCCGAACCTTTAAAACAAAGTCAACCACTTCCAGCAGCAAAGTACTTTGATAATATAGACCCGCAAGGAAACTCTATTATCACTACAGAGATTGCTTCTGGTAGGTTTGAAGATGATATAAGAAGAATGAGAATGGCTGCATGGCACGGAGCAGACCACTTAATGGTAATAAGAACAGCAGGACAATCACACTTTGAGAGTTTAATAGAAGGTACACCACAGGGTGTAGGTGGAATCCCTATTACAAGAAAGCAAGTTAGGGCTCAAAGAAAGGCCTTAGATATTATAGAAGATGAAGTTGGCAGACCAATTAACTATCACTCCTATGTATCCGGTGTAGCAGGACCTGAAATTGCAGTTATGTTTGCAGAAGAAGGAGTAAACGGAGCTCACCAAGACCCTCAGTACAATGTACTTTATAGAAATATAAATATGATTCGTTCCTTTGTAGATGCAGCGGAAGCTAAGCATATACTAGGATGGGCAGGAATTGCACAAATAGATGGTGCACATAATGCCAACGCAACAGCTAGGGAAGCTTGGAAAGTAATGCCTGAGCTTATGGTACAACACGGTATAAACTCTATATTCTCAGTTAAGGCTGGAATAAAGAAGGAAAACATATACCTTTCAACAGTACCACCTACAGCACCACCAGCACCAAGTATGAGACTGGACCTTCCTTATGCAGTAGCTCTTAGGGAATTATTTAAAGATTATAAGATGAGAGCTCAGATGAATACCAAGTATATGGAATCATCTGCCAGGGAAGCAACTGTAACTCATGTTCTTAACCTATTGATTTCTCAGCTTACAAGAGCAGAGATCCAATCAACTATTACTCCTGATGAAGGAAGAAACGTTCCATGGCACATATACAATGTGGAAGCCATAGACACTGCCAAGCAAGCCTTTGCAGGTATGGACGGTCTTACTGAAATGCTTGAAATCAAGAGAGACAAGGGAGAATTAGCTGATAAGGTTAGGGAATTAAAAGAAAGATCCATCCTATTCATGGAAGAAATGATAGAGAATGGTGGATACTTTGAATCAGTTGAAGACGGATTCTTTGTTGACTCAGGACAATATCCAGAGAGAAACGGAGACGGTATTATTAGAAAGATCGACGGTGGAGTAGGAGAAGGAACTGTATATGAGAGAGACGAAGATTATATGGCACCTGTAACTGCACACTTTGGTTATAATAATATTGGCCAATACGGTGAAGAATATATAGAAGATCCAGCCAAGTTAATTGGTGGGGGAACATTTGAAGATGCATCTAAGATAATCTATATAGATGAATTAGATGAGAATGACAATGTTAATGTTAGACTAGAAGAAACAAAAGAATTTAGAGGAACTACTAAGCTAACACCAGAAGTACAATGGTTAGGAGACGGTATTATCTTAAATACCCTATTCCTTCCTACAGATGAAAGAACAGCAGAATTTGCTGCCATTGAAATAGGAAAGAAAATGGGTCTTAAAGAGGTAGAAGTAATCCACAAGGAGATCATGCAAGAAGCTGAAGGTACTCGTGTAGAAATGAAGGGTAGGGTAGACTTCTCAATTGATACAAATGACCTTATTATACCACCAAAGCCAAAGGTGCTTAGTGAAGATGAAATAAGAGCAGAGATAAAAGAACATCCTATGAAGGTAGTTGCGGCTACAGTAGGAGAAGACGAACACTCTGTAGGTATTAGAGAAATAATAGACATTAAACACGGTGGAATCGAGAGATATGGTATTGAATCACATATACTAGGAACATCAGTACCAGTAGAAAAATTACTGGACGCAGCTATAGAGTTAAATGCTGATGCCATTCTTACTTCAACAATTATATCTCATGATGATATTCACTATAAAAATATGCAAAAACTTCATGACCTAGCAGTAGAAAAAGGTGTTAGAGATAAATTAATCATACTTGGAGGAGGAACACAAGTATCTAACGAACTTGCAGTCAAGCACGGAATGGATGCAGGATTCGGAAGGGGAACTCAAGGTGAACATGTTGCAACTTTCTTAGTTGAAAAGAGAAGAGAGATGCACAATGAAGATTGATTTATTAGTTGCAGAAATAGGAAGTACAACAACGGTAGTTAATGCCTTTGATAGCTTAGACACTTGCCCAGTTTTTATTGGGCAAGGTCAAGCTGCTACTTCTGTATTAGAAGGAGATGTAAATATTGGACTAAGGGGAGCCATAGAAGATCTTACAAAAAATCTATCTGTAGGCTCTATTTCTTACGATGAATTAATAGCTACAAGCTCTGCAGCAGGTGGACTTAGGATGACAGTCCATGGTTTAGTCTATGATATGACTGTAAAGGCTGCCAAGGAAGCAGCTCTTGGAGCAGGGGCCAATATTAAAAACATTACAGCTGGAAGGCTTAGAAAGTCTGACCTTAAAAAAATCAAGGACATCAAACCTAATATTATCCTAATAGCAGGTGGGGTTGATTATGGGGAAAGAGATACAGCTCTTTACAATGCAGAATTAATCGCTGATATGAACCTAGATATACCAGTAATTTATGCAGGAAATATTGAAAATCATGAAGAGATAAAGGAAGTATTCCAAGGAAAGGATACAGAACTCTACATTGTAGAAAATGTATATCCTAATATAGATGAATTAAATGTAGAACCAACTAGAAAGGTAATTCAAGATGTATTTGAAAAGCATATTATCCATGCTCCAGGAATGGAGAAGGTAAGGGATATGGTTACAGGACCTATTATGCCTACCCCAGGAGCCGTAATGCAGGCTTCCAAACTTCTTTATGAAGATATGGGTGCCCTTCTTAGTATTGACGTTGGTGGAGCTACTACAGACGTACACTCTGTAACAGAAGACAGTGAAGAAATAGGAAAAATCCTTATCTATCCTGAGCCTAAGGCAAAGAGGACAGTTGAAGGTGACCTAGGCGTCTATGTTAATATGCAAAACATAGTTAATTCAATAGGTATAGAGGCCTTGGCAGAGGATCTTGAGATCACAGAGGAAGAACTTCAAGACCTTATAGCCAATCACAAGCCTATACCTGAAACTGAACTGGAGAGAAATTTTGTGGAATCACTTGCCCTCTATGCCACTATAACTGCAGTAAAAAGACATGGGGGACATTTAAAGCACATCTATGGACCTAGTGGAAAAAGCACAGTGGCCCTAGGCAAGGACCTTACAGGAGTAAAATATATTATAGGAACTGGTGGTGCTCTTACTAGATTGCCAAATAAAACAAAGATGCTTAAAGAAATAGCTCTATCCAATAAAGGAACTGACCTACTTCCAAATGCAGAGGCTAAGATCCTAATAGATCATCAATATATAATGGCTTCTCTTGGAGTAATGTCAAAGAACTATCCAGAACAGGCATTAGAGCTGATGAAAAAAAGCATTAAGGGGGAATAAAGATGAATTACCCTAAAATACAAATAAGCAAGGACAAGATCAAGCAAAATGTACTGACCCTAGTGGAAATGGCCAGAGAACAAGGGATCAAGGTGGCAGGAGTTACCAAGGTATTTTGTGCCTATCCTGAAATAGCTGAGGCCTATGTAGAGGGTGGAGTTTCATTTTTAGCTGATTCAAGAATTGAAAATCTTAAAAAGATGAAGGATATAGATATAGAAAAGATTATGCTTAGACTTCCTATGATTTCTCAAGCTGAGGATACGGTTAAGTATGCAGATATATCCTTAAATTCAGAAGTAGCTACCATGAGAGCCCTATCCAGAGAAGCCCTGAAGATGGGCAAGCAGCATAAGATTATTCTTATGGTGGACCTGGGAGACCTTAGGGAAGGCTATTATCATGATGAAGAGCTAATGAAGGCAGCAGAGGAAGCAATACTCTTAGAAGGTGTAGAGCTTGTGGGAATAGGTACAAATATGACCTGTTACGGAGCTGTAATCCCTAAGCCAGAGAACTTTGATAGGCTGGCAGAATTAAAGATGAAGATAGAGGAAAAATACTCTATAGAATTAGATATTGTATCTGGAGGTAATTCAAGTTCCATTTATTTACTGGAAGAACATGATTTGCCTATAAACAATCTTAGACTGGGTGAATCCCTAGTCCTAGGTGGAGAAACTGCCTATGGTAAGAGGATAGAAGGCACTGCAAATGATGCCTTTGTACTTCAGGCTGAGATCATAGAGCTAAAGGAGAAACCTTCACTTCCAACAGGAGAGATAGGAAGGGATGCCTTTGGCAAGGAACCAAGCTTTATAGACAGAGGAGTTAGGAAAAGAGCTATCTGTGCTATAGGTAAGCAGGATGTAGACAAGGATTCCCTAAGCCCAAGGGATGAGGATATAATAATCCTAGGTGCCAGTTCAGACCATCTAATCCTAGACGTTTCAGACAGTGAAAATCTCTATAAGGTTGGAGATATAGTGGACTTTACCCTAGACTATGGGGGCATACTAAGCACAATGACATCAGAATATGTAAAAAAAGAAATAATCTAATAAAATGGCTAGAATTTTAAATTCTAGCCATTAATATTAATACATAAGATATAATCATATAAATCTATGGATAAAATATGGATAATAAAAAAATACTAATACAAACAATAAAAACATGAGAATATAAGTTATATTGAATACAAAAATACAAAATACCAGCAAAAAAAACATAATAATATAAACACAAGTAAGATAAATAATGAAAATACATAAATATCTAATACAAAGAATAAAAAATTTAAATAATATATATAATATAGGATATAATATAATATGAGATTAAATAAAGATCTAGATAAGGTGATAAGATGGATTTATTTACAATTGGAATGAAAGAAAAAATAAAAAAGAATGCACCCCTGGCAGATAGGATGAGGCCTGAGACTGTAGAGGAATTTATGGGACAGGAACACATCCTAGGAAGGGGCAAGTTTTTAAATAGGGCTATCCTAGCAGATAGGATTACCTCTATGGTATTTTACGGACCTCCAGGGACCGGGAAGACAACTCTTGCCCATATAATAGCCAAGAGAACTGATATGGTTTTTGAAAAGCTTTCCGCAGTTACTTCTGGAGTAAAGGATATAAGAGAGGTAATGAAGAGGGCAGAGGACAATCTTAAGCTCAATAATAAGAGGACTATACTCTTTATAGATGAGATCCATAGATTTAACAAATCCCAGCAAGACGCCCTACTTCCCTCAGTGGAAAAGGGAATCATTATCCTAATAGGGGCAACCACTGAGAATCCTTATTTTGAAGTCAATAAGGCCCTGCTTTCCAGGGTCATGGTCCTAGAACTTTATCCCCTTAGCAGAGAGGATCTTCATAGCTTGCTCCTAAGGGCTATAGAAGATGAGGAAAAGGGTCTAGGCAGCTACAAGGTGAAGATAGATGATGAGGCTATAGATTATCTCCTAAGCATATCAGAGGGAGATGCTAGAACTCTTTTAAACTCCCTAGAGATAGGAGTGCTCTCCACAGAGGCCAATGAGGATGGAGAGGTGGAAATTGACCTTCCCACTATAAAGGGATCAATTCAAATAAAAACAGCCAAGTATGATAAGGATGGGGATGAGCATTACAATACCATTTCTGCCTTTATAAAAAGCATTAGGGGATCAGACCCAGATGCCACACTTTACTGGCTGGCCAAGATGATACATGCAGGAGAGGATCCAAAGTTTATAGCAAGAAGGATCATTATATCTGCCTCTGAAGATATTGGAAATGCAGATCCCAATGCTATAAACGTAGCAGTATCAGCCTTTAATGCAGTTAATGTAATAGGCATGCCTGAGGGAAGAATAGTCCTGTCCCAGGCAGCAATCTATATGGCTACAGCACCAAAATCAGACAAATCCTACCTGGCCATAGACAGTGCCCTGGCAGATATAAGGGAAAAGGAAGTTGGAGATGTGCCAAGACACCTAAAGGATGGACATTACCCAGGAGCTAAAAAACTAGGCAATGGCATAGGCTATAAAAATCCCCACAATTACAAGGGAGGCAAGGTCCATCAGCAGTATCTCCCAGATGAATTTAAGGACAAGGTCTACTATAGGCCTACAGAAAATGGCTATGAAAAGACCATAAAGGAGAGAATGGAAGAATTTTCTCACAATAGAGTTGACAAGAAGGGGTAAAATAACATATAATTGTATAAATCTAATAGAGAAATAACTTTGATGGGAAGCTAGGCTAAAGAACTGGTTGGAGGGAGTCTATGATAGTGAGACATAGATACTAAGCTTTGGTTGAAGAACATCCCTGAGTTTCTAACTGAAATCCTGAAGATCAGGAGACTAGGTTCAGAGGGCATCATACCCTTATCAATGAAGCATATTATATATGTTAAGTGGCTATTTGCAATCAGGGTGGTACCGCGGAAGACAAACTTTCGTCCTAGTAAGGATGGGAGTTTTTTGTTTTATAGAAATAATAATATTTTATAGATGAAAGGATTGAAAAGATGAAAACTACAATTAAGTCAATTTACAAGGACACAGAGAAATATCTTGACCAGACCCTAGAGCTTAAGGGCTGGATAAGAACGTCAAGAACTTCCAAGAAATTTGGATTTATTGAATTAAATGACGGAACTTTCTTCCACAACCTACAGATAGTAATAGAGGAAGACATGGAAAATTTCAAGGAAGTAGGAAAGTATCCTATTAGCACGGCTATTAAGGTAGTGGGAACATTAGTGGAAACAAAGGGAGCCAAGCAGCCCTTTGAAATAAAGGCAGATGCCATTAGCCTAGAGGGTGAATCATCCTCAGACTATCCCCTACAAAAGAAAAGACATAGCTTTGAATATATGAGGACCATAGCCCATCTAAGACCTAGGGCCAATACCTTTAATGCAGTATTTAGGGTAAGATCAGTCCTATCCTTTGCCATACACAAGTTCTTCCAAGAAAGAGGCTTTGTATATGTGCACACTCCAATCATAACAGCATCAGATGCGGAGGGTGCAGGAGAAATGTTTAAGGTAACCACCATAGATGCAAAGAATCCTCCCCTTACAGACCAGGGTGAAGTAGATTATTCAGAGGATTTCTTTTCAGACAAGGTAGGACTTGCAGTATCAGGACAATTGCAAGGAGAAGCCTTTGCCCATGCCTACAAGGACATCTATACCTTTGGACCAACCTTTAGGGCAGAAAACTCAAACACAACCAGACATGCAGCAGAGTTTTGGATGATAGAGCCAGAGATTGCCTTTGCGGACCTAGATGACAATATGCAGCTTGCAGAAGATATGATGAAATATATTATAAAATACGTAATGGAAAATGCAGAAGAGGAAATGAAGTTCTTCAACTCCTTTATAGACAAGGGACTCTTTGATAGACTTCAAAACATAGTAGACAGTGACTTTGGACGCCTTAGCTATACAGAAGCTATAGAAATCCTAAAGGATTCAGGCAAGGAATTTGATTACCCAGTAGAGTGGGGTATGGACCTTCATACAGAGCACGAAAGATATATCTCAGAAGAGGTATATAAGAAGCCTGTCTTTGTAATTGATTATCCAAAGGAAATCAAGGCCTTCTATATGAAGATCAATGAAGACAATAAGACAGTTGCAGCCATGGACCTTCTAGTTCCTGGCATAGGAGAGATTATAGGAGGGTCCCAAAGGGAAGAAAGATTAGATGTCCTAGAACAAAAGATAATAGACAATGACATGGATCCTGAAGAATATTGGTGGTATTTAGAGCTTAGAAAATATGGTGGAACAGTTCACTCAGGTTTCGGATTAGGCTTTGAAAGAGCACTTATGTATATAACGGGAATGACAAATATAAGAGATGTAATACCTTTCCCAAGAACTGTTAATTCAGCTAAATTTTAAGGAGGAATATTGTGAAAGAATATAGACCTAATGATATAGAGAAAAAATGGCAGGACATATGGGATGAGGAAGAGCCCTTTCGTGCAGAAAACGGCAGTGACAAGGAGAAGTTCTACGCTCTTGTAGAATTTCCTTATCCATCAGGAGAGGGGCTACATGTAGGTCATCCAAGACCTTACACAGCTCTTGATATACTGGCAAGAAAGAGAAGACTAGAAGACTATAATGTTCTTTATCCTATGGGATGGGACGCCTTTGGTCTTCCAACGGAAAACTATGCAATCCAGCACAAGATACATCCAAGAGAGGTTACCAAAACCAATATAGCTAGATTTAAAGAGCAATTAAAATCCATAGGATTTTCCTTTGACTGGTCCAGGGAGATAAATACTACAGATCCAAACTACTACAAGTGGACCCAATGGATATTCCTAAAGCTATTTGAGGAAGACCTAGCCTACAAGCAGGAAATGCCTATAAACTGGTGTACATCCTGTATGGTAGGACTAGCCAATGAAGAGGTAGTCAATGGAAGCTGTGAGCGTTGTGGTTCAGAGGTAGTAAGAAAGGTAAAGAACCAATGGATGCTAAGGATTACAAAATATGCAGACAGACTTATATCAGACCTAGACAAGGTTGATTATATAGAAAGAGTTAAGCTTCAGCAGAAAAACTGGATAGGAAAATCAGTAGGTATGGAGGTTGACTTTAAGATAGCAGACAAGGATGAAAGCCTAAGGGTCTTCACCACCAGACCAGACACCCTATTTGGTGCTACTTATATGGTAATAGCTGCAGAGCATCCTCTAATAGAAAAATATAAAGAAGAAATTGGAAATCTAGATCAAATAAGAGACTATCAGGAAATGGCAAGTAAAAAATCAGAATTTGAAAGAACAGAATTGGTAAAGGAAAAAACTGGTGTTGAGATCCAGGGCCTTAAGGCTATCAACCCTGTTAATGGGGAAGAAATGCCTATATGGATATCCGACTATGTTCTTATGAGCTATGGAACAGGAGCTATAATGTCAGTGCCTGGACACGACCAAAGAGACTGGGAATTTGCCAAGGAATTCCATCTTCCAATTATAGAGGTAGTAGAGGGTGGAGATATAGAAAAAGAAGCCTATACTGATTCAGAAACAGGCAAGCTTGTAAATTCAGGCTTCCTAAATGGAATGGAAGTAGAAGAAGCAGTAGAGCATATATCAAAATGGCTTGAAGAAAAGAATCTAGGAGAGCAAAAGACTAACTTTAAACTTCGTGACTGGGTATTTTCCAGACAAAGATACTGGGGAGAGCCAATACCTCTAGTACACTGCGAAGAATGTGGTTGGGTACCAGTTCCAGAGTCTGAGCTTCCAGTAAAGCTACCGGAATTAGAGAACTATGAAACATCCCATACAGGGGAATCACCTCTATCAGGAATAAGGGACTGGGTAGAAACCACTTGTCCTAAGTGTGGAGGAGCAGGGGAGAGGGAGACAGACACCATGCCACAATGGGCAGGATCATCCTGGTACTTCCTAAGATACATGGATCCAGATAATGATGATGCCTTTGCTTCCAAGGAAGCTCTTGATTATTGGTCTCCTGTAGATTGGTATAATGGTGGAATGGAACACACTACCCTTCACCTACTTTATT
>CAZGQG010000046.1:5200-10819 GCA_964527205.1 uncultured Tissierellaceae bacterium | reverse complement strand
CTCTCTACTATTATATCATTATAAGGATGAATTTAAAGAATATTATATAATCTCTTGTTTTTTAGCTCAGCTTACTTGTTTTTCAGAACTTCAAAATTAGCATAGTAGCTTTCTTCATGGTAGTCTGTATCCTTAAGCTTTCTAATGTTTTTCCCTATCCTATAATATCCAGGAGAAAGCTCTCCATATAAGTCTTCCCACTCCACTTCCCATTCGACTTCATCATTTATTGGGATAGTCCAAGTTTCATCTGTCCAAGCTATTTCATCCTCTATTTCTTTCATCTCTAAAGGAATCCACTGGTTTTCAATTTTTTCTTCTAAAAAATAAAAGCTATCAGTTTCCAAATCGTCATTTACTTCTCCATCAAACTGAATGCATACTAATGTCAAGCCTGTTGGACTAATATTTCTTGTATCTAATCTTATTCCCCAGGTCTCAATCCTTTTTTCTCCATCACCTTCTATTAGTACTCTTCTATGTTCATTATCAGATATATACCAAGTTTTATATCCATCTATATTCTCTGGATTTTCATCATTCCTATAGGTCTTATTGTACTGACTGCTAATTTGGTAATCATATCTATGCTTTTTCTTATCACTTCTATTCTCATCTACATGAATATATAAATTAAACTCATTTGGCCTTGATCCACCCCAGTATCTATCTCCAATTCTTTGCATAAATTCTATATCTATCTTCTTATCAAATTCATCAATTATATTCTTGAAATCTTCTTTTTCTAAATCCCCCTCATATACTAGGTCTCCAGCCAAATAAGGTCTAATAAAATAAAAGCTTAAATCTTTTACTTTTTCATTAGATTCTAAGATATGTTCCTTAAACTCCCTTACCTCTTTATCCCTTAGGGTTTTTCTAACACTACATCCTGTAAAAATAATTAAGGAAATAATTAAGAAAAACACAAAAATATATCTTCTTTTTCCTAACATATACATCCTCCTCATTTATCCTTCTAGGCTTAAATATTTAGGATTTAAAAAGCTTATAGTCTCTTTAAATTTTAGTCATTTCTATCTGACTTACCCCGTGAATTCCTTTAATTTTTTCATATTGGATAAAAATATTACCCTTCTCATCATCTATAAAACAGCGCATGTCAATCCATTGACCTTCTTCATCAGATTTTATTTTCACATTTTCAATACTGATCATTAATTCTTCAATTTTTTCAGCTACTTTATCAATTAGGGCATTGGGTTCAATATAAACCTTTAAATAAATTTCCTGTTCCTTTAATGATGCTGGACCTATTTTACGCATAATTGAAGGAAGAAATCTCACTGTAAAATGTATTAACACAAGACCTAGGGCAACCTGGAGATAATAGCCTACTCCAATAGCAATTCCAAATCCAGCTGCTGTCCAAACAATGGCTGCTGTTGTAAGGCCAGAAATAACGTCATCATCTCTTCTAAAAATTACTCCTGCACCAAGAAAACCTACACCACTAACAATTTGTGAAGGTAGGCGCATAGGGTCTGCTCCAGTAAAAAAGACATCCTTATAAGAATTCAGGGCAAACTCAATAGAAACAATTGTCAACAAACAACTTGTAATGGCTATAACTACACAGGTTTTTATACCTAAGGACTTGTGTTTGCCCTCTCTTTCTAGCCCCAAAATCAAGCCAGCTCCTAAGGCTAAAAATAACTTTAATATTATAATTTTGGTTCCACTCATTTTAAAACGCCCCTTTCAGTTCAACCAAGATCATCTATATACTATTATATCACTATTTCTACTCCTCTAGGGGAGTATATAATTTCTCTTATTGGGTATATGTATAGGAATAGGAATAAGGGGTGATGGAGATTTTAAAGATTAATATTAGTGAAGATGCTAGAACTCGTATTAGGATCATGGGTAGAAAGGATATGACTATCTTTTCTAAATTAATGACTAGCTGCTGAAGCCCTAGGCCTGATATATTTGTCAGCCTAAAGAAGCCGGGGCTTCCAGAAGATTTCAACAAATTTGAACTAGATGGATTAGATATTTATATTTTTAAAGAGGCCATTTTTCAGGGAGACAGTATCCAGATAGAACTGGCCAAGGGTGGGTCTGATATAGCCAATAAGGATTTTGATATTAAAGGAATCATTCTAGAAGATCAGTAAAGCATCCCTATGATATGAGTTTTTTTATTCTCTTATCATAGGGATCCTTTATTATAATAGTTCTTCTCCCTTGGGAAGGATTGTAATAGAGTCCCTGTCATATAGGACTAAACCCTCATTTTTCATCTTAAGGAGCTCTCTGGACAGGGATGTTCTTTGAACTCCCATTTTCTCTCCCAGAGCCTTTTTACTGGTCCTTAATTTAATATGATTTGAACCTTGTTTTTTACTTTCATAGGCTAGAAAGCTTAGGAGATTTTCCCTAATTGTCTTAGCTCCATAGGTCTTTATCTTGTCTCCTAGTATAAAGGCATGGTCTGAGACAAATTCTAAAAATCTAAGTAAAAATTCTGGATTGCTATAAAGCAGATGAAATAAGGTGTCCTTATGGATTTCTAAAATCTTAATCTCAGACAAGCTAGATACAGTCATAGGATAGTAGGGTTCCTTGGAAAAAAGAAGATTGCCACCTAGGATATCATCTCTTCCAAACTTACTTATCTTAAGTAGATTGCCTGACTTGTCCATATTTTCCACCACTACCCTTCCCTCTAATATAATCTCCAGCTTCTTGCAATGCTCTCCCTGGAAGTGCATTATATTATTCTTCCCATAGCTTACAATCCTAAATTTTCCTAGATTTAAATTTTCCTCTATAGTTTCATAGGATAAATGCTCTAAAAGTCTTATTCCCTCTATTAATTCCCTATACTTTTCCATATATCTTCTCCTATGTGTTACCAAGGTAACGGTTTTTATCCAATTATAATGCTATGATATGGGAAAGTCAATATGGAGGAGGAATATAATGAAATACATAATTAACGGAATCAGGCTAATCTTCTTAGGTCTATTCATCTTTTTAATATCCAGGGGTAATATGATGCTTTGGCTAGGCCTTTATGGAGCAAGCCTTTTACTTGCCCTGGTTTTTGGAAGGATTTACTGTGCCTATGTATGTCCTATGAACACCCTTATGGTGCCAACAGATTTTATAGCCAAGAAACTAAAGATCCAGAGAAAAGATGCTCCAAAATGGCTGGCTTCAGGTAAGTTACCTTGGTTTACCCTTATTGGAAGTCTTCTAATTATGGTTCTTGGAAAAAGAGTCTTTGAAAAGAATATACCTATACTCTTGATCTGGTTGGTCCTATCTGTTCTTATAAGCATTCGCTATAAGCCCTCAGTTTTTCATAATCTAATCTGTCCCTTTGGAAAGCCTCAAAGCATCTTCGCAGGCTTTACTAGATTCTCTGAAACTGTGGATCCTGACCTATGTATAGGCTGCAAGCTTTGTGAAGGTGTTTGTCCTTCTGATGCCATAGCCGTAGGAACTGATAAGAAGGCAGAGATCAATAAATCCCTATGCCACCAATGCACAAATTGCTCCCAGGTCTGTCCAACCCAGGCCATTAGCTATAGCAAACAATAAATTAAGATGATCCTAAATATGGCCTAGAATTTTATACATTCTAGGCCATATTTATATATTTTTTAATAGTTTCTTAAGCTTTTAATATCTTCTAAAATTTACATCTCCTTATTAATCTTTTATTAATATAAAGTCTATGTTATAATACACTTATAGAGTAAGGAGAGATTTGTATGAAATTAGCAGAAGCACTAATCTTAAGAGCTGATATGCAAAAACGTTTAGAACAAATTAGAAATAGACTATATAACAATGTAATAGTCCAAGAGGGAGAAGAACCAAGTGAGAATCCTGAAGAGTTATTAAAAGAGTTTATCTTCTTGCAGGATGATTTAAACAATATCATCAAGTCTATTAATAGGACTAATAACAATACTCCTTTTAACGACAAGATGAGCCTGGCAGATGCTTTGGTAGAAAGAGATTCTATCTTGGCTAAAAGGTCCTTGTTTTCAGGTGCAGCAGAAAGAGCTAGCCAAAGACAGGATAGATATTCAAGAACTGAAATTAAAAATGTAAGTACCATAGACATAAAGGAATATCAAAGTCAGGCAGATGAACTGGCCAAGGCCTATAGGGAATTAGATACAAAGATCCAGGGATTAAACTGGAATGTAGATTTATTATAGGATAAAATTTAGAATAGAATTCAAGTTGTTAGCTTAAGCCTATAAAGGTGAGTACAAAACTTTCGGTTTTACCGACTATTGGAGACTTTGGGGATAAGTCTGTGGTTCAAATCCACTATGACAATTTACTCCCAGTATTGTTACAATAGTACAAGTTACAAAAAAATTGTTACTACCGCGTACTGGTTTATAGTCTTAAGTGAGGGTGGGTAAGGGGAATTTTTATGAAAATAAAAAACTTGAACTATTTATAATTCGGTGTTATACTATGGTTGATCGTAAAACTTAAGATCAATTGACAGAGTAGATAATAGGCGTAAAGTATTCGAAGATGGGACGTTGCTTCGAAGCGAAGAGTTCTCTCGCGGTCTATTATTTCGTTCACTGGCTCACTAACAAAAGCAACTTCTTTTGTGATGTGGCATTCTGTCATATCTAATAAAAGGAGGATTTTTTATGGAAAAAAACAGTAAGAGTAAAATGTTTACACCGAGAAAGTTAGCTTTCTCAGCAATGTTAATTGCCTTAAGTGTGGCTATAAACTCACTTAGGATTGGTAACATAAGTTTTGGAGGCTTTCCAATAATATTTTCTGGTCTTACACTAGGACCAGTTATAGGATTTGTTGTTGGAGGAGTGGCAGATGTAATTGGATTTTTGATTCGTCCATCAGCAAGTGGAGCATTTAATCCGCTTTTCATCTTGACATCAGCCCTAACAGGTTTTATACCAGGAGTTGTTATTCTTCTCCTAAAGGATAAGTATCCTGACTATAAGCCTTGGAAGGTATTTATTGCCATAGCAGTAGGTCAGTTAATTACCACTGTGTTAATGGTACCATTATTTATTACTTTCCTAAGACAAGGTCATTTATTTGGAACCAATGAGTTCTGGATAGCATTTTTCCCTAGGGTAGCAGCAGCCTTCGGAAGACAGGCCCTTAACGTGCCTGTATATACAGTGATATTTTCACTTATAATTAAGCCTATATCCCAGGCTGTAGATATAACTAAATAAAAATCAATAACGTCTAATAAAAAAGCTTCTCTGAATATAAAATTCAGGGAAGCTTTTTAGATTTCTTGTATTATTATTTTATTGTTTTTCAGGATCCAATATATTTGGATAAAAACCTTGTTGAATAAAATTATCACTGTGCTTTATTTCAATGTAATCATAGTCTCCAAGTATATCCTTTTCTATGGCCATCTTGTAGCCCTCTACATCAAAGACCTCATATTCATCATCAACCTCTTCTTCAAATACCATTTGAAGTCCTGCGGTTCAACCAAAGCCACAGTAAAATAATTTTATATACTTGTCCTTTAAATTCTCTTCCTCTAGTTTTATCTTTGCATCTGGATTTATCCTTAATTTCATGAAATCCCCCCTTCTAATCCTTAGAATATACCCT
>CAZGQG010000046.1:0-5100 GCA_964527205.1 uncultured Tissierellaceae bacterium | reverse complement strand
TCACTCTTTCTTAGGCTTTTAAGTATGGAATGTCCTAGATCTTCAAAACCAGAAAGTTCTGGTCTCATCTCCTGGCCTATTCTTTTTCCTATAGGGCAGGATTTGCTCTTATCCTCCATATCCTCTAGGATTACCTCCCTAGGCAAATCCCCTTCTTTAATAAGCTTGGTCCTTATGCCTCCATAATTGTCCTCATCCCTTAATATCTCCAGGACCAAGGTTGACTTCCCTATACCCCTGCTCCCTGTAATTAGGAGGTTTTTCTTATTTGAATTCCTGAAAAGCTTCATTATATGCTTCTTCAAGTTTTCTGGAGCTAATCTCTCTAAGTCTTTCATATTTCTTCACTAGGTCCTTTCCTCCCATGGTAAGTTTTGATCCTCCACCCTGGGCCCCTCCTATTTCTCTTTCCAATAGTTTTATATCCAGGGCTCTTTCAGATTTTTTTATTATATTAATGGTTTTGGAATAGGACATACCCATCTCAGCAGAGGCCTTGTTCAAAGATCCAAGCCTATCCACCAAGATTAAAAGCTCATAGGGTCCCTCTCCAAATACCTTGTTTCCCTCATCATCTTCTAGCCATATACTATATCCTATCTTCATTTTCCTACCTCACTATTACAAATTTTTCCCTATGTTTAACAAGAGATATATCTCCGTATAGGGGTGAAAATATGCCCCTTAAGAAGTCTATATCTAAGTCCTCTGTAGAAAACTCAGCATATACTCTGCCCTCATCTATAATAATAATCCTATGGCAATAATTTAGGGCAAGGTTGGGATCGTGAAGGGTAATTATGCCCATCTTATTTTCCCTAGCTATAATGCCATTAATTTTTTCCAGGACAAAGTGCTTGTTCTTAAAATCCAAGGCACTTACAGGCTCATCAAAGAGCATAAGCTCTGAATCCTGCATTAGGGACCTGGCCATTATAATAAGTTGTTTTTCCCCCTCACTTAGGTGGAGAAAATTCCTCTGGCTAAAGTCTTCCATATTCATGCTCTCTAAAACCCTATAGGCCTTGTCCCTATGACTTTGATCTGGGCTTTCAAAGATACCAAGATAGGGAGTTACCCCCATAAGTACTAGGTCTATTACCTTTATGTCATAGATAACACTATGTCTCTGGGGCATAAAGCTAATGTGCTTGGCCCTTTCCTTTTCATTTAGAAGGAGCATGTCCACTCCCTCTAGGATGACCTCTCCTGAAATAGGCCTTAGAAGTCCTGATAGGGTCTTTAAAAAAGTAGTCTTACCAGTTCCATTTAAGCCTAAAACTGCTGTAAATTCCCTAGGCCCTATGGAAAAATTAATGTCCTCCACTATGCTTTTATTATTGTATCCTACATTCATATTTTTTATTTTAAGCATATTTTCCTCCTAGTCCAAACGACTCATAAGATATCCTAAGAAAGGTGCTCCTACAAAGGTGGTGAGAATACTTATGGGAATCTCACTGCTGCTTATACTCCTTGCCAGAGTATCTGCTATTAGGAGTATAAGGGCCCCTATAATACCACTTAGGACCGTAGTATTAAAGTCATTCTTTCCTGTTATCATCCTGGCTATATGGGGTCCTATAAGTCCTATAAAGGCTATAAGCCCTGTCACACTTACAATACTTGCCACAACCAGGGTGGCACAGACTATAACCACTAATCTCACTAGACCTACCCTAACTCCCAGGCTCTTTCCCTCTTCATCGCTTAGGGAAAGAATGTTAATCTGCCATTTCAGGAGAAAAAGACCTATTATTCCCAGTAAAAAAAATGGAAGTATGGAAAGGACCTTGGCTCCTGTAATTCCAGCAAAGCTACCCATGGCCCAATACTCAATGGCAGCTAATTGTCTTTCTGGATCTGCCATATACTTAAGGAGCATAATAAAGCCCTGGGCGGTAGATCCTATTACTATACCTGCTAGGACAAAGCTGGTAATACTCTTATTCTTAGAAACCCTGGTAAGTCCCAGGGCTATAAGTACTGCTGCAAGGCCTCCTATAAAGGCAAAACTTGCAATGGTAAGAGTACTAGCCGCAAAAAAAGATATGGCTAGGGCTGCCCCTAAGTTGGCCCCTGAAGAAACTCCTATGATATCTGGAGTTGCCAAAGGGTTCTTAAATATAGTCTGGTAGACACTACCAGATATACTAAGGCCTAGCCCTGCTATTACCACCATTATAGTCCTAGGAAGCCTTAGGGTAAAGAATACCTTTCTCGTCATAGAGGGCACTTCTCTTCCTAGAATAATATCTAGAATTTCTCTCACAGAAATGGGATACTTGCCTACTCCTATGGATATGATAAAGGCTATAAGCATAAGGCTTGTAGCTAGTAGAATCTGAACTAGGAATTTATTATTAGATTTTTTTGTCTTTAAAGCTTGGTCCTTCATTATTTACTTATATTGTCCTTATTTATTTCCAGATCAAAAAATTCCTTGTAGAAATCATAGGCATCATCCTTGAACTCATCAAAGGAGTATAAATCCTCATGCAAGATGGAAGTCAACCACAGTTTTCCTAGTATTCCTGATGGTATAGGTGAGTCCCAATTTTCAAAGCCTGATGGCATAAAGTATACCTGATTATTTTCAATTGCCTTTAGGCCTTCTAATTTACTATCATTCATAATATCTTCCTTGCTATAGGAAGTACCTGGTACAGCCATTATTACATCTGGATTATAGGCTATTAGTTGCTCATAGGATATGTCTGCCCAGTAGGTGTCATCAATATCTCCAGCCACATTGTTTCCCCCTGCATCCTCTATTAGGCTATGCTGATACATCTTGCTAGATGCTGTGGATAAGAAACTACTATTGCCCCCTAGATAGACATCCTTTTCTTCTTCCCCCTCCACTAGATCTTTAATCATCTGATTCTTTTCCTCTGTATAGGCTATTAATCTTTCTGCATTTTCTTCCTTGTCTGTAGCCTTGGCAATCATATTTATAGCTTGGTTTAAAAGTTCATTGTCCTCTGGATCCACTGCTATTACATTAATACCAAGATCTGCCATGGTCTCCACTGCATCCTTTAATCTTACTGACATTACAATAAGATCAGGCTCAAGGGCTACTGCTCCCTCCAAATCAAATTCCTTCATTGTTCCCACAGATGGAAGCTCTAATATTTCCGGTGCTGCCAGTTTATAGATAGGTCTCTTATCTGCCTTCCCTTCTATTCCCACAATATTGTCCTTTAAACCCAGGGCAAGTAGCATAGATGTAGGTATATAGTATCCACTTACTATTTTTTCAGCAGGCTTGTCAAATACTACTTCCCTGCCTAGATGGTCCACTACTACTATAGCTTGGTCCTCATCATCATCATTTTCTTCTTCCTCTTCCTCGTCTAGGATTTCCTCTTCCCTATCTTCTTCTAAGATTTCACCCTCAACTATATCCTCTTCCAACTCTCTTTTACAACTTATTAAACTCATTGACAAGAGTACTATTATTAATATTATAGAGATTCTTCTTATATTTACCCTTTTCATCTTATCCCGCCTTTCTATTTCGTTATACTCCTCTTCCTACAACGACCCTAAAAAAAGCTGTAGCCGGAAGAGCTTCTATCCAAAGCTACAGCAATTCATATTCTTTATTTATTATTTAATATTTAATTCTTCTAAAGCTTCCTTAATCTTTTCAGGTAGGGCAGGTAGACTTGTCATCCTAACTCCACAAGCATCATATATTGCATTTACTATTGATGCGTGAGGTGCTGTAAGTGGTAATTCTCCTACTCCTGCTGCTCCAAAGTGAGTGTGTGGTCTTTTAGTTTCTTGGTAGATTAGTTCCATATTGTCTGGAACGTCAAGAACCTGTGGTATTCCACCTCTTGTCAGGGTGATATCTCTTTCAGCATCTTCATAGACTTCACTAAGTGCTAGTCCTATACCCTGAGCCAAGCCTCCATATATTTGGCCATCTACTACTAATTTATTCATTATGGTTCCAACATCTGAAATAATTGTAAATTTCTCTACTACAGTTTTTCCTGTCTTAATATCTACTTCTACTTCAGTCATTAGGACTCCATACATATAGGTTGAGAATGGATCTCCCTGGCCCGTTTCAACATCACAGGCTGTGTTTGGTGCTGTCCAGGATCCATTATATCTAAGGTCTAGTCCTTCTTCCACCATTTCCTCATAGGTCCTATAGCTTCCATCTTCTTTTTCCATTCCGTGAAGTAAGTTATCGCAAGCATCAGCAATAGCATTACCTGTTAGTACAGTTGAACGACTTCCACCAGCAGGTCCACTATTAGGTGTAAGGTTCATGTCATTTAAGACAAGTTTGAAATCCTCTACATCTATATTAAGATGTCTAAACTTTTCATAGGCCTGGGCAAGTACTCCCATATCTGCACCTTGACCATGATCCTCCCATGAAGCTCCTACTGTAATTCCCTCTTTGGTAAGCTCTACCCATGCCTCAGAGGAGTCATCTCCATCAAGTCCGCAACCATAAAGTAAGAGTGCAAAACCTACTCCATATCTCTTATCTCCAGGGTTTTTATTCTTTTCTTCTAATTTAGCCTTTACCTCTTCATAGTGAGGTCTCATTGTATCTATCATATCAGGAATACATATTACCTCTGGCTCGCAACCAGTAGGTGTGGTGCTTCCTTCCCTATATACGTTTTTATATCTTAGTTCTAATGGATCTATACCCGCTTCTTCAGCTAGTTTATCAACTAAAACCTCTGATGCAAACATAGATTGTGGTGCTCCAAAACCTCTAAAGGCAGCTGCCCAAGTATGGTTGGTAGCTACAGTCCTACCCTGGCCTCTAATATTTTCTATATCATAGCCCGCCCCTATGAATTGACTACCTCTCATAGTTACCAAGTCTCCAAATTCTGAATATGGCCCATGATCTACTGTCCAATCAGATTCCATGGCTAGGATTTTTCCTTCCTTATCTGCACCCATCTTAAGATTTATATGGAAAGGTGCTCTCTTTCCAGTATAGTTCATTTGCTGTTCCATGGTGTATTCAAGGAATACTGGCTTTCCTGTTGCCATAGTTGCCACAGCTAAAAGTCCCTCATTGGTAGGGCTAAACTTATATCCAAAGGTACTTCC
>CAZGQG010000045.1:5351-11134 GCA_964527205.1 uncultured Tissierellaceae bacterium | reverse complement strand
TACGGTGATGTGAGAGGACGGTAATTAAAATAATTAATTACCTCCTACTCGATATATATTTAGTCTTCGAAAGCTTCGCTAACTTTCCACTCTTTCCAAACATTAGAAACTAAGTCTTCACTTGGCTTTAATGTTGTCTTACCTGGTTGCCATCCTGATGGAGTAACTTCTCCTCCTCCAGTTTCTCTTACTAATTGGAAAGCTTTGATTTGTCTTAAAGCTTCTGATACATTTCTTCCTACTGGTGGTGTAAGTACTTCAAATGCTTGTACTACTCCGTCTGGATCAATTATAAATCTACCTCTAGTATTAACTCCACCCTCTGCATCATATACTCCATACATCTTACCAATATTTCCACCTTGGTCTGATAGCATTGGATAAGGTATATCCTTATCGATCATTTTTGATAATTCCTGATCATTCCAAACTTTGTGTACAAATGTTGAGTCAACACTCATTGATAATACTTCTACATCTAGATCTGTGAAGTCTTTATATTTCTCAGCAACTGCTGAAACTTCAGTAGCTCAGACAAATGTAAAGTCTCCTGGATAGAAGCAAAGTAATACCCATTTTCCCTTATAATCTTCTAAATTAACTTCTGTGAACTTTCCTTCGTGAAAAGCTGGTGCTGTAAATGTTGGTGCTGGTTTTCCTACCATAATCATATTCCGTTTTTCCTCCTTTAATATATCTGTTTCTTTTACTTCTTCAAGTTCTACTGATTGTTCAGTAGTGGTACTTGTTCTTCCACAACCTACTTTCATTTCTTTACTCAAATATATTCACCTCCTGGATCATTACTACACCCTATATATACCACCATAACTAGTATTCAAACAAAAACCTGACAAATTAACTACAAAAAAGGGAATAGTTTAATAGCCCTTCTCTAAATCAATTTCATTTATAAGTTTTTCATCTCTTATATACTTTTTCATATTCTTATAGGCAATATCAAATATCCTTTCATGGTTCATAGGAGAGCTGGCTGAATTGTGAGGGGAAACATATACATTTTCCATTTCCCACAGGGGGTTATCTTCTGGAAGTGGTTCCTTCTCAAAGACATCCAAGGCTGCCTTTGCAACTTTTCCAGATCTTAAATTCTGGATCAAGGCCTCTTCCTCAATAATAGAACCTCTTCCTATATTTATAAGATAAACTCCATCCTTCATATGCTTAAATACATCTCTATCTATCATATGATGGGTTTCTTCTGTGTAGGGTGTAGTGACAACTACTATGTCAGACTTGCTTACAAAGTCATTTATCTTATCTACAGCATAGGTCCTATGGAAATGCTCTACATCCCTACCATCTGTATTAAGGCCTAGGATCTCAACACCAAAGTTACAAAATCTTTTAGCTGCTTCACTGGCAATAGACCCGGTGCCTACAAAGCCTATAGTCTTCTTATTTAAATCCTTTAAACCCCTAACTACTTCCCAAGTTTTTGAATCCTGTTTTCTATAAAACTCCTTGCTATTTTTCAACATCTCTAAAGTCTTCAGTAAAATCCATTCAGCTATAGGAATGCTATAGCAACCCCTGTTATTTGTAAGTTTAATATTCCTATCTATTATAAGGTCCTTAGGAACTTGGTTAATACCTGCACTAATAAGTTGTATCCATTTTAAATCCTTAAGCTTAGATATATCAACTTTATCAAAAACATTCATGGAAACTATAACATCCACATCTGCGATTTCCTCTGAGAATTCAATTTCCTTTTCTCTTTCAAAAATAATTTCATAGCCTAGATCCCTTAATACTGCAAACTCTTCTTCAGTATAGGGAAAAGTAATAAGTGCCTTCATAAAAAAACCTCCTCTATCTTTTCTAACTATATTATAACATATAGCTAATAAAGAGTAGAGGAGTATAGTATTGAAATTATGATTTTCTTCTTATTTTAGTTTTGCAATTGGGACAAGTTATTTGGATCATGCCCTTGCCCTTTGGAACCCTTAATGATTTTTCACAATTAGGACATTTAAAGTACCTATAGTCCTTCCTATCCTTAAATTTTCTAATCTGTTTATTTAGAGCATTTCTATAGGGTCTGGAAAACTCTAAATACTTCCTGTTTTCTAATAATCTTTTATTAATATTTTTAGAAAAAATTCTAAAATATAGGAAAAATAAGATTACTAGGGAAATAATATTTAAGATGCTATATCTTGTAATCATAAAGGCAAAACTTAAGGCTACAAATACTACAAGGAGAAACTTGTTTAACTGGTCAACACCATATCTGCCCTGCATAAATTTTCTTAAAAAGTTCAATCTTCACATCTCCTTTAATTCATTGAATTATATCTTTCAATATTTTCATCACTTAAGAAGTCATAAGCATCATTGATCTTTTGGAACTTCTCTGTTGCATTAGGGGCAGGATTAATATCTGGATGGTACTCCTTTGCCTTTTGCCTATAGGCCAATTTAATTTGATACTTATCCGCATCTATGGGAAGTCCTAAGAGCTCCGTACTTTCTTCATACTTTTCCTTAAAGGCTATGGAAGGGTTTACATAGGTATTTCCACCCTGACCAGTGCCAGGTCCCCATTCTCCATAGTAAGTTCCTGAACCACCAAAGTTTTGGTACTGGTTCCATTGTTTAAATCTTTCTTCCCATTCCTTTTGCTCCTGGGCCCTACGTCTTTCTCTTTCAGCATTGATCCTTTCCTCTTCCATACGTCTGTATTTATTGCCATATTCATTAAAGGACTTATACTGCTCTTTTTTTCCTGATATTAAAAAATCAGCCCTGTCATAGAGATATTCTGTGGTAATATACTTTATGTATTTCAAATAGGAAATAAATTTAGTTCCAAGTATTGGAAATATAAGAAAAAACAATATAAGGACTATGGTAACTGGGTTAAAGAGTATAAACCAACCAAAGGGGCTAAGGAGGAAGAATATGAGTAGACAGCCTCCCATTGCTATAAGTCCTGCAAAGGCTCTGGCAAGACTCCTTACAAAGCCTACTAGAAATTCAGCTATTGTTATAATTATATTTAAAAATATCTCAAGAAATCTAGCCGTAGCATAAACTATATTTCCTGCAAATTTATCTAGCATTTTCATTTAATAGATTGCTCCTTTTTAAAAAATTCTTTTTATCCTTACTCTGCCTTACATTGTACCATTAAGACTGGCCAGTATAAAGGAGAAAATAAAAAACACATAATAATCACACAAAGTTAAAAAAACCACAATGTAAGTCTACACCATGGTTTAATAGGATCAATTTTATGAACAACCCTCAGTATTTCCTGAAGCCCTTCCACTGCATCTAAGCACTGGGATTACAAAGTAGAAGCCTGATCCTTCTGTATTTTCCATATCCAAAATATCTTCTATACGAGCTATGGCACTGTCCAACCTATCTTCATCCCTAAAAACACTTATCATGGTCTTATTATAGGGTTTACCTTCATTTAATACATGCTTAAGACTTTCAAAAATACTTGGATTAACATTTTTATCAAGTAAGATCTTTCCCATACCTACACTATCTAAGGTGGTAGCTCCTACTCCTATTTCAAATAGAGCTTCTAGGATGGTATCTAACTTTTCCTTGTGGTTTAAAATTAAAAACAAAGCGTACATAAAATGACCCCTTCCAAAATCATAATAGATTTATCAAAACTTAATATTACCATTATAACAAAAAACCAATCAGTGAGCAAATGAATTTAATATTCTAGAGTTCTTCCCCTGGTAGATAAAATCTATTATGGGTATGAATATATTTAATTGAGTTTAAAATTATAAGGGAGGTATAGGGATGATAGTAGAAAATATAAAAACATTAGATGAATTAGATCAATTTAAAGAGGACAATGACTTGTTCCTACTTTATTTTGGAATGGATACTTGAAGTGTTTGTGGAGGAGTCTTTCCTCAGCTAAAGGATTTAGCAGAAGAGTATTCAATGAAGTTAATAGACATAGATATGAGCATAAACAAAGAAATTCCAGGACAATTAGGTGTATTTATAGTGCCTACAATATTGATTATCTATAAGGGAGAAGAAAAGTTAAGGGAAAGTAAATTTATAGGCTTTGACAATATAAGAAAGAATTTAGATTATATTTTAGAAATGGAGAAATTGGATTATTCTTAAGATGAGGAGAAGAAATAAATAATAGGAAGGTAACTCTTAAGAGTATCCTTCCTAAAAAAATAAACTTATTAAATTATAGCAGTAAGTAAAAGCTTGTAGTTTAAGGCTTGATATATATCCAGCCTTGTTTTTGTTTTCTAACGATTTCTCCAACTCCAGATGAAACCACAGTAATTCCCTCTATAAGATCTTCCTTCTCTAAGTTCAGTTCCTCTAGGGTATTGGCACATACGGTAACGCTTAGTCCATCTTTCATTAGGGCCAGTATCTTATTTCTATAGACATTCATGTTTCTTTTTAAAGGGTAAACCCCTTTGGAATGGACAACTAGCTGAACTTTAACCTCTTCCTCATCATTTTCAAGATCTAAAAATAGATTTTTAATATTATTCAATGTGTCTTCAACGGTATCCTCATCATTTAGGTGGAAAAGTACATTATACAATTATAAAACCTCCTTACAAAATAGTTTTGCCAGCTGATATACCTATACCCATAATAAATAATACTAAAAATAAATATATAGATGTAAAATTTACAGATATATGATAAAATTAAAATTAATTACATATATAATATATGGGGGGTATATAATTGGACGTTAAATCTAAGATCCGAGTAATAGAAGACTTTCCCGAAAAGGGAATAAGCTTTAAAGATATAACTACATTAATACAGGACAAGCATGCATTTAAAGAAGTAGTAGACCTGATGATTGAGGACTTAAGGGACAAGAAAGTTGATTATATAGTTGGACCAGAGGCTAGAGGATTTTTATTTGGAGCAGCAGTGGCCTATGGACTTGGAGTAGGCTTTATACCAGTAAGAAAACCAGGCAAATTGCCAGGGGATGTTATAAGAGAAGAATATGAATTAGAATATGGTACAAATACCTTGGAGATACACAGAGATTCTATAAAAGAAGGGGATAGGATAGCCATAGTAGATGATTTACTAGCTACAGCTGGTACAGTTCTATCAGCTATAAACCTTATTGAAAAACTAGGTGGCAAGGTAGTAGCTATGGAATTTTTAATAGAACTAGAGCATTTAAAGGGCAGGGACAAATTAAAGGGATATGATGTAAATACCCTAGTAAAATATGAAAAATAAAATAAGAAACCAATAAATAGAATCTATTTATTGGTTTCTTTTGCTTTGAAGAAAATATATTCCTCACTAATCAAGACAACCATCTTAAAATAGTAGGATAATATATTATTAAAACAGAGACAAGGGCAGATATCCAAAATAAGATCCTGGTTTTCCTATCTGCATTCCTCTTTTCTATTAGACTATATGTGTAATATAGTAAGACAGCTGTAAGAATAACAAATATTGGCTTGTACTTTGTTAGATTAGCAAAAAATGAAAATCCTATGGTCCCTAAACCTAGAGACGCAAGTATTATCCCCCCACCTCAACAAAGGGCAGCTCCAATAGCTGGAAATATTGCTAATACACTGAGTAGCTTTTCTTTCATCTAATTACCTCCAAACCCAAATAATTTTAGATAAATTCTTATCTAAATAGCTTACAAAGCTTAATACCCAAGAATGGGAAAAATATAGATAAAAAAAGCCTATCTTCAAGATAAGCCTTCCTTATAATTATATTATAATAATCCAAAACTCTCTTAGTTC
>CAZGQG010000045.1:2944-5251 GCA_964527205.1 uncultured Tissierellaceae bacterium | reverse complement strand
TTTAGTCATTTGCCTTCATTGAGTCAACCATCTTTATATTCCTAAGTTTCTTAACCATAAATAAATCAACTATAATTGAAAACAACATGGTTATTACAGCAGCTATTATATAGCTAAGAATAGATATATCCCTACCAAACATAAAGTTAGGATCTTCTATGGTTAGGACAATAAACTGATGTAGCAATCTTCCCAAGAAGAGACCAACCAGGGTACCAATTAAGGCCAGTATGGTAATTTCTCTGAAAATATAGGAAGCTACCTCCTTATTATAAAATCCTAATACCTTTAAAGTTGCAAGCTCTCTCTTTCTTTCATTTATATTTATATTGGTTAGATTATAAAGCACTATAAATGCCAGAAGTCCAGAGGCAAGTATTATAACTATTACTATATAATTTATACTGCCTATTAAATTATCAAACATTGTTCTAGTCTGAGATATAAAATCTGCACTTAAGACATCATCATAATCATAGAGATTTTCAACTAGCATATCCTCTTCATCAACACTTAAGTCTCCAGTCTTAGTATAGAGGGTATTATTTCTAGGTTTCTTTCCAAAAGCCTCTTCATAATTGCTCTTTTCCATATAGATAAAGTTATCTATATAGTTTTCTACAATTAGATCTATCTTAAACTCCTCTTTGACCTCATCAGAATTTTCATAGATCACAGTATCTCCTTTTTTAAGATCTAATTCCTCAGAAATCTTTTCGGTTATGATTATATTATTCTCATTAAAGTCTAAAGTTTTTCCACTTTTCCTATCTCTAAACAAAATATAATCTGAAATCTTTTCCATATCCTCTATGGCAACCAAGTTGATTTCTCTAAACTCACCCTCATATTCAAGATATCCTTCATCCCTATAGACTTGCAAGCTTTGGGATATATTTTCTGTCTCGCGGATCTTATCTATTACATCTGGTGAATAATCATCTTCTAATCTAATTTCTAGTTGATATTGGGATAATTCACTAAATTGCAATTCTCCAATATCTTTTATAGAGTCTCTAATACCAAAACCTGTCACCAATAGGGCAGTACAACCTGAAACTCCTATTACAGTCATAAAGAAGTGTTTCTTATATCTAAATAGGTTTCTAGCAGTTGACTTCATATTAAAGGACATAAGGGACCATAGGGGAGTTATCCTTTCAAGGAATATTCTCTTACCCTTCTTAGGTGCCTTAGGAAGCATTAAAAGAGCAGGTTTTTCTTTTAAAGCATCATTGGCTGCAAAGAAAGTTGCTCCAAGAGTACTTAAAACTGCTACTCCAGATGTCAATAGGGCAGTTTGCCTATTATAGTCTGCAACAAATTCTGGCAGGTGATACATTACTCCATAGGTGTTCCAAATCACTCCAGGAATAAGTTTGAATCCTACCATTTGTCCAAAAACACTACCAAGTATACTGGCAACTCCACAATATATTAAATATTTGGCTATGATGGTAGATTTCTTATAACCAAGGGCCTTTAAAATTCCTATTTGAGATCTTTCTTCTTCAACCATCCTAGTCATTGTAGTAAGGGCAACAAGTCCTGCTACAAGATAAAAGAAGATTGGAAAGACCTTGGCTATGGCAGCTACTTTTTCAGAATTAAGTTCAAAGCTTGCATAGGACAGGTTAGAATCTCTGTCTAAGACAAACCATTCCGGATCATCTAAATCTTCAATCTCAGCCTCAGCTTGGAGAAGTTCTTGATAGGCATCCTCTAATTCCTCTTCAGCCTCTTTCTTAGCATCTGCATATTCTATTTCTCCATCCTCTAATTCCTCTAAGCCTTCTTCATAGTCCTTAATACCATCTTGGAGCTCTATTTCTCCCTCTCTAATATCTGCCAGGGCTTTTTCAGTTTCTCTCTTTAGAGTAAGTCTAGCATCTTCAAGTTCCTTTAAACCATCTCTATAGTCCCTGCGACCATCTTCAAGTTCCTCTAGTCCATCTTGGTATTCTTTTTTACCATCTTGAAACTCTTCCAGGCCATCTTCATATTCTCTGACACCCTCATTATAATCAGCCAGACCTTCCTGGTATTCTTTCTTACCTTGATCCAGGTCTATCTTGGCTTGGAGAAGTTCTGAATAGCCTTCACTTAATTCTATCCTTGCGTCAAATAATTCCTTCTCAGCATCGCCGATTTCTTGCTTTCCTTCCCTAATTTGCCTTTCTCCATCAGCAATTTCTCTTTCAGCTTCCTTTAATTCATCCAGACCCTTATAATACTCCCTATATCCATCCTGAATTTCCCTATAAGCGTAATCAAGCTCTCTTTCACCAGCTATGATTTCATCCCAAG
>CAZGQG010000045.1:0-2844 GCA_964527205.1 uncultured Tissierellaceae bacterium | reverse complement strand
CCTACCCTGAGCTGTGTCAATCAACTTTTCAGGGTCATTGTATCCAATTTCCTTTGCCAGAGGGGTAATGCCTGATAGGAACTCAGATTTTCCTGCCCTTAGCTCCTCTACTCCATCCCTATACTGGGATTCACCATCTTCTAGATCTCTTTTAGCCTTGTCTAGTTCTCTTTGCCCATCTATTAATTCCTGCTTTCCATCTTCTATCTCTTTTTCACTTTCTTTTATTTCTTTTTTTGCATCCCTTAGTTCTCTTTGGCCTTTTTCGTATTCTTTTTTACCATCTTCATATTCCACATATCCATCTACATACTGTCTTTCACCATCATCAAGTTCAACCTTGGCATCAGCTATTTCCTTCTTAGCATCATCAAGCTCAATTTTGGCATCTGCCAATTCCTTCTCAGCATCATCAAGTTCCTTCTTAGCATCTGCCAGTTCCTTTTCAGCATCTAGGATTTCCAGCCTTGCTTCTTCCAGGTCATCCTCACCATCTGCTATTTTCTTTTCTGCATCCTTTATTTCCCGGGCCAGGGTGTCTCTACCATCCTGGATTTCCTTCTTTGCATCTTCTATTTCAATCTTGGCATCGGCTAGTTCTTTTTTAGCATCATTTATTTCTTCTAAAGCATCTGCTAATTCCTTTTCAGCCTTGGCTTTCTCCTCATAGTATTCCTCGTAACCATCTGCAAGTTCTTCCCTAGCCTCATCTAAGATAGATTGTTTCCTAAGAATAGATCTTTCCTTACTAAAGTCTTCCAGTCTCTTCCTAACTTTTTCTGTATATACTTGATATTCAGAGGAGAAACTTTCCATCTCCTTGGCACCTTCAAGAGTTATATAAAAATCAGTATACTCCTCAAGGGAATAGGCAGATTTATCTACATAGATAATACTGTCAAGACTTCCACTTCCTATATTAGAAAACTCTCTCTCCTTGGCAAAATGGAAACTATTGCCAACAATTCCAACAACTTCATATGTATCAACTCTATAAAGATCATCTATATCTTCATAGTCCTTGTTTTCCTCAGATATCTTCAAGCTTGAACCTATTTTAAGTTCTTTAATATACTGGCTTTTTCTTTCAACCAAACACTCCCTGTTATTTTCCGGCATCCTGCCTTCCAGGAGTTCAAGCTCATTGACTACAACTTCCTCATCCCTATTTAGTAGGGGAAGGCCGTAGATTTTAGTTGTAAGTACTTCATCATTATCTGTCTCCATAAGTTGGTCAATTACATAGGCTGGCATTATTTCCTTTATATTGTCTTCCTTCTTTATCTCTTCCAGATCATCTTCTGTAAGACCCATATTAGCCTTGATAAAAATATCTGCCATATTATTTTCATCATAATATGTATCTACAGAGTTATTCATATCTGGGGTTGTAGTGATTAGACCAGAAAGAAAGCCAACTCCAAGAGCAACTATACCAAAAATAGCTGCAAATCTACCAAAACTCTTTTTAAATTCTATTAAAATCATCTTAAGATAAGAACGACCCACTACCACTCAATCCTTTCAATTGGCGTAGGATTTGGATTATCTACTATCTCTCCAACCTTACCATTTTTAAGATAAATCACCCTATCTGCCATAGGGGCTATGGCCTGGTTATGGGTAATTAGAATTACTGTTTTACCAGCTATCCTACTACTATCCTGTAGCAATTGTAAGATAGTCTTACCTGTCTCATAATCAAGGGCACCAGTAGGCTCATCACATAATAATATCTTTGGATTCTTTGCCAGGGCTCTGGCAATGGATACCCTTTGCTGTTCTCCACCGGATAGCTGGGCGGGGAAGTTATCCATCCTGTCTCCTAGACCAACCTGTTCTAGAACTTCCTTTGGATCAAGAGGATCCCTGCATATTTGTGAGGCTAACTCCACATTTTCCAGGGCCGTAAGGTTTTGTACCAGATTATAAAATTGGAAGACAAAACCAACCTCATGCCTTCTATATTTGGTTAGGAGCTTTTCATTAAGAGTATGTACCTGTAAACCATCTAGTAGAATTGTTCCCTCATCAGAGGAATCCATTCCTCCTAATATGTTTAGTACAGTGGTCTTACCAGCACCACTTGGTCCTACAATAACGCAGAATTCTCCCTTGCCTACTGAAAAGCTAATTCCATCTGCAGCTGCAATTTTATTATCACCCATATAATAAAACTTCTTTACATTATCTAAATAAACGAAATCTTTCATATTATGACTCCCCATCTTTTATATTTTCTTTTTCTCCCATGATATGAGTAGCTAAATCAATGATCCTTATTAGCTCCAAGGTATCCTTAGCTCCAATACCCTGGATAAAGAGATCAAAATTTTCTTCAACAACCTTTTGTTTTTCCAGGATATATTGCCTTCCCTTTTCCGTGGCCTTGATTTTCAATCTTCTCCTATCATCCTTATCAATCTCAGTAACAACTAATTTCTTCTTCCTAAGGGCTGAGATAGTAGTGGTGATTCTAGGCCTAGATATATTTAATCTTTCACTTAGCTCAGAGGGACCAAATTCTTCCCCATGATTAAGGGTTAAAAACTTTAGTAGATACAACTCACCCTGCAAAAATTCAGTCATTTGAGCAAAGGCATCCATATAATATATCTTTTCCAAACTTTGAATTAAACTTAACTTTAAATCATCATTATTCATAATAACCTCCATTAATTAGCAGCATTAACTATTAACAGTGTTAATTATATATGTATTACCCAAATTTTGCAAGTTAACTAAAGATTTTTATATAAAAAAAGAGACTTCCAATTGAATGGAAGTCTCTAAGGGAATATTTTATTATTCTTCGCTTATCTCTACAAAATCACGGGTCTGTAA
>CAZGQG010000044.1:0-11901 GCA_964527205.1 uncultured Tissierellaceae bacterium | reverse complement strand
ATATAAAAATAGATAATATCCTAGAAACCTTTGAAATAGAGCGTTCCCTAAGTAGAAAAGGGAAGCCCTATGATAATGCTGTAAGTGAAGCCACCAATAAAATCTTAAAAGTAGAGTTTATATATCAAAATAAATTTGAAAGTCTGGAAGAGCTTAAATTACAGCTTGCAGAATATATTTATTGGTATAATCACATACGAATTCATGGGTCTTTAGGCTATGTATCACCGATAGAATATAGAAATAGAGCTAGCTTTAGGTTAGTAGCTTAGGCAGTATTTAGAAAGCATAGTCCTGTTCGGAATAAATTTGTCTAAAAAAGGGTTGCCTTTCCAATCTAATAAATTAAAAAGATTAATTAAGCAAGCTAAATTCAATAATCCAACGGCTTCTATTGAGGATATTGAATATCATCCTGATCGGCATCTAGATAAACAACTAATTCTTGAACTTGGAACATGAAATTATGTACATGAAAACCACAATATTATCTTGATGGGAGCTTCAGGAAACGGTAAAACTTGGATTTCAAATGCATTTGGCGTACAAGCTTGTCGTCAGTTTTTTAAGGTTAAATACATCCGATTACCAGAACTAATTGATGAGTTAACAGCTGCTAAATATTCTGCAGATGGAAGTTATCGTAAGATTGTTTCTAAATACAAGAAAATAGAGTTATTAATTGTTGATGAATGGCTACTTACTACATTATCTCAAGAAGAAGCAATTCATGTTTTTGAAATAATTGAAGCTAGATTAAAGAATTCCTCAACAATATTTTGTTCCCAATATGCTCCGGAAGGCTGGCATTCAAAGATTAAGAATGTCCAAATAGCTGATGCAATCCTTGATCGTATTGTACATGATTCTTATCAGATACTCATAGATGGAGAGATTTCTATGCGAGAACTTCATGGTATTAACTATCAAAAAATAAATCAATATTAACAATATGTAATCAAAAAGAGAGTTCCATAATTGGGACTCTCTAAACCTTTTGGTCTTCAGTTGACATTGAGTGGTCTATTATGTGGCATTAAATGGTCTAAATGTGTGCACTAGTGGTCTAATTCGAAAGCAGTATTCATGTTGATGAATATGACTTTAGAAGGTTTAAAGGATAGTAGTATGAAAGTACTTAATAAAGATTCAAGAATTGTATATGTAAATAAGGGGCAGAATCCAAGGGCTCTATATGAACATCAAATAGAAGTACAAAAGAAGTTAAATAAAATCAATAAAAGGGATGAATTTAGTGCCCTTTTGGTTTTACCTACTGGATCAGGTAAGTCCTTATCCATGGTCTTTTATGCCAGGCTCTTAAACCACTATCTAGATAATCCTACATATGTAATAATAACTGATAGAAACGACCTAGACGAACAGCTATATGGTCAGTTTTCAAGAGTAAAGGACTTCTTAAGACAAAGCCCTGTCCAGGCTAGTTCCAGGGTCCACTTAAAGGAGCTCTTGGAAGGCAGAAGGGCTAATGGAATATTCTTTACAACCATGCAGAAATTCTCTGAGTCTAAAGAGCCCCTAAGTGATAGAAATGACATCATAGTAATAGCAGATGAGGCCCATAGAAGCCAGTATGGACTTAAGGAAAAGATGGCAAAGGATGGATCCATTAGGGTTGGAATGGCTAGGATTATTAGAGACTCCCTGCCTAGGGCTAGCTATATAGGCTTTACAGGCACACCAGTATCAGCCCAGGACAAAGATACCCAGGAAGTATTTGGGGACTACATAGACATATATGACATGACCCAATCCGTAGAGGACGGGGCAACCAAGCCTATATATTATGAAAACAGAGTAATGAATCTAGGCCTAGATGAAGGTCTACTTGGAGAAATAGATAAAAAGTACGAAGAACTTGCCAGCCAGGCCAGTGAAGATGATATTACAAAGAGTAAAAAACAACTAGGTAAGCTAGAAGCCATACTAGGATCAGAAGTTGTAATGGATACAATTTGCAAGGACATAATAGACCACTATGAAAATGAAAGAGCCCATCTACTTACAGGTAAGGCAATGATAGTAGCCTATAACAGAAGTATTGCCATGGCCATGTATAAGAAGATCTTAGAGCTCAGGCCTGACTGGGAAGAGAATATGGAAGTTGTAATGACTGGAAACAACAATGATCCAGAGGACTGGAAAGATATTATAGGCAACAATGCCCATAAAAAGGAGCTAGCCAATAGATTCAAGAACAATGATGATCCTATGAAGATAGCCATAGTTGTAGATATGTGGCTTACAGGCTTTGATGTTCCAAGTCTTGCCACTATGTATGTATTTAAGCCTATGAAGGATCACAACTTAATGCAGGCCATAGCCAGAGTAAATAGAGTCTTCCAGGACAAAGAAGGAGGACTAATAGTAGACTATATAGGTATAGCCAATGCTCTTAGAAAGGCTATGAATGACTATACAGCAAGAGATAGGGCCAATTACAGCAATCCAGATATAAGAGAAGAAGTCTATCCTAAATTCCAGGAAAAGTTAGAGGTCTGCCGCAATGAGTTTTTAAGAGCAATAGATTATTCTGCCATCTACAAAGAAGATAGGAAGGACAAGGAAAGATCAGATCTGATAACAGATGGAATAAATCATATATATGGATTTAGTGAAGACATGCAGAAAGCATTTAAAAAAGAATCCTATCTATTAAAACAAGCCCATACCCTGTGTTCCTCAATCTCCACCAAGGATGAGCAAAGAGAGGCTGCCTATATAGAGGCCATAAGAATAGGAGTAAGCAGGATAAGGGAAGAAGGGCAGATCTCCTTAAGAGAAATCAATAGGCAGATAGAAACTCTATTAGAAAACAGTATAAGAAGCGAAGGAATCATAAATCTATTTTCAGATGTAGATGCTGAGTTTTCACTCTTTGACCCAGACTTTCTCCTAAGCATAGCAAAGATGAAGCATAAGAATTTAGCAATAGAGTTAATGAATAAGCTTTTAAAAGAAGAAATCAAACTATATGCTAAGACAGCCCTGGTAAAGGCAGAGGAGTTTTCTAAGAGGATCAAGAAGATAATGGATAGCTATAGGAAAAAACAGATAGAAAATGCAGAGAGCCTAGATGAATTTATACAGAGACATCATGATGAGGAAATGGATAAGATCATAGAAGATCTAATAGACTTGGCTAGAGAGGTAGTCCAGGCTGATAAAATAGGTGAGGGAATAGGTCTCACTAAGGAAGAAACATCCTTCTACTACGCCTTAATATCACCAGATATGATTAAGGAAATGTATGAAGACGAGGTTTTAATAGAGATGGCAAAAGAGCTCACAGATGAATTAAAGGAGAATGAGTCCATAGACTGGCAACACAAGCAATCAGGTAGGGCAAGAATGAGAAGCATAGTTAGAAGACTCCTTAGAAAATATGATTATCCACCAGCAGAGATGAAGGAAGCACTAGAGATAGTCCTTAAGCAATGTGAACATTGGACGGAAAGAAGAATATAAATATAATACAGTTTCAAGGAGCTTTTAAAAATCTAGTGAATATATATTTTTATGAGCTTCTTTTAATATTAATTATATAAAAATCATTGATATTTCTTTATATTAGAGAGGTTGGAAGCTAAAATCCCAAGGAGGTTTTAAAGTGTATAAGATAGATGGAAAACAAGCTTCCAGAATAGAAGCTGTTACTTTCTCTGAATTGAACATGACTGAAAATGATATAGAGGAGATTCTTAGAAATAATATTGATATGATATGTGATGAAGAAGAATCTATGCTTATAGTAGGAAAGCAAGTTAAAAACGAGAAAAATGCAAGAAGTGACTTAACTGCAGTTGATAATAATGGAGACATTGTATTAATTGAAATTAAAAGAGATCGTAAGGATATTATTTATAGAAAAGAAGCCTTTGAATTTCAGGCAATAAGATATGCAGCTAGCTATGCAACTATTGATAGAACTGAAGGGCTAGTAAAAAGAGTTTATGCACCTTATATTGAGAAATATAGAGATGAGTTTGAGCTTGGAGAGCTAACGTCTTTTGAATTAGGAATACGTAAATTAAATGAATTCCTTGAAGCCAATGATGCCCATAAAGATTTCAATGAAAAACAAAGAATAATACTAGTGGCTTCAGATTTTGATGACCAAACACTATCAGCAGTTGCCTGGCTAAATAATAATAATGTTGATATAAGCTGTTATAAATTAACACCATATAGAATTAATGAGGATATATTTTTATGTGGAAAAAGTCTTGCCAGTTCCAGACCATGTTGATTATTACGTGAACTTTATGGATAGTTCAACTTATATATCAAAGGAAGGAAAAACAAAAACTACACGTAGATCTCTCCCGAGAATAGATGCAATGCTTGAATGGGGTGTTGTTAAAGAAGGAGATGTAATAGTACCAAAGGGAAGAGAGGGGGAAGCAATTTTATTAGATAATGGTAATGTTCTTGTTGATCAAGTAGAAAAATCTCTTCAAGCATGGTTAAAAGAAATATATGGATGGTCTAGTGTAGAAACTTATGCTTTTTCTGTACACAAAGAAAGTGGAAAAAGCTTATCAGAAATTCGAAGAGCATATATGGAAAAGGAAGAGAAAGATACTATGGAAGTATGATAGTGGTTAAAATATTGACAGGATAAAAATGCAGTAGTGTCTAGTTTACACTAGAAATACTATTTAGGAGAGGATAAAATGAAAATAAATAAATTTGATAAAACTATTTTAGATGGTGCAATGGATAATAGGATTGAATCTATTAACATGGTAATAGATGATAGAATTAATATGATTAGGAAGAGTATAGAAGATGAGAATATAGGAGATGGATATACATTTATCTTTACAGATCTTTTCCATAAAGAGGATTGGAAATATTTATCGGATGAATTTGGTAATTGGCATTTTGGTAGAATTTTTAGTAGTAGAATAAACACTGGTAATTATCCTATAGAAAGAATTGGAGAAAATAAGAAAGGCTATGCTAATTATAGAATTCTAATAAGCTAATAACTAAAGAATCTAGATTAGGATATAAGGAAAGCTGTAGCTGAGATTATTATAAAACAAATGCTTTTATAAAGGGGGTTAATATTAAATAGTGGATATCAACAAATTAAATCTTACAATAGAACAGATAAAAAGGTTATCAGAACAAAATAAAGACTTTAAAGATATAAATAATGAAATTGAAAATATTATATTGAATATAAAAAGAGCATCTTATAAAAAGGATACTAATAAATTAGCAGAAAAGATTAACAAAATAAAAGATACTTATATAATGAACTGGGAAATTGAAAATATTCCATTTATTGAAAACATTATTAAAAACCTAGATACAGACAATGGAATTCCACTTCCAATATTGTCTATATGCGGACAAGGTACTCAAGAAATAAGATTTACTAAATATTTATCTTATTTTCTAGACCCTAAAAGAAAACATGGGCTAGAGGATAAACTCCTCAATATACTATTAAGCCCAGAGTGTAATTTATTAGGATTAGATTCAAGTTGGAGTAAAAATTGCAATGTTATACCTGAAATTAAATTAGGGGAAATTCAAGAAAAAGATAAAATAATTAGTTGTTTTGCAGATATAGGTATTGAAGGTAAAGATTATATAATTGTTATAGAGCAAAAGATTCTAAGTAAGGAAAGTAAGCATCCCGATTCTGATATTAATCAGTTAGAAAGGTATAATATGGCAATTGACAATAATACAAAATATAAAGATAAAAAGAAAGTAAAAATTTACTTAACACCTGAAGGAGATTATAAAAAGGAAAGCTTTGGATGGATATCTTTAACGCATGAAGAGTTAATTCATAGAAGTATTAAGTTACTAAAACTAAATAACATTTCAAAAGTATCTAGGGAGAATTTAATTAGATTACTTATGGATTTAGCTATGGGACCTTATGAAATATTAGAAGAATCATTAGAAGAACTTCTATTCTTAGGAAATGAATTGGTGAGCAATGGTTTTAATCTAAGTAAGATTATAAAATTTAATAAGATAAAAGATAAAAATAAACAAGTTATAGATATATTAATGGAGGGGTAATTATGGAGAGAATATCTGAAGCGGGTATTTTATATTTAAATGATTATCAAATATTAACAGAAGCAAGAAAGGAAGTCGAAAGATTTTTAGATTCTATAATTGATGAGGTTTATAATATATTGACAAATGATAAACAAAGCTTTGATTCAAATAATTTTAGTATGCATATTTGGAAGAACCAATCATCTAGAGGATACATGGAGGTACAATTTAAAAACTTAAGAGATGGTAATCTTTTTAGAAAAGATAAGGTTGATTTGTATATTATTTATAAGGACATTCGAATCTCGGATGACATACATCCTAATTCTGTTGAAATCACAGTTTGGACTCCTAATGTAGCTTCTGTATTAGAGGATACTTTAAAAAGAATATCAACTGAAAAATTAGGTTTTAATATCTATAAACCTACAATAGTTGAGTTTGATTTTAATAATTCTATAGCTTCAGCTGAAAAAATAGCAAGAGAGATATTTAATAAAACGGACCTGATAGAGAAGTTAGTAGGTGAAATTTTAATAAAAGATAATTAATTAAATAATATGCTGAATTGCAACGTTAATTGCGATGCTTTGGACCTATGTCAATATATTAGACATAGGTCTGTGTTTGGCAATAGCAAAATACAATTTTTGGCAATCAAAAGTGCAATTACCAGCACTAGATATTTTACTTCATCAATGAATTCATCATAGGACAACTCTTATCTGTGAAAATAAGCATATGAGAATGGTGAACTAGCCTATCTACTTAGCTACTACAAAGCCAGCATTCTAGATGTTTAAGGAAAAGATAAGCTTTGTCCTTTCCATAAATCTTTTCTTTTTCTTCTTTAATAATATTCCTTACAGTTCTGTCTGATACCTCTAAAATTTCTGCATATTCTTCTCTAAGTCTGTCATAGATTCTTTTTGCAGTATGTCTCTGCTTGTGATGTCTTGATTTATCTTCTGCAAGCCATTTTATAATTATTGGTCTTAAAACATCAGAGTTATTGAGCTTTATAGCTTTATGGTGTTTTTCATTAAAATCTTCCATTTCTATATCTTTTTACTGTGCGGTAATTCTTGTCAGTTATTTTACATATATCAGAGTAAGTTTTACCTTTCAAAAATATAATTCTCCTATATAATTAACTTGAGTAATTGCCAGCACTTCCTTTCCCCCTATAAGCTTAGTCACTTCTAGGGTACTTTTTAAAGTTAGTGATGGCAATTACTTTTTTACTATATTCCACTTTCAATGCTATAGAAAAAATTAATCTAAAAAAATTTTGAATAGATATTTTCAATTTGATACAGTCAATTCTTTATGTTAAGCTTATTTAGAATATATATAAGGAGTGATTGTGATGAGACCTAAGGTTATGGAAGAAGTTGAAGGATTAAGAGAAGTTAATGGAATTGGAATAAAGCATGCTCATGATGCTGGGCAGAAGGTTGTTGGGATGTACTGTGTTTTTTCACCCTCGGAAATTGCAATGGCGGCTGGTGCAATTCCAGTGACACTTTGTGGAACTACACAGGAACCTATTGAAGCGGCAGAAAAAGAGCTGCCAAGGAACTTATGCCCTTTAATAAAATCAAGCTATGGTTTTGCAGTTTCTGATACTTGTCCTTATTTCTATTTTTCAGATGTTCTTCTGGCGGAAACTACTTGTGATGGCAAGAAAAAAATGTATGAGCTAATGAGGGAAATAAAGCCTATGCATATAATGAATCTTCCTCAAACAGCTAAAGATGAAGATTCTTTATACTTATGGGAAAAAGAAATGGTAAAATTCAAAGTGTTTCTTGAAGAAGAATTAGATGTTGAAATAACTGATGAAAAATTAAGGGATGCTATTAAGTTAATGAATCGGGAAAGAACCGTTATGAGAAACTTACATAAGTTAAATGCCCACAAGCCAGCTCCCCTATCTGGTATGGATATGATGAAGGCCCAGTGGTTGAAAGGTTTTAATGTAGACAAGGAAGCAGGTATTAGCTTAATAGAAAGGCTAATAGAAGAAGTTGAAGACAGGATCCAGAAAGGAATTTATGCCTATGATGACAATGCTCCTAGAATACTTTTAACAGGTTGCCCAACAGGTGTAGGTGGAGCTGATAAGATTTTAAGGTCTTTAGAAGATGCTGGTGCTTCTGTAGTGGCTTTAGAAAACTGTACAGGCTATAAGGGGCTAGATACTATGGTAGATGAAGATCTTAATAAAGATCCCTTACTGGCTATAGCCGAAAAATACTTGTCTACACCTTGTTCATGTATGACCTATAATGATGGAAGGATGGATTTAATTAAAAGGCTAGCAGAAGAGTATGATGTAGATGGGGTAGTAGACCTAACTTACCAGGCCTGTCATACCTATGCTATAGAATCCCATACTTTAGAAAAATATGTTCAAAATGAGTTAGGTATTCCATTTATACAAATTGAAACAGATTATTCTGATTCAGATACTGGTCAATTAAACACTAGGATAGAAGCCTTTTTAGAAACACTAGATATGGCTTTAATGAATTAATAAAGGATGGTTATATGAATTACATTGGTATAGATATAGGTTCAACAGCAGCAAAAGTAAGTGTTTTCAATGGTGAAGATAAACTAATCACTAACTTTACAATACCTACTGGCTGGAGTAGTATAGAAACATCTAAAAATATAGATGAAAAATTAAAAGAAATGAATATTAATGTAGAGAATAGCAAGGTGGTGGCAACTGGCTATGGAAGGATATCTGTGCCCTATGCTAGTAAGACTATAACAGAAATCACATGCCATGGTATGGGTGTTCAATATTTACTAGGAGAAGATTGTACTATAATAGATATTGGTGGACAAGATACTAAAATTATAAGTCTTGAGTCAGGTAGAGTTATAGATTTTACAATGAATGACAAGTGCGCAGCTGGAACTGGAAGATTCCTAGAGTTAATGGCAAATAGCTTAGGAATAAGTATTATAGAACTTAGTGAAATGGCTCTAGCAGGAAAAGATATTAATATTAATAATATGTGTACAGTTTTTGCAGAGTCAGAGGTTATAAGTTTAATTGGAAAAGGAACTCCCAGGGAGGATATTTCAAGAGGAATAATAAATTCTATAACAGGCAGAGTATATTCTATGCTCCATAAGCATGGTAAAAGTGACTCAATATATCTAACAGGTGGTCTTTGCGAAATAAATCCCTTTGTTGAGTTACTATCCTTAAAGCTCCAAACAGATGTTAAAACAGATCCATTAGCTAGGTATGCAGGCTCTATAGGAGCCGGGGTATTAGCTAGCAATATATGATATAATAAATGTAAAATAAAAGATCATAAAGGATGGTATGATTTTTAAGAATTAATCATAGGAAAAAATTATATTATGAAAGTATAGTTTTCACCGCTTAAATTTTAAAAGAGGACAGATACCTATCATCAAGTACAGTCTAAAATAGCAGATGAAGATATCAAGGACTATAAATAAACTTTTGTACATCATTTGTAAAAATATTCCTACAAGGACCAAGGTCTTTGTAGGAATATTTTTAATCAAGTACATTTTGAATTATTCTATAATAATTTTTATAAGATATTTTTTCTATATCAGACTTTGTATATCCTTTAGAATAAAGAATATCTATTAAATCTGGAACTTTTTCTACAGTTTCAAATCCTTTTGTACCAATATTTACATCATCTACAAAACTATCTATAGTATCAGTTTTTAAATAATGAAAAAAATCAAAACCAAAGCTTACATGATCAATTCCTGCTACTTCAACTAAATGATCTAAATGCTTAGCCAAATGAATTATATCTTGTTTTTTCCTGTCCACATGTACAAATTCATTAAAAGAGTTTAATCCTACTAGACCTCCTCTTTTAGCTATAGCTTTTATTTGATCATCTGGAATATTTCTAGCTACATCACATAATTTTCTGGAATTAGAATGAGAGTTTATAATTGGTCCCTTAGTATTTTCATATACATCCCAAAAAGTTTTATCATTAGCATGGGCTAGATCTATTATTATTCCTAGTTTTTCCATTAATTTTACAGCATCTATTCCTAGCTTTGTTAATCCTCTATTAGGAGAACCTTTAACTCCTGTTGCTAAAAGATTTTCTTCATTCCAAGTAAGAGCCATGTGCCTAACCCCTAGTAAATATAATGTATTTATTAAATTTACTCTATCTCCAATACCACTCAAACCTTCCATGCCAATTAGAACAGCTAATTTATCTTCAGATAAAGCTCCATCAAAATCTTCTGTATTTCGGACTATTTTAAGTATATCTAAGTTTTCCATAATTTCGCTACTCATATGCTCTATAATTTCCAATGTTCTAGCTTGGGGGTTTTTATCATAGGGTGGATCCACCCATATAACAAATATTCCACCAATCATATTAGCTTTTTTAAAGCGATTTAAATGTTCATTTTTTATTATATTTTTCCTAGCTTTGCTTCTATTTAAAGTAACATCTGTCCATATATCTCCATGTCCGTCAAATATCATAAACTTCACTCCCTAATAATTATAATTAATCACAGATTATTATACACTATATCACAATGCAACTGCTGGAGAGAATAATATAATATTTAAATAGTAATCTATCCCCCTTATTTCTATATATAAGTTAAAGGGGGGAATCTTTATATGATTAGATTATGTTTGGACTATGGCCACGGTGGGAATGATCCTGGGGCAGTTTATAAGGGTAGAAATGAAAAGGATGACAATTTAAGGCTAGGCCTTGCTGTAGGTAAGGAGCTTAGAAGGCATGGGATATTAGTTGATGAAACTAGAAAGTCTGATAAAACCCTAAGCCTTGTTGAGAGAAGTAATTTTGAGAGGAAGAAGAAATACCATTACTTTATATCCTTCCACAGAAATGCCATTAGGGCAGAAGAGGCAAGGGGAGTGGAAACCTTCACCTATATAAATCAAAATCCCAAGGCTAGGAGTCTGGGAGCTAGGATACAGAAAAATCTAGTAGAGCTAGGATTTTTAGATAGGAAGCTAAAGCAGGCAAATTTCCATGTGCTAAGGGAAACTAAATCTCCTGCAGTTTTAATAGAAGTTGGATTTATAGATAATACAGGGGATAATGGATTATTTGATTTAAAGTTTGATGAAATAGTAAGGGCTATAGTAAGGGCCATATTAGAAGAAGTTGGAGTAGAATATAGAGATTCCAAAGCTAGCCCAAAGGATGAGAAACTCTATAGAGTAATGGCAGGCTCCTTTAAGGATAAGGGCAATGCCAAAGCTCAAGTTGAAAGACTTAAAAGAGCTGGATTTGATGCTGTAATAATTAATTGAAAAGTATTTTAAATCTGCTACAATATATTTAAAGAAAGTATTGTAGCAGATGAGTAAAATAACAACTAGATAGAATTATAGGAATCTAGCTATTATCATGTATTATGACAAACTCAATACTATTTATGAACTAGCCATAACGGCTTGTTTTAGCCAAACTGAGTTTGTCATAATAAGAATTGAGTAAAACTAAGATTTAAAAATCAAAAGGAGGTGCAGATAATGAAGAAATTCATATTAGGTATATCATTGTTTTTTGGGGGTATTATTGGATTTATTGGTTTAATAATTAGTAATGCAATAATTTATACTGGAATGTCAGGAATTGGTCTCATTGGAAGATTATCAGGTATAGAACTTTTAATTTCAGCACTATTTGCAATTATGGGGTTATTGGGTCTGCTTATCTTATTCTTTGAGAGTAATAAAGAATGAGATAAAATCATGAGTTTGTCACAATGCTAATTATGACAAATTGGACAATATAGCTGTAAGCCTTTAAATTAAAGCTC
>CAZGQG010000043.1:4534-12288 GCA_964527205.1 uncultured Tissierellaceae bacterium | reverse complement strand
CATCCTTTTGGGTTACTACCTGGGATACTAGGATGGCATCTGCATCTAGTTCTATGGCTCTTTTCACCAGTTCCTCATTGGGAACCTGGGAGCCTAGATTGTAGGCCTCTACTCCCTCATATCTTTCCAGGCCAAAATGTCCTGCATAGCCCTTCATATTCATTATTGCATCTATACCTACTGTATGGGCATCTGTACCTGTACAGGCCCCTACTATTACCACATCTCTTTTTATATTGTCCCTTATATAGGTCTCTACTTCTTCCTTTTCCATAGAATCCACATCTACCTTAGGTACCTCTATAATTGTATAGTCCACTGTGTGAACTGTCTTTCCGTAAACTACAAAGTAAGTATAGCCTATGCCTAGGTCCTTGGAATAAACTACTGCTGGCTCTTCAAAGCCCATCTTTCTTGCTAGGATCTTTGCTGCCTCATCTGCCTCTGGTCCCTTGGCTACTGGAAGGGTGAATCCCATTTGTACCATTCCATCATTTAGGGTGTCTCCATAGGGTTTGATCTGTCTTAAATCAACTTTTTCTATTTCACTCATCCTGTCCACCTCCAAGCATTAGATCTATAAAGGGATTAAAGTAACCTGAGTCCTTTCTGGCTACCCCATCCAGACCCTTGCCTCCATTTCTCATTCTTTTCACTCCACCAAACTTACCCTGCTCTATGGTTTGGAAAAGTCCTTCTCTTTCTATTTGAGTAAGGAGTTCTTCAGCCTCTTCTAAGACATCTGCTGCCCTAGACTGAATCATTCCACCTTTTTTAAATTCTATTTCATCTCCTAGGTTTCTTGCATTGGAAAATACATATTCTGCATTTTCTATGGCCAGATACCTGTCCTGGAGATGAGGTGTGTGGATTGCCTCTGTTGGCATGCCAAGGAGTTGGATTCCTTGATTGGTCATAATGGACACCATATTAAATAGGGCGTCCTGGATATGTCCCTTAAATATATTACCTGTCATAAACTTTGTTGGAGGCATATACTTAAGTGGGGCCCTAGGGAATATTTCCCTGGCCATTTGAGCCTGGGCTAATTCTAAAAGGAAACCATTTTCAAGATTTGGATCCATTTCAAAGGCATGGCCCAGTCCCATTTGTTCTTCTGGGATTCCTGCCTTGGCTGCAAATTGTTCATTTATAAACTGAGATGCTAAGACTGTATGAGCCGCCTCTACTGCATCATCTGTTGTAAGGTAATTGTCTTCTCCTGTATTTATTATAATTCCTGCAAAACCATTTATTATTCTTGAGAAGTATTGGTCTACCAGGGTTCTTTGCATATTAATATCTCTGAATAGTATACCGTATAGGGCGTCATTAAGCATCATGTCCAGTCTTTCCACTGCTCCCATGGCTGCAATCTCTGGCATACATAGGCCTGAGCAATAGTTACATAGTCTTATATATCTGCCTTCCTCTTCTCCTACTTCATCCAGGGCCTCTCTCATAAGACGGAAGTTTTCCTGGGTTGCATAGGTTCCACCAAAGCCTTCCTTAGTTGGTCCGTAGGGTACATAGTCTAGCAGAGACTGGCCTGTGGTCCTTATTACTGCCACAATATCTGCTCCCTGCTTGCCTGCTGCCCTGGCCTGGACTATATCTTCATAGATATTTCCTGTAGCTACTATTACATAAAGGTAAGGTTTCTTGCCTTCTCCTATGGTGTCTAGATACTTTTCTCTTTCCCTTCTCTTTCCTAAGATCTTTTCCACAGTTTCCTCTGCAATGCCCTCCACAGTTCTTCTTATCTCTTTTTCATCATGGGCTGGAAGTCTTGTAATGTCTAATTCTCCTCTGGATATTTGATCTGCTATTTCCTGGGGGCTTAGGCCAGTTTCTAGGACCGCATTACCCATCCAGTAGCAGGCCCCTCTTTCCAGTCCTCCACCCTCCACTATATTATCTACTACTACATTGGGAAGAGGTTTTTCAATCTCATCTACCCCATCTACTCCCAGAAGCCTAACTACAGTTCTTTCAGTAGATGTGGTGGTATGTAAATCTATAAATTCCTGTACATCTTCTGCTATGTTTTTAGCTGCATTCCTACAGCTATCTATTAAGCCCTGGTCAAGATTTAATTTACCCATCCTGCTCAACTCCTTCTAGTGATTTTTTATCCTCTATTAAATATCTTTCTGCCTGGTCTAAGATGCTCTTTTCAAGCCCCATGATCTTGGCTATATTTATGGCATCCTTAGGCACATCCTTCTTACCCTCCACAGGCTTTAGATTATAATCCATATATTTATTGATTACTTCCATCTTGTTTTCATGACTAAATTCCCTTTCAAGCTCATCTATGTCCACATTGGCAAGTCCTACTACCTGGAGATGAAGGACACCATCCATATTGGCCACATTGTCATAGTGGGTGGTAAGTAGACTTATGGAGTTCCTATCCTTAAGGTAGCTTACTATGGCCTTGGATATGGCGTAGCCCTCTTCAGGATTTGTTCCCCTTGCCAGTTCATCTATAAGTATAAGGCCCCTGTCATCAGATCTCTCTATGGCTTCCTGCACAGTCTTGGTCTCTCCTCCAAAGGTTGACAGGCCTGAATCTGCAGACTGCATGTCTCCTATGGAGGTCTTGATAAAGTTATTTAGGGATAGTTTCATCCTCCTTGCAGGTACATAAAGCCCATATTGGGCCATGGCTGTAAGGAGTCCTAGCATCTTAAGACTTATGGTCTTTCCCCCCATATTGGCCCCTGTTATACAGGAGGCTCCTCTTCTTAGGGCTATGCTTACAGGGGTAAATTCCAGATCATTGTCCTCTAGAAAATCCCTGGCCATAGGATGGATACCATCCTCTATTTCTACTTCTTGTTCTGTAACTATTTCTGGTCTAGTCCCTTCTATATCTATGGCATAGTTGGACTTGGCTATGAGAAGGTCCAGTCTTCCTATATTGGCTATATTTCTAAAGAGTTCCTTTCTCTTGCTTCCTATATTATTAGAAAGCCTTTCCCTAATAAGGAGCTCTTCCTTTTCCTCTTCTTCCTTGAGACTGGAAACCTGCCTTTCCATGGTGGTAATCTCATCTGTAGGCCTAATGGAAAACCTTACATTCATATAGGTCTCAGAAAGATAAACCAGGTCTTGGTAGGACTTAATCTTTTCTATCATCTTTTCCTCCGTCTTTGGGAGGACTAGGGAATCATCTGGTCTTAGGTCTAGATTTAAATCCCTCTTTATCTTAGCCTTCATTTCCTTTTTCTTCATTCTAATCTCCCTATCCAGGGCTCTTTTTTCTTCTCTAATTCTCTTTAAGTCCTCTGAATAGGCATCGTATACATAAAAGCTGGAAATCCCTGTGTCCTCAGGGTCTAATATTCTTTCCAACTCTTCTATTCTTCTTATTTCCGTATCCTTGTAAATAGGAATCCTATGCTCTTCCATAAGCTCACTTAATTCCTTTAAGAGAAAGAGAAAGTTCTTTATTTCAAAAAGCTCTACCTCGGTAAGGATAAACTTGTCCATGGCTCTTTTTATAGAGGTCCTAAGGTCTTTTATCCTGGCAAAGATATTATTAAAATCCTGCCTTACATTTGTATCTTCTATAATGTTTATTAATGATTCCATTTTTTTAAGTTCATGTTGGAGCTTAACCTCTTCTCCTGGGAGATAGGCCTTGAGTCTTGATTTGTATAGCATTCCATAGGGAGTCAGAGTATGGATATTATTTAATATATATTGAAAATCTAAGGATCTCTTTGTTTCCTCATCCATAAAAATCTTAATCGCCCCCCAATACTAGGTCTACCACAGGAATATCTTTTATGTAGGATCTCATCTTGCTTAAAAATTCTTCTGGTTGGAAATAATAGCCCTTAGGTGAATAGGGATTTAAGGTAACTGCCACAAGATTTATACCATCCAGTACCCCAACTCTTACACCTAGTTTCATAAATCTAAGCCAATCCTTGGCCTGGACAAAGACCTTGGTCCCGTCCTTTATTATTATCTCTAAATTCTTATATCTTCTAGTGGTTCTCACTAAGTCTTCCAGGGTGTTTTTAGATAGGCAACCAGGAAGGACCAAATACCTTGAATCATCCCTGAGATACTGGGCAATTATATGTCCACAGCCTAGGGCTGTTTTTATAGGGATTTCTTCTATCTCCCCCTCTTCATCTATAAGACCTATCTTATCCTCATCCATTAAGGATCTGGCAAGACTTCTTATCCCCTCATCCTCTATCTGAGGCAGATTAAGGGTAGATGCCACATGAAGGGACTCTTCTATAACCCTATTCATGTCCCTGGAAAGCACAGCTCCCACAGAAAGTATGGCTGCCTGGGATATGTCTGGTGCTGCTTGAGATATCCTATCCAGTGCCCCATCTATAATCACAAACTCAGCTCCAAATTCCAGCATAATCTCTGTAACCTTCTTGACCTCTGAAAGTAGTTGTGGTCCAGCTAGCTGAACATAACCAGCATCCCTAACCCTTCCAATGATAACCTCTCCAAGAGGGGTCCTATAATCAGTAACCCTAAGGATTTCAATATTAGCATCCCCCAGATCAATCATCTGACTAGAAGTAGCAAGAAGAGTTCCCTCTTCCAAATAGATAGGAGGCTTGTCCGTATCAGTGACAATATCCACAGACTCCCCATCCCTTCCAATAGATGTGATACCTATGCTCATCCCTTCCCCATAGGCTTCCTGAATAAGATAATTAAGAGCAACAGTCTTCCCACTATTCTTAGACATTCCAACTATAGAAACAGTTTCATACTTATCTCTAATATGTTCAATTAACAAGGCATCACTCCTTTTCTTTATATTTTATATATTTTCATTACATCTCATAAGTATATGTTTTTATTTCAAGATTAAAAATTAGTTAAATTTATTACTTACGTTCATAACTTATCTTTTAAAATCCTTAAAAATCTTTAAATTCTTTATAATCCTTAATGCTTTTATAATCTTTAAATATTTGATGGTCTTTAATAATTTTATCTAGATAATACCTATTCCAGCTATCTTATGTTTTCTATATCTTTTTGTCTTCAACATCTTTTTATATTTTAATATGTTTTAAAGATTCTTCTGTGTTGTTATATTTTTATCTGTTTTAATGATTCTTTTGTGTTGGTATATTTTTATATGTTTTATATATTTTATCTCTTTTTAATAATGGATACATATTTAATACTGTATACCTATATTCTAACACACCAAGATATATAGAGATTATTATTTTAGATAAGGGACGTCATTGTGAGGGATTGTGTAAGCATCCCAGTGAGAGAAAAAATTGCCAGAGTTGCACTGTCTGAGCGTAGCGAGTTTGCAACTCTATTTTTTCTCCGCTGGTGATGATTACCAATCCCGAACATAAGGAGCCTTCTAAAATAATAATCTCCTTACCTGAAAGTCCCTATTTACAATATAAAATGTTTTATCTATTCTTCCTCTCAAGATAACTAGGCTCCAAACTCTTAACCTCTGGACCCTCCATTAACTCAGCTACTCCTGAAAGATGACTCTCTCTTTCTCCCTTGCAAACCTCACACTGGCATTCCTCTTCTATCATTTGAGGCTCTGTATAGGTTGTAATAATTCCCTCATAGTTTCTAAGAACCACTTTTGTTGGGGACTGGGAGATTACATACTGAGGCATAACTGGAGTCTTTCCTCCTCCACCTGGTGCATCCACTACAAAGGTAGGAACTGCATAACCTGATGTATGGCCTCTTAATCCTTCTATAATTTCTATACCCTTAGACACCTTGGTTCTAAAGTGTTCAATACCCATGGAAAGGTCGCATTGGTAAATATAGTATGGTCTTACCCTTATCTTTACTAGACCATGTACCAGCTCTCTCATTATGTGAGTACAATCATTGATTCCTCTAAGTAGTACAGACTGATTTCCTAGGGGTATACCTGCATTAGCCATTTTCTCACAGGCCGCTTTTGACTCCGGTGTGATTTCCTTTGGATGGTTGAAATGTGTATTTAACCATATTGGATGATATTTCTTTAGCATATTTACCAGATCATCTGTTATCCTCTGAGGCAGAACTACTGGAGTACGGCTTCCCAGTCTTATAATCTCAACATGAGGGATTGCCCTAAGCTCCTTGATTATATATTCTAAATTATCATCAGATACTAAGAGGCAGTCTCCTCCTGAAAGAAGAACGTCCCTTACCTGAGGTGTATTTCTAATGTACTCTATAGCTGCATCTATTCTTTCCCTTGGTACTCCTGAATCCTGTTGGCCTGCAAATCTTCTTCTAGTACAGTGTCTGCAGTACATGGAGCACATGTCTGTTATAAGGAAAAGAACCCTATCTGGATACCTGTGAGTAAGTCCAGGAACTGGTGAATCCTCATCTTCACTTAGGGGATCTTCAAGGTCTGCTGATCCTATGTGGGTTTCTGCTATGGTTGGCACTGCCTGCATCCTAATTGGACAATTTGGATCATCCGGGTCCATTAATGAAGCGTAGTAGGGAGTAATACCTACCCTAAACTTTGCCAGGACTTCTGTTATGTCTTTTTCTTCCTGCTCTGTTAGATTGATTATCTGTCTTAGCTCTTCTACATCTGTAATCCTATTACGAACCTGCCATTTCCAGTCATCCCAATCTTCCTGCTCCACATCCTTGTATAGCTCAATATCCTTGTAATGTCTCATGGTATTCTCTCCTTTTATTTTTATTTTATGCGTATAGTTTTGTAAATATATCTCTTAAAACTCTTGATTCTCTCATTATATTTAGAGCTATCTCTGCGTGGCCCTTGGTATAACCATTACCTACTATCATATTAATATCCTTTCCTACTCCCTCAGCACCTAAGGCTGCCTTGGTAAAGCTAGTAGCCATGCTAAAGAAATAAACTATTCCCTCATCCTTACAGGCTAGGATACTTGACATCTCTGTGTTTGGTATATTTACATTGTTTATTACCACATCTGCCATTTCTCCATTGGTGGCTTCTGAAACCCTTTCTAGGACCTCTACTGCATCTGTAGCATTGGCCTTTATGTATATGTCTGCCAGACCTGCATCCTTGATTCCTTCAATATTTATGTCTATGCATATGACCTTGCCTGTAACTCCTGCTCTTTTCTTAGCCTCATAAAGGCAAAGCATGCCGGACTTGCCTGACCCACCTATAAGGACTACAGTGTCCCCTGGCTTAACTAGTTTTGCTGTTTGAGCTGGCGCTCCTGCAACGTCTAGTACTGATAGGGCTAGGTTTTCTTCTATGTCTTCAGGAATAACTGCATAAAGACCGGATTCAAAGAGTATGGCCTTGCCCTTTATATCTACCTGATCCACATCTGCCCTGATTTCATCAATCTCATCTATCCTAAGTGGTGTAAGGGATAGGGACACTAGGGTAGCTATCTTGTCTCCAACCTTTAAGTCAGTCTTTCCCTCTAAGGCTGGCCCAATCTTTTCCACAGTTCCAATTAGCATTCCACCAGACCCTGTAACTGGGTTTTGATGCTTGCCTCTTTCATCTACTATCCTCATCATTATGTTTTTTATCTCTTCTATATCTCCTCCAGCCTCTTCCTTGATTTGCGTAAAGCTAGCTGAGTCAATATTTAGCGTTTGTACATCTATAAGTATCTCATTATCGTAAATCTCCATATCATTGTCGATCTTAGTAGCCGGTTGTGGCAATACTCCCTTTGGCTCTAAGACCCTATGAGTTCCATATGGATTCCCTTTTTTCATTTGACCTTCCCCCTTTATAATCTTCT
>CAZGQG010000043.1:0-4434 GCA_964527205.1 uncultured Tissierellaceae bacterium | reverse complement strand
TCTTCTTTTATACTCCACCTATATAGATTGCAATATCCATGCCAATAAAAAAAGAACATATAAGTTATATGTCCTTTTCTAATAATGTCTATATATTTTTAATATAAATATTCATATTAAAGCAAATTTCTTTAATATGTTTTAAGCTTAGATAATTGGATAAATCCTAGCTTTTTATCCACCACTATCACTCTAGGGGTTATTATAAGTTGAGAGATTTGTATTTCTTATTATGGATTATGCTTTATTATTGTTTTCTTTTTCTTTCAAATCATTTTCTCTTAATTTTAATTATTTTCCTTAATTCTTCATTATTTCTCTTGCTCTTCATTATTTTTAACAATTTTTGCATTAAAATAGAACTTTCGCCGATTTTTCGGCAATTCTCCTATATCCTTAACTTTTTAATCTTATACTGAAGGGTTTGTCTTGGTATTTGAAGTAACTCTGCTGCCCTAGTTATATTGTCATCTGCCTGATGAATTGCCTGAACAATAAGGGCTCTCTCCTTTTCTTCTAAGATATGCTTTAGAGATTTTTCTTCCAAGTCCTCCCTTTCCCTCCTATAGTCCTGGAACTTTGGAGGAAGGTCTTCTACATGGATAATTTCAGAATCTCCTATACTCATTATTCCTTCCAGGAGATGTTCTAGCTCTCTAACATTTCCCTCCCAGGGATAGAGATTAAATATCTTCATTACCTCTTCTGAAACTCCCCTTGTATTTTTCCCAAGGAGCTTATTAAACTTATCTATAAAGTAATTTACAAGGACCGGAAGGTCATCTCTTCTCTCCCTTAGGGCTGGGATCCCAAAGGATACTACATTTAGTCTGTAGAAAAGATCTGCCCTAAGCTCCTTTCTCTCTACTGCAAGTTCCGGTGCTATATTGGTTGCTGCTATTATCCTCACATCTACATTGATGGTCTTTGTTCCCCCAAGCCTTCTTATACTTCCATCTTGAATAACCCTAAGTAGCTTGGATTGCAGCTCAAGAGGCATGGAGTTTATCTCATCTAGGAAAAGAGTTCCTCCACTGGCAAGTTCAAAAAGACCTGGCCTATCCTCAGCTCCTGTAAAGCCTCCCCTTGTGGTACCAAAGAGTATTCCCTCAAGAAGATTTGAAGGCAGGGCAGCGCAGTTTTGTGTAATAAAGGCCTTGGACTTTCTCCTGCTGGCATTGTGGATGGAATGAACAAAGAGCTCCTTGCCTGTCCCTGTATCTCCAGATATAAGGACGGAAGCATCTGTCTTGGCAGCCCTTAGGGCCAGGGACTTAAGTCTTATCATTTCCTTGTTTTCCCCAACTATATCTATAAGGGTGTACTTGGCAGACTCCCTGTGCTTGTTCTTCTTGTCCTCATCCTTACTAATATAGAGTTGTTCCTGCAGGTCTATTATCTTTTCTGACATCTTCCTCACTGTGGTAATATCTTTGGATATTTCTATGGCTCCTAGGATCTCATCCTTGGATCTTATAGGGATGGAGGTATTTATGGTAGTTATCTTTTCTCCCTTGTAATTTAAGAATTCCTGCTCTTTCTTACTTATGGCCTTTCCAGTTTCCATGGCCCTAAGTAGGGTACTGGTCTGGTGATTTAGGGAGGGATAGACCTCAAGGAGATGTCTACCAATTACCTTGTCCCTTTCAATCCCATCTATTTTTTGGGCAAAGGGATTGTAGTAGACTACCATTCCATTCTTATCTACTATATGTATGCCCTCCTCTATATGGTTTAGTATTTCAAATATATTTTCTGTAAATAATAATTCCTTCATAGGTCCTCCTCGCTGGTTTTTCGGCACTAATAGCCTAAAATTAGGCACCTAGGGGCCTAATTAAAATTCTATGGTTACCTTTTCTACCTCTTCTATTTGCCTTCTTACTATATTGCCTCCGATTCTCTTAAACTTATCTGGAGCGTCACTTACATAGTATTTATAGTTGCCACCTTCTATCTTATCATTTAGAAGGGCCTTTTCCTTTAGCATGTCCTTTGTCAGCTTGGCAGTTTCATAGGCTGGATTTATTAACTTTACCCCTTCTCCCATTATCTTAGATATGGTATACCTAAGGGCGGGATAGTGGGTACAGCCAAGGACCAGGGTATCTATGCTGTGTTCCTTTAATTCTAATAGGTATTTCTGAGCTGCCACATCTGCCACGTCTGAATTCTCCCAGCCTTCCTCTACTATGGGTACAAAGAGAGGACAGGGAACTCCTATTATTTCTGCTGTGGGAAGAAGTCTCCTTATATTGGCCTGGTAGGCATCTGAATTTATAGTGCCCTCCGTGCCTATTACACCTATGGTCTTATTCTGGCTAGAGCTTGCCGCTGCCCTAGATCCAGGCTCTATTACTCCAATAATAGGTATATCAAAGGCTGCCTTAGCTTCTTCCAAGGCCAGGGCAGAGGCAGTGTTACAACCTACTACTATGGCCTTTATGTCCTTGGTCATTAAGAACTTTATACTCTGCATTACATATTTTATTACGGTTTCCTTGGATCTACTTCCATAGGGTATCCTGGCTGTATCTCCAAAATATATTATATCTTCTCCAGGAAGCTGCTCTACTATCTCCTTCATAACAGTAAGGCCACCTATGCCTGAATCAAAAACTCCAATTGGTCTCTTATCCATTTTTCCACCTCTATCAAATAATCTTTCTACTCCTATATTACTAATAAGGAGAGGATATTACAAGGCATATCTATAAATATTCTTCTCTCTTCATAGCTATATATGGAGACTAGCCAGAAATCTATGTCTGTATTCAGAATCTTTTAAATTAACTGTAATAAGAGCATATTTTTCTTGATATAGGTCCTGTTTAGTGATATACTATGATAAAGTTTAAACAGACTATTAACCTTGCTTTATTTTTCTGGCCTCTAGCCAGGAATTTAAATAAAACTACATCAGGAAGGGGGATAGACATTAAAATAGAGTATTTAATCCCAAAAATCTTTAAAGGAGGATATTATGGATAGTCTAGTTAATGCAATTGTAAGTTTTTCAGATTGGCTTTGGGGAGTACCAATGTTAGTTATTTTAGTAGGTGGAAGTTTATTCTTAACAATAAAGCTAGGTTTTTTCCAATTTAGGTATTTTGGTTTTGCAATGAGTCAGACCTTCGGCAAGATGCTTAAGAAACCTGAAGATGCAGAGGGAAGTATTTCACCTTTCCAAGCAGCAACTGCAGCCCTGGCTTCAACTATTGGAGCATCCAATATCGTAGGAGTACCGGTAGCTATTGCTTTTGGTGGTCCTGGTGCAATATTTTGGATGTGGGTAGTTGCCATTATAGCCAGTGGAGCAAAATTCTCAGAAATAGTTTTAGGAATGAAATACAGAGAAAGAAATCCAGAGGGAGATTATGTTGGGGGACCAATGTATTACTTATCAAAGGGTATTAAAGGATCTTTTGGAAAGGCATTAGGAATTATTTTTGCATTCTTTTTAATGATTGAATTAGCCCCTTCAATCGCAAGTCAATCAGTATCAGCAGTTCAGACAGCTACAACTCTTAATATACCTGAATGGTTGACTGGTGGAGTACTTGTAGTTTTAGTTGGTTTAGTTGTTTTTGGTGGAATTAAGAGAATAGCTACTTTTACTGAAAAGGTAGTACCAGCAATGGCTACTATATACCTGCTAGGTGGTTTAATTATAATTATATTAAATATTACACATGTACCTGAGGCATTTGGCCTTATATTCAAACATGCATTTACACCCTTTGCAGCAACTGGTGGACTAGCCGGTGCAACAATAGCCCATACTATTAGATGGGGAACATCAAGGGGAGTTTATTCTAACGAAGCTGGTATGGGTACTGCACCTATAGCCCATGCTGCAGCTGCTACAGATCATCCTGTACGTCAAGGACTATGGGGAATATTTGAAATAGTTGTAGACACTATAATAGTATGTACAATCACTGCCCTTGTTATCCTAGTTACAGGAGTTTGGAAGACAGTTCCTGCTGCTGAAGCTGGAACCATGCCTGCAGTAGCTTTCCAATCAGTTTTTGGAGATGCCCTAGGTGGAGGAATAGTAACCCTATGTATACTGCTATTCGTACTTTCAACTATAATAGTAATTGCTTATTATGGTAAGACCCAGGCAGAATTCTTGTTTGGAACTACCTTCTCTAATATAATGGTTGGAGTTTATCTACTATCCATTATAGGTGGAGTAGTTGGTGGAATTGAATTCTTATACCAATTCTTAGATATATTACTGGCCTCAATTATCATTCCAAATATGATAGGATTAGTTATGTTGTCCGGTGAGGTTAGAGATCTTAAGGATGAATTCTTTAACAACCCACTGTATTATCCAAAGGCTAAAGTTAAATAAATAATATATGGAGGTTTTAAAATGGATTTGAGTCAGAGAATTAAAGATTTAACCCTAGAACTTACATCAGT
>CAZGQG010000042.1:0-12497 GCA_964527205.1 uncultured Tissierellaceae bacterium | reverse complement strand
TGATGTGGATGATTTTGCACCTAGACTTTCATTTTTCTTTAATGCACACAATGATGTATTGGAAGAAGTTTGTAAGTATAGGGCAGCAAGAAGACTTTGGGCAAAGATAATGAAGGAAAGATTTGGTGCTAAGAATAAGAAGTCTATGCAGCTTAAGTTCCATACTCAAACTGCAGGATCAACTCTTACAGCCCAGCAGCCAGATAATAACATAATAAGGGTTACCCTACAGACCCTGGCAGCAGTTCTTGGAGGAACTCAGTCCCTACACACTAACTCAAGGGATGAGGCCTTGGCCCTACCTACTGAAGACTCAGTAAGAATTGCCCTTAGAACTCAGCAAATTGTAGCTCATGAATCTGGAGTAGCCAACACTATAGATCCTCTAGCAGGCTCATATTTTATTGAGAATCTTACAGATCAAATAGAAGAAGAAGCTATGGAATATATAGAGACTATAGATGGTTTAGGTGGAGCAACTAAGGCAATAGAAAAGGGTTATATACAAAAAGAAATCCAAAACTCCGCATATAAATATCAAATGGACATAGAATCAAAGGAAAAAATAGTGGTTGGAGTAAATAAATTTAAAACTGAAGAGACAGAGAAAAAAGATCTATTAAAAGTAGATCCTATTGTAGAGCAAAATCAAAGAGATAAAATAAGCAAGCTAAAAGAAGAGAGAGATAATGAAGCTGTGGAAAAATCCCTAGAACTGCTTGGGGAAAAGGCAAAAACAGATGAAAACTTAATGCCTTATATCCTGGAATCAGTAAAGACCTATGCAACCCTAGGTGAGATATGCAATGTTCTAAGAGATGAATTTGGAGAGTACCAACAAACAGTGATACTTTAATTGATATTTTATAAAGGAGGAAATTTACGTGGATAAACCTATAAGAGTATTAGTGGCTAAACCAGGCCTTGATGGACATGATAGGGGAGCAAAGGTAGTAGCTAGATCATTACGTGATGCTGGAATGGAAGTTATATATACAGGTCTTAGACAAACTCCTGAGCAAATAGTTGCAGCGGCTGTGCAAGAAGATGTTGATTTAGTAGGAATTAGCATACTTTCAGGAGCTCACAATCATATTTTCCCAAGGGTAATAGAGTTACTTAAGGAAAATGATGCTGGAGATATACCTGTTTTTGGAGGAGGAGTTATACCAGAAGATGACATACCAGGCTTAAAAGAGGCAGGAGTAAAGGCTATATTCACTCCTGGAACAGAAACCAAAGAGGTTATTGACTTTATAAATTCTCTAATGGAAAGATAAATAGGTGGTGTAATATTTGAATATAGAAGAAGGTCTTTTAAAGGGTCAAAAAAGAGCTTGCGGTAGAATGATTACTATGCTGGAAAATGAAGATGAGATGGCAGTAGATATTTTAAAGAGACAATTTAAAAAGACGGGAGGAGCCTATGTAATAGGTATTACAGGTCCTCCAGGTTCTGGTAAATCTACACTTACAGACAAGCTTATTAAAGAGCTTAGAAAAAAAGATAAGAAAGTTGGAGTAATCGCCATAGATCCAACCAGTCCCTTTACAGGGGGAGCAATACTTGGGGATAGGATTAGAATGAATAATCATGCCCTAGACAAGGATGTCTTTATAAGAAGTATGGGAACTAGAGGTTCTCTTGGGGGAATGGCCAAGTCTACCTGGGGAGCGGTAAAGGTCTTAGACATATATGGTTGTGACTATATCTTTATTGAAACTGTAGGAGTAGGGCAATCTGAAATAGATATAGTAAAAACTGCAGATACGGTTCTAATGGTTATGGTTCCGAATCTGGGAGATGATATACAGGCTATTAAGGCTGGTACCATGGAGATAGCTGACGTATTTGCTATTAACAAATCAGACCTAGATGGAGCAGATAAGACAAAGGTGGAAATAGAGATGAACCTTGATTTAAATGAATCCAAGGATTATAGGCCCCCAGTTATTAAAATATCAGCCCTTCAATCAGAAAGCATAGATATCTTATTAGAAGAGATATTAAATCATAGAAAATATTTAGAAGATAGTGGAGAATTAGAGGAACAAAGAAAAAGAAATAATAGATTGGAAATATTAAAAATGGTAGAGGACGATCTAATGAAGATGATACTGGATAGGGCTGTGAAGGAAGATTTAATAGATAGGCTAGCCAGTGAAGTTACAGCAAAGGAAACAGATCCCTTTACTGCCAAGGATAAAATAATGAGTCTTATGATTAAAAGATAAAAAATACAGATAAATGAGGTGAAGAAATGGTAAATAAGGTTGATCACATAGGAATAGCAGTTAAAGATTTAGAGGAAAGTCTTAAATTTTATGAAGATGTATTGGGAATTAAATGTGTTAGCACAGAGGTTGTAGAAGAACAAAAGGTAAAGGTAGCTTTTCTACCAATAGGTGATACTGAAGTGGAATTATTAGAATCCACTGATGAAGATGGACCAGTTGCTAAATTCATCGAGAAAAGAGGAGAAGGTATCCAGCATATAGCCTATAGGGTTGATGATATAGAAGAAGCTATAGCAAAATGTAAGGAAAAGGGAATAAGATTAATAGATGAGAAGCCAAGATATGGTGCAGGAGGGGCAAAGATTGCATTCTTACACCCAAAATCAACTCATGGAGTACTTATAGAGCTTTGTCAAAGAGATTAAGTCCTTAAATATAAGAGGAGGGAAAAAATGAGGGAAAAGATTGAAAAACTTCAAGAGATGGATAGAAAAGTTAAACTTGGAGGGGGAGAAAAGAGAATTGAAAGGCAACATGCAAATGGCAAATTAACCGCAAGGGAAAGGATTGATTTGCTTTTTGACCAAGGTACTTTTATAGAAGTAGATAAATTTGTTGAACACAGATGTACAAACTTTGGAATGGAAAAACTAGAGGCTCCATCAGATGGGGTTGTTACTGGCTATGGAAATGTAGATGGAAGACTGGTATTTGTTTTTGCCCAGGATTTTACTGTAGTAGGTGGATCCCTAGGAGAAATGCATGCTGCTAAAATTTGCAAGGTTCAAGATATGGCCCTTAAGATGGGAGCTCCAATAGTAGGAATGAACGATTCAGGAGGAGCAAGAATCCAAGAAGGTGTAGATGCCCTGTCTGGATATGGAAAGATATTTTATAGAAACACTATTTCCTCAGGAGTTATACCACAGATTTCAGTAATAATGGGACCTAGTGCAGGAGGAGCTGTTTATTCACCAGCTATTACAGACTTTATATTCATGGTTGAAGGAACTAGTAAGATGTTTATTACAGGACCTCAGGTTATAAAATCTGTAACAGGAGAAGAAGTTAGTCAAGAAGAATTAGGTGGAGCAGACACCCACAATAAGACCTCAGGGGTAGCTCATTTTAAAGATCAAACAGAAGAAGCATGTATAGAAAGAGTAAAGACTCTTTTAGGACTACTTCCTTCAAACAATTTAGAACAAGCACCAGTTTATGAAGCAAATGATGATATCAACAGGGTTGAAGAAAGATTAAATGAAATAGTTCCAGTTAATCCAAACAAGCCTTATGACATGAAGGATGTAATCAGGACTATAGCAGATAATGCTGACTTCTTTGAAGTACAGGAATACTATGCTCAAAATATAATAACAGGATACATTAGATTAAATGGAAAGACTATAGGGGTAGTAGCTAACCAACCTAGAGTACTTGCAGGTTGCTTGGATATAAATGCATCAGATAAATCTGCTAGATTTATTAGAACCTGTGATGCTTTCAATATACCTTTATTAAACCTAGTAGATGTACCAGGATTCTTACCAGGTGCCAATCAAGAATTTGGTGGTATTATAAGACATGGGGCTAAGATGCTTTATGCTTATAGTGAAGCTACTGTGCCAAAGGTAACTATGATAGTTAGAAAGGCCTATGGAGGATCCTACCTTGCTATGTGTAGTAAGGATTTAGGAGCAGACCAAGTCTTTGCATGGCCAAATGCTGAAATAGCTGTAATGGGGCCAGAGGGAGCTGCAAATATTATATTTAAAAATGATATAAAGGATGCAGATGATCCAGTTGAAATGAGACAAGCTAAGATAGAAGAATATAGAGAAACTATAGCAAATCCATATATTGCAGCAAAAAGAGGATTTGTAGATGATGTAATAGAGCCAAGTTTAAGTAGACCAAGGCTTATATCCGCATTTGACATGTTGGAATCTAAGAGAGAAACTAGACCTTCGAAAAAACATGGTAACTTACCATTATAGGAGAGGTGAAATAATTGGGAGAATATATAAGTATAGGAGACGGATTAATAGTTACCCTATTTAGTGTAGTTATGGTATTTGTTGTATTGGTGATTATTTCAGCCTTTATATCTATGTTGAGATTTCTAGAGAAAAAAGAAGTCGCACCTGTAGAAGAAATAATGACTAAGGATGACAAGGCTGAGGAGCTAAAAGATTCAGAACTTGTAGAAGTTGTAGATGATGAGGAATTAATAGCAGTAATATCAGCTGCAGTTGCTGCCAGCATGGGACTTGCTCTTCCAGAAATAAACATACAAAGTATAAAAAGAGTAGAGACTAGCCAGCCAGCATGGGCAAGAGCTGGTAGACAAGAGCAAATAAATGGTAAACTATAATAAATCTTAGGAGGATACTAATGAGAAAATTTGTTATTAATGTAAATGGAAATTCCTATGAGGTTGAAGTAGAAGAAGTAGGAGTAGATGGTGAGACTAAGGCAATGCCAAAGGCAGCACCAGTAGCATCAGCACCAAAGGCAGCTCCAGCACCAAAGGCTCCAGCAAAAGAAGAGCCTAAAAAAGTAGTAAAGGCTTCAGAAGGCCAAGAAACAGTAGAGGCTCCAATGCCTGGTAATATTTGGAAGATATTGGTTTCAGAAGGCCAGGAAGTTAATGAAGGGGATGTTTTATTAATACTTGAAGCAATGAAAATGGAAAATGAAATAGTAGCACCTAGAAGTGGAAAAGTAGTAGCAATAAATACTAGTGAAGGAACGGCAGTTGGTGCAGGGGATAAGCTAGTAGTAATAGAATAGTTTACCAAGAAAGGACGGTAGGAATATGAATTTATTAGATATATTAGTAGATTTCTTTCAGAGTACTGGATTTGCTGCCTTAAGCTTGGGACAAGTTGGAATGATATTAGTAGCCTTTATATTACTATATCTAGCGATTGCTAAAAAGTTTGAACCACTTTTGCTTGTTCCAATTGCATTTGGTATGTTGCTTGCGAATCTACCCCTAGCAGGTACAATGTTGGGGCCAGAAGGAGATCAACCAGGTGGTCTACTTTATTACCTATACCAAGGAGTAGAGCTTGGAATTTATCCTCCCCTTATATTTATGGGTGTAGGTGCTATGACAGATTTTGGACCTTTAATAGCTAATCCAAAAAGTGTATTACTTGGAGCAGCAGCTCAGTTTGGTATTTTTGCAACATTTATGGGAGCAATAATATTCAACTTTCCAGCGGCAGAGGCTGCCTCTATAGCTATTATAGGTGGGGCAGATGGACCAACGGCATTATATCTTACATCTAAACTTGCTCCTCAATTATTAGGACCTATAGCAGTTGCGGCCTATAGTTATATGGCCCTAGTGCCTATTATTCAACCACCAATAATGAAGGCTCTGACTACTAAGGAAGAAAGAGAAATAGTTATGGGACAGGTAAGGACAGTGAGTAAGAGAGAAAAGATAATATTTCCTATAATGGTTACAGTATTAGTAACTTTAATACTTCCATCAGCAGGAACTCTTGTAGGTATGCTAATGCTAGGAAATTTATTTAGAGAATCACTGGTAGTAGATAGACTTTCACAAACGGCTCAAAATGAATTAGTAAATATAGTAACTATATTCTTAGGTGTAACTGTAGGGGCAACAGCTAATGCTGAAACCTTCCTTACAAGCAAGACTATACTTATTATTGCTCTAGGACTTGTAGCTTTTGCAATAGGAACTGCTTCAGGAGTTCTATTTGGAAAGCTTATGTGTAAATTGTCAGGTGGTAAGATCAATCCACTTATTGGTGCAGCAGGAGTTTCAGCAGTGCCAATGGCAGCTAGGGTAGTACAAAAGGTAGGACAAGAAGCTAACCCAAGAAACTTCCTACTTATGCATGCAATGGGACCTAATGTTGCAGGTGTAATAGGCTCAGCAATAGCAGCAGGCTTATTGCTTAATTTCTTTGGCTAGTCCTGTCTTAGAGATTAGACCTAAAGAAAACAAAAAAAGACTTATCGCTATACTGGGAATGATGTATATGTCATTCCCAGTGGAGCGAATTTTTTTATCCATAAATTATATTTCTATCTTAGGAGGTATTTTATGTATACAGGGTATATAACAGATGTAGAAGGAATTAAGCTGGGTCATTGTCAAGATGAAGAGGCTATAACAGGTTGTACAGTAATAATCTGTGAAGAGGGTGCTAGTGGGGGAGTGGACGTTAGAGGATCTGCCCCAGGGACTCGGGAGACTGATCTATTCAAGGCTGAAAAGATGGTAGACAGGGTTCACGGAATCGTCTTATCTGGAGGCTCTGCCTTTGGATTAGATGCTTCCACAGGTGTAATGAAGTATTTAGAAGAAAATAATATAGGATTAGATGTGGGTATAACCAAGGTGCCTATAGTTTCCTCAGCTGTAATATTTGATTTGAATATAGGGGATGGCTTTGTAAGGCCTGATGCTGAAATGGGATACAGGGCAGCAGAATCTGCCAATAATGTAGAAAGACTTCAGGGGAATGTGGGAGCAGGAATGGGAGCTACAGTTGGTAAAATACTTGGACCAGATAAGGCAATGAAATCTGGGCTAGGCTCAGCCAGTGTGAAGTCAGGGGAGCTTGTAGTAGCTGCTATGGTTGTCCTTAATAGCTTTGGAGACATATATGATTTTGAGACAAACAAACAAATGGCAGGAGTCTATGACTATGAAAAGGAAGAACTTTTAAATACCATAGATATAATAAAAGAAAAAAACCTGGAACTGGGATTTAATCCATCTAATACAACTATAGCTGTGGTGGCAACCAATGCAAAACTGGATAAGAGCCAGTGTAATAAGCTAGCCCAAGTTGCCCATAATGGTTTTGCAAGATCTATTAATCCAGTGCACACCATGGTGGATGGAGATACTATATTTTCCATGGCTACCAATCGTGTTGAGGGAGATATAAATTTAATTGGAATTTTAGGGGAAGAAGCCATCTCCAAGGCCATAAGCAATGCTCTTTTTGCCTCAGAATCCCTAGCTGGATTAAAGTCATACAAAGAAATAAAGAGATAAATGCAATAAAAGCTTGTATTAATGAGAAAATAGTTTTATAATGATTTTGTCGATAGCTGATATCTTTATGAATTGGACTATCAAGGACAAGGGGATTTACAATAATAAACGACTGGTATCTTTGAGAGAACTAGAGCGGAGGGATAAAATTGGATAAAAAAAGATTGAATGTAAGAAAATTAGTAATTATAGGAATGCTAGGAGCTATATCCGTGGTTTTAGGTATGACACCTCTTGGTTTTATACCCGTTGGGCCAACCAGAGCCACTATAATGCATATACCTGTTATAATCGGTTCCATAATGGAAGGGCCCTTAGTTGGAGGCTTGGTAGGACTGATTTTTGGTTTATTTAGCATTTATCAGGCAGTAACTGCACCAACCCCAGTATCCTTTGTATTTTTGAACCCATTGGTATCAATATTACCTAGGATATTAATTGGTATAAGTGCCTATTATACCTATAGTTCACTGAGAAAATTGGGTAATAAAAGAACCATGGGGCTTATATATATATTATTTGCAGGGATGATATCCTATTTAGGCTATGGAATATATACAAATGTTAGGGGAAGCATTCATATTATAAGTATTTTAATAAACCTAAGCTTGATTGCACTGTCGCTGGTACTTATCTACTTTATACACAACAAGCTTAAAGACAAGGCTTTGGATATAATTGGAGCTACTATTGTAGGAACACTTACAAATACTATGGGAGTTCTATTTATGATTTACTTCATATTTGCTGAAGAATTTGTTGAAAAGCTTGGAGGAAATGTAGATATAGCAGGCAAGGTGATTGCTGGAATAGGACTTACAAATGGAATACCAGAAGCAATAATTGCAATTATAATAGTAACCTCTGTGGTTACTAAACTAAAGAGTAAAAGATAAGAGATGGTGATGATAGATGTTATTAGTGATAGATGTAGGTAATACAAATATTGTAGTTGGAATATACAAGGAAGATGAGCTCCTCTATGATTGGAGGATTTCAACTGATAAGAATAGAACTTCAGATGAGTATGGACTTCTTTTTAATCAAGTCTTCCAGTACAATAATATAGATCCTAGGGATATAAAGAATGTAATAATATCCTCAGTTGTACCACCCCTTATGCATACTCTCCCAACCATGAGTATGAGATACCTAGGCATTGAGCCTATAGTAGTGGGGCCTGGTGTAAAGACTGGTATGAATATTAAATACGACAATCCAAAAGAGGTAGGGGCAGATAGGATAGTAAATGCTGTGGCTGCCTATGAGAAATATGGTGGACCTCTAATAATAGTAGATGTTGGAACAGCTGTTACATTTTGTGTGGTATCAAAAGAAGGAGATTATCTTGGTGGAGTAATTTATCCAGGTATAAAGATATCTTCTGAAGCATTATTTACAAGGACTGCAATGTTGCCAAAGGTAGAGATAATTCAGCCAGATAGGGTGATTGGTAAAACCACAGTAAAGAGCATTCAGTCAGGACTTGTTTATGGATATATAGGTATGATAGATTTTATAATTAAAAAGATTATGGAAGAACTTGGAGTTAAGAGAGAAGAAGTTAATATAGTAGGAACAGGTGGCTTCTCCTCATTAATAGCTTCTGAAAGTGAATATATTAAGAAGATAGATAAGATGTTGACATTGGAAGGTTTAAAGATAATTTATGAAAGAAACAGGTAAGTAGCTATATAGCTACTTACCTTTCTAAATATATGAGGTGGTATTGTGAAGATAGGAAATATAGAGTTAAGAAACAATGTATTCCTTGCCCCTATGGCAGGGATTACAGACTTGGCCTTTAGAATCATATGTAGTGAAATGGGAACGGGCCTTGTCTTTTCAGAGATGGTAAGTTGTAAGGGAATGTACTATGGGGATGAAAAGACAGAGAGTCTCTTAGAGGTGGATGAAAAAGAAAGACCTATAGCAATTCAAATATTTGGATCGGATCCAGAGATTATGGGAACTGTAGTAAGGGACAAGCTAAATTATAGAAAAGATATTGATATTATAGATATAAATATGGGTTGCCCTGCTCCAAAGATAGTTAAAAATGGAGATGGCAGTGCCTTGATGAAGGATCCCAAGTTAGCAAGACAGGTATTAAGGTCTGTTGTAGCTGCCTCAGAAAAACCTGTAAGTCTTAAAATGAGAATGGGATGGGATGAGAATAGTTTAAATGGATTGGAAATAGCGAAAATTGCTGAGGAGGAAGGTATAGCTGCCATTACTATCCATGCTAGGACCAGGGATATGTTCTACAGTGGTGAGGCTGATTGGGACTATATAAAAAAGATGAAGGAAGCCATAGATATTCCTCTAATAGGTAATGGTGATATATTTGAGCCAGAAGATGCAATTAGGATGATTGAATATACTAAGTGCGATGCAGTGGCCATAGGAAGAGGTGCCCAGGGCAATCCCTGGATATTCAAGAGAATACTATCCCTTATGGAGGGAGGAGAAGGAAAGGCTCCAGATGTAGAAGAGAAAATAAGGACCTGCATAAGGCATCTTGAGCTAATATGCCAGATAAAGGGGGAAAAAATTGGAGTGAGAGAAATGAGAAAGCACTCTGCCTGGTATCTTAAGGGTCTAAAGAACTCCAAGGAAATGAAAAATAAGATCAATCAAATAGAGGAAAAAGAAGAATTGGAATCCCTACTATTAGAATTTTTAAATCAATATTAAAAAAGGACATGAAATTATTGTGAGTTCTTTGTCAAAGATTAGGCCAAAGACTTGACAATAGTGCCAAGCTTTCATATAATAACTTGGATACCAATGTAATTTTACAGGAAAGATATGAATTGGAAAAATTAATAAATTTATTATAGATTATTATTAGGATAAAAGGAGAGGGAACAATGGCAGAAAAAGATGTATTTCTAACGGCTAAAGGATTAGCACAATTAGAGGAAGAATTAGACCAAGCAAAAAGCGTTAAAAGAAGAGAAATCTCAGAGAGGATTAAGGAAGCTTTAGCCTTTGGAGATATAAGTGAAAATGCAGAGTATGACCAGGCAAAAAATGATCAGGCTCAACTAGAAGAACGTATAGCTAAATTGGAAACTATGCTTAGCAATGCCAAGCTTATAGATGAAAATGATATTAAAAAAGATAAGGTAAGCATAGGATCTAAGGTTCTAATTTATGATATGGAATTTGAAGAAGATATGGAATTGGAAATAGTAGGTTCCGTAGAAGCCAACCCAAGTGAGGGAAAGATATCAAATGAGTCTCCTGTAGGTGCAGCCCTACTAGGCAACAAGGTAGGAGATATTGTAAATGTAATAGTGCCAGATGGGACTGCTCAATATGAGATAAAAGAAATCAATAGGTAGATTTTAAATATATAAGGAGGTAGAGCGAATGGTTGATACTAGTGAAAATTTAAATGAAATGCTTATGATGAGGAGAGAAAAATTAAAAGAACTTATTGAAAAAGGCAGAGATCCTTTTTTAGTTGAAAAATATGAAGTTACTCATTATAGCTCTACATTAAATGAAGAATATGATAGCTTGGAAGGAGAAACAGTTTCTGTAGCTGGAAGGATAATGTCAAGAAGAGGTCATGGTAAGGTAAGTTTTATGGACTTACAGGACACAGAGGGACGTGTGCAATTATTTGTAAAGCAAGATAATATAGGAGAAGAAGAATACGAAGACCTATCCCTATTAGATATAGGAGATATAGTTGGAGCCAAGGGTGAAATTTTTAAAACTAAAACTGGAGAAGTTTCTATTAGAGTTTCTGAATTAACCCTAATGAGTAAATCACTTCAAATTCTTCCAGAGAAATTTCATGGTTTAAAAGACCAAGATTTAAGATATAGACAAAGATATGTAGATTTAATTGTAAATCCTGAAGCAAGGGAAACTTTTATACTTAGGTCTAAAATTATCAAAGCTGTAAGAGAGTATTTAGATGATAGAGGCTTCTTAGAAGTTGAAACACCTATACTTAGTAGTGTGGCAGGTGGGGCGAATGCAAGACCCTTTGCTACCCATCACAATACATTAGACCTTGATATGTATCTTAGAATAGCAAATGAGCTTTACTTAAAAAGACTTATTGTTGGAGGATTTGACAAGGTTTATGAGATGGGCAAAATGTTTAGAAACGAAGGAATGAGCCCAAGGCACAATCCTGAATTTACAAATATAGAATTATATCAAGCCTATGTAGACTATGAAGAAATGATGAGACTTACAGAAAACCTATTTGCCTATGTAGCTGAGAAAACTCTTGGAACTACAAAGATAAACTATCAGGGAACTGAGTTAGAGCTTGCACCACCATGGAGAAGAATAGATATGGCTGATGCAGTTAAGGAATATGTGGGCGTAGACTTTGATGAGATAGAAACAGATGAAGAAGCAATAAGGGTAGCCAAGGAAAAAGGTATTGAGGTTAAGGAAGGAATGACTAGAGGTCACATAATTTCAGAAATGTTCGAGGAATTCTGTGAATCCTATTTAGTTCAACCTACCTTTGTAACAGGACACCCAGTAGAGGTTTCTCCTTTAGCTAAGAGAAATCCAGATGATCCAAGAAAGACTAATAGATTTGAAGCCTTTGTAAACACATGGGAACTTGCAAATGCATTCTCAGAGCTTAATGATCCAATAGATCAAAAGAAGAGATTTGAAGATCAGGTAAGCCAAAAGGCCCTAGGAGATGATGAAGCTCATCCAATGGATAAGGACTTTATCAATGCTTTAGAAGTAGGACTTCCGCCAACAGGTGGACTTGGTATTGGTATAGATAGGATGATTATACTTCTTACAAACCAACCAAGTATAAGAGATATACTCTTATTCCCAACAATGAAGCCTCTAGGTGAAGATGAGTAGATTGATGATTATAAAATGCCCTTGCGGATTAGCAGGGCATTTTTTTAATATTTATTTGACAGCCTAGATATATTATGGTATAATAATTGTCCAGTCAGAAGTTCAAACTATTTAAAAATAATTCTTTTAAAAGTTTTATAAATAGTATTGACAAGCTGATTGAAAGATAGTATTATAGTAAGAGTCGACCAAAGACAGAGAGCAAAGAGACATAAAAACTTTTTAGGAAACTGAAAAGAAAAGGTTGACAAAGAATTTAGTATTTGCTATACTGAATAAGTCGTCAAAAATGGCGACACAGAACCTAGACAACTAAACAGTGTAAGAAACTTTGAATTATTATTAA
>CAZGQG010000041.1:7798-12881 GCA_964527205.1 uncultured Tissierellaceae bacterium | reverse complement strand
TCTTAGAAGTCCATCCTAGGCAATTATTCTTTTCATTTAATCCTTATTACTCTTATTCTACTCTCTTTAATATATCATTTAAATCTTCTACTGCTCTTAGGTTTTCCCATGCTGCTCCGTCATCTGATACTTTTAGAAGGGACATGGCCTGGGTTCCTAGACGTTTACCCTCTGCAAAGTTAACTGTTCCTCCCATTGGGATTTGGAATTCGTCTTTTTCCATGGTCTTCATGAAGTTTTCCCATGTTAGAGGCTCTTCTCCTACTCTTCTAAGTCCCTCTGACATAAAGTGTCCTGCTATCCATCCTGCCATGGAGAAGGCATTGCCTGCATAGTCTGGCTCACCATAGTCTGTCATTCCCTCTACAAACTTGTTTACTTCATCTACATCACTAAGGTCTACCCATGCATTGGAATAGATTGGGAACTTGTTTGCGCTTCCTGCATAGTCTGCTGCAAAGTTTGCTATGGTTGTGGCGTCAGCATTTGAATAGGTTGTAAATACTGGCTTGTCTACACCCTGGGATATTAATCCCTTTACTATGGTTGGTAGGGTCGCCTGGATTGATGCTGCTACAATTACATCCACATCTTCATTTTTAAGCTTTAGTACTGCTGAGGATACATCTGTTTCCCCAGGATTTATTTGTTCCTTAACCACTGAGAAGTCTCCTCCAAGTTTTTCTACTTGGTTTTCTACTCCTGCAAGTAGGTCTTTTCCTGCGTCGTCATTGGTATATATTACACCAATTGTCTTAGCATCATGTTCTTCTATGGCTCTTGCAACTATTAGTCTACCCTCTGTTACATAGATTGGTTGAACTGGGAAAAGTCCCATTCCCTTATCTACGGATGTGGCGTCTTCATTGTAAAGGGCAGCCATTCCAGCAGCAAAGTAAACTGTTGGGATTCCGCTTTCCTTTAAGAGATCTAGGGTTGCACCTATGGTTGGAGTACCAAAGTGTCCTACTAGGGCAAATACTTCATCGTCATTTATTAATTGTTCTGTAAAGGCCTTGGCCTTGATTGGATCAAATTCATCGTCATAGTGGATAAATTCTATTTGTCTTCCAGCTATGCCACCTGCGTCATTTACTGTTTTGAAATAAGCTTCTATTCCTGCATTAAATGGGGAACCTACTGCTGCAAAGGCACCTGATGTAGCTGCTGTGTTACCTACTTTAATAGTATCTTCTGTAACTCCCTGGGCTAATTCTTCTCCTCCTGTACATCCTGCAAGTGTTCCTAATACTAATACTAAGATAAGCAAAATCGATATAGATCTTTTCATCTTCTTTTCCTCCTTTAATTTTTTTAGCTTATTTCTTGCCTCCAAGATAGGCTTCTATAAGGTGAGGGTCTTCTATTAGGTCCTCTGCCTTTCCCTCCATCTTTATCTTTCCCACTTCTAATACATAGGCGTAGTCTGCTATCTTTAGGGTTTGAAGGGCATTTTGTTCTACTAAGAGTACTGTGGTTCCGTCTTTTTTTATTTCTTCTATAATCTGGAATATGGTCCTTACTAGAAGAGGGGCCAGTCCTAGGGAGGGTTCATCTAAGACTAGTAGCTTAGGGCTTCCCATTAGGGCCCTTCCTATGGCTAGCATTTGCTGCTCTCCCCCAGATAGGGTGGAGCTTATTTGATCCTTTCTTTCCAGGAGTACTGGAAAGTAGGTGTAGACCCTTTGAAAGTTTTCTCTTGTTTTCTTTTTGGACTTTACTGTATAGGATCCTGTCATTAGGTTTTCCTCAACTGTAAGGTCTCCAAAGACCTGCCTGCCCTCAGGAGACTGGATAAGGCCCAGTTTGGCTATCTTGTTTGGAGCCATCCTTGTAATGTCTTCTCCAAATAGTTCTATGCTGCCCCCTTGTGATTCTAAGACTCCTGATATCTTTCTAAGGGTGGTGGTCTTTCCTGCCCCATTGGAGCCTAAGAGGGCTACAATCTGTCCTTCCTTAACGGATATGTTTATGCCCTTAAGGGCTTCTATACTGCCATAATTTACCTTTAAATCCTCGATTATCAGTGCATCCCTAGGCAATTTATCCCTCCTCCTTTCCCAAATAGGCTATTTGTACTTCTTCATTGGCTTGTATTTCTTCAGGAGTTCCTATGGCAAGTAGTTTGCCAAAGTTAATGGCACATATCCTATCGCATATATCTGTTACAAAGGTCATGTCGTGTTCTACTAGGAGTATGGCTGTGTTGTATCTTTCCCTAATTTCCCTTACCTTCTTTATTAGGCTTAGGGTTTCTGCATCATTTAGTCCTGCTGCTGGTTCATCTAGGATTATTAGCTTAGGCTCCAGCATTATTGTACGGGCTAGTTCTATCCTTTTTAGGACTCCGTAGGGCTGTCCCCCTACTAGTTGATCCTTTATATCATCTAGTTCCATGAATCTTAGGACTTCTTCTGCTTTTTTTCTTAGGACCTCTTCCTCCTTTCTGGCCTTGGGAAGCCTTAGAACTTGACTTATTATTGAAGATCTAAATTCTATATGGGATCCTACAAGGACATTGTCTATAACCGATAGTTCACTTATTAGTTCAATGTTTTGAAAGGTTCTTACCAGACCCTTGCCTATAATTTCATGGGGTTTCTTTCCCACTAGTTCTTCTACTTCTCCACTATTTGTATGAAAGAGAACCCTTCCAGTGTCTGGCTTATAAAACTGGGTGATGCAGTTAAACACTGTGGTCTTTCCTGCTCCGTTAGGACCTATTAGACCAAATATTTCTCTTTCCTTTATATGGAAGGACAGATTGTCTACAGCTTTTAATCCTCCAAAGGCGATGGATAAGTCTTCTATTTGCAGTACTTTCTTATCATCTTTCACTGTAGCCCTCCTTTCCCTTCCTCCATTTTTCTCTCCACTTATTAAAGCTGTGCCTTATATTTACCAGGCCTGTTGGATAAAATAGTATTACTACTATTATTAATATTCCGTTGAATATATAGGCCAGGCCATCTATATCTCCTATTACTGGCAGTCTTTTTAGGATAAGGTCTGGAACTCCAAATACTACAAAGGCTCCTATAATTGTTCCCCATATGGACCTTATTCCTCCTATTAGGATTACTGCCAGGATGTTTAGGGAAAATATCAGGGTCCAGGCATTGGGATAGGTGTATTTTACAAAGTGTATATAAAGTACCCCTCCAAGAGCTGCGTAGCCTACTGCCACTGCAAAGGACAAGAGTCTATATTTAAATATATTTATTCCCATGGCCTGGGCTGCTGGCTCACTTCCCCTCATGGTGGAAAGGGCCCTTCCTGTATAGGAGTTTATTATATTGTGGGTGATGATCATTACTCCCACCAGGGCCACTACTATTAGGATAAAGGTGCCGTTTCTTCCTAGTTGTAAGAAACCTAGAAGCTCTGGATAGGCTGCCTGCTTGCCGGAAAAGCCATTGGTTATAAATTCAAATTCTACAAAGACCTTTCTAAATATTTCTGATATGGCTAGGGTTGCTATAGCCAGATAGTAGCCCTCTATTCTTAGGGATACAAGACCTGTAAAGATTCCTATTATCATAGGAACAGATACTGATATTAGCAGGGATAGTTCAAAGGGAAGACCTAGATCTGCAGTAAGGTAGGCTGCTAGATAGGTTCCAAGTCCCATAAATCCTGCTGTACCTAGGGAAACCAAGCCTGAATATCCTACTAAGAGATTGAGACCTAGGGCTACTATTGAGTATATGAGTATGCTTGCTATGGTTGTTAGGTATGAGTATTTTAAGACTCCTAGACTTACTAGAAGTGGCAGGAGGGCTAGCAATACTCCAAAAAGCAGGAAGCTTGAATATGGTTGTTTTTTCTTAAATGTGTGGATTAGTCTACTCTCTTTCTTTTCCAAAGTATTCCCCCCTTAAACCTTTTTCACTGTTTTTTTACCAAATAATCCATTGGGTTTAAAGAGCATGGCCATTAGGATTAGGAGGTAGAGTATTGATTCACTCCATATGGAGGATATATAAAAGGAGATGAAGTTGCTTGCAAATCCAATTATATAGGCTGCTATTACTGGTCCGTAGAAGGTTTGAAATCCTCCCAGTACGCAGGCCAGTAGGGCTATTATCTGAACCCCATCCATCATGGATAAGTTTACACTGCTGGTTGGTGCTAGCATTAGTGCTGCCAGGGTACCTAGGGATGCTGCTATGGCCCAGGAGCCTAGGGTGATAAGGGAGGTTGGTATTCCCATCATCCTTGCCACTACTTCATTGGAAGCTGTGGCCCTTACTGCCAGTCCCCACTTGCTTTTTTGTAGCATTATAAATAAAAATATCATTATTACTACCCCTACTAGGATGTTTACCAGTGCATTATAGGAGATGGTTGCTCCCATTATCTTTTGAGATCCATAGACAAATCTAGGAAATTGTAGGGGATCTGTTCCAAATATCATTGGTGCCAGTCCTAGGAAGATCATTATAAGCCCTAGGGTTATTATTTGCTTGGATACTGGGTTGACCCTTTGTGCATTGGATATGACTATCCTATCTACCAAAACTCCTACAAGGAAGGCACTTAACATTCCCAGTACTGCTACCACATAGACCGGAAGGCCTGTAGCCCTTAGTATATATACGGCTACAAAGGCATTGAACATTGATATGGAGCCCTGGGCATAGTTGGTTGTGTTGGAAGTTCTATATATTAAGATGATACCTAGTGCTGCCAGGGCATAGATGCCACCGGTTTCCAAGCTGTTTAAGAGTACTTGTATAAATATACTCATCCTACCACTCCTTCCTTATAAGACTTTTATTTCTCTTTTTACAGTATGGATAAAGCCTATTACTGCTGATGCAAATTCATAGGGCTTTTCATACATACTTGCATGGCCTGAGCCCTTTATAGTGATCCTTTTGGAATCCTTTATCTTCTTTTGAAGTTCTTCCTGGTATCTCTCCGGTGTGGTTGCGTCATATTCTGAGCTCATTATGAGAGTAGGTGCATGGATCTTCTCTATTTCTTCCCTAAGGTCCAAGTCCTCTGCTGACCTTACCAGTCTAATAAAGCCTTCATACCATTCCTTCTCTGTGTTTTCTCCAAAGGTTTTTTCCCTGTC
>CAZGQG010000041.1:4166-7698 GCA_964527205.1 uncultured Tissierellaceae bacterium | reverse complement strand
CCTCTTCCATCTTGTCTGACCTTCCCTGGTCTAGGAAATCCACCAGGATTAATTTATTGTTTTCTGAAAAGACATCTATAAATGAAGTCCAGGAAGCTGTGCTCATCATTATTCCATTTAGTATAACTAGGGCTTCTCCCTCTCCATGGACTTCATAATAGATATGCTTACCCCCTATATTTATCTTTGCCATATAATACCTCCTACCAGATCATTAATTCCTCTGCTTCCCGTCTAAGTTCTTCCCTAAAGTCTGGATGGGCAATGGCGATTAATCTCTCTACCCTATCCCTTATGGATGTTCCTCTTAGGGAGGCTACTCCATATTCTGTAACCACATAATCCACGTCATTTCTTGAAAGGGTGACTACAGCTCCCCGGGCTAGTCTTGATACTATCTTTGATATGGTCTTTCTTTCCTCCTGGCCTGGGACCCTTATATCTGTAGTTGAGTAGAGGGCTATAATGGATTTGCCACCCTTGGATATTTGGGCTCCTATGGCTGTGTCTGCCTGGCCTCCTGTACCACTAAACTGAACATGGCCTATGGACTCTGAACAGCACTGGCCTGTTAGGTCTATTTCCATGGAGGTATTTATGGAAACCATCTTGTGATTTTGTCCTATTACATAGGGATCATTGACCCAGGACCCCTTCATTATATTTACTGCTGGATTGTCATCTATAAAGTCATAGAGCTTTTTAGTTCCAAGGGCGAAGGTTGCTACCATCTTTCCTGGCATTAGGGTCTTGTACTTTCCTGTAATAACTCCTGCATTGTAAAGGTCAACCATGCCATCTGTAAGCATTTCTGTGTGGATTCCCAGATCCTTCTTGTCCATTAGCTCTGCTGCCACTGCATTGGGAATTCCTCCTATGCCTAGCTGGATGGTGGATCCATCTTCTATTAGTTCTGCTATATATTTTCCTATTATCTTATCCTTATCTGAGGTCTTACCTGAGCTTAGTTCAGGGACTTCATAGTCTACCTCTATAATATAATCTACTTCATTTACATGGATAATTGTATCTCCAAAGGTCCTAGGCATATTTGGATTGATCTCTAGGATTACTATATCTGCCTTATCTATCATTTCCCTTTCATAGGTAACACTAAGGGAAAGGGATATATATCCGTGCTTGTCCATGCTGGCTCCTGTACCTAGGAATACATCCGGTTCTTTATGAAATATCCTCTTAGTTGCTGATAGGTGTAGATGATTTGGTATAAAGGATACGCTCTTATTCTTATGGGCCTTTCTAATAGGTGGGCTGTAGAACCATCCCTCCATTAGGAAGCTATCCTTGTAGTCTGGATTCATAAAGTATTCATAACCACCCATAGGCAGGCAGGTGGCCACATTGACATTTTCTACCCTGTCCTCTATGCTATGGAGCTTTGAAAGTATTTCATGTGGTTCTGCAGCTGAAAGGGCAGATACCAGACTGTCTCCAGATTTAATTTTCTCCAGTGCTTCTTCTACTGTAACAAGCTTGCTTTTATATATTTTATTAATATCCATATCTTCCCTCCTAACCCCAACGGATTACATTTGCTGCCCAGGCATAGCCTATGCCTGCTGCTATCATTGATATTACAGTACCATCCTCTACCTTGCCTTCTTCCAGAGCTAGGTGTAGGGAAAGTATTTGATCTACCTGTCCCATATGTCCGTAGTGTTCAAGATATATGGATTGGTCTTCTGTGAGTCCTAGGGATTTAACCATAGCTACATGCTGGGAGCGTTTAAAGTGTAGTACAGCTAAATATCCTAGGCTGTCCTTTGGCAAGTTTGACTTTTCAAAGGCCTTGTCTATACAGTGATACCAGTTGTCCATGGATACTGCATTTAATCTATCCTTCATATGGACTGGATTAAATAGTTTTAAGGATTTATAGGCCTCATCTATATTGTCTCTTGTAATTGGCTTTTCAGTTCCTCCGTATTCAACTCCTGCGTCCCTGGCCATGGACCCATCTGTCATTATGTGGGTGCCTAGGAGTAGGTTCTTATTGTAATTTCTCTTTAGGATAATGGCTCCTCCCCCTGCTGCCAGATTAAACATCATGGAGGAATTTGTATCACTATAATCTATTAAATCTCCATTCCTGTATCCTCCCACCACCATTACAGTTTCTATCTCTTCATCTGCTATCATCATGTCCTTGGCAATCTTCATCCCCGCCACTGTGCTACAGCATCTTTGCTGAAGATCTATGGACCAGGCATTTACTGCCCCTATTTTTTCCTGTATATATATGCCTGATGTAGTAAGGGGATATTCCTTCCACTCTTCCCCCATACATAGGATTAAATCTATTTCCTTAGGATCTATGCCAGTTCTTTCCAGGGCGTCCAGTCCTGCCCTTACACCCATTTCCTGGGTGCCGTCATCTTCTCCTGGTATAGGTTTTTCTATGATTCCAAGTTTTTCTATAACAGCCTCCTCTGCCCATATGCCTTCAGTCCTATCTGAGATTTCCTTTGCTGTCATGCGAGGCTCAGGGATATAAATCCCAGTACCAACTATACCTACATTAATATCCTTCATGATAAGTCCTCCTTTATTATTTTCTATTCCATAAATTTTACAATAAGGTCCATGAACCTAGGGAGATCATCTTCCATAGGAGCATGTCCTCCCCCATCCAGTAACTCCAGTCTTGCATTATCTCCAATTCCCTCTGCAATTCCCACTCCCATTTCCTTTGGTACAACCAGGTCATCCTTTCCCTGGATTACAAGGGTAGGTGCCTTTATTTTGTCAACCTCACCAGTCCCTTCCACTACACCATTGTGCATGTGGGATATATTGAAATTCACCAGGCCATAATCTATATCCACCAGGTTTCTTTGAGTTAGGGTCTCATCCAAGTATTCCTCATACCTTTCTTCCTCTGGCTTATTGAATATATATATGCTGGCGTCCCATACCATCCTTAGAAAATCCTTGTCCTTTTTCTCATAGGCATTTAAGATTGGCAGAACTTGCACTGGGTCCTGGGCGATTTCTTTCTTGCTTGTAAGGAATTCTCCAAGTATGGGTTGTCCCTGTGGATCTTTTTTAAAGATTGGATAGCCCATTATGCCTACAGACTCTACTAGGATTAATTTTTCTACATATTCCGGATAGTCTATGGCGAAGTACATGGCAATTCCTCCACCAGTGGACCAACCTATAAGGTTGAATTTGTCCAGTTCCATAGCATCTACAAATAATTTAAGATCCTCTGAGAAGTCCCTTAGGGAATCTGTAGGAGTATTATAGGAAGATATTCCAAAGCCCCTTAGGTCTACAGCATAGCTAGTATATTCCTCCGGCATGCTCTCCATAACCCTATCCCAGTGTTTTGATGTGGACATATTTCCATGGACTAGGAGTACTATCTTGTCCCCATCCCCAACTTTCCTATATCCCATAGTCTCTCCATTTGATAATTTAATAGAGTGTAATAAAATTTCCTTCATATTGGCCTCCCTTTATATTTTGTATGTTTTGTGTTTTATATGTTTTGTGTTTTATATGTTTT
>CAZGQG010000041.1:2607-4066 GCA_964527205.1 uncultured Tissierellaceae bacterium | reverse complement strand
TATGTTTTGTGTTTTATATGTTTTGTGTTTTATATGTTTTATCTGCCTTATATGTGTTAGTAACAATCACTGCAAAGTCTTATGATTATTTATTAGATTGCTAAGAATTTCTTTATTGGATCCTATAGCTTGATTGTTTAATATATATATCTATATCTATATTTTATTTATATCTGGACTTTTGATATATATACTTGCTTATGTGTTTTTATCTATTTACTTATATAATATGCAATATATATGCCAAGACATGAGTAAGCGAGATTTTATAGCTTTTTATTCTCTTAGTTCTCTGGCACTTTCCCTTAACTTTACTGTTCTCTTATTTACTTCCCTTACCAGATTGCTTATATAGGTGTTGATTTCTATTTGGTCTGAGCTGAGTTTCAGTAATTTATCTAGGTTTTGATCTATGCTCCTGGTAAATTCTAATAGTCCCTCTGGGCTTTCCATATCTCCCCTGTCCTCTTCTATAATCTCCTTTAAACTCTCCCCCACCATCCTTAGCTTTAATGAGTTTTCTGATATAAGCTCTGTAATAGATAGCATTTGTTTCATGGTGTCATAGAGATTGTCTGCCAGGGCTAAGACCAGGTCCTGCCTATCCACGGCCTCTGTAAAGGAGACAGCCCCTAGGATATTGCCTTCATCATCCTTGAGAGGAAGGGCTATGGCTATATAGGGAAATCCAAATACCTCACTGCCTACCCTCTTTACTACTCGCCTACCCCTTTGAATACTTTCATAGGCCACTGATCCCTTTGTATGTGGGTCTCCACTCCTTATCCTATGGTTCTGTTTGTGGCTGGGAACGTAGATAAGACATTTTTCAAGATCAGTAACAGAAACAGCAAAGTCTCCATTGCACAGTTTATTTATATAAGGAGCCACTTCTACAAAGCTATCAAGTATATTCTTCACCTCTATACCTCCCAATAATAAGTTTATTTGCCTTGCCTCTATGTCTTTATCTGACTTGTACATGTGTGTGTAGGTGTTTTATATATCTTTTTCTATTTTAGGTGTCGCATTTAATTATCCAATCTAACATTTATATATAGATTCTTTAAAGATAATTTTATTAAAGATAATTTTATATATTATATCTATCTTCTTCATATATTTTTTATGTAGTTTTATAGGTTTTATATACTATATATAGATACTTCCAATCTATAAATCTCTAGGCCATGTATCTTAGAGTAAATATTTTTATCTTCAGCTTTAAACTTATATTTTTAATTTGCTATTCTTTCTGTTTTATATAATTCTTATTTATATAATTCTTATTTTATTTTAATTTGTTTTCTAATAATATTAATTGCAATAAATGTGCCAAGTTTTTAATGGGGCTTTTAGTCTCTTCCTGCAAAATATTAGGCTTTTATGTGCATTATTTTAATACATGTCTGTATTTCATACACACACTATTGGGGTTTTTGGATTAAGAATATTTATG
>CAZGQG010000041.1:0-2507 GCA_964527205.1 uncultured Tissierellaceae bacterium | reverse complement strand
TCTATCTTGTCATAGAGGCTTGAGCGGCTTATATCTAGGATTTTTGAAGCCTTTAATTTGTTGCCTCCTGTGTATTCCAGGCATTTTACTATGGCTTGCTTTTCTGTATCCTCCACTAGTTCTTTTAGGGGAACTATGGGACCATGAGCTTCTGTGCTCTTTTTTTGCCTTAGATAGGCTGGAAGATGGGATGGATATATGGTGTCTGAGTCTGTTAGGTTTATGGCTCTTTCCAGTACATTCTCCAGTTCCCTTACATTACCTGGCCAGTTGTGGCCTAGGATATATTCCATGGCCTCTTCTGATACTCTTTGAACATATCTTCCCAGTTCATTAGAAAGTTTCTTTAGGAGTATGGTAATAAGCTCCTCCACATCCCTTTCCCTGGCCCTTAATGGGGGTATTTCTAGGGTAAGGACATTAAGCCTATAGTAGAGGTCTTCCCTAAATTCATCCTTGGAGATCATCTCTTTGAGGTCCTTGTTTGTGGCGGCTATTACTCTTACATCAACCTTAATGGTTTCATTGCCTCCAACCCTTTCAAATTCTCTTTCCTGAAGGACCCTAAGGAGCTTGGCCTGCATCTTTAGGGGCATATCTCCTATTTCATCTAGGAATATAGTACCTCCATTGGCCAGCTCAAACTTACCTATCTTACCACCCTTTTTTGCTCCTGTAAAGGCTCCCTCATCATAGCCAAAGAGCTCTGATTCCAAAAGCTCTGAGGGTATGGCTGAGCTATTTATCTTTACAAAGGGCAGGTCACTTCTAGCACTGTCATTGTGAATGGCATGGGCAAAGAGCTCCTTGCCTGTACCACTTTCTCCTAGGATTAGCACATTGGAAATGGAGGCTGCAGCCCTTCTTCCTATGAATTTGGCCTGGGACATTTTTTCGCTCTTTCCTATTATAGTATCCCAGGAATAGGTGGCTCCATATATTTTTCTTATTTGCTTTCTATATAGGTTTATCTCAGTTTCTAAAAGTTTGTTTTTGCTAATTATATCCCTAAACTGCTCTAGATCTTCAAAGAGCAGCATGCCTATAGCATACTTGACCTCATCATCTTCATCTAGGACAGCTATCCTATGAACTATGGCTGTATGGCCATTTTCAAAGCTATGTTTCCAGGCCAGTTCTGATTTTTTTGTTTGAAGTACATAGGGAAATCTAGAATACTTGTCCACATCTAGGACATATTTCCCAATTATCTCTTCCTTGGGATGTTTAAGAAAATCAGCAAAGACCTGATTTATCATCCTTATAATCCCATCACTATCCAGCATTATAAAGGGCACTGGAAGGGGGTCAAATATCTTGTCCATCATTGAAACCAGGTATTCATTTAAGATTATATCCTTGTCTATATTCCTATTGTTTTTAAATCTTCTTGTTTCCATCTTGTCCCTCCTTAAATCAGGCACTACGGATCTTCTATATATTAATTTTACCACACTAGCAGAGGAATTGTATTATTATTTTGCATAAAAAGAGACTATTGTCCAAAAAAAGGACAATAGCCTTTTATAATCTATAGAATTTTTAAAGATTTAAAGCTTAAATAACAACTCCACCAGTTACCTCCAGTACAGCTCCTGTAATATACTTGGCCTCATCTGAGGCTAGGAAGCAATAGGCATTGGCTATATCTTCTGGTTCTCCCAGTCTTCCCAGGGTAGTTTTAGCAGTTATATTATCTAGGACCTTTTCAGGCATCTTTTTAACCATTGGTGTAAGTATAAAGCCTGGAGCTACAGCATTGACCCTGACTCCCTTTCTTCCCAGTTCCTTGGACCAGGTCTTAGTCATTCCTATTACTCCCCACTTTGTAGCAGCATAGTTAGTCTGTCCAAAGTTTCCATATATTCCTACCACGGAGGAAGCATTTAGGATAACTCCGTAGCCCTGTTCTACCATGACCTTGGCAGCTGCCTGGCCGCAGTTGTATACTCCCTTTAGATTTACATCTATAACTGCGTCCCACTGGTCTTCCTGCATCTTAAGCAGGGTAGAGTCCATGGTGATTCCTGCATTATTTACTATAATATCCAGCTTGCCAAACCTATCAAGAGTCCCTTGAATCATAGCATTTACACTGTCCTGGCTGGTAACATCCGCCACAAGGCCCAGGGCCTCTCCACCCATTTCTAGTATAGCATCCACAGTTTCATCTACACTTTCCCTATTAATATCTGCTATTACTAGCTTTGCACCTTCCTTGGCAAACTTTAAAGCTGTTGCCTCTCCAATTCCTCTACCTCCTCCTGTAATAATTGCTACCTTGTCTAATAATCTCATCTTTTCCTTCCCCCTTATATTATTCATCTTACCTATAATATAAGCAAGAACTGTGCCAAGAGATATTTTAAGACCTGGCTTTATTAAAATTAGAAAAGAGATTAGCATATTATATATAAATAATATACTAATCTCTTTGTTATAGAGTTTTTTAAAAATTTTTTGATAGGAAAAACTCATACTTTATTATTTAATACTGGATCAAAGCG
>CAZGQG010000040.1:0-13005 GCA_964527205.1 uncultured Tissierellaceae bacterium | reverse complement strand
ATGCTTATTTTTATTATTTCTTGCTGCTTTAAGAGCCATTTGATAAAAGTGGTCAAATAGATAAACTTATATAAAAATCTTTAAATAAAGAATGAAATTAAAAGTACGAAATTATGGACAAAATATTTATCGTATAGTACAATATCTTAAAGGGGGCCGTGATTTGGATTATAAAAAAATTGTGGAATTAATGACTGACAATTTAGAAGAAGGAATAATTATTATAGATTCTGATTTTACTATAAGATACTTCAATGAAAGCTGCAGAGATATTACTGGATTTGATCCTGGAGAAGCCATAGGGAAAAGTATAATAGAAGTATTCCCAAATATTGGCAAAAGCAATAGTACCTTTCACAAGGTATTTAATACACGAAAACCTATAATTGATCAAGTGCAAAAATATGTAAATTATGTAAATAAGAGTGTATCTATAGTTACTTCTACGATTCCAATAATTAGCAATGGAAAGCTTCAAGGAGCTATAGAAATATTTAGAGACCTGACTAGCACAATAGAGTTGTCAGAAAATATTTTAAGCTTGCAAAATGCACTGCATTCCAGTGAATCTAGAAATAATAGCTTCAATCAAAATGGAACTTTTTATGATGTATTTGATATAATAGGAAAGAGCAAGGCCATCATAGATTTAAAATCAAAAATAAGTAAGATTGCAAATGGAGACTCTTCTGTATTTGTCTATGGACAAACAGGAACAGGCAAAGAACTAGTAGTACAATCAATTCATAATTTAAGTTATAGAAGAGAAAAAGCTTTTATTGCTCAAAACTGTGGTGCCCTACCTGAGAGTCTGCTGGAGAGTATATTGTTTGGCACAATGCAAGGAAGTTTTACTGGAGCCAAGGATAATGAAGGCTTATTTGAATTAGCCAATGGTGGAACTTTGTTTTTAGATGAACTTAACTCCATGGACCTAGGCCTACAGGCCAAGCTTTTGCGTGTGATAGAAGATGGAGTTGTAAGGAGAATTGGAAGCTCAAAGGCAAAAGTAGTAGATGTTAGAGTAGTAGCAGCATCAAATGTGGATCCTTTAAAACTTGTAGAGGAAAAAAAGTTACGAGAAGACTTGTACTATAGACTAAACGTAATAAATTTAAATGTGCCTAATTTAAATGATAGAAGAGATGATATCCCTATGCTGGTAGAGTATTTTATAAATTTATGCAATCAAAAAATGAATAAGAGTATAAGGGGTGTAGAAACTAAGGTTTTAGAGTTTTTTGAAAATAGAGACTGGCCAGGAAATGTAAGACAATTGCAAAATGAAATTGAAAGTGCTATGAATTTTGTAGATGGTGACTATATACAATTAGAGGATTTGCAAATATCTGAACATGCATATATAAGTAGCATAAATCCCCATAGTAAAAACATAGAATCTGTAAATAATAGGAACAGGTATAGGGGACTAAAGCAAAGGGTTGAAGACTATGAAAGAAAGCTTATAGAGGATGCTATTTTAAATGCAAAAAATAACTGTGCTCAAGCAGCCAGAGATTTAAATTTACCCAAGCAAACCCTTCACAGTAAAATAAAAAAATATAATATAAAATCTAAAAATCTATAAGAATACGATTTATCAGACTATATAGAAAATAAAGCCTAGAAAAGTATGAAATTTAATACTTTTCTAGGCTTTATTTTTTTATATATATTTAGATGACTATATAGGCGGATTAGGGCCATATTATTTTGTTGGCACGATAATTGCTTATATAAGGACTAGGAGGTGGTAGTGTATTAAAATATTATAGATAAGGGTAGAACTAGTTTGAAAATTAAAAGCTCTTATATTTTACAGGAAAGGTAGGTTAATCATGCTGAGGTTTATTATTAAAAGAACAGCTTATTCTTTATTTACATTGTTTTTAATTATTACTGCAACATTTTTCTTGATTGCAGGTGCACCGGGAGATCCTATTGCTTCAAAAGTTGGACAAATGCCGGAAAAGGCACAAGAAGTTATCAAGGTGAAATATGGATTGGATAAACCAGTTTTTGAAAGGTATGTTATATATATGAAAGATCTTATAACTACTGGAGATTTTGGAGAGTCAATTACTTATACTGGTGTATCGGCAAATGATGTAATCAAAAAAAATGCACCAATTTCTGCAAAGATAGGGGTCATAGCTATAGCCCTACAGATTACTATTGGAGTATGTCTGGGACTGGTCTCGGGCTTAAACCGGGAAAAGCTAGGAGATCATATAATACGTGTCTCGGTTGTATTGGCTATATGTATACCAAGTTTTGTATTTGCGGCGTTACTCCAGTACTTTATAGGATTTAAATGGGAGCTGACTCCAGTATTTGGATGGGGTGAATTAAAGCATTATATTTTACCAGTAACAGCATATGCCATTGGAGGTATTGCAAGTTATACCAAATATATGAGAAATAGTACTATATCTGTACTCAACGAAGATTACATTATAACTGCCAAGGCAAAGGGATGTAAACCAGGAAGAATTGTTAGAAAGCATATTTTAAGAAACTCTATGATACCTATAGTTACAATGATAGGTCCGGCAATTGCAGGTATATTTGCAGGTTCCTTTATACTAGAAAAGATGTTTTCTATACCAGGGCTTGGCAATTACTATGTGAAGGCTGTATCAAATAGTGATTATACAATGATAATAGGGCTTACTATATTTTTTGCAATACTATATACTATTGCATTGATTTTAGTGGATATTTTATACAGTGTGGTAGATCCAAGAATAAAGATTTCAAAATCTTAGACAAAATAATAGCGAGGTAATAAAATGGATAATTTAGAGAATACAATGGAACTTAATAGGGATAAAATAGTTATTACAGATGATATGTTTAATAGAACTGGAACAGAAGGACTGTCTGGAGAAGATTTAAGCAAGCCGGCTTTAACTTATTGGGCAGATGTTTGGAGAAGATTTAGGTCAAACAAATTAGCTCTTTTAGGCTTGGTCCTGATAATACTAGTAGTTGCCACCATATATATAGGACCTATAATTTCGGGAAAAGACTATCAATATATGGATTCTTCAGTGAAAAACCTAACTCCAAATAGTGAGTATTGGTTTGGAACAGATGATATGGGAAGAGATATGTTTACTAGGGTTTGTTATGGTGGAAGAATTTCTATATTGATTGGTCTTAGCTGTACACTAGTGATGTTTGTTATTGGATCCTTAATGGGGGCTATAGCAGGATTAAAAGGTGGCCTAGTGGACGATATAATAATGAGACTAGTTGAATTTATAGGTAATTTACCTTATTTAATCATAGTACTCATACTTTCAGTGGTATTGGGAAGAAGTATTTTTTCCTTAGTACTTGCCATGAGCCTTACTTCATGGACAGGAACTACTAGGATGGTAAGGGGACAAATACTGCAGATAAAAGAACAAGATTTTGTTGAAGCTGCCATGGCCCTAGGAGCAAATACTAAAAGAATTATCATGAAGCATCTTTTACCAAACACCCTTGGGATAATAATGGTAACTATTACCATGTCAGTGCCAGGATTTATTTTTGGTGAAGCATTTCTTAGTTATATAGGACTAGGGGTAGAAGCACCAAAGACTAGTTGGGGGGCATTGGCATCTGCAGGTCAACAAAGGCTAATGTTTTATCCTCATGAACTATTTTTTCCTAGTTTAATGATTGTTTTAACAATGTTGGCATTTCACTTAATAGGCGATGGACTTTCAGATGCACTAGATCCAAAGTTAAGAAAGTAGGGAGATATATGGACGAAAATAAGATATTACAAGTAAAAAATTTAAATGTTTCATTTAATACATATGCAGGTACCGCATATGCAGTAAGGGGCATAGATTTTTATTTAAAAAAGGGTGAAAATCTTGCCATCGTAGGAGAATCCGGATGTGGTAAGACTGTTACAGCCAAATCTATTATGGGATTATTACCAAAACCCCAAGCAATAGTAGGCAAAGAAGATTCATACATCAAATTTGATGGGAAAAATATTCTCAATTACAAAGAAAACGAAATGGCTAATATAAGGGGCAAAGAAATCTCAATGATATTTCAAGATCCTATGACTTCATTAAATCCAACTATGAAAATTGGAGAGCAGATTGCTGAGAGCATATTGTTGCACAATGATATGCCTAAGAGGGAGATAAATAGGCTTGTACTTGATATGTTGGAATTAGTTGGTATGCCAAATGCAAAGCTGAGGTTAAAGCAATATCCATTTGAATTTTCAGGAGGAATGAGGCAAAGGGCTATGATTGCAATTGCCCTTGCATGCAGTCCCAAGATACTTATTGCAGATGAGCCAACAACAGCTCTTGATGTAACAATTCAAGCACAAATCATGGATTTAATTGCTGATTTGCAAAAGGAATTAGACACAGGGGTTATATTGGTTACCCATGATTTAGGAGTAGTAGCAAGTGTTGCGGATAGGATACAGGTAATGTATGCTGGTAAAATAGTTGAAACTGGTACAGTTGAGGAAATATTCTATAATCCAAAGCATCCTTATACCTTTGCCCTATTGAAATCAGTACCTAAGCTAACTACAGGCAACAAGGAGACCCTATATTCTCTATCAGGAACTCCACCGGATCTAATAAATCCACCTATAGGATGTCCCTTTGCAGCAAGATGTGAATTTGGAATGAGTGTGTGTAGGGTTAAGCATCCAGAAACAACAGTGTTTAGCAAAACACAAGAGGTATCTTGTTGGCTACACGATAAAAGAGCAGATATATCTGGAGTGCCTGAGGAATTATTGCAAAGAGGTGTAAAATATGGAAAATAGGGAAATATTAATTGAGGTAAAAGACTTAAAAAAACACTTTAAAATAGGTCGAAAAGATGTATTAAAGGCAGTAGATGGTGTAAGTTTTAATATTTACAAGGGAGAAACCTTGGGTATTGTAGGCGAGTCTGGTTGTGGCAAGACAACTTGTGGCAAGACTGTAATGGGACTATATGATGCTACTGCTGGGCAAGTTATATATAGGGGACAGGATATTCATAGCCTGGGAAACAAAAAGAAAAGAGAATTCACTAAAAATGCCCAAATTATATTTCAAGATCCCTACTCTTCCTTAAATCCCAGGATGACAGTTGGTGACATTATAGGAGAAGGAATAGATATACATGACATTTATAGGGGAGAAGAAAGGCAAGAAAAAATATATGACCTGCTTGAAACAGTAGGATTAAACAAAGAACATGCATCTAGATTTCCCCATGAGTTTTCTGGTGGACAGAGGCAAAGAATAGGAATTGCAAGGGCACTGGCTATTGAACCTGAGTTTATAGTTTGTGATGAGCCTATTTCAGCATTGGATGTATCTATCCAGGCCCAAGTAGTGAATCTCTTGATTGAACTGCAAAAGAAGAGAGGTCTTACCTATTTATTTATTGCCCATGATTTATCAATGATCAAGCATATTTCAGATAGGGTAGGTGTAATGTATTTGGGAACTTTAGTTGAATTTACTACTAGTGACAAATTATATTCAAATCCACTACATCCATATACACAAGCCCTACTATCAGCCATTCCAATAGCTGATCCAGATCTAGAAAAAAACAAAAAGAGAATTCCAATAGAAGGTGAGATACCTAGTCCTATTAATCCTCCCCCAGGATGTAAATTTGAAACTAGGTGCAAATTTGCAATGGAAGTATGTAAGAGGAAAATGCCAGAGCTTATTGAAGTAGAAACTGAGCATTTTGTTGCCTGCCATATGGTAGAAATGAATATGAAATAAAAAACTAGTTTTAAAAAAGGGCTTTCAAATAAAAAACAATTAAAATCAAGGAGGAAGACATGAAAAATTTAAAAAAATTACTAATATTAATTCTTATTTCTGCATTGCTTGTATCTACTTTAACAGCTTGTGGAAGTACAGAGGATGAGACAACAAATGGTAACAATGTAACAGATGAAGAAAATGCAACAGATGGAGAAGATGAAGAAAATACTGATGAGGAAACAGCTTTGGACGCTGAGCAAAAGTATATATTTAGTAGTGGAAGTGATATCACTGGTATCAATCCTATGATCAATACCACGGGACCAGACAATGGGGTTCAAGATTTCATATTGGAAACTTTGGTAGCAGGAGTAACAGATGAAAACTATAATTCAATAATTAAGCCAGCAGCTGCTGAAAGCTGGGATATAAGTGAAGATGGAACAGTTTATACTTTCCATATAAGAGAAGATGCAGTTTGGAACGATGGAGTGCCAGTAACAGCTGATGACTTTGTATTTACATTTAGAACTATGGCAACCCCAAGTACAGGCTCAACAAATGCCTGGTTATTTGATGGAGTAATATTAAACTATGGGGAAGCTCTTTACAATGATGGTGAAACAGCTGGATATGACAAAGAACCAGAAGATATTGGAATAAAGGCCATTGATGAAAAAACAGTTGAATTCACATTGACAAAGCCTTATGGTTATTTCCTTGACCTCTTAACTGGTGCGAAGCCAATTAGACAAGATAAGTATGAAGAGTATGGCAATGAATATGGTTCATCAGTTGATACTGTAGTTATGAATGGACCTTTTATAATGGAAAGCTGGGACCCAAATGTTCAAATAACATTTATTAAGAACGACAGCTATTGGGGAGCAGACAATATAAATCTTGAAAAAGTTGAAAGGAAATTGATTCAAGATCCTGGAACTGCAGCCCAAGCCTTGATGGGCGGGGAAATAGATGTACTTACAACAAATGATCCAGATTGGCAAAAATTAATCTCTCAAGATGGTAGGTTTGATCAAATAGTTGTACCGGACAATGCACCTGAATTTTTAGGTTTCAATGCTGCTAACAAATATCTTAAAAATGATAAAATAAGATTGGCTCTTTCCCTATCAATAGATAGAGAAAAGTATGTAGATGACCTATTAAACGGTCAGGGAGAAGCCCTTTACTCAATGATGCCATCAGTTACTAATGTAGGAAATGAACTATATAGTGATATGGTCAATGGAGAAAACCAAGTTATCAAAGATTTAATGGAAGAGCATCCGGATCCAAAGGCATTGCTAATTGAAGGCTTAAAAGAAGAAGGGTTAGATCCAGACCCAGCAAAGGTAGACTTGAGTTTTTCAACCAGAGGAACTAGTGAGCTTTCTAAGAAAATAGGAGAATGGTACTTGCAACAATGGCAAGAAAAGCTAGGAATCACAATAAAGATAGATATGGTTGAATGGAATGTAATGTGGGACAAGGTTGCTGCAGGTGATTATGATATTTCAAGTGCGGGATGGGGTCCATATTACAATGATCCAAATGCATTACTTCAGACATATGATCCAGTTGATGGATACTTTAACAGTTCCAAATCAGGATGGGAAGGTGAAGATGCTCAAAAGTATTCAGAAATCTTAAAGCAGGCAGCTAATTCTAGTGATAACCAGGAAAGAGCTGAGCTATTTGTAGAAGCTGAAAAACTTCTTGTAGGAAAAGCCTTGATTGCTCCAACTCATTGTTATACTATAACAACATTTAAAGCAAAATATGTAAAAGATTATTATCCAAGTTCACACTCACCAGTAGACCATAGTTTGATTTATATATCAGGAAAATAAAATCTTAGATATATAAATAATAATTATTTAAATAAAGCAAGGTGAAAACAATTTAGGGTTTGCCTTGCTTTTAAAATATGAGGATTAAGCTAGGAGGTAGTAGAATTGATTATAAAAAATGGAAATATCCATGTAGGAAATGGACAAGTTTTGAATGATTATGATATTTTGATTGAAGGAAAAACAATAAAACAAGTTGAACGGAATATACAAGGAAAAGGTAGATTGACCATAGATGCAAAAGGCAAGGAAGTATTTCCTGGGTTTATAGACCCTGTGACTAGTCTGGGATCTATGGATATTTCATTTAGTGTAAAAGATCATGAAGAAAAGTCTGATCCTATAACACCGGAAGCTGAAATAAAATATTCATTTAACCACAGGGAGATAGGCCTTGAAGAACTCTACAAGGTGGGAATAACAACTGTAGGTGCTTCACCAGGTAATGACAATATAATAGGGGGTCAAATGGCTGTATACAAGACCTTTGGAAAAAACTCTCATACTATGCTGGTAAAAGAACCAATAGGATTAAAGGCATCTGTAATAAACAATGTAAAAGAAGTTTATGGCAAGAGAAATCAAGCTCCTATGACAAAAATGGGTATATTCAATAAATTTGAGGAGTTTTTAAAGGGAAATCTAGAATTAAAGGAAAAAGGCAAGGATATATTAGACAAAGTATTGAACCGCCAAATTCCAATCTTTATAACAGCCAATACAGAAATGGAAATAAATAGTGTAGTCCACATAATAGAAAAATTTAATATAAATGCAGTCCTAGTTGGTGTATACAATGGAGACAAGTGCATAGATAGGATTATAGATGCAAAAATTCCTATTATAGTAGGAGAGCAAATATATTTAACGGAAAAAAACTACAATAATACTGATTTAATAGAATTTTCTAAATTAAAGACAAATAATATTCCAATGAGCTTCACTATTACAGGTAAATATGGACCAAATGGAAAGGTCAAGTACTTGTGGAATGCAATAGAGTTTTTAAGGGCAGGTATGGATAGTGAAGAAATTGTGGAAATGATGACTTTAAATCCTGCTAAAATCTTGGGAATAGATAATATATTGGGCAGCATAGAAGAGGGAAAAAATGCAGATATAGTAATCTATACAAAAAATCCTATAAAGTACTATGATGCGCAAGTAACCAATACAATAGTAAATGGAGAACTTGCCTATACAAAGGAGGGATTGAAATGTTAATAGTAAAAAATGCTAAGATATATACAATGAATGACAGGATAATCCCTAGAGGCTATATACTTGTAGAAGAAGGAAAGATAGTAGAAATAGGGGAAGGGGATAGGGAAGTTGGAGAGAACATAAGGGTTATAGATGCTGAAGGTCAAAATGTATTTCCAGGATTTGTAGATTGCCATTCTCATATAGGTGGAATGAACTTTAGCCATCCAACTAGCATAGATGATTTAAATGAAATGACAAATAATCTAACACCCGCTGTAGAAGCTATATACGGAATAGACCCAGGGTCACAGGACTTTAGATATGCTTATGAAAGTGGTATAACATCTGTGGGAATTACACCAGGAAGCGGAAATGTAATATGCGGCCTGGTTTTTGCAAGTAAAACTTATGGAAAAAATATATTTGATATGTCAATTAAAAATCCGGTTGCATTAAAAGTAGCATTTGGTGGGAATCCTAAGAGAACCTATGGAGATAGAAAACAAGCTCCCTCCAGTAGGATGTCTATACCTAGTATAATTATAGATTTATTTGAAAAGGCAAGGGAATATATGGAGGACAAGGAAAGGGCAGAAAAAGATGGAGAGAAAATGCCTAAGTACGATCAAGACTTGGAAAGTATTATACCAGTCCTAAGAAAAGAACTGCCTTTAAAGATTCACTGTACTCAATTTGATATGATGTCAGCTATAGAAGTAGCTAAAAAATATGATGTAGAATTTTCTATAGAACATGCTTGGGGTGCTTGCGATTATATGGAGGAGCTTGTAGAGAGTGGTTGTTCAATAGTATTTGGTCCCTTGGGATCAATAACAAGTTTTGGAGAGGCTAGGGTAATTGATATAGAAAGCGTGGTAGAATTAGATAAGAGAAATGTATTAACTGCAATCACAGTGGATGCACCTATACTGAGTATAGATAGCTTGTTGCATCATGTAGGAGAAGCAGTAAGGTCAGGATTAGAAATAGATAGGGCTCTGAAGATGATAACTATTAACCCTGCTAAAATACTCAATATAGATGATAGGGTGGGTTCCCTAGAAGTAGGAAAAGATGCGGATATTCTGATTTTCAAAGGTATGCCGGCATACAATACAGATGCAAAAATAATAAAGACAATTATAAATGGAGAACTAGTATATAGCCAAGAAAGCTAATACATCTATATTATATAACAGAGGTGGAATATGATTTATTTATTGGTAGCCTTTTCAATTATTGGGGGAATAGACAAAATATTTAATAATAGACTTGGCTTAGGAAAGAAATTTGATGAAGGAATTAGGGGAATAGGAGATTTGGCATTGACTATTATTGGAATCTACTGCTTATCTCCCATCATAAGTAATCTTTTAGCTCCAATACTAGAACCCTTTGCAAACTTAATTCACACAAATCCATCTGTATTTATCAGTAGCATATTAGCCCCTGATTTAGGTGGATATTCTGCTAGCATTGGAATATCTAGTTCAGAAAACATAGGAACTTTTAATGGATTAATCCTATCTTCCATGCTAGGTACTACCCTATCTTTTACCCTTCCTATAGCTCTTGGTTTTATATCTGATGATGATTTTGATTGTTTTGTTAAAGGGGTATTAGCAGGTATTACAACCATACCCTTGGGTATGGTTGTAGGTGGTATTATGATGGGCATAGGAGCTAGGGAGATTTTTCAAAATATATATCCAGTGGTTATATTTGTAGGCTTAATTATATTTGGATTATATAAGGCTAAACTTAAAATGATAAGAATTTTCAAGATAATAGGAAATTTCGTAGTAAAGCTTAGTTCTCTAGGATTAATCTTAGGTATTTTCAACTATTTTTTTGACTGGCAAATACTACCAGGGATGTTGTCTATAGAAGAGGGCGCTATTATTATATTAAAAATAGGTATTATTTTATCAGGAGCTTATTCAATGTTTTACTTAATATCCAATGCACTGGAAAAGAGCCTGAGTAAAATAGAATCTAGGACAGGGCTTGATCAATACTCTATTCTTGGAATTTTTAGTTCCTTAGCAAATTGTATTCCTATGCTGGGAATTTATGATAAAATGAATACAAGGGGCAAGATATTAAATGCTGCATTTGCAGTATCAGGATCTTTTGTTTTTGGTGGACAATTAGCTTATATATCCTCGGTTTCGCCTAGCACTGTAAATCCTTTTATAGTTAGCAAGTTGGTAGCAGGGCTTAGCGCTGTATTTATGGCGACTTTACTTATAAAGATAGAGGAAAAAAAAGGAGGAAAAAAATGGAAATCAACAGCAGATTGGATAGTTTAAGAAAATTGATGAAGGAAAATAATATAGATGCCTATATAGTAAACACTGCTGACCCTCATCAATCAGAATATATTGCAGATCATTATAAGACTAGGCAGTGGATATCTGGTTTTACTGGATCTGCAGGAACAGTAGTTGTAACAGAGAAAGATGCCATACTGTGGACAGATGGGAGATACTTTATTCAAGGAGAAGAAGAATTAAGGGGCAGTGAATTTCAACTCTATAAGATGAGAACAGAGGGTTTTCCTACCTATGGTGAATGGTTAAGGGATAACTTAAAGAGGGGAGACACTATAGGCTTTGATGGAGAATTATTATCTCAGTCATCCTTTGAAGAGTTAGCAGGAAAGCTAGAAAACAAGGAGATAGGATTTAATGGAGACCTGGACCTGGTGGGAGAAATATGGACCCATAGGGAAGACCTGCCAAAGGAAGAGGCCTTTATACACAAAATAGAATATACAGGTAAAACTACTAAGGAAAAGATCCATGAACTTAGGGAGAAAATGAAGAAAAGAGAAGTGGACTCCTATCTTATAGGAAGCTTAGATGATATAGCTTGGCTCTTTAATATAAGAGGGGGAGATGTGGAATTTAACCCAGTGATCCTATCCTACGCCTACATATCCATGGAGGAGGCTATTCTCTTTGTAGATAGGGATAAGATTGGTGAGAAGGTTAAACACTTCTTAGGGGAGAACACTGTGAGTATCCAGGCTTACGAAGATGTAAAACATTATATAAGTGAAATCGATGAAAAAAATAAAATATATGTGGACAAATCCAGAATAAATAGCAGCCTATATAAGTCAATTCCAAGGGCTTGTAAAATAATAGAGGGAACAGACCTAACAAGTATTTTAAAGGCAAGGAAAAATCCTATAGAAATAAAAAATCAAAAAAATGCCTATATAAAGGATGGAGTTGCCCTAGTAAAATATTTTTATTGGTTGGATAAAAACCTAGCTAAGATAGAAATAAATGAATATACAGCCCAGAAAAGATTATTGGAATTTAGAAAAGAGCAGGATCACTTTATAGAAGAGAGCTTTGCTAGCATATCTGCCTACAGGGAAAATGCAGCTATGATGCATTATTCAGCTCAGGAAGATCAAGCTTTGGAATTAAAAGAAGAAGGCATGTACCTAATAGATTCAGGAGGCCAATATCTAGATGGAACTACGGATATTACTAGAACTCTTATACTTGGAGAAATAAGTGATGAAGAAAGAAAGGACTATAGTTTAACTCTTAAGGCTCAAATAAATCTGGCCAGTGCCAGATTCCTATATGGTTCCACAGGACACAGCCTGGATGTGCTTTCAAGATACCCTCTCTGGCAAGAGGGACTGGATTACAAGTGCGGAACAGGTCATGGAGTAGGTTACCTACTAAATGTACATGAAGGACCTCACAGCATTGCCATGAGAGCCAATGAAGTGGTCTTGGAAGAGGGTATGGTAGTAACCATAGAACCTGGGGTATATAAGACTGGAAGCCATGGGATAAGAATAGAAAATGTATTTGTAATCCAAAAGGATATAGCCACTGATTCAGGTCAATTTATGAATTTTCAATGCCTATCCTTCGTGCCTATTGACTTAAGGGGTTTAGATATAGAAATCCTAAGCCAAAAGGAAATAAAGTGGCTAAATGATTATCACCAAGAAGTATTCCAGGTCCTATCTCCCCACTTAGATGAGGATGAAAAGGAATGGTTAAGGGAAGAAACAAGAGAGATCTAAAAGGAATTGATCTTTAGGAGCTTTAATAATTATTAAAAATAGCAAAGAAAAAAGGTGAAGATTATCTTCACCTTTTTTGTATTCGTGTGCCCAGCATGGGCACAAACTAGTCGGTGAAAGTCCGATACGGGGGTTG
>CAZGQG010000039.1:5688-13048 GCA_964527205.1 uncultured Tissierellaceae bacterium | reverse complement strand
AGTATAAAAAACTCTTTCTATGTGTTAGAATGTAATTTATGATTATTCTTAGGAAAAATTAAACCTTTTTAAGAGATAGTCATGAAAAAAATAGAGGAGGAATGAAATGTCAAAAATTAAGATTATTACAGATAGTACAGCCTATCTTACAAGAGACTATGCAGAGAGAGAAGACATAGGAGTAGTAGCACTAAATTATGTCTTTGGAGATGAAGAGGGTAAGGAGCCCTATCCCGGAGATTTTGAAGACTTCTATAAAAAATTAGAAAGCACAAAATTATTTCCAACCACTTCCCAACCTTCTACAGGAGAATTTTTAAATGCCTACAATGAGGCCTTCCAAAAGGGATATGATGAGATTATAGTAATTGTTTTATCTTCTAAACTAAGCGGAACCTACAACAGTGCAGTTCTTGCAAAAGACATGTTAGAGGATAAAAAAGTTACTATAATTGACACATTAAATTCTGCATCAAATATGAGATTTTTAGTTGAGGATGCTGTAAGGATGATAGGTGAGGGGAAGACTTCTGGGGAAATAGAGGACTTCCTAAACAAGAAGAAAACCGGCATGTCTGTCTACCTAACCACAGAAACCCTAGAGTATCTAAGCAGGGGAGGAAGGCTATCCACTGTGCAATCAAGACTAGGTAATCTATTAAATATAAAACCCCTACTGGAGTTAAAGGATGGGGAATTAGGTCTGGCAGAAAAGCTTAGGGGCAAGAAAAAAGCCATAAGGGCCATGATAGATAGGATACCTGAAGATGTGGCCCAAGTAGGAGTATGCCATATCTTAAATAGGGAAGATGCTGAAATGATTAGGGATAGGATAGAGGAGAAATTCCCAAATGCATCAGTAGAAATAGATGAATTAGGACCAGTTATAGGATCCCATTTAGGACCTAGGGGCGTAGGTATATGTGTCTCTAGAGAATCTAAATAAATAAAAAAATCATATTAAAAGTGCATTGCTTGTGTTATAATTATGTCAAATCATGATTTAAATATTAATGGAGGTGCATATTTTTGAGAAAGATTTTAGTAACAGGAGCATTAGGACAAATTGGTTCAGAACTAACTGTTAAATTAAGAGAAGTTTATGGAAAAGACAATGTAGTTGCTAGTGGTAGAAGGGTAAAGGATGGATTTGAAGAGCTAATCCAATCAGGACCCTTTGAAATAGTAAACATCCAGGAAGAGGAACAGATCCTTGATGTAGTTAAAAAATACAATATCAATACCATAATAAATTTAGCAGCAGTTCTTTCAGCTGTAGGGGAAGAAAATCCTGAGAGATGCTGGGATGTAAACATGAATGGACTTTACAATATTTTAGAAGTTGGAAGAAAAGAAAATTGTATGATCTACACTCCAAGTTCTATAGCAGCCTTTGGTCCAAGCACACCACCAGACAATACACCACAGGATACTATCCAAAGACCAACAACCATGTATGGAGTAACCAAGGTAGCTGGAGAATTACTATGTGACTACTACCATCAAAAATTTGGAGTAGATACTAGGGGAGTTAGGTTCCCAGGACTTATATCCTACCAAACACTTCCAGGCGGAGGAACTACAGACTATGCAGTACATATCTATTATGATGCCCTTACTAAGGGAGAGTACACAAGCTTTATAGGTGAAGGTACACAAATGGATATGATGTATATGCCAGATGCCTTAGATGCTATTATAGACCTAATGGAAGCAGATCCTGACAAATTGATTCATAGAAATGCCTTTAATGTTAGTGCAATGAGCTTTGCACCAGAAGATCTAGAAAAATCAATCAAAAAGTTCATTCCAGACTTTAAATTACATTATGACGTAGATCCAAATAGACAAGCAATTGCTGATACTTGGCCAAATTCCCTAGACGATACAGCGGCTAGAGAAGAATGGGGCTGGGATCCAAAATATGACCTAGATGCAATGACTAAGGACATGTTAGAAAAACTTAAGATAAAATTAAATATAGAGTAAGATACTTAAAAAACTACTAGTAAATCTAGTAGTTTTTTCTTTGAATTTAATCTTGACAAAATTACTTGGGTATACTATACTTAAGAATGTAATACCCAGTAGGGGACTTGGGATTAAAAGAGGTGATGAGATGAAATTGTCAACCAAGGGCAGATACGGCTTAAAGGCAATGTTTCAGCTTGCCATAAGTCAAAACGATGGGCCAGTCCCATTAAAGCAAATAGCAGAAAAACAAAATCTATCTGAGAGTTATTTAGAGCAGTTATTTTCTACTCTTAGAAAGGATGGACTTTTAAATAGTGTAAGAGGTGCCCAGGGAGGTTACTTATTAGCCAGGGCTCCAGAAGAGATAACAGTAGGACATATACTTAGGTCCCTAGAAGGTGAATTATCTCCATCAGACTGTATAGTAGAGGGAGAATTAGACTGTGAAAGAGAGACCATATGTGTTACGAAAAATGTGTGGATCAAGATCAAAAGAAGTATAGATGAGGTTGTAGACTCTATTACTCTAAGAGATATGATAGAGGATAATGATAAATTAAAAAATAAAAATGCCTAGGAGGTTTATAATGAATAAAAAGATATATATGGACAATGCAGCAACAACTCCAGTAAAAAAAGAAGTCTTAGATGAGATGATTCCATATTTTACAGAATTATATGGTAATCCATCCTCTGTCTATGAGCTGGGAAGAAAGTCAAAAATGGCCATAGAGGATTCAAGAGGAAGAGTTGCAGCTCAAATAGGTGCAAATGATAGGGAAATATTCTTTACAGGAAGTGGATCAGAGGCTGACAACTGGGCAATCAAGGGTGTAGCCTATGCAAATAAAGACAAGGGCAATCATATAATAACTACAAAAATAGAACACCATGCAGTACTTCATACCTGTGAATATTTAGAGAAAAATGGCTTTGAAGTGACCTACTTAAGTGTTGATGAGGATGGCCTTATAGATATAGAAGAGCTTAAGTCATCAATAAAGGAAAATACTATCCTTGTATCCATAATGTTTGCCAACAATGAAATAGGAACTATACAACCTATAGAAGAAATTGGTAAGATTACTAAGGAAAAGGGTATATACTTTCATACAGATGCAGTTCAGGCAATTGGCCATGTAAAAATAGATGTGGACAAGATGAATATAGACCTGCTTTCCATGGCAGCTCATAAGTTCTACGGACCAAAGGGAATTGGAGCTCTTTATATTAGAAGAGGAGTTAAGATAGACCCACTTATATCCGGTGGAGCCCAGGAAAGAAACAGAAGGGCTGGAACAGAAAACGTTCCCTTCATAGTAGGAATGGCAAAGGCTATAGAACTAGCCTATGAAGATATGGAAGAGTCAAATGCGAGACTTATTAAACTAAGAAATAGATTGATGGATAAGATAGAAGAAAATATTCCCTATGTAAGATTAAATGGACATAGAGAAAAAAGACTACCAGGCAATGTAAATTATTCCTTTAGATTTATAGAGGGAGAATCCTTATTACTAAGCCTTGACATGAAGGGCATAGCAGCATCCAGTGGATCAGCTTGTACATCAGGAAGCTTAGACCCATCCCATGTAATGCTTTCCATAGGCCTATCCCACGAGGTAGCCCATGGATCCTTAAGACTTAGTCTTGGTGACTTTAACACTGAAGAGGAAGTTGACTATGTAGTAGAATCACTTGTACCAATAGTAGATAGATTAAGACAAATGTCACCATTATATGAGAACTTAAAGGAGGAAAAATAAATGATGTATTCAGAAAAAGTTATGGAGCACTTCGAAAACCCAAGAAATGTAGGGGAAATTAAAGACGCAGACGGCATAGGTGAAGTAGGTAATGCAAAATGCGGAGATATAATGAGAATGTATATTAAGGTAGATGGAGATATAATTTCAGATGTTAAGTTTAAGACTTTTGGTTGTGGATCTGCAGTTGCATCATCCAGCATGGCAACAGAGCTTATTATGGGAAAATCCATAGATGAGGTAATGCAGCTTACAAATAGGGCAGTAGTAGAAGCCTTAGACGGACTACCACCAGTAAAGGTACACTGTTCAGTACTAGCAGAACAGGCTATAAAGGCAGCTCTTCTTGACTATTCACAAAAGTCAGGAGTTCATATAGATGGACTAGAGGATGTTGACTTTAGTGACGATGGTCACCATGATATAGAAGAAGATTAAGATTAGAGAAAAGGCAGCCTAAGCTGCCTTTTTGTAAAATACATAAGGAAGGGTGGTAAGATGATCCCTAAGGCAATAGTAGATATAGTAAGTAAATTAACCCTCTTTGCCCTGTTTCTACTTATAATATACTATCTGATAAATATAGGTAACACCCACTTATCAGAGGACAAAAAAATTAAGATCAACAAGAAAAAAATCCTATTAACTTTACTAGGATTATTCTGCTTTTTTATCTTATATTATCTTTTTGACAAATATACTATCCTATCGGACACACTTTATACCATTATATTTTCTGCCATACTGGCTTATTTGTTTAATCCTCTTATAGATTATATGGAAAGCAAAAATATAAAGAGAATATATGGAGTACTTATTTTATACCTAAGCATACTTGCAATTATAATAATTTTAGCCTTTATAGTGGCGCCAAAATCAAGTAGGGAACTTAGAAGGCTTGGCACAGAATTACCTAGATACATTGAGAATATGTCAGGATTTTTTCAGAATTTCTACGACAAGTACACTGCTACAGTGGGAGATTTTCCAGCAATATTTAAGGGTGTTCAAGATGCTGTAGTAGAAAACCTTCAAGGCATTGAAGAAGTGGCAGTAAATGGACTAAAGAACTTTTTCCTAGGAGCAATCAAGGCCTTTTCCAAGGTAATATCCCTGGTGCTTACACCAATTCTTACCCTGTATTTCTTAGCAGATAAGGATTACTTTATAGGGAAAATGAAAAAGCTTATTCCAGAGAAGAACAAGGAAAAGACCCTAGGTCTTCTTAGGGAAATAGATGATTCAATGTCGAAATTTGTAAGGGGAAGACTTCTCTTAGCAGCTTCAGTAGGTTTTGCAACCACAATATTCCTCCTAATAGCAGGAGTAGATTTTGCCATATTTATAGGTATCCTAACTGGGGTAGCAGATATAATCCCTTACATAGGACCCTTTATAGGCTATGTACCTGCAGTCTTCTTTGCCTTTTTAGAAAGTCCAATCAAGGCAGTTTGGGTTAGTATATTCTTTGTACTTATCCAGTGGCTAGGAAACAACGTACTGGCTCCAAAGATAATTGGAGATACAGTAGGTATCCATCCAGTGGTTATCCTGCTTGCCATTATTGTAGGTGGGGGAGTATTTGGAGTAGTTGGTATGATCCTATCTATACCAGTGGTGGCAGTTTCTATGATACTGATAAAATTTGCCAGGGAAGAAATGAAAAAGGTCTAGAGAGACAGGCTTTTATTGACAATACATTAGGACTTATAATATAATTCAGATATATGCCTAGGACTAGATTTGAAGAATCTAAGAGGCAAAATGATAAAAGAGGTGTATAATGTGAAAAAAATGGGTTTACACGAAATAAGAAGAGAATATATTAAGTTTTTTGAGGAGAAAAACCACCTAGCAATAGATAGTTTTTCCCTTGTACCTAAAAATGATAAATCACTCCTATTAATAGGAGCTGGAATGGCACCACTTAAAAAGTACTTTACAGGAGAGGCAGTTCCTCCTAGAAATAGAATGGTAAGCTGTCAAAAGTGTATAAGAACTGGAGACATAGAAAATGTAGGTAAGACTTCTAGACATGCTACATTTTTTGAAATGCTTGGTAATTTCTCCTTTGGAGATTACTTTAAAAGGGAATCCACTGCCTGGGCATGGGAATTTTTAACTGAAAACCTAGGTCTAGCTGAGGAAGAACTTTGGGTAACTGTATACTTAGATGATGATGAGGCCTATGATATATGGAACAAGGAAGTGGGAATACCAGAGGAAAGACTGGTAAGACTTGGCAAGGAAGACAACTTCTGGGAACTAGAGGTAGGACCTTCTGGACCTTGTTCTGAGATATATGTGGACAGGGGTCTGGAATACGGCTGCGGCGGAGAAGATTGTAAGCCAGGTTGTGATTGTGATAGGTTTGTAGAAATATGGAACCTAGTATTTACACAATTTGACAAGGACGAAGAGGGAGTATATCATCCACTTTCCAAGCCAAATATAGATACAGGCATGGGCCTGGAAAGAATGGCAGCAGTAATGGAAGGTGTGGAAACTATTTTCGACATAGCTGCTATAAGGGGAATTGTAAAAAAAGTAGAAGAAATATCAGGAGTAGAATATAAAAAAGATCCAGAAAAAGACATATCAATTAGAATAATAACAGACCATGCTAGGGCTATGACCTTCCTAGTATCCGATGGAGTGCTTCCAAGCAATGAAGGCAGAGGATATATATTACGTAGACTTATACGTAGGGCTGCTAGACATGGAAAATTACTGGGTACAGAGGAAAGCTTCCTGCCAGCACTGGTAGATGTGGTAATAGATTCCTGGAAGGAAGAATATCCAGAACTAGGGGAGAGAAGAGATAGGATCAAGAGGATCATAAGGGCTGAGGAAGACAAGTTCCAAGAAACTATCCATCAGGGAGTAAATATACTGGAAAATTATATTAATGAAATGAAATCAAAGGGTGAAGATACCCTATCAGGTCAGGATGCCTTTAAATTATACGATACCTATGGCTTTCCTTTAGACCTAACCAAGGAAATCCTAGAGGAAAAATCCTTAAGGGTTGATGAAGACAAGTTTAATGAATATATGGAAGAACAAAAACAAAGGGCAAGACAGGCTAGACATGATGGAAGCGGTTGGGTTTCTAATTCTAACAAGGATTTATTTGAAGAAATCCATACAGTCTTTAAGGGCTATGAAATGACTAGACTAGATTCTAGGATAAACGGTCTTGTCTTTGAAGACATGGCAGTAGAATCCCTAATCCAGGGTCAAGAAGGTCTAATAACCTTAGATGAGACACCTTTCTATGGTGAATCTGGAGGCCAGGTAGGAGATACAGGAGAAATAGTAGGGAAGAACTTTAAAATAGAGGTTCTAGATACAAAACTTACCAAGGAAGACCATATAATCCACCTGGTAAGGGTATTAGAAGGCCAGGTAAAATTAGGAGATCCAGTAGCTCTTATAATAGATGAGGAGAGAAGAGAAGCAATAAAGAGAAATCACTCTGCAACTCATCTGCTTCACAGAGCCCTAAAGGATGTACTGGGAGAACACGTAGACCAGGCAGGATCCGTAGTAGATCCTGATAGGTTGAGATTTGACTTTACTCACTTTGAGGGAGTTACAGATGAACAAATTAGAGAAAT
>CAZGQG010000039.1:0-5588 GCA_964527205.1 uncultured Tissierellaceae bacterium | reverse complement strand
GCATAGTTGAAAAACTAGATTCCCTTATGAAGGATCTAAGAGAAAAGGACAGGGAAATAGAAAGCTTCAAGTCCAAGATGGCATCATCCATAGCAGATGATATTATTGGATCCAAAAAGGACCAGGATGGAATCACCTATATTACCTACAAGGTAGAAAATATGGATATGAACGCTCTTAGAAATCTAGGAGATGAAATAAAAAACAGACTAGATGATGGAGTACTAGTACTAGGAAGTGAAAAAGAAGGTAGGGTATTCTTTGTAGCCATGGTATTAGACGGAGCTAAGAAAAGGGGAATACATGCAGGAAATATAGTAAGGGAAGTAGCTCAAGTTACAGGAGGATCAGGTGGAGGTAGGCCTGATATGGCTCAGGCAGGAGGAAAGGATCCATCTAAGATAGATGAGGCGCTTTCCATAGTAGGAAATTTAATAGCTGAGCAAAAGAAATAAATATAGAACAAAAAATTCCTTAGGAGGCTATGTATATGACTAATCAAAACAATGAAACTATGAAGTTTGAAGCAGCCAAAGACAAGGCAAGTTCTGTAGGTGAAATAATATTTGCTGTATACCAAGCATTGGAGGAAAAGGGCTATAGTCCTAGAAATCAAATAATAGGCTACATCCTTTCCGGAGATCCTAGCTATATAACCAGTCACAATGGAGCTAGGGGCAAGATCCTAGATGTGGAAAGAGACGAATTACTTGAAGAATTACTCAAGTTTTATTTGGAAAATAAAGAAGGACAATAAATTGGAATAAGGTGGTAAGGTGGAAAGGGTAAAATTAGGAAATAGTGATATAGAAGTATCCAGACTTTGTTTTGGATCCCTTACTATGACGCCATTTCAAGCAAATCTAACAGTGGATCAGGGGGCATATCTTATAGAGTATGCCTATGACAGAGGAATAAACTTTATAGATACAGCAGAAATATATGAAAACTATGCCTATATAAAAAAGGCACTTAAGGGTATTAGGAGGGAGGATTTTGTTATAGCAACAAAATCCTATGCCTATACTGAAGAACTGGCCAAGGAAAGCCTGGACCTGGCATTAAAGGAGCTGGGAACAGACTACATAGATATCTTTCTCTTACATGAACAGGAAAGCATACATACTGTAAGAGGTCATTATGATGCCATAGAATATTTCTTGAAACAAAAGGAAAAGGGTATAATAAGAAGCATAGGCATATCTACCCATAGAATAGATGGGGCCAGGGCGGTGGAAGAGGTAGATGAGCTGGATATCTTGCATCCCATAGTAAATAAAAGAGGTATTGGCATCCAGGACGGGACTATAGAAGAGATGATCCAGGGCCTGGAAAGAGTAAAGGCCAAGGGCAAGGGTATATATGGAATGAAGCCCCTAGGTGGAGGCCATCTTATAAAGGATGCTGAGTCAGCCTTTAACTTTGTAAAGGAGATCAAGGCCATAGACTCCATAGCCATAGGCATGCAGTCAAAGGCGGAAGTAGATGCAAATATTCATCTTCTAGAACATGGATACATAGCTGAAGACTTAAAGTTGGATTTAAAGAAGAAGAGAAGGCATCTTATTGTAGCTGATTATTGTGTGGCCTGTGGAAATTGTGTGAGGAGATGCCAGCAGGGCGGTATAGAGATCCTAAATGGCATAGCCACACCTAATGACAAGTGTATCCTATGCGGGTACTGTGCTGGTGTGTGCCCTGAATTTTGTATAAAAGTAATTTAAGATAGGAGCAATAGATGAATAGGATAATGGGTTTGGATGTAGGAGACAAGACAATAGGAGTAGCTATATCAGATTTACTGGGTTTTACAGCCCAGGGCAAAACTACAATTAGAAGGACTAGCAATAGGGAAGACTACGGAGAGCTAAAGGCTATGATAGATGAATATGAAATAAAAAAAGTTGTAGTAGGACTTCCTAAAAACATGAATGGATCTATAGGACCTCAAGGTGAAAAGACCATGAAGTTTGCAGAGAAATTAAAAAATAAATATAATATAGAACTTATATACCAGGACGAAAGACTTACAACTCGGGCAGCAGAGCAAATGCTTATAGCAGGAGATGTGAGAAGGGACAAGAGAAAAACTGTAATAGATAAGGTAGCAGCTACTTTTATCTTACAGGCCTATTTAGATGGACAGTACAATCTATCTAAGGGAGAATAAGGAGGAGAATATAATGCAAGAGACAATAGTACTAGTAGATGAAATGGGAGATGAGCAGGAGTTTGTAATCCTAGCCACCTTTGGTTTAGATGATGATAAGTATGCAGCCCTACTTCCATCAGGGGATATTGAAAGTCCAACCTATATACTTAGGATGGAATATGATGATGAGGGAGAAATGCTCTTAATGGGTATAGAAGATGATGATGAGCTTCAAGCAGCCATTGATGCCTATGAAGAATTAGAGAGTGAAAAGCTTCAATAGTTGACAAAGTGTTAGAAAAGTAGTATTCTTAGAATAATGATTATTGGTCGGGTGAAAAAATGGATATTAGCAGTATAAAAAAAAGAATAAGAGATGCTGGGTATAAACTAACAACCCAGAGAAAGGCTATACTCAATGTTATTGTTGATAATGACGATGAGCATTTATCCTGTGATGAGATATACACTATCGTAGGAGAGGAGTATCCAGATCTTGGTATAGCAACAGTATATAGGACCCTACAGTTATTTGAAAAGCTAGGAGTTGTATATAAGCTTAACTTTGACGATGGATGCAGTAGATATGAAATCATACCAGATTCTAAAGAACATCAACACCATCATTTGATATGTTTGGAGTGCGGTAAGGTTTTGGAAGTGAAAATAGATCTTTTAGATGCTCTTGAGGCGGAAATAGAGGAGGAAGAGCATTTTACTATAGTTGATCATAATGTTAAATTTTATGGATACTGCAGTGAATGTGAAAATAAATCCCTATAGGGATTTATTTTTTAGGTTAATATCTTTTTGTAAGACTGAAAATTAAATAAAAATAGAAAATATAAATGAAGGAGATTTTTGTAAAATGGGAAATAAAACGGACAAATTAAAATTAATACCCCTAGGAGGAATGGGGGAAATAGGAAAGAACATTACAGTCCTAGAATATAAGAATGATATTCTTATAGTAGACTGTGGTATGACCTTTCCTGAGGATGAAATGCTGGGAATAGATATAGTTATTCCAGATGTATCCTACCTATTTAAGAATAGGGACAAGATAAGAGGATTAGTACTAACTCATGGTCATGAGGACCATATAGGAGCTATACCATATGTACTAAAGAGACTTGATATACCAATATATGGTACAAAATTAACTCTAGGTCTAGTGGAAACTAAATTTAGGGAACACAAGTTAAAAAATGTAGATTTAAATGTTGTAAAACATGGAGACAAGGTAAAATTAGGAGCCTTTGATGTAGAATTTATAAGAACTGGACACAGTATACCAGACGCATCAGCCCTTGCTATTACAACACCTATGGGTGTAATACTTCACACAGGAGACTTTAAGATAGACTACACTCCTATAAGTGGAGAGGTAATAGACTTAAATAGATTTGCAGAGCTAGGCAATGAAGGAGTAATGCTTCTAATGTCAGACTCTACAAATGCTGAAAGACCTGGTTCAACCATGACTGAAAGAAGGGTAGGAAATACCTTTAGGGATATATTCAAGGACCACAATGGAAGAATCCTAGTGGCAACCTTTGCATCCAATATCCATAGGATCCAACAGATCATAAATGCATCTGAGGAAAATGGAAGAAAGGTAGCACTTTCAGGAAGGTCCATGCTAAACACCACTACCGTAGCTAGAGAGCTTGGCTATATGGAGATAAAGAAGGAAACACTAATAGATATAAAGGATATAGATAAGTATCCAAGCAGTGAAATAACACTTATTACAACAGGTAGCCAGGGAGAGCCAATGTCAGCCCTTACTAGAATATCAAATTCTGAACATAGAAGAATTCAAATTCAGAAGGACGACCTAGTAATACTTTCCGCAACTCCAATACCTGGGAATGAAAAGACAGTATCCAAGGTAATAAACAACCTTGTACAAAGGGGAACCAAGGTAATATACGAATCCCTTGCTGATGTTCACGTATCAGGTCACGCCTGTGAAGAGGAACTGAAACTTGTTCAAACTCTAGTAAAGCCAAAGTACTTTATGCCAGTTCATGGTGAGTATAGACATCTTAAGAAACATGCTGAGATTGCAAAATCCCTAGGCATGAAGGATGAAGATATATTCATAATGGAAAATGGTGAAAGCTTAGAATTTACTAAGGACTCTGTAAGAAGAGGACAAAAGGTCCCATCAGGCAATATCCTAGTGGATGGACTGGGAATTGGTGATGTTGGAAATATAGTTCTAAGAGATAGAAAGCATCTTTCAGAGGACGGACTTATAGTTGTAGTAGTAACTATGGACAAGAAATCTGGCAAGATGATAGCAGGTCCAGATATAATATCAAGAGGATTTGTCTATGTTAGAGAATCTGAAAACTTAATTGAAGAGATTCGAGATGTAGTCAAGGGTATACTTGAGGACTGTGAAAAGAGAAATATCAAAGATTGGTCAAGCTTAAAATCTAACGTAAGAGATGGTCTAAGAAACTATCTATACGGCAAGATAAAAAGAAATCCAATGATCCTTCCAATCATAATGGAAGTATAAGAGACAATAATTATCCCTGGTATAGATTTATACCAGGGATTTTGGTATAATAAATAAGTAAAAGAGGTGAGATGATGAATGCAAAATACTTAACTAGGGCAAGTCTAATAGCAGCAATCTATATTGTACTAGTACTCCTACAGATGCTTCCCTTCCCTATAATGGGTTTGACCTTTGGTCCAGTCCAGCTTAGGATAGCAGAGGGCTTGGTTTTACTACCCCTCATAGAAGCAGCAGCTGTGCCAGGAGTATTTGTTGGTTGCCTAATAGCAAATTTACTTATAGCTCCCTATGCTGGTTTTGGACTTATAGATATAATAGGAGGAAGTTTAGTAACCCTACTGGCAGCCTACCTAACTAGCAAGGCCAAATCCAAGATTGGCGGCATAATGCCACCAGTAATCCTAAATGGACTTATAGTATCCATATGGATATCCTATTTCACAAAGATACCATACTGGCTAACTGTACTGGGAGTAGCAGGAGGAGAATTCCTATCTGTTGCAATATTTGGTAGTATAATCCTATCCGTATATAAGAAGGTAACAAATATCAAAGAATACTAAATAATTAAAGGATGTGCAAAATGGCTAAGGAAAAAAAGAAAAAGATATCCGGCTTTAAAATATTTTTAATCCTTATACTTATTCTTGGAATAGGAGGCTTTGTATTTGGAAGCAACTATTACAAAAGCGCCCTGGGACCTATGGATCCAGAAGATTCACAGGGGATAGACATAAGTATCCCTCCTGCAACATCAATAAAATCTATAGCAGGGATCTTAAAAGAAGAAGGAATTATAAAAGATGAAATTATATTTCAATATAGAGTAAGATCTAGGGAAGTGGCCAGTAGATTAAAGGCAGGAGACTATAAGTTCTCCAAGGACATGGATCTAGATGG
>CAZGQG010000038.1:0-13705 GCA_964527205.1 uncultured Tissierellaceae bacterium | reverse complement strand
TCATCCTTAAAATCCTTAGCAATATATTCAGTAAGCTTTGTCCTATAATATGTTAGTACTCCTTCACTGCTAACTACATTTATAGTACCTGCCTTATCCCTTTTTCTTATTTCCCTTATAGCAGCTAAACTTGCTATGCCATTACCTATTATCAAATATTTACACTTTTCCATTTAAACACCTCTTTTATCTTTATTGATATTTATTACCCAATATTATCTCTTAACACACAAAAGCCTCCATAAATGGAGGCTTATTTTATCCTAAATTTTATTCTGATTGTAGGTCTGTCCAAATCTTGTCATAGACACTGGTTATATCTGATGGATCTTTAAATATTTCTGTCTTTGGATCATTTATCACTTGATCTGATGGATAAGCTACTTCTGAATGCTTAATATCATCTGGTAGCATGTCTATAGCCTCTGTTATAGGAGTTGAATATCCTATATAGTCTGTATTCTTAGCTGCTATATCTGGTCTTGCCATAAAGTTTATAAACTTCTCCGCATCTTCTTTGTTTTGACTGGTCTTTGGTATTACCATATTGTCAAACCATAGATTTGTTCCTTCCTTTGGTATTATATAGGCAAGGTCTGGATTGTCTCTTATCATGGCAATGGCGTCTCCTGACCAAACTACAGCCAGGGCTCCTTCCCCTCCTACCATGGCACCCTTTATATTGTCTCCCATATAGGCATATACTAGGGGTCTTTGCTTGATTAATTCCTGCTTGGCTTCTTCTAGTTCTTCTAAATTTCTAGTATTCATAGAATATCCTAATCTCTTAAGAGATACTGCTATGGTGTCTCTTTGGCTGTTAAGCATAATAATCTCATCTTTATACTTTTCATCCCATAGGATGTCCCAGCTATCTACGGTTTCATCTACCATGGTTGTGTTGTAGATTATTCCCACAGTACCCCACATATAGGGAACTGAGTAATCATTGCTTGGATCAAAATCAAGGTCTAAAAAGTCCTCTCCAACATTTTCTATATTTGGCACATTTTCCTTATCTAATTTAAGAAGTAAATCTTCCTTGATCATTCTCTCAATCATATAATCTGATGGAAATAGCACATCATAGTTGCTGCCACCTTGTTTTACTTTGATATACATATCTTCATTGGTTTCAAACATATCGTATTTTACCTTGATTCCAAATTCTTCTTCAAACTCTGCTATGGTAGCCTTGTCTATATAGTCTCCCCAGTTGTAAACATTTATATGAGGCTTGTCTTCCCCACATCCTGTAAGCATAAGTCCTGTTAAAACTACTAATCCTATTAAGGATAATATTCTCTTTATTTTCATCTTATACACCTCTTTCTAATTCATTTTTTTCTGTTCTCTTATTTATTACTAAAAGCAATATTAACAAACCAATAAACATAAGTGTTGATAGGGCGTTTATAGTTGGATTAATTCCTCTTTTTGACATTGAAAATATTGTAATGCTTAAATTTGAAATTCCATTACCTGTATTAAAGAAACTTATTACAAAGTCATCTACTGAAAGTGTAAATGCCAGTAGGGCTCCTGTTACAATACCTGGCTTTATTTCAGGTATTACTACCTTCCATAGAGCATATAGTGGAGTGGCCCCAAGATCCATGGCTGCCTCTGCCAAATGCTTGTTCATTTGTTTTAATTTTGGCAAAACAGATAGGATTACATAGGGTATGGAAAACACTATATGACTAAGTAACATGGTTACCAGTCCAAATTCTATTCTTAAAAACCTAAAAAGTGCCATTAGGGATACTGCTGTTACTATATCTGGATTTAATACTGGCAGATAGTTTAAATTCAGTATAACTTTTCTCCTAAATCCAGGTATATCAGATATTCCTATAGCAGCCAAGGTGCCTATTATTGTAGAAAATATTGTTGACAAGACTGCTATAAGTAGGGTATTATACAGGGCCTTTAGGATTTCTTGATCCTTAAAGAGCTCTAGATACCACTTAAAGGTAAAGCCTGTCCATACTCCCCTTGATTTAGATTCATTAAAGGAGAATATTATTAAAATAATAATAGGGGCATAGAGAAATAAAAATATAGCATAGGTGTATAATTTTTCCAATCCTTTTTTTACCATAGTCCCCCACCTCCTCCTTCTTTTTCCTTATCAAATCTTGATGTCAGTACAGAAGACACCACTATAAAGAGCATTAATATAAGAGACATGGTGGATCCGAAGTGCCAGTCTCCTGTCCATCTAAATTGCTGTTCTATTAAGTTACCAATTAAATTGTATTTATTTCCTCCCAGTAAACTTGATATAACAAAGGTACTAAGGGCTGGTATAAATACCATGGTGATACCAGTTACAACTCCGGAAAGACTTAGGGGAAATACTACCCTGGTAAAGACCTGGGTCTTATTTGCTCCAAGGTCCTCTGCTGCCTCTATTAGGCTCGTATTCATCTTTACTAATACTGAGTAGATAGGTAGCACCATAAAGGGTAGGAAGTTGTATACCATGCCTAAGAGCACTGCCTTGTCATTGTAAAGTAGGTCCAGTGGTTGCAGGCCTATTTTCATAATAATAATATTAATTATTCCATTTTTTCCAAGAATAGTAAGCCATGCATAGGTTCTAAGTAAAAAATTCATCCACATTGGTATTACAAACATCAAGACCATTACATTTCTCTTACTAGCTTTTTTCTTTGAAATTATATAGGCCATGGGATAACCTAGGATCAAACAAATAACTGTTGATACAAATGCTAGGTTTACAGACCTACCAAGTACCTTTAAATAGGTAGGTGTTAGGAATCTCTTGAAATTATCTAGGCTAAATCTAAATGTAGAAAAATCCTGACTGTCTCCCACTGTAAGCCCAAAATAAATTACCAATAATAAGGGTATTGCTACAAATATTATCAGCCAAATTATATAGGGATATGCTGCTTTTTTCATTTTCATAGCTACACCACCTTTTTCATTATATGAATATTTTCAGGAGCTATATTCATTCCTATTTCTCTTCCTTCTTCTTTCATTATTGTACTGTGAATCATCCATTGATAGTCATTGCTCTTTACCAGCATCTCATAGTGGACTCCCTTAAAGATAACGCTTTCCACTATACCTCTTAGCTGGCCTTCTTCCTTGTCTACTATTTCTATATCTTCTGGTCTTATTACAACATCTATATCCTCATTAGGGCTAAAGCCCTTATCTACACATATAAAAACCTTATTTGCAAAGTTAACCCTAAAGTCCTCTTTCATCACTCCAGAGATTATATTGCTTTCCCCAATAAACTCTGCAACAAAGGCATTCTTAGGTTCATTGTAGATATCTACTGGGCTCCCTATCTGCTGGATCTTACCATCATTCATTACAACAATAGTATCTGACATGGTAAGGGCCTCTTCTTGGTCATGGGTAACATATATAAAGGTTATACCCACTCTTTGCTGGATATTTTTTAATTCTACCTGCATTTCTTTTCTTAATTTTAAGTCTAAGGCTCCTAGAGGCTCGTCTAGAAGTAATACCTCCGGCTCATTGACAAGTGCTCTTGCTATGGCAATCCTTTGCTGCTGACCCCCACTAAGGGCTTCTATGGATCTGTTTTCATAGCCCTTTAGGTTTACAAGTCTTAGCATTTCATTTACTTTTTTCTCTATTTCATCCTTGCTCATTTTCTTTATCTTTAAGCCAAAGGCTATATTGTCATATACATTCATATGTGGAAATAAGGCGTATTTTTGAAAAACTGTATTTATTCTTCTCTTATAGGGAGGTATGCTTGTTATTTCCTTGTCTTCAAATAAGACCTGGCCACTGGATGGCTCTGTAAATCCTCCTATAATTCTAAGAGTAGTAGTCTTACCACAACCACTTGGACCTAGAAGGGTTAAAAATTCATTTTGCTGTATATATAAATTTATATCCTCCAGCACCTTTACTCCGCTATAATCTTTTGAAATATTCTTTAATTCTATTATGTTCAATTTTATCCCTCCGTTTTTAAAATATAGGTGGTGTACTGACCCATATTATTCTCGCTATAGTCTTACCTGCATTTGATATATGGTGACTTGCATTTCCCTTATAATAAAAGCTTTCCCCTTTTTTCACCTTATACTTTTGGACACCGTGATGAACAAATATACTTCCATTAATCACATATCCAAACTCTTCTCCTTCATGGGGATGAAGTTCCTTGCTCTTTCCCCCAGCTTGGATTTCCATAAGTATGGGTTCCATGGCATTTTTTTGAGCATTTGGTATTATCCACTTTAATTTGTGTTTTAATTTTTCATTTTCCAGTTCAAAGGCATCTTCCTTTGAAAATACAATTTTTTCATCAGTACTTTCATTAAAGAACTCTTGTAGGTTTGTTCCAAGTCCCTCTAATATATCTGTCAAGGTAGCTATGGAAGGAGATGTTAGATCTCTTTCTAATTGAGATATAAATCCTTTTGTTAGTTCTGATCTATCTGCAAGCTCTTCCTGAGTCAGTGCATTTTGTATCCTAAGACTTTTTATCTTATCTCCAATGTTCATATATCCACCTCCAGATTGATAAGTATATATTAAACTTCTTGTTTAATTTACTAAACTCTTTATCGCTTTTACATTATATTAAATAAATCTTAAAATAGCAAGGCTTTTTTTTGATATTTTTATTCTATTTTTTCATTGATTTTAAAGGATTTCCAGGATTGTTGAAAACTCCAGGTTTAGTATATGTATACTTTTATTATACAAAAATAAAAACAGTATAAAAGATTTTATAAATCCTTTACACTGTTTTTTAAATTTTCTCTTTTTCTACAATAATGAATTCACAAAAAGCGATACTACTATTCCAATCAAAGTATCTATTATCCTATTAATAGCAAAACTAAAGGGGCCTATGGTTCTGCCTACTGATGCAGTAATACTAAAGAATACTACACAGCTTATATAGGTGGATTTCTTTACCTTTAAAAATACATTGGTATATATTATGGGAATTAAAAACAAGCTTAGTATAAGATATTGGATATAGGCTGGCCATTGAAAATTCATATACTCTCTAGCCATAATCTCTATAAGTCCAAATCCTCCACCTATCATGGTTCCTATAATCCTACTTTTTGCAACTTCAATGCTAGATTTATAATCACTTTGCATGCTAAGTATTGATGCAATTGCTGAATAAAAAGGTATGCCTCCTCTTAGATGACTGATAAAGAAGCTTATATAGACAGCAATTACAGTTTTTACTACTCTCATTCCTATAAATTTGGATTTTTTATTATTTTCCCCTTCCACTTACCAACTACCTCCAGCACCGCCCCCACCTGAACGGCCTCCCCCTCCAGATGAGCCACCTCCACGACCTCCACCGCCACCTCTACCCATGCCTCTAATCATGCTATAGGTAAGCATGCCGTTAAAGAATCTAAAGTCTATAATAATGAATAGTATAATCCCTATTACAACAAAAATTCTTGTCCTATTAGTTTCCCTATCTGTATTTCCTTGGACTGGCAGGGGATTATTTATCACTTTACTTTCATCAATCTCAATACCATATTCTCTTTCAAATCCTGCTTTAAATTCATTGAAGCCAGCCAGTATTCCATCTGAATACCTTTCCTGGATAAAATAGGGTTTCATATGGTCTTCTATGATTCTTTTACTTATACTGGCGGGAAATATTCCCTCAGATCCATAACCAGTTTCTATCCATATCTGTCTTTCATTAGGGACCACTAATATTAATATACCATTGTCTGTTTCTCTACTGCCTATCTGCCACTTTTCAAATAACTTTACTGCATATAGGTTAATATCCATATTTTCTAAGTCATTTACAGTGGCTACTACTATTTGAGCACCTGTTCTTTCATATAAGGCCCTATTGGTATTTATAATATAATTTTCCACTTCCTGATCTATTACTCCAGCCTCATCATAGCTATAAAAATCGTAACTTGCTTCTGGTAAGGCATGGCTAGGAAGGGATAGAAAATTTAAAGCTATTACAAGTACTAGGGCAAATATAAAGTATAGCTTTCTTTTATTCATTTAAAACACTCCTAGAAGCTTACTTTTGGGACTTCTGCATCTTCATCACTTATTTCAAAGTATTGTTTTCCATCAAAGCCAAACAAACCTGCTATTACACTGGTTGGAAATCTTCTTGTCTTCTTATTATATACTTCTACGCTTTCATTGTATCTCATTCTTTCAGTAGCTATTTTGTTTTCTGTAGCTGCAAGCTCTGCCTGCAGGTCTTGGAAAACTTGATTTGACTTTAATTCTGGATAATTTTCTACTACCACATTTAAATTGGTAATAGCTGAGTTAAAGCTCTCCTCTGCCTCTGCATATTCTTCTGGAGTATTAGCTCCTGTATATTGCTTTCTTGCATCAGCTATGTTTTCTAGGATTTCTTTTTCCTGGGCAGCAAAGCCCTTAACTACTTCAATTAAATTTGGTATCAAGTCTGCCCTACGTTTTAGTTGGTTTTCAACCTGACCCCAGGCTGCATTTGTACTTTCATCTAAATCTACTAAAGTATTATAAGGGGAGATTAACATTGCTCCCAATACTATAACTACAGCTAAAAAAATTAATATTCCTTTACCTTTCATCTTAAACACTCCTATTCTATTGTTATTTCTTTCATACTGGATATTGCTTCTTCTACTAAATCTTCCACATCTAAGGCTTCTTCTGATTTTCTTATGTCTTCCAATTTTGGATTTGTCACTGGATGCTTAGGTAGGAAAACTGTGCAGCAGTCCTCGTAGGGAAGTATAGAAGTTTCATAGGTATCTATATCTCTAGATATATCTACAATTTCATTTTTATCTATACCTATAAGAGGTCTAAATACTGGCAAGCTTACAGCATCATTGGTTACATTTAATCCATCTATGGTCTGACTTGCTACCTGGCCCAGGGATTCTCCTGTTACCAGGCCCTTTAATCCTTTTTCCATAGCTATTCTTTCAGCTATTCTCATCATAAACCTTCTGGATAAAATAGTCATCTCTTTTTCAGGACAATTTTCATTTATGGCCTTTTGAATCTCCAATATGTTAACGCTATAGATCTTCATAGGTCCTGTATATCTAGTCATTATTCTTGCAAGCTCCATAACCTTCTCCTCTGACCTTTCACTTGTAAAGGGATAGGAATGGTAGTGGACAGCTGATAGTTCCAAGCCTCTCCTTGCCATCATAAAACCTGCCACAGGGCTGTCTATGCCTCCTGACAGTAAGAGTAGGGCCTTACCACTGGTTCCCACTGGAAGTCCTCCCTGGGTCCTTGTCCTCTCACCATAGGCATAGATATACTTTTGCTTGATGTCAATATTCACATACAAATCTGGATCATGAACATCAACACTTAGTTCTTGAAAATTCCTAAGTATGACTCCTCCCATCTTGCTAGAAAAAGCTGGAGACTTTATTGGAAAACTTTTATCATTTCTCTTTGTTTCAATTTTAAAGGTTCTTATGTCTCTTTTTTCTAGTTGTTCTTTTGCAGTCTCTATTATAATCTTTTCTACTTCTTCAATCTCTGCCTCTAAATCTTCTGGATTTCTTTCTATCCTTATACAGGGACTAATATAAACTATACCAAATATATTTTTTATTCTATTTATCATTTGATCTAGCTTATCAGCATCTCCCTCTATATATATCTTACCCTGTTCCTTATATATTTTCTTAAAACCTATATCCTTAATAGCATTCCTCATATGTTTGATTAGCCTGTCTTCAAAATACTTCCTGTTCATTTTTTTTAAGGCAATTTCCCCTATACTTACTGATATAACCTTTTCCATTTTTTCACCTCATCATTATTCTTCTGATCTCTTCTACTGACTTTTTCATCTTTTCTATTGTATAATCTATATCCTTCTTCTTAATATCATGGGAAAAGCAAATCCTTATTGTTCCTTCTATATAATTATCATCTAGGCCTATGGCCTTTAATACGTGGGACTTGTCTGTTCCCCTAGATGAACATGCAGATGAAGTAGATATATAGATCTCCTCCATTTCAAGATAGTGAAGCAATACCTCTGCCCTTATATTTTTTATAGATATATTTAATATATAGGGGGATGAAGTCTCATCTAAACTAGTATTTACCCTAATATCATCAATATTCTCATTTATCTTTTCTACCATATATTCCTTAAGGATCTGAGCATATTCTCTTTCCTCCTTAAAATTCTCACGGATTAATCTAGTGGCCTCTCCCAGGCCAATAATGGCATTTAGATTTTCTGTACCTGATCTTAGACCCATTTCCTGATTGCCACCATAGATTATGGGAGAAAGTTTAGCATTCCTATCTATATAAAGCCCTCCCACGCCCTTTGGACCATATATCTTGTGTCCACTAAAGGAATAGGCATCTATACCATAGTCCTTAAGAGATATATCCACCTTGCCAAAACCTTGAACTCCATCTACATGAAAAAGGGCCTGGGAATTTTTCTCCTTTAAAATATCTCTTATCTTCTCTATTGGTTCTATAGAACCAATTTCATTGTTAACATGCATTATAGACACTAGGATTGTATCCTCTCTTAGATGCTTGGCAAAGTCCTCCAAGGAAATCTGCCCCTTACTATCTACATCTAGATAGCTAACTTCAAAGCCTTCCTCTTCATAGTGCTTGATAGTATTAAGAACTGAGGGATGTTCTATCCTTGTGCTTATAATATGCTTACCCCTGTTTTCCATCTTCTTAACCATACTTTGTACAGCTATATTATTGCTTTCCGTCCCTCCTGATGTAAAATATATTTCATCTCTATGGACATTTAAAAATTCTGCAATAGTTTCTCTTGAGCTTCTTATCTTCTTTTCAGATTTTAATCCTAAACTATGGAGGGATGATGGATTAGCAAAATCCTCCTTGAGACTTTTAGTCATAAGATCTATTACTTCTTCTCTTGGCAATGTTGTAGAACAATTATCTAAGTAAATCAATTATTACACCTCTTTATATTTCTATTAAGCAAATCTTACATACCCTTATAGTATATAGGATTTCTAGATATTATCAAAGAATTTTTATTTTCTTATTTTTATCACCCTATACAAGCTTTTTACTCATCTTCTGTAAATTATGTTATAATAAAAGAAAAAGAGGAGGCTAGAAATGTCAAATAATAAAAAAGTAGCTATTATATTTACTGGAGGAACCATATCCATGAAAATCGATCCTGACCTTCATGCAGCAGTTCCTGCCCTAACTTCTGAAGAAATAATATCAATGATTCCCCATATAAATAGGTTTTGTGAGGTTGAAGTAATAAACTATGGAAATATTCCAAGCCCCCATATAACACCTACTATGATGATGGAAATAGCGGATTTGGTTAAGGAGAACATAGTTAGAGATGATATTACAGGTATCATAGTCACCCATGGTACAGATACCCTGGAGGAAACAGCCTATCTCCTAGATTTACTTGTAGATAGCGAAAAACCTATAGTTCTCCTAGGAGCTATGAGAAACAGCTCTGAATTAGGTTATGATGGGTCTAGCAACTTAGCCGCTGGTCTATGTACTGCAGTATCAGATAAGGCAAAAAACAAGGGTGTATTAGTGGTGATGAACAATGAAGTGAATGCAGCTAATGAAGTTACCAAAACCAATACCCTTTCCCTGGATACCTTTAAATCTCCAGAATTTGGACCTTTGGGAATTGTAGATAATGATCAAGTTATTTTCCATAGGAATATTGTTAGTCATCAACACATAGATACTAATAAGATCCAAAGCAAGGTGGCCCTGGTTAAATGTGCTTCTGGCATAAGCTCTGACATTATTGATTTTTATATTGATAATGGATATAAGGGCATAGTTCTTGAAGCAATGGGCAGAGGAAATGTTCCTCCAAATCTAACGAGCTCTATTAAAAGAGCCATAGATAATAATATAGCAGTGGTTATGGTTTCTAGATGCCATACAGGTAGGGTTTTAGATACCTATGGCTATGAAGGTGGAGGCAAGCAGCTTAGAAATATGGGACTTATGCTTGGAGGCAATCTTCCTGGACAAAAAATAAGGATTAAGCTAATGTTAGCCCTGGGTTTAACTGATGATTTAGATAAAATTAGGGATATAATTGAAACAGATCTTATATAAAAAAAGATATAAAAGTATGGAAATACTTTTATATCTTTTTTCTTTCCTTAAATACACTGCTTTGAAAAGCCTCATTATTTAAAAATTTAGAAGCAATTAGGGCCATTACCGTTGCTACCCCAAGTCTTACTCCTAAGAGCAGCCAGAGATTTGCCCCTACCACTACAAATAACAGGGTGTCCTCAACAACTGCGTGACATGCAATTAAGAATATCATCAATATATACAAATCTTTTTTTGCCAAATTGCCTTCTTCAGCACTTTCTATAATAACTCCTGCTCCGTAGGACAAACCAAAAAACAGTCCAATCATAAGGGGAAATATGGCCTTATTAGACATGCCAAAGAAGTTTGATACCGGCTCCATCTTCTCAGAGATTATATTTAATATATTAAATTCCTTTAATAATTCCATGACTACCATAAGAGGAATTATAATAGTCCCCATGGTAAAGACAGAATTAAGCGACCCACTTATGCTTTCTTTAAAAAACAATCCAATATCCATTCTCTACCCCCTATAAAAGTATATTTAAAACAAGCGCTGATCCTATGGCCAAGCTAATCCTAATAAATACTACCATTAAAAGACTAACACCTGTTCTCTTTGCCACTGCTGATTCTAAAAACAAGCTGTGAGAAAAGGAAAGCATAACAGCCAGGATAGTGATTTGTTTAATAGTTAAGCTAAGGCTTGTCATAGCCCCTATACCTGCATATAGATTAATAGTATTTCCCAGCACTAGAACCAGGGAGGCCTCTCCCGGTAGACCTATTAGCTTCATAGCAGGTTCAAAGAAATCTGATATATGATCTAATATAGGTGTCATTTGTAAAAAGGTAACAAAGAAATATACAGGTACAACTATCTTAGTCAGTCTCCATAGGGTCAAGAGACCCTTTTTAAGCCCATTTATTGTGCTCTTTTTAATTAGTTCCATCTGCATTATTTCACTTCCTCCTGCTTATCCAAACTATCCATAAAGGCAAGAATATTATCTACTATAAAGGCTCTTTGACCACTGGATCCTAGATTGTCATTTAAGGAATATCTTATATATTCTTCAAATTCCCTAATACTCCCAAAGGGAAGTTCTAGAAGGGAAAGAGTTTTTTTCATTCTTATTTTTCTTTCCAAACTGCTCATGGTCTTTAAGGATCTTTTTATATAGGATGTAAGAGAGCTTATCCACTCATCTAAGTATTCTTTGCCTATAGGAGCTTTATCTTGGTTAAATACAATATCTATATTGCTTAAATTATAGTCATTATAGTAGACTAGGATTTCCTTAGTATGGCCATAGATGGACTTTAGTTCCTCATCTAAGAAATTTTCCCTACTTGCAGCTTCACGGTTCAACTCCTCAAACTCCACATCATTGGCTATAGTTTTTTCCTCTATTTCTATCATTTTCTTCTCATTGGTCTCCATAAAACTTATCATATCTTCTTGATCCTTAGAGATTAAAACATTATTCCATTGTTTTTTTAATTCTACTAATTCATCTTCTAAATCATTTCCACCCTTCAGATATATGGCGATGATCATATTGTATATTAATCCTAGAACTAAGATAAAGTTATAAAGCTCATTGAGATTTCCAGTGAGTTCTATAATCTCCTTAACTATGTCCTCTAGTTCTTCCATGCTTTTTTCTTTAAAATCTTTCTTCTTAAGCTTTTCTATAAGGGCAAAGTATTTGGCAAATTTAACACCATATCCATGCTGAAGTGAGCTATCCCATTGCCTTTTAAGATTATTTATCTTGTCTTCAACTTGAACAGGATTTAAGTTCTCATAGTTTCTTCTTAAGGTGTTTTCAATAATATCTATGTATTTATCCTTTGTAAGTCTCATCGGAAGGTACTGAAGTATTTGTGAAATTGTGTGGTTGTACATGCTATAATTCATCTTATAGCTCTCCAACTTATCTAGTACAGCCTTTACAGCCCTTTCTAGAGCTAAATCCATGTTTCTATTGTCCTCATAGGTCTTTGAATGAATTTCAAGTACATGGTGGTCTACTATATTGCCTAAATAAGAAAGCTCAATATAATAGCCTTCTACAGTCTTTAATAATTTATATATTTCATCTCTAGTTTCTTTTGCCTTTTCAAGATTTTTACTGGCTTCTTCACCCTTTTCTCCTTGATTTATAAGTTTTATCCCATCTTCAAAATATGCATTAAATATCTCCAACTCTCTTAGATCTTCTAGATAAGTAAATTCTTCAGTCTTATCTAGGACTGATGAAACAGACATAATTGCAGCAAAGGCATTTAAATAGCTTGATTCTATTATATTGTTTAATTTATAGTTGTTTTGTTTAATAATCTTTTCTTTTAATTCCTTATCACTTAAATCACTAATCTTAAGTTCTTCCATTATTTTTTGCATCTCCTTTAATTCTAATATTTTGATTTTATATGATTTTTATGTATAATCATAATGTAGTATTATTATAACATAAAAATAGTTAGGATGAGGCAGATGGAAATTATATCCACTAAATTAAATCACAATCTTAATATTGACCATTACTTTAAGGGTCTTAATTCATGCTTTATAGATATAGAAACTACAGGTCTGGATCGTAACAGGCAAATTATATATCTAATAGGCTTGCTTTTCTATGACCAGGAGAAAGCCTGCTGGGTTCTCAATCAATACTTTTCAAAAAGTGAAAATACTGAAAAAGCTCTTTTAGAATCCTTTCTTAGAGACCTATCTGGTTTTAATAATATAATAACTTACAATGGGGATAGTTTTGACCTTCCTTTTATCAATCATAGGTCCTCTTTATATAATATTGATTCTAGAATCTCCCTTGATTCATCCTATGACCTATATAGACTTATAAGAAAGAATAAGGATTTTTTATCCCTAGAGAATCTACAGCTTAAAACTGTGGAAAAGAGCCTAGGCTACCATAGGGATGATATATATTCTGGCTACGATTGTATAGCTTTCTATTATGATTATCTTAAGACCAAGGATCTAGTCCTGAAAGAAAGAGTCTTAAGCCACAACAGGGATGATCTTTTTTATATGTTAGACATCATAGAGATCATAGATCTTATCCATTGCAAAAAGTCAATTCCTATAGATTCTAACTATAAGTTTACTATAGATAGTATGGATGTAGATAAAGATCTCCTCCGTGTATACGGTAGTTTTAATCAGCCTCTTAGAGAAAACATTAAAATTTTTTCTAATAAATACAATATAAATACCAGTAATTACAAGGATTTAAAGCTTTCTATAGATATTAACTATGGATATGTGGCTAAAGATAAAAAAGCCATCTATATTGATGCACTGGATTATAGGGATTTCAATCTATCCAATAGTTCAGACTACAAGATACCTGATAATATTTTTATTTTAAAGGTGGAAAAGACCCTATACTTGGACAATATTAAGAGCTTTATTAAAGAGATCCTAAAAATCTATATATAGTTATATTAAAAGCAAAAAAGCAGACCCTAAGGTCTGCTTTTCTTGTATTCTTTATGGTGGGCACAACAGGGCTTGAACCTGTGACCCCCTGCTTGTAAGGCAGGTGCT
>CAZGQG010000037.1:0-13853 GCA_964527205.1 uncultured Tissierellaceae bacterium | reverse complement strand
TGCTCAGTTCTAGGAAACATGTCTACAGGCTGTATTTCTTTTACCTTATAACCCTTTCCTACTAGATAGTTTAAATCTCTAGCTTGACTTTCTGGATTGCAGGATATATATACTATTTTTTCTGGAGAAAGTTTTACCAGGGCTGATAAGAACCTTTCATCGCTACCTGATCTAGGAGGGTCCATTACTACTAAATCTACCGGCTCTTTTTTCTCTGCCCTTTGAACCATATAGTCACCTGCATCTGCCTGGTGGAAGTATACATTTTCCACATTGTTTTTCCTTGCATTGGTAATGGAATCCTTAACTGCATCAGGATTTAATTCCACACCTATAACCTGTTTTACCTTCTTACTAAGTATTAATGTGATTGTACCTATACCAGAATATGCATCTATAGCTATTTCATAACCTTTTAAATCTGCCATTTCCATAGCCTTCTTGTAGAGTTTTTCTGCCTGTACTGGATTTACTTGATAAAAAGATTTAGAAGAAATTTGAAATCTCATTCCACAAAGTACATCTTCTATATAGCCTCTGCCATAAATAGTACTTTCCCTCTCTCCTAGTACCACTGAGGTTCTTCTATTATTTATGTTCATTATAATAGTTGATATCTCAGGATGTTCTTTTCTTATAGCCTTTACAAAGTTCTTTTTACCTGGAAATATATTAGTAGATACTACCATTACTAACATTATTTGGCCTGTTGCAAATCCTTTTTTTATAAGTACATGCCTAAGAAACCCTTCTCCCCTATCCTCATCATAGGGTTTCATTTTGAAGGACCTCATAAGTTTTTTTATTGAAGCTATTATTTCATCTGCTTTTTCATCTTGAATCATACATCTATCTATATTTATAACCTTGTGACTATTAGCCCTATAAAATCCAGCTATTATTTGATTTTTATTTCCATAGGCAAAGCTTGAATGAATTTTGTTCCTATAATTTACTGGATCTTTCATTCCAATTATAGGATTCACCCTTCCAAACTTTCCCAATAAATCCTCTAAGATTTCTTGTTTTATTTGCTTTTCTTTTTCATAGGAAATATTTTGATATTGGCATCCACCGCAGTCCCTATAATATGGACATATGCTATGTTTATTTTCCAATAAGCAGCCTCCTCACCTTATATCTATTAAAGTATTTTCGATAAAATAAAACTTAAGAGCAGAATAATCCCCCCTGCTCCAATCATAAATATTGTAAAATCATATCTTCCTTCCCTTAGATCAGATTTATCCTTGGTATGACTTTCTGGGTTTACTGTCATATTTGTAAGATTATAATGATAGTCTCTGTCTACACTCATGCCACCTATTAAAGGTAGTACACCAGCTGCTAAGACTATAAATCCTACTATTTCTAATGCCCTCGCTAATCCCATAGAAAAGAAACTACTGATTACAAATGCTCCTAGCAAACTTAGCGCTAGTAATATGGAAATCCTTAGTAAAATTTTCCTCAGGTGTTTTTTTGAGATTCTCATTTTTCTACCTCCCTATAGGTCTATATTTACTTACTTGGTAAGTAGGCTTACTACTTCAATATCCATAGCATGTGGAAACATATCCACTGGCTGTACTTCTACTAGTTTATATCCAGCTTGTTTTAATTCTTTTATATCCCTTGACATTGTACTTGAATTACATGAAACATAAACTATTCTCTCAGGACTTATTTTTATAATAGTCTCTAATAGTTCTTTTTCACAACCCTTGCTTGGAGGATCTAGTACAATTTTATTTGGATTTTTGATTTCTGCTAGTTTTGGAAGTATGTCTTCTGCCCTTCCGTGAATAAACTCTGTATTATCCATATTATTTATAACTGCATTTTCCTTTGCATCTTTAATTGCAGCTTTTACAACTTCTATTCCATAGACTCTTTCTACCTTATCTGCCATGTATATGGCTATAGTTCCTGTTCCTGAGTATAGATCATATACAAGATCTTTTTCATTTAAGTCTAAATATTCTACTGTTTTATCATAGAGCTTTTCCGCCTGTATCCTATTGATTTGGAAAAATGAATTAGGAGATATTGAGAATTTGTATTCTCCTATCTTATCTGTAAGTTTTTCTTCTCCAAATAAATGTTTGTACTTCTCTCCATAAACTATGGGAGAATTCATTTTATTTATATTTTGATAGATAGATTTTACCTGATCTGTATTGTTTTTTATTAACTCTATGAGTTCATCCTTTTTAGGAATTATTTCTTCTCCTGTTACTAGTATAAGCATTACTTCATCCTCATGGTTGGTTCTTATACCTATATGTCTTAGGGTACCCTTTTTCTTTTTTCTATCATAGGCCTTGATATCATACCTATCTATCCACTGCTTTACTAGGGCGAGTACCTTGTTTCCAATCTCACTTTGAAGTATAGTTTCTCTCATTGGAACTATATGATTGCTCCCAGCTTGATAAAAACCTAGGATTGTTTTCCCTTGTCTGTTCCCTACTGCTATTTGAACATGATTTCTATATCTATATGGATCCTCCATAGCTATGACTTCATTGACCTCTATATCTTCTATTTCTGCAAATTTCTCAAGATCTTTTCTTACTTTTTCTCTTTTCCATTCTAATTGTTTTTCATATTTATAATTGATTAAAGGTATTCCACCTAAAGACTCATCTATATTGTGATCTAGGTCTATTCTATCCTTTGAAGGCTCTACTATCTCAGTGACTGTTCCTATGGCAAAGTTTTTCTTTACCTTTTCTACCTTGGCCCTTACCTTATCTCCTATTAATCCACCCTGGACAAAGTAAATAAAATCATCAATTCTCAAAACACCATTTCCTTCATGGGTGAAATCTATTACTTCTCCTTCAACTATGTCTCCTATTTTTATATTCATATTTCCTCCTATTTTTAATTTCCATTTATCCATACCTAAAAAAGAAAATGTCATTCTAAGTTGGTCGAAAATCTTGTTTTAAGATACTTCGCTTACTCAGGATGACATTTTCGAGTTATATTAAAGCTTCTCTTGCTTTTTCTTCTATATATTCTTTAATTGTCTTGTCTGATATCTTTACTAAAAGTGAGTCCATAAAGTCTACTTGTATTTTGAAGAAATTAATTATAATCTTATTCTCATCTATATAGTATTCTTCCAGGTGGCCAGGTATAAATACTACTTCTAGCTTGTCGTATTTAGTATTTAAATCCTTTAACTCCGATTTTAAATCATCAAGATTTAATCGCTTTATTGGACTTACCATATTATTCATGTTTTCTAAGTCTTCAAGCATCCACATATTGTAATTCCAAAATCTACTTTCTTCTTTACTTGGGTGATTTAAAATTTCCCTATTTGAAATAGCAGATAGGACCTTTCTAATAGATTCTTTTGTAAAATTATCATTATAAAGGTATTGCATATCTTCTTTTTCTGCTACTTCCCACATAAAGCTATCAGCTATTTTTTGTCTTTCAGCAATTGACTGCCAAAAGAAAAGCATCATTTCAACTACATCTAAATTCACGGTTATTGTATTCATCCTATTCCATCTCCAAACTTATTCTTTTAGTTTAATCCCATCATTATGAAATTCAATCATTTCTCCCTTTAAAAGTCTTCCTACAGCTCTTTTAAATCCTGACTTGCTCATTTCAAGCTCTTTTCTTATTTCCTCTGGAGAGCTATTGTCATTGAGATTTAAGAATCCTCCCTGGGACTTTAGTCTATCCAGTATAACTTCTCCGTCCTTATCCATTTGAACATAGCCTTTATCCTTAAGACTTAAATCAAGTTTACCATCTTCTTTAACATTTGTAACTCTTACCTCTACATTATCTCCTACCTCATAGGCTCCAATAAATTCTTTTTGAGGTATAAGTCCTTCATACCTATCATCTACAGCTACAAAGGCTCCTATGTCCCTGTTAATGCTATAGATGGTTCCCTCTACCCTATCGTCTACCTTGTAGGGTGAATCCGTTCTAAGCATGTCTCTTACCTTCATGGTAGCACATAATCTATCTGACTTATCTAGATAGGCTCCTACAAGATAAAACTTACCTTTTTCTACTGATCCTACTGTTTCAGCAAAGGGTAAAAATAAGTCTTTCTCTAATCCCCAATCTAGAAATGAACCAATTTTAGTTGTACTAACTACCATTAAATGTGCCATTTCTCCTACTTCGATTTTAGACCTGTTTGTTGTAGCAATTACTCTGTCTTCTGAGTCTCTGTATATCATAACCTCTAGTTCGTCTCCTACCTTTGCTCCTTCAGGTACTTGAGATTTAGGTAATAATACATCATCATCTCCTGAGCCTTCCACATTTAGAAATGCTCCCACAGATGCAAATCTTTGAATCTTTAATTTTTGTACTCTTCCTATTTCTATCATTTTACACTTCCCCTAATCTATTTGTTGATCTCTTCTTCCATTTTTTCAAGTATATCTAAGGCTTCCTTTGGAAGTTTGTCCCTTCCATCCTTGGCTGTCTCCATATCTTGTAAAAATTCTTTTCTATATTTAATACTGTTTACCCACATCTTCTTATAGTCTTCTGATTCCATATCAGGAGTAAATCCTTCTATTTCAACATATTCTATTTCTTCAAAGTTACCTAACTGTTTAAATTCTAGTCTGTTTTTTGCAACATCTTCTAATATTTTAAGTGTTACTTCTTTTGGTATTTTCTTGTCTAGAAAATGCCCAGTATTAAAGATAAAGCAATCCAAATTGTCACTTTCAAATAACTCCTTAAACTTTTCATAATCATTTTTTAGTGGATATGTTCTAAATGGATTTGCATAAGGCTCAATAACCAACTGATTCATATCTACATCCTTTGCCAGTCTTTCAGCTGTAGTTCTCTTTGTTGCTAGAGTAGCTCCCATTACTGATGCAAGTACAGGATTCTTTATTTTTATTATAGGCGGTAGAGTAGCATCCTTCATCAACCAAGCTATTGAATCTACTTTTTCATCTATTTTGTTAACTCTATTCCTTGTCCATAGCTTAGATTTTACAGCTCTTCCATTACCATTTCTTATGTCCTCTGTAACTATAACTTTCTTTCCTCTGTCATCAAGAGTAATTCCGCAGTTTTGAACTGTAAGTAAGTATTTATTTGCAGGATGGTCTGTTGGATAATCCTGGGTCTTATCAAAATATGAAGGTTCCAGCGCAATTGAAGATCTATCCTCTGTTGATATTATATAGGCATCATCATGTAGTATGGTTATATCATACTTATCATCATGGGTGTCATGAGTTAGGGTTGACTTTCCAGATCCTGACAATCCAAAGACTCCTATTGTATATTTATCATCCTCAGCAAAATTATATCTTTTTAATCCTCCATGACAAGATACATACCCATTTCTATTGGCAATTCCCCATGCTAGGGTTAAAGTGCCTTTTTTATGTTCTCCAAAGTACTTCATCCCGCATATTAATGCACAGTTATGCTCTGGGTCAAATAAGGCTAAACCATCTTCATGTCCCTTTGGATAGTATTCTGGCAGGGACATTACATAGATATCACCCTCTGGTATCTGGTTAGAGTTCTTATACATCTCAACTATTGACTCACTTAAATGTTGAAAATTAAGCATCCAATTGTATAAGGTGTTTTCATAACCCTCTGGTATTAATAGATGAGCCTTTACTGTGAAATCTTCATCTAAACCTATAACTACCTGTCCATGATATAATTTTTTGTATCTAGAGTGAAAAACTGCTTCTCTTGCAATTCCTGCATATTTGCTTTCACTTACATTGTTCTCACCTATAATTACTCTGGCCTTGGCATATCTTCCAGTTATTTCACCATCATTAAAAGCTAGTACCCTGGTGTCTTGGTCTAAACCTAATTCTTCTGGTCTTTCTACTTCCATATCTGTAACTACTGTTCCTGGTGAATCTTTAGCCAGTTTATAGGCTTCAGATATGGATAAAACTTTCTCCACATTGTTGCCATAAAAAGCAGTTTCAATAGTAGATCTTATTGGTGAAAAAATAGGGTTGGTTTTCCTAATACTAGTTTGCTCATAATTCCTTATAGTCGACATTCATATCCTCCTAAATTATAATTATACATACATAGTCTATTGTAACAGATTATATAATATATTAAAATACCAATCTGCCAATATCCTAGGATTTTAATTTAGCCTTAGCTGTCAAATCAATTTCAAGACTTTTAAGATAAAAGATTTACTGTATTAGATATCAAGTTCTTATTTAATCCTTAAATTTATTTAATTTTTATTTATTTCTATTTCTTCATTTAATTCACTTAGGTAGACCCATCTCTTTATTTTTTCATCTAGGAGCTCTTCTACTTTGTTTTTTTCTTCTATAAGCTTTTCAAGTTTTTCATAGTCTGTTGCATATTCTATGCTTTGTCTTTCAATGTCTTCTATTTTTTCTTCTAACTCCCCAATTTCTTTATCTATTGTTTCCCATTCTCTCTGCTCATTATATGAAAACCTCACTGCCTTATTATTTCTATAATCATCCTTCTTTGAACTTTCTTCAGCTTGATTTTCTCTTTCTAATTCTTCTCTTTCTATTTGCTCATCTTTTCTCTGATCCTTAAAGTATTGATAGTTACCTGTGTATTCTTTTATCCTACCCTTGCCTTCAAAGACAAATACCCTCTCAACTATCCTGTCCAACATATACCTATCATGAGAGACTAGAATTACTGCTCCATTAAATTCGTCTATATAGTCTTCTAAAACTGTTAGAGTGTCAATATCCAGATCATTTGTAGGCTCATCTAGGATTAAAATATTAGGTGCATCCATAAGAACCTTTAATAAATAGAGTCTTCTTTTTTCTCCTCCAGAAAGTTTACCTATAGGTGTCCATTGTTCACTAGGAGGAAATAAGAATTTTTCCATCATTTGCGAGGCTGATATTTTTTCCCCATCCTTGGTCTCAATGTATTCTCTATATTCTCTTATATATTCAATAGCCCGGGTTTCATCATCCATTTCTTCTATCTCTTGTCTAAAATATCCAATTTTAACTGTCTCACCCTTATCTACCATACCCGCATCTGGCTCTAATTTTCCTGTAATTATATTTAAAAGAGTGGATTTACCACTTCCATTATCACCTAGTATACCTATCCTATCATCTCTTAGAAGGGTAAAGCTAAAGTCATCAACTACCTTGTTCTCTCCAAAGCTCTTTTCTATCCCCTTGACTTCTATGATCTTTCTGCCTAATCTTCTAGTTCCTACAGATATGTCTATGTCTTCCTTATCCAGATTAAATTCTCTATTGCTTAATTGGTTGAACCTTTCTATTCTAGCTTTTTGCTTGGTGCTTCTTGCTCTTGCACCCTGTCTCATCCAAGCTATTTCTTTTCTTAGTATAGACTTTGCCTTTCTTTCTGATCCAGATTCTCTTTCTTCTCTTTCAGCTTTTTTCTCCAAATAATAATTATAATTGCCTTCGTAGCTGTGTATATCTCCTCTTTGCAATTCAATTATTTTATTTACTACCTTATCTAAAAAATACCTATCATGGGTAATCATTATCAAGGCACCTTTTCTCATATTTAAATATTCCTCCAACCATTCAATGGTCCTATTGTCTAAATGGTTTGTAGGCTCATCAAGTATTAAGAGGTCTGAGGGATTAATAAGTGCACTGGCTAGGGCTACTCTTTTTTTCTGGCCTCCAGATAGGTTCCCAATTTTTTCATTGAAGTTTTTAACTCCTAATTGAGTAAGGACGGTTTTTGCTTCGCTTTCTAATGCCCAAGCTCCCTTCCTATCCATCTCTTCAGTGAGTTTTATTATTTTATCGCTAGTGGTATTTTCATCTTCTACCGACTGCCTATATTTTTTTACTAATCTTATATTATCCGAGTTTCCTTTAAATACCTGCTCTATTATGGTAAGTTCATCATCAAAGTCGATGTCTTGAGCTAAGTATTCTATATTTATATTGTTTCTCCTAATAATATTTCCCTCATCTGCTTCTATATGACCTGCAATTATTTTTAAAAGAGTGGTCTTGCCTGTTCCGTTTAATCCAATTAAGCCGATCTTATCTCTTTCACTTATGCCTAAGCTTATATTTTCTAAAAGAGGCTTGGCTGTAAAAGTTTTATATATATTTTCCATAGATATTATATTCATTTTCTCATTTCTCCTTCTCATTACTAAGATATATTATATCATATATATGCTCTAAGACATAGAAAAAGAGCCCCTTAGGCTCTATTCAGTAATTTCTACAAATTTTTCTTTTTTAACAATTTTCTCCTGCCATTTATTTTGTCTATAAACTATATATCCATATATACATATTACTAGATTACTAAAGCTCATTGAAAACCATATTCCAGCTGAACCCAAGTCTGTAAAATGCTTGAATATAAGTATCATAGGTATTCTTACAAACCATAGTCTACCAATTTCCATGGCCATGGAGTATTTAGTATGCCCTGAGCCTTGAAACAATCCTTTAAATACGCTAAACATTCCCATCAAAGGCATGGACAGGGATATATATATCAAGTAAGTTAAGGCTAGTTGTATAACTGAAGGATCATCATCAGATTGCATAAAGAAATTTATAATTTGAGTATCAAAGGCTATAAGTATTACACATCCAACTATACCAATAATTATTGAAAGTCTAAAGGCCTTTTGAAATGCTTCCTTTGCTCTTTTTACTTGATCTGCTCCTATATTTTGCCCTACTATTGAAGTAAGTGCCACTCCCATTCCCATAGCTGGTTGCATAACAAGGGACGTTATCCTATTAACCATGGCAAAAGCTGCTAGGGTTGCTGTTCCGTAGGATGCTATAAATCCGTTTAGCAAGATGAATCCAAGGGAAGCCCCTGTTTGACCCAAGCTTATTGGAAGACCTACTGATACTATTTTCTTTACTTTTTCCTTATCAAATTTAAAAGCTTTAAAGCTTGGTTTTATTTTGTTCTTCTTACCAAATATAATTCCTACTCCGACAAATGCAAGTACTACTCTTGATAGCACTGTGGCCCATGCTGCTCCAGCTATGCCCCAGTTGAAAGTAAATATAAATATTGGATCCAGCACCACATTTATTATGGCAGAACCAGCACTTAGTAACATGGGAGTAATTGTGTCACCTTGAGAGTTCATCAGTGAATTCACATTAAAAAAGAGAAACATAAAGGGTATATTTAAAAACATTATTCTCAGATATATATTTGCATATTCAGCAAATTCTCCTGTGCCACCCATTAATCTTATAATGCTTGGACTGATTATGTATCCAATTATAGTAAAGGCTATAGATGAAAGCAGTGTAATAACTATTAATTGAGATGCATATTCCTTTGCCTCCTCCATCTTATCTCCACCAACCAATTGGGATAGAATCGATGTTCCTGCTATGGATAGTCCCATACCAAAGGATATAAAGAAGAACATAACAGGGAATACAAAGGCAGTGGCAGCAAAGTGCACTGAAGATATTTTACTTACCCATATTCCATCAACTAGGTTATATATTGTCTGTATTAAATTGTTTATCATTATGGGAAATGAAAGTACAAGTATTGTCTTATACATATTGCCATTAAGTATCATTTCTCTTTTGTCCATTTTTTCTAATTTTTCCATATTATCATCCTTGTCTATAGTATTTCGAGCCTCTAAATTATATTCTATCATCTTTTCTAGCAAATTAAAAGACTTAATTTAGATAAATATAAAAATACTTCTAAGAGATTGTCTAAATCTTAAATTTAGACAATCTGCTTTAGAAGTATAATAAGACAATCTATTCTCTTAGCTTTTTTCTTATATTAATCCTGTTACAAAAATAATCACTAATGCAACTGGTATTACAAAATTAATAAGAGGCTTCCACCACTCAAATACCTTAAATCCTGTTGCACCTAAATTTGCTTCTTCTTTAAAGTTATTAAACTTCCAAACAAAGAGAGTATACATGGAAAGTACTAGTGCTCCAAGGGGCATCATTATATTTCCAGAGATATAGTCTGCAAGGTCAAAGAAGTTTCTTCCACCTATTAGTATATGTGACCATGGACCTTGAGCCATGATAGTAGGGAATCCTACTATAAATATAGCTGCAAGAGATATCCAAACTGCTTTTTTTCTACTGGTTTTTCCAAGTCCAGATACTGTCATTACTATAGGCTCTAAATATCCTAAAGAAGATGATAAAGCTGCAAAGAATAACAATATAAAGAATATGGTTCCAAATATATTTCCAAGTGGTATTTGGTTAAATAAATTAGACATGGTTATAAATAGCAAGGATGATCCTGAATCTACTGGTAATCCTAGGGCAAATATTGCTGGGAATATTACTACCCCTGCAAGAAGTGCTGCTAATACATCAAATGTAATTACTAGTATTCCATCAGATGGAATATCACTGTCTTTTCTAAGGTAAGAACCATAAACAAAGGCTCCACCACTGGCTATACCAATTGAAAAGAAGGATTGACCCAAGGCTGTAAGTATTACATCAGCATTGATCTTTGAGAAATCTACACTTAGATACCATTTCAAACCTTCCATTGCTCCATCTAAGGTTAAGGACCTTATAGCCAATACAATTAGCATAATAAATAGGGCTGGCATCATTATTTTACAAGCTCTTTCTATGCCATCTTCAAGACCCTTTGATGATATGATTCCAACTAAGATTACACAGGCTAGGGTTGCTCCTCCAACTATCAGTGGATTTGCTGTGAAGTCTGCAAACGCTTGGGTGTATCCTTCACTTGTTAAACCAGCTAGTTGTCCACTTGCCATTTTAACTAGGTAGGCACCTATCCATCCCATGATTTGCATATAATAAGTAAGTATAATAAATGCTGCTAAAACTCCTAGCCATCCAAAGGAAACCCAAGGACTTCCCTTCTTAGTTTCTGATCTCATACCCTCTACTGGGTTAAGCTGTGTCTTACGGCCTATACTCATTTCCATTGTAAATAGTGGAATTCCTATAAATAAACATAGGATAAGATAAACCATTACAAATGCTCCACCACCATTTTCTCCTACTAGGTATGGGAATCTCCATATGTTTCCAAGACCAATTGAAAATCCTGCTGTTGCCATTATAAATCCAAACCGACTACCCCAATTCTCTCTACCCTTCTCTTCCATCTTTTTCATCTCCTTTGATATTTTGACTATAATATAGGATTAGTCCCATTATGGGACTAATCACTTTATATTATTGTTTTTTATTTTTCAAAATGAGTTGGTCCATCTACTTCAGTTGTAAGAGCCTTAACCGCTCTAGTTACCATTTCTTTTCTTAGAGCATACTCTTCATCTCCAGGTATATTTGGATTTCCAACTGGGAATGGAATAGCAATTGTAGGTACTATTCTATTTGCTCCAACAGATTCAGATATTGTAGTAATTGTTGACATATGAACTATTGGGATTCCGTATCTTTCTATTTCTTTTACCATCGTTGCACCGCAACGTGTACAAGTACCTCAGGTAGATGTCATTATTACTCCATCTACTCCTGCTTCGCTTAATTCTTTTCCTATTTCTTCTCCAAATTTAACTGAGTTTCCTACAGAAGTTCCTGTACCTGTAGTAGTATAGAAGTATTTATACACATCTCCTATGACACCGTCTTTTTTAAGCTCTTTTAACATATCAAGTGGTGCAATTCTATCTGGAATTTCATTTGCATAAACTGGGTCAAATCCACCATGTATAGTGTAATAGTCTCCAACTAAGCCTTCTCTTTCACTTACATCATACTTACCCCATATCTGTGCACTTGCTGATTGAATCCTATCTGGGTTTCCAAGTGGAACCATACCACCAGTAGTTACTAGGGCTATAGTTGCCTTTGATAGATCTTTAATTGCATCTGCAGGCTCTACCGTATCAAATACTGGCATTGGAAGTTCTGTTTGGAAGTCTTCATTATTTAAACGCTTAATTAACATATCTACAGCTCTTCTAGAACCTCTCTTATCAGCAAATACTGTAAGTCTCTTTCCTTGAGCTATATATCCTTCTTCTTCTGGCATTCCTAGTTCTTCACCGCTCATAAGCTTCTTAACTATATTTGCCATTGCAGGTAGGGCCTGACGCATACCTCCTGCTGAATCAGTAGTTTCAACTACTATTGCCTTAGCCTTTGCTGGATCTACACCAGGGTTTTCTATATACATTCCAGTTACTGCTGGAATATCTAACTCATCAACTATTGCTTCCACTACCCCAGCACAAGCCATTCCATATCTTCCCGCATTAAATGCTGGTCCTGCAACTATTATGTCAGGATTTTCTTCCTTGGCTACTTTTAATATATATTCTAATGCTTCTTCTTTATTTTCATTGAAATAATTATCTCCACATATTAAGGTTCCAACTACTTCTCCTTCATCTCCAAGTAAACCATTAAATCCTAAAGCAGGTCCTACTGTTTCTTTTTTATATTCTGGCTCCATTCCTGCCTTATCTTCTCCACCTACTTGTCCGAAGAATTGGTTTACATAGTATAGTACTTTAAATTTCTTTGACATTTTATTTCCTCCCTTCCTAAGATTAGTATAATTTTACTGTTAAGTTGTGATAGCCTATTTCTGAAGTTGAACCTATTACAGCATTTAATTCACATTGCATTGAACCATCTGCCTGTAATGCACCTTCCCATCCTCCTGCAAGTGTAGCTATAGCTTCTTTGTTTCCTATAACCTTATCTGCTGGCGGAAGCGTTACAACATGACTTACGTTTCCTGTTGACACTACAGCTACTGCTTCTTCTGCTGTATCGGCAAGGGGCTGACTCATTCCATCTCTACCTGAACATTCGTCTGTCATTAGAACAGTTTTTATACCTGAATCTTCTAGACCCTTACAGATCATTAATAAATCTGAGTCTGGGTTACCGTATCCTTCCTCTGATATAATAACTCCCTCTGCTCCTATTGTCTTACATAATTTTACTGTATAGTCACATGTTCTAAACTTTCCTTCCAGGGTAGTTAATTCTGGTGTAAGAACAACTCCTAAGAAGTTAATAGTCTTTCCATGCTCCTCATATAAATCAAGAATTGTAGAGTTGTTTTGATGCTGATAAGTTGTTATCTTATCACAAGCTGCTACACAGTTACCACTTATTACTGCTCCGTCTAATTCCTCATTTGGATGTAGTAAGGTTGGTAGGATTTGCTGACTATTTACTCCGTAGATATATCCATCATGTAAAAGACCCTGTGATATAAGCATCTCTACATAAGCTACCTTTGGTAGGTCTGGATATTTTTCAGTTTCTTCTGCATTGCTTCCTAGTTCGTAAGTTAATACTTCATCTGGTTCTACATCTCTTCCAGCTTCTCCTACGAATTCTGCAGCTAGAAGTCCTGCACGTCTAACGGTATCTTCATGGGCATGTGGCTTAAGTCCTTCTACTGGCTTTATATCTACTACAATATTAAATGTTTCTGAGAATGGAGTCCATTTTGCCCCTTCTCCCCACATGTCTACAACACCTTCCTGGAATCCTACAATATCTCCTACTGTCATTATTGTAGCACCCTTTAATACATTAACCTTACCGCTACCAAGTTGTGCCATTTTAGTAGTAACTCCTGGAAATCCATTTCCTTCTCCCTCAATCTTAACTCTTGGCTCGATTACGTCCTTAACAGGAATAATCCTAACTTTTTCTCCTGGTCTAGCAATATCAAGCTTTACTTCTTTAACTCTTTGATCTTCTTTTAATTTATTTGTTAAATCAACTGTACTTACTGTTAAAACTCCATCTTTAACACTAGTTTCATCACCTAATTGGATATCTCTAATGTTTATGTTTCTAAGTTCTAGTTTCAATTAAAGCACCTCCATT
>CAZGQG010000036.1:0-14839 GCA_964527205.1 uncultured Tissierellaceae bacterium | reverse complement strand
TGTATTAATTTCAAGATTATGTTTTCTACATCTTCCCCTACATAGCCTGCCTCAGTAAGAGATGTAGCATCTGCAATGGTAAAGGGAACATCCAATATCTTTGCAAGTGTTTGAGCTAGCAAAGTCTTACCTGAACCTGTAGGTCCAAGCATTAAGATATTACTCTTTTGTAGTTCAATTTCATTGTTTTTACTTGGTTTCTTATTGATTCTTTTATAATGGTTGTATACCGCAACAGCCAATGCTCTCTTTGCCCTTTCTTGATCTATAACATAAGAGTCTAAAGTTTCATTGATCATTGCTGGTTTTGGTAATTCTTCCATTTCATAATCAAAGTTATCAACAAATTCTTCCTCTATTATTTCTTGACATAACTCTATACATTCATTACATATATAAACATTTGGGCCAGCGATAAGCCTTTTTACCTGTTCTTGTGGTTTCCCACAAAAAGAGCAGCGCAACTGTTTTTCATCATATTTGGCCACATTTACACCTCACTTAATTTACTTTCTAGATTCAATTACTTCGTCTATAATACCATATTCTTTTGCTTCTTCAGCAGTCATATAGTAATCCCTATCTGTATCCTTTGATATTCTCTCTAGGCTTTGTCCTGTTCTTTCAGCTAAGATTTTATTTATTAATGATCTTGTTTGTAAAATCTTTTCAGCATGAATTCTTATATCTTCTGCCTGTCCCTGAGCTCCTCCAAGAGGTTGGTGTATCATAATATCTGAATTTGGAAGTGCAAATCTCTTGCCTTTTTCTCCTGCAGCAAGTAAGAATGCTCCCATACTAGCTGCTCTACCTATACATATAGTAGAAACATCAGGCTTGATGTATTGCATAGTATCATATATTGCGAATCCTGCACTTACTGAGCCACCTGGACTATTTATATAGATTTGGATATCTTTATCTGGATCTTCTGCTTCAAGAAATAATAGCTGTGCAACCAATAAATCTGCTGTAACATCATTTACTTCTTGTCCCAAAAATATTATTCTTTCTTTTAAAAGTCTTGAGTATATATCATAAGACCTTTCTCCTCTATTTGTTTGTTCAACGACCATAGGTACTAGTGCCATGGAAATCCCTCCTATTTCTTATTTGAAGTTTACCTTGTCTATTATCATTTCTATAACTTTTTGATTGATTATTGCTGTATCTAAGAATGATAAATCACGGTTTTTCATGTCTTCAACAAATTTTTCCTTGTCTTCTTGTCCGTAAAGTTCAGCCATTTCTTCTAACTTGGCTTCTATATCTTCTTCCTTAACTTCTATTTCTTCTTTTTCTGCTATAGCTTCAAGAACTAAATCTCCCTTTACTCTCTTTTCTGCCATAGGTCTCAATTGCTCTTTTAGGTCCGCTTCACTTGATCCTGTGATTTGAAGATATTGTTCTAAATCAAGTCCTTGAGATCTCATATTGTGCTCAAACTCATTAAGTTCAGTTTCTAATTGTTCTTCTATCATTGCTTCTGGGATGTCTACCTCTGCTGCTTCAACTACAGCATCTATTATATTGTTTTCATTTTCTACCTTTTCTCTGTTACTGTATTCTTCTTCTAATTTTTCTTTAATGCTATTCTTATATTCTTCTAGAGTATCAAATTCACTTACATCCTTAGCAAATTCATCATCTAATTTAGGAAGTTCCTTTTCTTTGATTTCTCCTATAGTTACTTTGAAAGTTGCTTCTTTACCTTTTAAAGTTTCTTCATGATAGTCCTCTGGGAATGTAACTAGAACTTCTACTTCCTCCTCTATACCTTTACCCACTAATTGCTCTTCGAAACCTGGGATAAATTGATTGGAACCAATTTCAAGTTCGTAGTCTTCTGCTTTTCCACCTTCAAAGGCTTCTCCATGGATGAACCCTTCAAAGTCAATTGTAACTATGTCTCCTTCTTTTACCGCTCTATCCTCTGCATTCATTATTCTTGCATTCATTTCTTGAACTGATTTTAATTCTTGTTCAATAGTATCTTCTGTAACTTCATATACTATCTTTTCTACTTCTATTCCCTTATATTCTCCAAGTTCAACCTCTGGCTTAACTGTTACATCTATCTTTACTAAAACAGGTTTGCCATTTTCAATATCATCTATGTCTACATTTGGCTGCTCTACTGGATGCAGGCCCAATTCTTCTACTGCTTCATTGTAGGCATCTGGTAAAACTATGTTTATTGCGTCTTCATAGAATATTTCTACCCCATAATTAACTTCTATTAATTTCCTAGGAGCTTTACCTTTTCTGAATCCTGGAATATTAAAGTATGATCTGTTTTTTAAATATGCTTGTTGTATAGCCTTCTCAAAATCTTCCTCTGGTATTTCAATTGTAAATTCTACCTTATTACCTTCTTTTTTTCCTAATGTTGTTTTCATATACAACTTCCCCCTCGAACTATATATTTATCTTTATTTTAAACCATCTCATTATATCATAAGATTATAACACAACAAATAATATTATCAATATAATTGTTGGCCTTAATATCGTAAAAAAACCAATGGTTAGTTTCCACTGGTCAATTTGGTGCGGGAAAGAGGATTTGAACCCCCATGTCAATGACACTAGATCCTAAGTCTAGCGCGTCTGCCAATTCCGCCACTCCCGCACAAATAAGTTTCCTATCTTAATTATTATATCATCTTTTCATATAATGTCAATATCAGAATGCTAGAATTATGCCTCCATCATTTGCATAGGCCGTACTAAGACCTCTTGCCCTTACTATTACTATGTTTTTAAAGCTATAAAGCTTTTCAATGTCTCTTTTAAGCTGTTCTGCTCTTTCCAATGCATTTACATGGGATATGGCTAATATTTTATCCTCAAGCTTGTCTCCATTTTCTCCAATTAATTCAACTAATCTCTTAAAGGCCCTCTTTGTTCCCCTATTGTTTTCAACTAATTGAATGTTTCCATCCCCATCGTCACCCATTATAGGTTTTAGATTTAATATATTTGCAACCAATCCCTTGGTTTTAGATATTCTTCCATTTTTTATAAGATTATCTAAACTCTCTAGAATAAAGAATGTTTTCATTTCTTGGATGTAGTTTTCTACCTTTTTTACAATTTCCAGGTCCTCTATCTTTTTATCTATTAACTCTTGGACCTTTATGGCTACTAGAGTTTCTCCTACACTTGCAGATTTAGAGTCAAATACATGGATAAACTTTTCAGGATGTTTTTCCTCTACCATGGTTTTTGCTGTAAAGGCAGCATTGTATGCTCCACTTAATTTTCCTGATATTGTTATTGCAAAAACACTGGCTGCCTCCATATATTCTCTAGCAAAGTCTCCTGGAGATGGACAAGATGTCTTTACAGGATTATCGCTGTTTTTCATATGCCTTATAAGTTTGTCTATATCAATATCCTTATTATCTACAAATTGTTCATCATCTACATCAATTCTAAAGGGTACATGCCTTACATTTAATTTTTCTCTTAAATCATCATTTAAATCACAACTACTGTCTGCTACTATTTTATAGTCCATATTCTCACCTCATATAGTGAAGATTCACTATCCTTTCTCATTTCTTAATTTTATCCTAATCTTTTTTCTATAAAGTCTGCTAGGTCTTGTGCTAATTCTTCTATGCCCTTGTCTTCCTTGGCCTCTATCATTACCCTAACTAGGGGTTCTGTTCCTGAAGGTCTTATTAATACTCTTCCTTCACCGTGAAACAAGTCTTCAAGCTTTTTTATTTCTTGTAAAATTTCTTTGTCCTGGTCAAAGGAGTATTTAAGCTCATTGCTAACCCTTGCATTTACCAATACTTGAGGATAATCTGTCATTAGATTGTTTAGGCTAGACATTGTCTTTCCAGTCTTTTTTACAACCTCTAATAAATGTAGGCCTGTAGCAAGTCCATCACCGGTTGTATTGTAATCTAAAAATATTATATGTCCAGATTGCTCTCCTCCAAGCACATAGCCAGAATTTATCATCTCTTCTAGTATATACCTATCTCCAACCTTTGTCTTTATAATATTCATCTTATTTTCCTTAAGATACATATCAAGGCCCATATTTGTCATTACAGTTCCAACTATGGTATTGTGTTTAAGCCTTCCCTCTCTTTGCAACTGACTAGCGCATATGGCAAGTATATGATCTCCATCCAATATGATGCCCTTTTCATCTACAGCTATTATTCTATCCGCATCCCCATCTAAGGAAATACCTATATCTGCTTTTTCTTTTAAAACCAAGTCCGCTACCATGCCTGGATTTGTAGATCCACAATTGTCATTGATATTCATTCCATTAGGATCAGTATTAATGGCTACAACTTCTCCTCCAAGCCTTCTAATAAGATCAGGCCCAATGTAGGATGCTGCCCCATGTCCACAGTCCATGGCAATCTTAAGGCCTCTTAAATCAACTGGTATGGTCTCCATTAAATAATTTATGTAATCCTCTTGCCCTTCATTATATATGCTTAAGCTTCCTAACTTCTCCCCAATAGGCCTAGAACCTAGGTCCTTGTTCTTTAAAACTATTTCTTCAATCTCCCCTTCAATTTCATCCCTAAGCTTTAGTCCCTCATGGTCAAAAAACTTTATTCCATTGTATTCACCTGGATTGTGAGATGCAGATATAACTATGCCTGTTAGAGCCTTGTATTTCCTAGTCAAATAGGCTACTCCTGGAGTTGGTATAACTCCTAGACTAATTACATCTATGCCCATGGACAAAATACCTGCAGTAATAGCTGCCTCTAACATATTTCCAGAGGCTCTTGTATCCCTTCCTATAATAATTTTACCATTTCCTTCTTCAGCCAATACATAGGCAGCAGCTCTAGCTAGTTTATATGCCAGCTCTGGTGTCAACTCCTGATTTGCCACTCCTCTTACTCCATCTGTTCCAAACAATCTATCCATGTCAATTCTCCTTCTCTTTTATAGTGCTAATAGATTTAATCATCTTTTAAGCTAGCTATTTAAAATCCCTTCTTATAATTTCAATTAGATCTTCTTTGTTGTTTTTCTCAGGTTTTTCTAGTACAATCTCAAACAAATAATCTATTATTTCTCCTATTATCTCTCCTTGTTTGTAGCCTAATTTTATCACATCATTACCATCTATGGCCAATTGATTTTTTTCATAGGCATGACTACTATTTATTATTTCCCTTACCATAGCTTCTCTCTCTACTAAATCCTCTATATTTGCATGCTGATTTGAACATAGCCTATCTGCCTTTTGCAACTGGATCAATGTAAAGATATCCTCTTCTCCCATTTGTGAGATTAGTCTTTTTATTCCCTTTTCCCCCATGTCATCATTGGCATTCATATGTTTTTCTATTAAAAGTGTGGTCTTTTTTATTATTTTATTGGAAGTTTTAAGTCTAAGCAGTATATCCCAAGCTATCTTGGAACCTATCTTATGGTGTCCGTAAAAATGTCCAATTCCATCTTCATCCACTGTAAAGCTATAGGGCTTGCCTATATCGTGGAATAGGGCGGCCAATCTTAAATGAATAATAGGACTTACACTATCTAATACACAAAGAGAATGTTCAAAAACATCCTTGTCATGATTAGGATTGTATTGTTTAAATCCTATTGAATTTGTAAGTTCTGGAAGTATTAAATGAATAACCTCCAGATCCTTTAAAAGTCTTATGCCATAGGAGGGCTTTTCAGCAAGCATTATCTTGAAAAATTCTCCAGCAACTCTTTCTCCACTTATATTTAGGAGATTCTTCCCATATAATTTGCAGGCTTCCTTGGTGTCCTTGTCTATAATAAATTCTAATTGGCTAGCAAATCTAATGGCCCTTAATATTCTAAGGTAATCTTCAGAAAATCTCTTTCTAGGCTCTCCCACTGTGCGTATTATCTTGTTATCAATATCTTTTATTCCACCAAAATAATCTATCAAGCCCTTGTCCCTATTGTAGGCCATGGCATTGATAGTAAAATCTCTTCTTGAAAGATCTTTTTTTAATTTATCGGAAAAAAACACTTCCTTGGGTCTTCTACCATCTAGGTATTCTCCATCAGTCCTAAAGGTAGTAACTTCTACAAAGCCCTGTTCTTGGACCACAACAACTGTCCCAAACCTCTTACCCACATTTAAGGTTCTGTAATCTTTAAATACTCTTTCTATATCATCTGGTAGGGCATCAGTGTTTATATCATAATCATAGGGCTTGATTCCCATTATCATATCTCTCACAGCCCCACCCACTATATATGCCTCATATCCATTTTCATGCAATTTATTTAAAATATTTTCTACATATTCTGGTATATTAAATTCCATCTTATCACTCCATTTATTCATATGTCATTATTATATCATAATAAGAGTAAATGCATATAGCTAAGTAAAAAAGTCGAAAATCTGTGGAAGATCTTCGACTTTTTCTTGTTCATCTATTTATTTATAGTTTTATATTTTCCTTAATATATCATAGCCTGCTTTTTCTAAGAGTCCATTAACCCTTTCTTTTTCCCCTATTATTTTAGCATTTTTTTCATCATAGGCATAGAGGGCCCCACTTACAATTCTTGTCTTTAGTTGACCCTTTGCTATATCAGAAGACTGTAGATGTGGTGCATCTAATATGCCTATTCTTATAGCTTCTGTAAGGACACGAGGATCTGTTAATGGATCCTCTTCATCTATTTTAAGTGCTTTGATAGCTTCTATTATAATCTTTGCTTCTTTTATTAGCTCTTCTTTTCTTCTCTCTACTCCCAGATCCTTTGTCATGTCTATTGATCCAAGAAATTCATTTTTAAGAATCCCTCTAACTATCATTGCTGACTCTATTATGTCCTCTGCCCTAGCCGCATGATGGGCTTCACAATAGCCTACTACATGATAGATATGTGGTTTGATCATCATGGCAAGATAAGCTGATGCTGCTAGCTGACCCTTGGCCTGATAAAGGTTTGATGGAAAGCTTGCAAGTCCTGCCCTTGCTTGACGATATACTCTAAAATTGTCATCTGCTAAGGATTCAGCCAATTCTATTTTAGCTAGCATCTTTCCAAGATCCATTTCCGGTGAAATAGAGGCTGGAACATTAAACATATACTGGGCTATATAGTCCTTCACTCCCATTTGCTTCGCATTATAAGCTATAAGATATGCATCTGCAACAGCTATAGCATCATGGGCATCCCTTAGGCTCCAGTGATGGGGATCGTTGACCTCAACAGGAATAGATCTTTCCCCGTGCCATCTCATGGTTTCTTGATTTTCTCTTATTGCATCCTCAACTTTTCTAGGACCTCTCCCATCTAGCTCGCTATACCAAAATAGAGGCACTGCACACCATGCATTATTTATGTTTTTATTTAGGACCTCCGCAAAGGGAATTATATTCTTAGTTCCGCTATAGGATCTAAGAAGTGGATAATTACCTCTTTGAGCTGCCTTAAACAAGGTTCTAAAGTCCTCTTCCCTTCTAAGAGGAACTCCTCCTGCCCCATCTAGTTTTCTATTCATAGATTCCTGATCAAAAAAGAATTCTTGAGCATTTTGATCTGGAGCTATGGATATTATATCTATGACTTTTTCTTCTGCTACTTTTTCTATAGCTTCTACTGTTTCCTCTATACTTGTAAGTCCTAGATGATGTCTAAGAACTGGATATGGATATTTGGCCCTTATCCTGTCTATTATATTGTCTGGATATGAATCCTCCAGTGAATAATCTTTGCCTTTAAGATAGGCTATTACCTCATCTAAATCCTCTCTTCCATCAAATATTTTGTCAAATATACCGCTTTCCTCTGCTAACTTAGCCACAGGCTCTGTTCCTCCAAATAACCAGGTAATATTTGTTAAATTATCCCCCTCTATCCTAGTCTTTAACTCCTCTAGTATAGCTATAAGTGGCTCTGGAGTAAGCCTATATGACAAGGCTACTATATCTGGATCTTCCTTTACTATCATACTCATCACTTCATCTACGGACTTTCCAATCCCTATAAATTTGGTACTATAGTTTTCATCTTCTGCAAGTTTAAAGTAATTCATTATACCTGCTACGTGAACACAATTACCCAATGTTGCTGCTATTATCTTTTTCATTATGCAACCACCACACTTTCTTTTTCACTGATCTTTCCAGTTTCTGCTATTTCATGCATTTGATCTACAGTCTTACCCTCTAATCCTAGTTTGGCTATGTTTCTTCCTGTAATGTTAAAGTTTTTACCTGTTATTAAATTAGCTAGATCTATCATTAGGTCTATTGTAGGTGTATCTATATTTAAAGACCTAGCAATTGAAGACATGGGAACCAGGCTATAAGGAACGTCCTCATAGATATATCTAATATTTAATCCCATGGGAGCCTGTAGGCCCTTATAAGCTGTATTGTTTTGTATGGATTCATAGAGGTTTCTTCCCTTGGCTAAGTAGCTCTCATAAAGCCAGTCTTTGGCTGACAAGGTCTCTATCCTTAGGGCTCTTCCAAGTTCCATTCTCTCATTGTCCATTTTTTCAATTATCTTGCCTATGGTTGGGGTGATTCCCTCTGTATAATACTCAAAGGGAGCTCCTCTTTCTATATGCCCACTGTTTAAAAGACTTGGGGCTGGATGAAATATGGCTCCATAATTGTTAATACTGGTTTCTAATACATCTTTTGCAGCAATAAATTGAGGATATGCCCTGTTTAAAACACTAAGGACATAGTCTGTTCTTATGGATGGAATGCTTGCTATGGTAACTTCTTTTTTTACCTTGAATATATGGGCGCTATTGGAAGTCATAGCTCTGCAGGCATATATAAAGGTTTGAGCCTCTGCCACAGTTATATCTTTTTCACATCCGTATTTTCTAAGAGCCGAATAAACTTCCAGGGCTCCACCTGTTCTTCCAGGGTTTAAAACCACTATTTGATTGTCCTCTAAATAGGGTGCCATCTCCCTAGCTATATCATAATGTCCCATGGCAGGAACCGTAACCATTATAATTCCAGCGTTTTTTATAGCATCTTTAATTTGATCTGTAACTATATTTAATTTTCCTTGTCCATTTTCTGCTCCACTAAGTGTAATCCTTGGATTGCTAATCAGTGGCCTTATATGTTCTATAGTCCTATTATATAAGTTAACATTAAATCCTAGCATGGCAAGATATCCTGCCATAGCTATACCTCCATTACCTGCTCCTATAATACAATAATTAAAATTGTTCATAAAAAGTACCCCCTTCTACAATACTAATATGGATAGACCTGTCTTATAATTTCCTATAAATCCGTGAAAAAAAACCATGGCATCCCATAGTTTCTGCCAAAAAGTAAGTTTTTAATGCTTCTATCCCATATCTATTATATCATAGTTGCTTAACTTTTTCAATTATTTTTATTTTCAGAAAATGAGCTTGTATTCTAAAAAAAATAAAGGCATGGGGCAGAAAACTGAGTTTTCTATCCCATGCCTAATATTCCTATTCTTATTAATAATCCTTCTAAATTACCTATTTTTTACTAGATCTGCACCCTTTTCCAACGCTTCTTTATTTATTGGAAGTAAGTGTGCCTTAGACTCACCAAATACAGCTTGAAATGCCTTGTTTAATATTGTATCAACTTCCACTGATTTTGTAGCCTCAAGATATGCTCCAAGCATTACCATATTAGCTACTCTAGGATTGCCTAGATCATTTGCAATTTCATTTGCCGGTATATAATATACATCAATATTATCTCTAGTTGTTTCTCTGTCTATAAGTGATGAGTTTATAAATAATTTTCCATTTTCTACTACTCCCTCTTCAAACTTATCTAAAGAAGGTCTGTTCATCACTATAGCTGATGTGGAATCTATAACAACTGGAGATCCTACCTTTTCTGTTGAAATAACAACATTACAGTTTGCAGTTCCACCTCTCATCTCTGGTCCATAAGATGGGAGCCAGGATACGTTTTTTCCTTCAGTCATTCCTGAAAATGTTAAGAGTTGTCCTAATGCCATTACACCTTGTCCACCAAAGCCTGCAATAACTATTTTCTCTTCCATCTTATTCTACCTCCTCAGGTGTTCTAAAGTTTCCAAGTGGATAGTATGGAATCATGTTTTCTTCTAGCCATACCATAGACTCTGCTGCTGTAAGTCCCCAGTTAGTAGGACATGTAGATAATACTTCAACTATTCCAAAGCCCTTACCTTCAATTTGAACTTCAAAGCATTTTTTTATTGCACGTTTTGCTTTTCTAATATTTGCTGGCGTATTTACAGCTACTCTCTCTACAAATACAGCTCCATCTATAGTAGCAAGCAATTCACTCATCCTAATAGGTCTACCACTATGCTCTACTGTTCTTCCAGCTGGAGCAGTTGTAGCTTTTTGACCAATTAAAGTAGTAGGTGCCATTTGGCCTCCTGTCATTCCGTATATTGCATTATTTATAAATACTGTGGAGATTTTTTCTCCCCTATGGGCAGCATGTACTATTTCTGCCGTTCCGATGGATGCTAAGTCCCCATCTCCTTGATAAGTAAATACAAAATTATCTGGTCTAACTCTTTTTATACCTGTAGCAACTGCTGGAGCTCTACCATGTGCAGCTTCATGCATATCACAATTAAAGTAATTATATGCAAAAACTGAACATCCTACTGGTGCAACTCCTATAGCTTCATCAAGTAGTCCTAGTTCTTCTAATACTTCTCCTACTAGCCTATGCACTATTCCATGAGTACATCCTGGACAATAGTGAGTTTCTACATCTGTTAGTCCCTTTGTTCTTTTAAATACTACAGTCATTACATTTCACCCCCGTAGATTTTCTTTACTGCTTCTATTATAGGATCTGGCTCAGGAATCATTCCGCCCATTCTTCCGTAGAATGAAACTGGGAATTTACCCTCCACAGCTATCTTAACGTCATCTGTCATCTGACCACTATTCATTTCTACTGTAAGTATGCCTTTACACTTTGGATTGATCTTTTTAAATTCATCGTATGGATATGGCCAAAGAGTTATAGGTCTAATGTATCCAACTTTTATACCATCATCTTTCATTTTTGCAATTGCTGATTTAACAATTCTTGATGTGGTTCCGTAGGATGCTATAACAACATCTGCATCTTCTAGTCCTTCTGATTCTACTCTTACTTCCTGCTCTTCCATTTGTTTATATTTAGCTTGAAGCCTAATGTTATGTTGTTCAAGAGCTTCTGGATCTATATAAAGTGAATTTATTATATTTGGTTTTCTCTTGCCACCTGTACCATCTGTAGCCCAATCTTTTTCTTGTAGGTCTCTCTTTTTTGGAGTCTTGAATTCTACTGGCTCCATCATTTGTCCAATCATACCATCTCCGGCTATCATTACTGGGTTTCTATATTGATCAGCAATATCAAAGCCTTCCATCATTAAGTCTACTAGTTCCTGTACATCTGCTGGAGCAAATACTACCATTCTATAATCTCCATTTCCTCCACCTCTAGTAGATTGGAAATAGTCAGTTTGTGATGGTTGTATACTACCTAGTCCTGGTCCACCTCTCATTATGTTAACAATTACACAAGGAAGCTCAGCACCTGCAATATATGATATTCCCTCTTGTTTCAAAGCAATTCCTGGACTTGATGATGAAGTCATTACCCTAACTCCAGCTCCAGCTGCTCCATATACCATATTTATTGCTGCAATTTCTGATTCTGCTTGAAGAAATACTCCTCCAATTTTTGGTAATTCTCTAGACATGTATTCTGGTAATTCTGATTGGGGAGTTATAGGATAACCAAAGAAATATTTGCAACCTGCTGCAATAGCTGCTGCTCCTATAGCCTCATTCCCTTTCATGAGAACTTTTGCCATGTAAATCCCTCCTTAATATATTAGAATCTTTCTACTGTAATAACTGTGTCTGGACAAATTGTTGCACAACTTGCACAACCTATACATTTCTCTGGATCTGACACTGTTGCTGGATGATAGCCCTTTGCATTTATCTTAGTTTTGTCCATAACAATTATCTTTACAGGACAAACTGTAGTACAAAGTTCACATCCCTTGCAAATGTCTTCTTTGAATGTTACTTTACCTTTAGCCATTAATTTTCCCTCCTTATTTTTTATAGCATCCACTCATCCCTCATAAATAGTTTTATGGGGAATATTTCGCCTTCTAAATTCTTAGGAAGGCTTGGTACTACATGTTCCAATACAGAAATATATTTTAACCCTATATTAGTTTTTTCTTGAACTTCAAGGGCTAATTTTTGACCTCTTAGTACATCTTCAGCCGTTGTAGATTTTAGCAAATGGGTGTTATTTATTAAGCCTGTTATCTTGGCTCTTGAAACATCTTGAATTTTTGTCATATGTTCTATTGTCTTTTGTACTGTTTGAGTCTCTGGTCTATTAGCATTTATGACAAAAAACATATCATAGTTACCTTCTTTGAAATAATCCACATATCTGCCTAGAGCCCTTGCTCCTACATGATCTCCACCTATATCCATTACAAAATTATAAGATTCATCTTGTAACGGGGCGTATATCTCAGCGGATATGGATGGTACTTCAACTGCAGGTACATTTATTTGGCTGCCTATGACTTTGATACCTAGAGCTTCTCTAGAGCGAAAATACATATTCACTATATCCAAATCAGCTAAGGCAACCTTTTTACCTAATTTTGCCAATTTTACGGCATAATTAATGCTAAATTCTGATTTTCCACTACCATAATGTCCTATTATTATTCTTATTCTATTATCATCTAACATAAGCATCAATCCTATTTGTATATTTTTGCTTCTTCTTCTCCCTTTAATACCCTTAGTCCACCTTCTGCCAATGCCATCAATTCATCTTCACCTGGATATACTGTAACTTCTGCTATGAATTTTACTCTTTCTTCTACCCATGAAGTAAATAGTTTATCGTATGCTATACCACCTGTAAGTATTATTCCATCAACTTTGCCTTTTAGTACAGCTGCACAGGCTCCTATTTCTTTTGCTACTTGATATGCCATTGCATAATAGATTAATTCTGCATATTTGTCTCCATTTTTGATTCTTTCGCCTACTTCTCTTGCATCATTGCTATTTAGGTAGGATACCATTCCTCCACTACCTTTAATCTTTTTCTTCATTTCATCATAAGTATATTTACCAGAGTAGCAAAGTTTTATTAAATCTCCTACTGGAAGAGTTCCTGATCTTTCAGGTGAGAATGGTCCTTCACCATCTAGTGCGTTAGCTACATCTATTATTCTGCCTTTTGCATGTGCTCCTACTGATACTCCTCCACCTAAATGAGCTACTATTAGATTTAAGTTTTCGTATTTTTCACCTGTTGCTTTTGCATATCTTCTAGCTACGGCCTTTTGGTTTAGTGCATGAACTATACTTTTTCTTTCTATTTCCTTTAGTCCAGATATTCTAGCTACATCTTGAAGTTCATCTACTACTACTGGATCTACGATAAAGGCTCTTTTGCCTAATTCTTTGGTAATTTCATAAGCAATTATACCGCCTAAGTTGGAAGCATGTTCTCCTAAAACTCCAACCTTTAAATCTTCTAACATTCTATCATTTACTTCATATGTTCCACCTTCTATTGGTTTTAGAAGTCCGCCTCTCCCTACTACTGAGTCTAGTGAGTCTACTGGAATATTTGCTTTTTTCAATGCATTTAATATAATATCTTTTCTAAATTGATATTGATCATATATTTTTTCAAAACGATTAATTTCTTCTGTTGAATGACGAAGTGTTTCTTCGCATATCATTTTTTCATCGTCAAATACTGCAATTTTTGTAGAAGTGGATCCGGGATTTATTATTAATAGTCTAGTCATTTTCTACCTCCTATTTTGAAGCCATAAGTACTGCCAAGGCTATAGAATTTAATTTTGCTTCTTCATTATCAGCTCTAGATGTAAGAACTATTGGTGCTCTTGTACCTACAATCAATCCTGCTGATTTAGCATTAGCTAAAATTGTTAATGATTTGTATAGAACATTTCCTGCTTCTATAGCAGGAACTAATAATATATCTGCATCTCCTGCAACTTCACTATCTATACCCTTTAATATAGCTGATTCCTTTGATATAGCATTGTCTAATGCTAATGGTCCATATACTAGGCAATCTTTGATTTCTCCATTATTATTCATATCTGTTAATTCTTTTGCATGGATTGTTGCTTCCATTTTTGGAGATACTTTTTCCTTTGCTGCTATAACTGCAACTTTAGGTAATTCAATATCTAAGGACCTTGCAAATCCTACTGCATTTTCAATTATTTGTTTCTTTTGGTTTAAATCAGGTGCTATATTCATAGCTGCATCTGTTACTATAAATACCTTATGATAAGTTGATACATCAAATACTGCCACATGGGATATTATATTGCTTGTTCTAAGACCAATCTCCTTATCTAGAACTTGCTTCATAATTATGGAAGTATCTATAAATCCCTTCATTAATACATCGGCTTTTCCACCACTTACTAATTCTGTAGCTTTTCTAGCAGCTAGAGTACCATCAGCTTCATGAATTATTTCAATTCCTTCTAATTTGAAGTTGATTTCTTTAGCTATGGCTTCTATCTTTGCTTTATCTCCAACAAGTATAGGCTCTGCTATTTTTAATTCAGTTGCATTCTTAACTGCACAGAGTACTTCTTTATCCTGTGCAACAGCTACGGATATTTTCTTTGGTCCTCTTTGTTTTGCTAATTCCAATAGCTCATTAAATGATTTAGCCATTAACAATCACCTCATCTTCATATATTTTTACAATTTCTTCTCCTTCTAGTACCCTTAATGCACCTTTGTTTAGGGCATCCATTTCATCTTCACCAG
>CAZGQG010000035.1:0-17945 GCA_964527205.1 uncultured Tissierellaceae bacterium | reverse complement strand
AAAATTTTTTGATAGGAAAAACTCATACTTTATTATTTAATACTGGATCAAAGCGTTTCTTGCTCTCCTCTATTTGCTTTCTTGCCCTTACACTGTTCCTATATTTACTCCATCTATCTTATTCTTTAATATATAAGGTTTTTAATTCTGTATATTCATCCAGTGTGTAAATTCCACCTTCCCTACCAATTCCAGACTGCTTGAAACCACCAAAGGGTGCACGATGATTTCTCTGTGCATCATTAATAATAATTTGACCAGTGTTAATTCTTTTAGCTATTTTAATTGCCTCTTCTTCATCTCCAAAGATGATCCCATGAAGACCATAAATAGAATCATTAGCAATCTCTATAGCTTCTTCAATATCATCATAGAAAAGAATAGATAAGACCGGTCCAAAAATCTCCTCTTGTGCAATTCTTGCCTTTGGGTCTACATCTGTAAATACCACAGGTCCTACATAATATCCAGGTAAATCTGGTGCCTCACCTTCATATAGGAGGGTGGCTTCTTCTTTACCTATTTCAATGTATTTACTTACCTTGTCAAATTGTTTTTTATTGTGCAGTGGTCCTATATCCGTCTTTTCATCAGCAGGGTCTCCCACAATCCATTTCTTTGTCTCTTCAATGACTATTTCTTCTACTTGATCCTTTAATTCTCTAGGAACTAAGAGTCTGGTTTTTGAAGAACAAGCCTGTCCTGTATTAGAATAAACTTGAGATAAGGTTGTTGCTACAGCATATTCTAAATCTGCATCCTTTAAAATAATAGCTGGAGATTTTCCACCTAATTCAAAAGTAATTCTCTTGAAAGAATCTGCTGCATTTTTCATTAATTCTCTACCAGCTGTGGTAGATCCTGTTAAGGATAATTTGGTAATATCTGGGTGTTCTGATAAAATTTCACCAATTTCTTTTCCACGCCCTGTCACTATTTGTAAAACACCCTTAGGTAGTCCAGCTTCAATAGCTGCTTCAGCATAGTAATAAGCGGTGATTGGTGTATGTTGAGAAGGCTTTAAAATAACAGTATTACCCATTAAAAGAGCTGGGAATACTTTTTTATGAATTTGTCCAAAGGGGAAGTTCCATGGAGTAAAACATGCAACAATGCCTACTGGTTCTTTGTGTACCTCATAGCCCTCATATTTATCCACAAACTGATAATCTCTTGTTAAGTTGATAAAATCTTGCATACTGTCAAAATAACCATGGACATGAGTACCCATTACCGTCTTTATGGGAGCTCCTAATTCTAAATGAACTCTCTCCCCGATTTCTTCCTTATGCTGGATTAAGTAGTCCAACATTTTTTGAACATAATCCGCCCTCTCTTGCGGATCTGTCATTCTCCAATCTAAAAGAGCTTCCTTTGCTCCCTTTACAGCACGATTAACATCTTCCTCATGGCAGGCTGGAATAATTCCCAGTTCTTCTTGAGTGCTAGGATTTACAATACTTATTTCATCATCTGTCAGCGCTTCCCTCCACTGGCCATCTATAAATAAATCATACTTCGCCATAATATCCTCCTTTTTAAAATTTCTTTCTTAATAGCTTTTGCCTAGCCTTTCTATAAAAGGACTCTATAGAATACATACCCCTATAAAAAAGAATTTAACCTCTCTATTATGCTTGATGTTTCTGTCATCCTAAGGAGTGAAAATATTTCCTATCATCCTGAGCGAAAGGAAGGAACTGTGTCTTTTTCCCGTCATCCTGAGCAAGGCGAAGGATCTATGTCTTTAACCCGTCATCCTGAGCGAAGCAAAGGATCTGTGCTTTCAACCCTAAGATTCTTCGCAGGCTCAGAATGACAAAATCAAAAACAGTCTCTGTTTTGCCTGGCCCCTTGTGCTTTATTTAATCTTTAATACTGCGTCAAAAGCTTCTTTTGTTGCGTCTATTACTTTTCTGGCTCTTACACTGTCTCCTATGTTTACTATATCTATCTTATCCTTTAATTCTTCATAAATCTTATTGTTTGGTGCGAAGCCCATGGCTAGGATTACTGTGTCGCATGGGATTTCTTCTTCTACATCATCCTTGCTTACTAGGATAGACTCTTCCCTTATTTCCAATAACTTGGTGGAAGTTCTAGACTTTATCCTTGGATTGTCTAGGAGTTGATTTAGCATCATTAGGTTTTGAATAAATACTGGTTCTGGTAAGACCTTGTCCATCATCTCTATTAGGGTAACATCCCTTCCACTATTGGCCAGTACTATACCTGTCTCTACTCCCACTAGGCCTGCCCCTATAATTGCCACCTTATCTCCTAGGATAGCCTTATTTTGCAGAACCTCTGTAGCTGTGGCCACATGGTCCTTTTCTATACCCTTAATGGATCTAGGCCTTACAGGACTTCCTCCTGTGGCATTTATTACATGATCGGCTCCATAGTCTAGGATATCATCTGCTGTGGCTCTTTTATTATATTTTACATCTATATCCAATTTATTAAGCATATTTTCATAATAATCCAGGACCTTGTTTCCATCTCTTTTAAATTCTGGTAGGCAAGCATTGTAGAAGTTTCCTCCCAGTCTTTCTTCTTTTTCCCAAACTTCAACCTGGTGGCCTGCTTGAGCTGCCTTTATAGCTGCCTCACAACCTCCTGGTCCTGCTCCTATTACTAGGACTTTCTTAGAATCTTCCGCCCTCTTATTTTCCTTTCTTCCCTCATAGCCAGTCTCTGGATTTACTGCACAATCTATATGCTTGCCCTCAGATACGCTCTTGATACATCCCTCATTACAATAGATACAGTATCTTATTTCATCTGAACGGTTTTCCTTAACCTTATTTGGGAAGTCTGGATCTGCTAGGAATTCCCTTCCTACTCCAACTATATCTATCCATTCATTTTCCAAGGCCTTTTCAGCCTTACCTATATCTCCTAATCTACCATGGGATAGGACTGGAAGATCAGTAATCTTCTTTATCTCCTGAGCTGCAGCCATTTGTGGTGCAGTTTCCTGCTGGTAGATTGGCGGCATGGCCTGATACCAATTATCATGACAACCAACATCTATATGTAGACCATGGACTCCCTTTTCTTCTAACATTTTTGTAATCTTCTTTCCCTCTTCCATACCCCTATAGCCTGCCTCAACAGGTAGATTGTGGGTAGGTGTGTATTTTACTAGAAGTGGAAAGTCCTTACCTAGGTCTTCCTGAGTATTGTGGATGATTTCATTTAAAAATCTCATCCTATTTTCAAAGGATCCACCATATTCATCTTCACGGATATTCCATTTTTCTGTCATAAACCTATCTGTTAGGTAACCACCATAGGCATGGATCTCCACTGCATCTGCCCCAGCTTTTTTAGCTAGCTTTAGGGTCTTTGATACTTCTCCTTGGATAAATTTAATTTCTTCCTTGCTTAGTTCCTGAAAATGTATGTCTGCTCCTGGATAAAGAGCTACTGCGGATGCACTGGCTGGCATAGTTCTGCCCTCTGCCTTGCCTCCTAGACCTACTCCTGGCATAATCTGTATACATACCTTACAGTCATATTCATGACATCTTTCTACAAGTTCCTTAAAGCCTGGATAGCTCTCTTCATTTAAAAGGGAGCTAGGCCCAGGTCCATCTATGTCCTTGGTAGCTAGTACATTTACCATGATCATAGAGGCCCCACCCTTAGCCCTTCTTACATAATAGTCTATGGTGCCCTGGTCAAAATCTCCCAGCTCTGGTCCCATGGCTACCATTACTAGTTTGTTCTTCAACTCTAGATTACCAATCTTTGCCTTTTCTAAAATTCTCATCTAATCTCTCCTCCTATATATTTACTCTTAATTTAATTATATAGGATTGAGGTGTCAAACGCAATGTTTTAATCTTTATTTTAACAAAGTGATTTCCCTCAGGATTTATTAGGGTCTACATACTGCCCCAGTGGAGGCTGAGCTTACTTGCTCCCTATATTTAGCCAGATAGCCCTTGGCCTGGGACTCCTTAGGCTTCCAGTTTTTCTTTCTCTTCTCTAATTCTTCCTGGGAAATTACATGGTTTAAAGTTCCTAGATTCATGTCTATCTCTATCATGTCTCCCTCCTCTACAAAGGCTATAGGTCCTCCCTGTGCTGCCTCTGGGGAAATGTGACCTATGGCGGCCCCCCTTGTAGCTCCTGAAAACCTTCCATCTGTAAGTAGGGCTACATCCTTGTCCAGGCCCATGCCTGCCAGGGATGAAGTTGGCGCCAGCATCTCTCTCATACCAGGCCCACCCCTTGGTCCCTCATATCTTATAACCAGGACCTGGCCCTTTTCTATGTCCTGAGAGAGTATTGCCTCTATGGCCTCCTCCTCACTATCAAATACTCTAGCAGGCCCCCTATGAACTAGCATTTCCTCTGCCACTGCAGATCTCTTCACCACTGCCCCCTCTGGAGCCAGGTTTCCCCTAAGAATTGCTATGCCCCCTGTTTGACTATAGGGATCTTCTATAGGTCTTATCACCCCATAATCCTCCACCTGAGTGTTCTTTATAAGTTCTCCTAGATTCTTGTCTAATACTGTCTGTGCATCTAAATCTAATAGGTTCTTCTTACTTAATTCTCCCATTAAAGCCTGGATGCCTCCTGCATAGTAGAGGTCTTCTATATGGTCTGGCCCTGCTGGACTAAGCTTGCAAAGATTGGGAGTCTTCTCACTTACATCATTTATCCTATCCAGGTCCATATCTACCCCTGCCTCATCTGCTATGGCTGAGAGGTGAAGCACTGTATTGGTGGAACATCCTAGGGCCATGTCTACTACCAGGGCATTTTGAAAGGCCTGGGGAGTAAGTATTTGGCTTGGTCTAAGGTCCTTTTCCACTAGTTTCATTATCTGCATGCCGGAATACTTGGCAAGTCTAAGTCTTTCTCCAAAGACTGCAGGTACAGTTCCATTACCTGGAAGGGCCATACCTAGTGCCTCTGTCATACAGTTCATAGAATTTGCTGTGTACATACCGGAACAGGATCCGCAGGAAGGACAGGCCTTGTTTTCCATCTCTAAGAGTTCCTCCTCTGAGAGCTTACCTCCCTTTACAGCCCCTACTCCTTCAAACATAAGGCTTAGGTCAAGCTTTGCTCCCTTGTGCCTACCTGCCAGCATAGGGCCTCCACTTACTATTATAGTGGGAAGGTCTAGGCGGGCTGCTGCCATAAGCATGCCTGGTACCACCTTGTCACAATTAGTTACCATAACCAGGCCATCAAGACCATGGGCCAGGGTCATTATCTCTATGGAATCTGTAATGAGTTCCCTGCTTACTAGGGAGTATTTCATTCCCTCATGGTTCATGGCTATACCATCACATACTGCTATGGAAGGAAACTCCAAGGGAGTTCCCCCTTCCATTAAGACTCCCTTTTTTACTGCCTCTGTAATTCCCCTTAGGTGGGTGTGGCCTGGTACTATTTCATTAAAGCTATTTACCACTCCTATAAGGGGCTTTCTTATTTCCTCATCTGTAAGTCCTGTGGCCTTCATAAGGGACCTATGGGGAGCCTTTTCTATGCCCTCTTTTACCTTATTGCTTCTCATCTAAGTCCTCCCCTTCCTTGGCCCAAGTCATTAGACCTCTTAGTTCCTTACCAACCTTTTCCATTGGATGCTCTCTTTCCACTCTTCTCTTTGCATTAAGGAAGGGTCTATTGGCCTTGTTTTCTAGGATCCAGGATTTAGCAAAGGATCCGTCTTGGATTTCTTCTAGGACCTTTTCCATTTCCCTCTTGGTGTCCTTTGTGATGATTCTCTTTCCCACTGAATAATCTCCATACTCTGCTGTATCAGAGATGGACTGTCTCATACCACTTAAGCCGGACTCTGCTACCATATCTATGATTAGTTTCATTTCATGTACACATTCAAAATAGGCACTTTCTGGATCATAGCCTGCCTCTACTAGGACTTCAAAGCCCACCTTCATAAGTTCTGTAACCCCACCGCAAAGCACGGACTGTTCTCCAAAGAGATCTGTTTCTGTCTCTTCCTTGAAACTGGTTTGGAGGATTCCTGCTCTTGCTCCTCCCAAAGCCTTGGCATAGGCCAGGGCTAAATCAAAGGTATCTCCTGATGGGTCCTGATAGGCAGTTACCAGACATGGAACTCCTCTACCAGCTTCAAATTCTGATCTTACTGTGTGGCCTGGTCCCTTTGGTGCTACCATAAATACGTTTACATCCTCCGGTGGAACTATTTGTCCGTAGTGGATATTAAAACCATGGGCAAAGGCTAAGTATTTTCCAGGAGTCAGATGCTCTAAAACCTCATCTTGATAGAGCTCTACCTGTTTTTCATCATTTACCAGCATCATTACCACATCTGCCCACTTAGAGGCCTCTGCTACTGTATCTACCCTTAGGCCCTTTTCCTCTGCCTTCTTCCAGGACTTGCTTTCCTTATAAAGTCCCACTGTAACGTTTACTCCTGATTCCATAAGATTTAGAGCATGGGCATGACCCTGACTCCCATATCCTATTACAGCCACCTTTTTTTCCTTTAATAAATCTAAATTACAATCCCTATCATAAAACATCTTTGCCATTTTTATCTCTCCCTTTAATTTTTCTATTTATTTTTCTATTTTTATTTTATATCTTTGGTCCTCTGCTCATGGCCAGTACCCCTGTTTTAGCAATTTCTAATATACCGTAGGGCTTCATGGATTCTTCAAAGCCTCTTAGCTTTTCCACGTCTCCAGTTAACTCTACTGTAAGGGCCTCTGTGGATACGTCTAGGACACTGCCCCTGTATATTTCTGTTATCTGAACTATTTGAGGTCTGGTCTCATTGTCTGCCTTTATCTTTATAAGCATAAGTTCCCTTCTAATAACTCCCTCCTGGGGGAAAATCTTTACCTTGACCACATCTATAAGCTTGTAGACCTGCTTTTGGATCTGGTCTAGGATCTGCTCATCTCCCTTTACACTAAGGGTAAGTCTAGTATAGCCCGGCTTATCTGTGGCCCCTGCTGTCATCTTTCTCACATAGTAGCCCCTCCTATTAAATAGGGCCATGATCCTGGATACTATGCCATCATTGTTCTTTGCTATTATTAGGATTTCATAATTTTTCATTATATTTCACCTCTCAAACCTATCATATTTTCTGCAGACTGGCCTGCTGGTATCATTGGGAATACATTGGCTTCTCTTTCCACCAGGCAGTTTATAATTACTGGTTCATTTGACCTTAGGAGTCCTTCCATTTTCTCTTCCAAGTCCTCTCTGGTTGCCAGGGTTACAGTTTCTATACCATAGGCTTCTCCTATCTTTTCAAAGTCTGGAGACACATCCAGTTCCACTGAGCTATATCTTCTTCCAAAGAATAATTCCTGCCACTGTCTTACCATGCCTAGGTAGGAGTTATTTAGGATAAGGACCTTTACTGGTAGCTTATACTGTTTTAATAACATTAATTCATGGAAGGTCATTTGAAAACCTCCATCTCCTACAACTGCTAGAACCAACTCATCCCTTCTTCCTACCTGAGCTCCTATGGCTGCGGGAAGTCCATAGCCCATGGTTCCTGATCCTCCTGAACTAAAGATACTATTAGCTTTGTTAAAGCTTAAAAACTGGGCTGCCCACATTTGGTGCTGACCTACATCTGTTGAAACTAGAGCCTGACCCCCTGTAATCTTATCTACATGTCTTAGAACTTCCTGGGGCATAAGCTTATCACTCATCTTCTTGTAGGTCATTGGATATTCTTCTCTCCAAGCCTTGACCTGGTCTACCCAAGAGGTGTTCTTCTTCCCTTCCAGCTGAAGATTAAGTTCAGTCAAGACTGTTTTTAAATCTCCCACTATAGGTATTTGCACTCCCTTGTTCTTTTCTATTTCTGCTGGATCTATATCTATATGAATTATCTTTGCATTCTTGCAAAAGTCACCTGGCTGGCCTGCTATCCTATCATCAAATCTCATTCCCGCTGCTATAATAAGGTCTGCATCTATGGTGGCCTTGTTGGCATAGACTGTACCGTGCATGCCTAGCATGTCTAGGGAAAGTTCATGGTCTGAAGGAAAACTCCCTAGTCCTAGAAGGGTCATGGTTACTGGTATATCCATCTTTTCTGCCAATTCCCTAAGCTCCTCCGTTGCCCCTGACTTAAGAACTCCTGCCCCTGCAATTATTAGAGGTTTCTTAGCCTCCCTAATAAGGTCCCTACTTCTTCTTATCTGTCCTGGATGGCCCTTGTAATTTGGAGTATAGCCCTCTAGGTCTAAATCCTCCTTGAAAAGCTCATCATATTCCTCCATGCTTAATTCTCCCACCTGCACATCCTTGGGTATATCTATAAGCACTGGTCCTGGTCTTCCTGTTGAAGCTATGTAATAGGCTTCCTTTATAATCCTAGGCAGGTCCCTTATGTCCTTTACCAGATAGTTCATCTTGGTAATAGGTAGGGTTATTCCCACTATGTCTGATTCCTGAAAGGCATCCTTGCCTAGGAGGGAACTGTCTACCTGGCCTGTAATGGCTAGGAGGGGAACTGAATCCATATGGGCTGTCATAATCCCTGTTACCAGATTTGTAGCTCCCGGTCCTGATGTGGCTAGACAAACTCCAACCTTTCCAGTTGCTCTGGCATAGCCATCTGCCTCATGGGCTGCTCCCTGTTCGTGTCTGGCAAAATAGTGGTCTATCTTGTCAAAGCTGTAGATCTCATCGTATATTGGTATTACAGATCCTCCTGGATAGCCAAAAATAGTATCTACACCTAGCCTTGATAGGGATTCTAGTAGGATCCTTGCTCCCTTAATATTCTTGTTTTTCATCTTAAACACCTTCCTTTATTATTCTAGTCTGGCTATCTTGTAGCCCTCACTGTCTAGTGCATGGATTATCTCACTTATATGTTCTTCTCCATTGGTCTCTACTGTAACTTCCAGTTCCACATGGTGGAATCTGTCTAAATTTTTAAATTGATTGTGGTCTAGCTTTATTACATTGGCATTTTTTCTTGCCAGGATCTTGGATACATTTACCAATTGTCCAGACTTGTCTGGAAGATCCACTGAAAACTTAAGTATCCTGCCCCGGGCAGCTAAACCCTTGTTTATCATGGAGGCTATGGTAAGTACATCTATATTGCCTCCACTTAGGACTGAAATAATCTTTTTGTCCCTCACCTGGAGTTTTCTAAGGCCTGCTACAGAAAGTATTCCTGCATTTTCTGCCACTATCTTATGCTTTTCCACTAGAACTAGGAATTCTCTCATTAGGTCATAGTCTGACACGGTGATAATCTCATCTACATAATCTCTTATATAGCGGAAACTTAGGTCTCCTATCTTCTTCACTGCTGCCCCATCCGCTATGGTGCTGGATTCCCTTAGCTCTGTTAGCTTTAGCTTTTCCATGGATAGCTTGGCGGAAGCTGCTCCATCAGCCTCAACTCCAATTATCTTAATCTCAGGATTCTTTTTCTTAGCTGCTGCAGCAATGCCTGAGATAAGTCCTCCTCCCCCTATGGGAACTAGGATCATATCTGCATCTGGAACTTCCTCTAGGATTTCTAAGGCTATGGTGCCCTGGCCCTCTATTACATCCATATCATTAAAGGGATGAACAAAGGTGTATCCCCTCTCCTCCTGTAATTCTATGGCCCTTTTATAGGCCCCATCATAATCCTCACCCTCTAGAATTACATCTGCCCCGTAGTTCCTAGTAGCCTCTACCTTGATAAGAGGTGTATACCTAGGCATCACTATGGTTGTCCTTATGCCTAGCATATTACCTGCCAGGGCCACACCCTGGGCATGGTTTCCAGCTGAGGAGGCTATAACTCCCCTCTTCTTTTCATCTTGGCTTAATTTTGCCATCTTATTATAGGCCCCTCTTATCTTGAAGGATCCTGTTCTTTGCAGATTTTCTGGTTTAATGTATATATCATTGCCAGTTTCTCTTGAATATATATCACTATGTATTAATCTTGTCCTCCTTATTAGGGGGCCAAGTCTTATTCTTGCCTTTTCAAAGTCACCAAGTCTTAGCATATTTCCTCCTTATATATTTTATTTTTAAACACAAAAAAATCCCTAGTATATATAGATATACTAGGGACGAATAATCGTGGTACCACCCAAGTTTATAATTTTCTCACGAAAATTAACTCTTCAGGTCAATAAATTAACCCTAAGCCATGTAACGGTGGCGCTTCTTCTCTTGAAGAATCCCGGTCTTGATTACTCTATTTTCATCTTGACAGTTCTGGAGTGATTTATTACGAATATTTTTTAATACTGACTCTCACCGGCCGTCAGCTCTCTGTAATTAAATTAAATAGACTTTTGTCTCCATCTAAACTTTTAATTTTTTAACTTAAATGCTATTATAATCTATAGCTCTTTAAATAGCAAGAGTATTTTTCATTTATTTAGATTTAATTTTATCTTCTCACAATTAATGATTGCTCTAAGCTTGTCCTTATCTCTATTATATGGCTTATTAATTTTATTAAAGATTCCTTCTATATCCATAAGATCCTGATATACTTAGTATCATTGATTTTTTTAATATCCTTAATATCATTAATATCCTAATATCCCTAATATTCTTCATATCCTTCATATCCCTAATATCCTAATATCCCTAATATCCTTCATATCCTAATATCCTTAATATCCTTAATATCCTTAATATCTTTAATTTTACATAAAAGAAGATATAGGATTTTAGCAAAGATACTAAAATCCTATATCAAATATATTCTATTTATTTTTTCTAACTTCTTCTCCTTATTTAATTTGCGTGGTGAACTTCTAAGTGGTCTTCCTTGGAATTTAGGATTCCTAACTTGGTAAAGATAGGTCCTAGGATTTCAAAGACAAGAACACTAAAGAGCACTATGGTAACTATGCTTTCTCCAAATTGAGGCAATTCATTGCTTACTATTATGGAAAGTCCAATGGATATACCTCCTAGGGGAAGCAAGCTCATTCCCAGATATTTTACTACATTGGGCTCAGATCCCACAAATCTAGCTCCTAAACCTGATCCTACTATCTTGCCTAGGCTTCTTGCAAGTATATAAAAGACTCCTATAAGTCCTACACTAGATAGGATCCTTACATCTAATCCTGCTCCTGCTAGGGTAAAGAACATAAGGTAGATTGTAGGGGTAATATCTGCCACTAGGTCAAAGATTCTCTTTGAATTTTGAACAAGATTTACAACTACAGAGCCTAGCATCATATTAGTAAGCAGAGCTGAAAGATGCATTTGATTTGCCAAACTGCTTGCCACTATTATGCTTAAGATAAGCATAGACAGGAGCTCATCCCTGTTCTTGGCCTTTTTAGATATAAAGCTAAGTATTATCCCTAGAACAAGACCAAGGGCTAAGGAGCCTAGGATTTCTATTACAGGGGCTGCCAGCATTTGTAGAAAACTCATCTGAGAAGCTCCTGCTAGGATCTTGGCAATGGAAAGTGAGATTCCAAAGGCCATAAGTCCCAGGGCGTCATCTATGGCAACCACAGGTAAAATCGTATTAACCAAAGGCCCTCTAGCATTTAATTCCCTAATAACAAGAAGGACCCCTGCCGGTGCTGTAGCTGCAGCCATACTTGAAATAACCAGACTAAAGGCAAAGGATTGACCAAATATATTGTACATGGTTATGAAAACCAGGGTCATGGTTCCTATTACCTGAAATAGGGTTATAATAAATATGTTCTTGCCAATCTTCTTTATATCCTCAAGGAGGAATTCATGGCCTATGCTAAAGGCTATGGCCCCAAGGGCTATGTCATTTATCAGGTTAAACTTGTGAGCCTCTCCTGGCCCTATTATTCCTAGAAGTGAGGGACCTATGAAAAGCCCTCCCAATATGTAGCCTGATACATTAGGCAATTTGAAAAAACTTGCCACCCTTCCACCAATAAGTCCTGCCAAAATAATTATTGCAATTTTAAAAAGTATATCCAAAATAATCATCTCCAATTTTTTTATCCAACTATTTAATTGTACTCCTATATTTTCTAATTTTCAAGTATTTGAGAAAACTTTTTTATATTTTTTTGTTTTTTTATTTTTTATGTGTTTTTATGTGTGTTTTTATATTTTTTATTATATTTTCATATGTTTTATGGATTTTTTTAGATAGAATATAGAAATTAAGAGTATTTTCCCAATAAAATACCTCCAAGTATATAGTCTAAATCCTAGACCATCTTCTTGGAGGTATAAATTAACCAATATTTTATTTTAATTTTTCTAAGACATATTTTATATATTCTATCCTATCTTCTTTCTTTCCTATTATTTTCTTATCTACATTTCCCAGGTCAACAACAATTGTAGGATAAAGTATGGAGGATAGGAAGATTATCCTCTTGTACTCAAAGTCAGCTCCTCCAGAGAGAACTATCTTCAGAGTATTATGGAATTTACTATTGAGCTTTTCCGTAAGCTCCATTATTTCCCTATCTGTCTCGTCCTTGTCCTTTCTTTCCCTGGCTTCCTTTAAGATTATAAGTATGCCTGGGTATTTTAAGGTGTATTCCATAATTTCATTGGCTGCTAGGATAAGCCTTTCCTCTGGGTCTATATCTTCGTGGTCCAGAACATCATAGGCTGCTAACATGTTTCTTATGTAGAAACGCTTTACATAAAGCATAAATTCCTCTTTGGTCTTAAAATAATAGTTAATGGCCCCAACATTTACCTCTGCCTCCTTGGCAATCTGTCGAATAGGCACATTAAAAGATCCTGTCTTGCCTATAAGATACAAGGTAGTATCCAATATCCTATTTTCTATAGTAGATAAATCTCTCATCTTCTTCACCCTTTATTTATATTATATTATTATTGTATGTGATATTGGGCTTTTTATCAATAATAGAATCTTTAATCTACTTGTAAGCAAAAAAAGCCCTCAGATCAAAGTCTGAAAGCTCTCTTTTTTTATCCTAAATTGTTTTATTTAAATAAATCTACAGATGGATTTTTCATGTCCAAGATATTTTTAACTCTTAATCCTATTATAGGCTGGAATTGTGGATGAGTTAAGATATAGAACTGCTCATCTTCTATTGCTTGGAATACGCTCATGCCTACACTGTCTATTGGTATACCTGTAGTTATTACATGTTCTGCTCTTCTAAGCCCTGCCTTGTATTCTGCACTTGAGTAATATGGGTTATCTGGATCAATGGCAAATCTTTCTGGTCTTCTGTCATCACATAGGTGTAATTTTGTTTGGATAAAGCCTGGACAGAATACGGACATCTTAACCTTGGATCCCTTTTCCTGTAATTCATAATTTACAGATTCAGTAAGTCCTACATTGGCAAATTTTGTCATATGGTAGGTTGGCATTCCTGGTGTTGAGAATAGGCCTGCCACACTTGCTGTATTTACAACATGACACTGTGTATCCTGCTCTTCCATAATTGGTATAAATACCTTCATTCCGTAAAGTATGCTATATACATTGGACTGCATTATATAATCTATGTCATTTAAAGGTAGATTGTAGATAGATCCTGGAATTACTACTCCAGCATTGTTGAATAATAGGTCTACCTGACCATATTTTTCTAAAGTTTTTTCAGCTATCATTTCCATTTCTTCGTACTTGGTTACATCTGCATAAAGGGTTATATAATCTGCATCCATATCTTTAAAACGCCTGTCTGCTTCTTCTAGTCCATCCTTACATATATCTGCTATAACTACCTTCATTCCTCTTTTTATAGATTCCTCTGCAAGGGCTAAACCTATTCCATTTGCCCCACCTGTTATAACAGCTACTTTTCCCTTAAATTCTTTCATATCCAATCACCTTCCTCTTATTGTAATGTGTAAGCTTTATCAAAGCCTGCCTTAACTGCATCGTAAACTTTTCCTGCTCTAGCAGAGTCTCCAAGAACTCTTACATTGTCAAAATTCTCATATATTTCTTCTATAACTTCATTATTTTGTGCACGTACACCTAGAGCTAATACTACATAGTCTGCATCTAATGTTAATTTTTCATTGCTATAGGTATTTAGTATATGGGCCTTGCCTTCTTCCACTGCTACTAATTGTCTTCTTGTGTGCATTTCTACTCCATACTTCTTAAGTCTTGAAGTAACGTCATATACTACTGAAGCATATACACCTGGTGCAATTGTGTCTATCATTTCTATAACTTGTACTTCATTACCCTTTTCAGCTAAGTATTCAGCTGTTTCAAGTCCTGTCATACCTGAACCTGCAACTACTATTTTCTTACCTGTCATATCCATTTCCTCATCTAAGATATCTGTAGCAAGGAGTACATTTTCTCCATCTATGCCTGGCATTTGTGGAACTATATCATTACCACCCATGGCCACATAAACTGCATATGGATCTAAAGCCTTTATCTCTTCTATACTAGGAGCTGTGTTTAATCTTACATCTACTCCTAATTCTCTTATTTGATATTCCATGTTTTCAATTAAAGCCTTTAGCTTGTCCTTACATGGTGGTATGCTTCCTAAATGAACACTACCTCCAAGATAGGCTTTCTTTTCAAATAATACTACCTTGAAATCCTTTTCAGCTAGGACTCTTGCAGCTTCCATTCCCGCTGGTCCTCCACCAATAACTGTTACTAATCTACCTTCACCGTTTTTCTCAAATCCATCAAATTCATCTTCATAGCCAAGTTTTGAGTTAACAGCACATCTTACTGTTACACCTGACATTAAATTACTTATACATTCTAGGCAGGATATACAAGGTCTAATATCTTTTTCTCTTCCATCTCTAGCCTTATTAACAAATTCTGGATCTGCTAATTGTGCTCTACCTAGGGCTATAAAGTCTGAAACTCCTTCATTTAAAAGTTCTTCTGCAACTGCTGGAGTCTTTATATTATTACAAGCTATTACTGGTATGCTTATATTAGCCTTTATAGTTTGAGCTAAGTGTTTTTTCCATCCTTCAGGATAGGAAACAGGCTCTATTATAGTAGGTCCTGATTCGTAGGTACCAGAGCTTACGTTTATAGCATGTACTCCCAAGCTTTCTAAGTATACAGCTGTCTTAACAGCTTCATCTAGTGTGATTCCACCTTCAACAAACTCGTCCCCATCTATCCTCACTATTAGTGGGTAGTTTGGACCACATATATGTCTTATTCCTACAATTATTTCTGTTATAAACTTCATCCTATTCATAAAGGATCCACCATACTTGTCTGTTCTCTTGTTTGTAAGTGGACTTAGGAATTGGCCTATTAGATATCCATGGGCACCGTGTAATTCTACTCCATCAATTCCAGCTGTTTGAGCTATCTTAGCTCCCTTTATAAACTTTTTAACCAGTTCTTCTACTTCTTCAGTTTCCATGGCTCTTGGCATTTCTCCTACTGTTGAGCATGGTATTGCACTTGGTGCAGCAATTTGTCTGCCATCAATAAGTCTGCTTTGTGATTGTCTACCTGGATGTTGAAGTTGTACAAATATTTTTGTATCGTGCTTTTGAACTGCCCTAGCCAATCTTTCCAGTCTAGGAATTTGATAGGCTTCTGTAACTGAAAGTTGATTTAAGGTACCAACCCCTGTGATTTCATCAACCCTTGTTATCTCTGTGATTATAAGGCCACAGCCACCCTTTGCTCTTTCTTCATAGTACCTAATCATTCTGTCACTTGCTTCTCCTGTAGATGATGCCAGGGATGTTCCCATAGCAGGCATAACTACTTTGTTCTTTAATGTTAAGTTTCCAATTTTTCCTTTTTCAAATAATTTTGTATAGTTCATATCCTAACCTCCTGTTAAATATTTAACTTCATTGATATTAGTTTAACATTCCCTGGCAGGGATTCATATATAAGGTCAATACAATCTTCTCCTTATATTTTGTGCAGCTTGCACAAGTGATTTATTCTTTCCTTTTTGTGCAAACTGTACTATGATTAGAGGAGGAGGGATATTATGGCTATAAAACTAATTGATATATACAATGAATTAAGAGAATACAGCTCTGGCTTTCACTCAAAGAACAAGGGCCAGTCCTATATTGTTGATTCTGACGTATTGAGTTCTGATATAGATATTTTCCGTAAAAATGTACTATATCTATGTAGGGCTTCCAGCCTAAATAAATTGGAGACTGGGAATATTTCTAGGTCTAATTTAATTATAATAAGAGATGAAGATTATGATCTTAAGGCCCTGCTTGATAGACAGGTAAATATAATAGAATGTAAGGAAAATATTAGTTTTGAAGATTTGCTAAAAAGCATTAAAAATATATTTGCCAAGGACTATGCCCTATTGGATAGTTCTGCAATATTGTTAGATGTGCTTATAAAGGAAAAGAAAATAGATGAAATCGCAGGGATTAGCTCAGATCTCCTACATAATCCAGTAATTATAATTGATTCAGGCTACAAGGTCTTGGCTAATTCTGATAAGGATGATATAAGAGAACACTTTTGGCTTGAAAGTATTAATCGTGGTTATTGTTCCTATGAGTTTATTGCAGCCGTTAAGAAGATTGGCTCTGTCAAGGAGGCTCCCAATACCAATGAGCCCTTTATTGTAATCTGTGAAGAAAGTCCTATTAGAAAGCTTGTAAGTAAGATTATCATCCAGGGTAGTCTTGTAGGCTATGTACTGGCTTTAGAGTCTGAAGTAAGCTTTAAAAATAATCACTATGAGATAATCAAGCTCCTTAGCGATGTGCTTTCACAGAAATTAAAAAAAGATCCCTTTTACAGGACCTCAGATGAACTCTTATATGAAAATTTAATTATAGATGTATTGGAAGGGACTATTTCTGATAAAGCTAGCTTAAAGGCCAGAGCCCAGAATATTCATATCCCAGATAATTTATATCTCCTAAGCTTTGAAATTTCTAAATATAATAGCTCCAATCACAGGAGCAATTATCTAAGACAGTTTTTAGAAGAAGTCCTGCCAAGACATAAGTCTATATTTTTTGATCAATATGTCCTAGTAATCCTAGATTATGAAGATGACTTTTATAGTAATTTTAAAAATAATAGGGATTTTATGAATTTTTTAGAAAAACAAAACATTACCATGTCCATAAGCTCCAAGTTTGATCATATCTTGGATCTGCCGAAGATCTATAAACAGTGTATAGACTCCTTGGATATAATAGGCAAGCTAAATTTAAAGGGCCATCTCCACCCCTATGAAAAGCTTAAATTTTACCATCTTCTCCATAATGTGGATTCAGATAGGGATCTATTAGATTTTTGTAATAAAAAGCTCCTAAGTCTAATCCACTATGACAATTTAAATAGCACAGAGTATTTTATGACTCTAAAGAGCTATTTAGGGGCAAATAGGAATGCGGTTCAAACATCAAAGGATCTTTATATTCACAGAAACACTATAAATTACAGGCTAAATAAGATTAAAGAAATCTCCTCCATTGATCTTGATGATATGGAAGAAATCTTTATGATCAACCTATCCATAAAGCTTCTAGATTTTGTCCATTATCCTCTATAAAATCTAGAGCTTGGCTCCACAGTGTTTACAAAAGTGTGCATCCTCATCATTAAGACCCCTACACTCTCTACATCTTATCTTAATCTTTTCTTTCTTTGGGGGTTTTTCTCCCCTATTCTTTAAAAAATCAACTTCATCTGCCATGTCGTTAATCATCTTGCCCTTGGCACTGCTGAAGGGTTTAAGGTCTTCCCTTGCCTTGTCTGGATCTAGGAGAAGTCCTGACCCTGCCTTGCCCTTGGCTCCCACATTCATTAAGATACTGCCAAGAATCATGCATATCATACCTATTAAAGCTCTTAGAAAAAAGCTAGGCATACCCATGTCAAAACTAGGATTGTTAAAATCTCCAAATACAGTAAAAAAAGAAGAAATAAATAAAATTCCACCAAGAACTGTTAGGCCTAGTCCTATATAATACAGGGTTTTTCTTTCATTTGATATCTTATTGCTCATTTACTCATCCTCCTT
>CAZGQG010000034.1:0-18426 GCA_964527205.1 uncultured Tissierellaceae bacterium | reverse complement strand
AAATTTTGCTTTACCCATTTTTTATTTCTCCTCTCTAATTATATATTATTTTAATTAATCATAGAACCCTATTAGCTAACTACTCTTAGGGTTCTCTCTGAAAACTTTGGAGCCCACAACCGGATTTGAACCGGTGACTTCTTGCTTACCATGCAAGTACTCTACCTACTGAGCTATGTGGGCATTTCTCACTGCTAGTAATTCTACTACTTATAGATCCAATTGTCAAGACTTTAAGTCACTATCTTCAATTGAAAATAATTCCATTTTCTTCTTTACTCTTTGTAAGGCATTGTCTATGCTTTTTACCTGCCTATTTAATTGATCAGCAATTTCCTGATAAGTCATCCCATCTGCATAGGACATTAGAACCTCTTTCTCTAGATCTGAGAGTATTCTTTCAATCTTTTTTTCTATTAAACATAGGCACTCTCTACTAATAATAAGGTGTTCTGGATCTTCATTTTCAATGCAACAAACCGTCTCCATCAAGGTCCTCTCAGATTGACCATCATATATAGGCTTGTTTAAGGATATATATGAATTTAAGGGTTGATGTTTTTGCCTGCCTGCAGTTTTAATTGCAGTAATTATTTGCCTGGTTATACAGGTGTCTGCAAAGTAAGAAAATGAAGAAAGTCTACTTGCATCATAATCCTTAATGGCCTTATAGAGTCCAATCATACCCTCTTGAATTATATCTTCCTTGTCTCCACCTATTATATAATATATTTTAGATTTAGACCTGACTAGGTTTTTATATTTATTTATTAAAAACTCAAGGGCAAGGGAGTCACCATTATTTACCATTTCTATAATTTCTTCATCTTTCATGTCCTTGTAAGAGATTTTTTTGATTTCATCGTCTACAATTAGCAGCAAAATACATCCCTCCAGAATCCTATGTCATATTCAGATAATTAACATAATTATATTTAATAGTTATAAGTTAGTCAAGGGAATCATCTTTAATTAAAAATTTACTTAATTGCTCTATGTTTTTTTGGTCTAATTTGCCCATGGATCGATTGTTTTTTCTCTTGGAATTTTTGTTTGTCCTCTTTATTACTTTCTTTTGATCAAATATTTCCATTTCTAACTCTCTAGCAGAGATCCTAGTACCACCCCTACCCAGTACTATTTGCTGTTCCATCCAATCCGAGGTAGCTACCCTCACCCTTCTAATTCTTCCTAAATCATTTAATTTCCTCTCAATATAATGGTCTGCAGTATCGTTTTCCTTAGTATAAATAACCTCTAGACCCTTATACTTAAAAGAACTTCCATTGTTTCCCTTTACTAGATGGGCATCAAATACTAGAATTATTTCTATGCCTGAATAATGCTTGTATTCCGCAAGTATCTCCATTAATTTCTCCCTGGCACCCTCTAAATCAACATCATTTAAATCCTTAAGACTCTCCCATGAATTTAAAATATTATATCCATCTACAAAGAGATATTCCTTATTTCTAAGAGCCATGTCTTTGTCTTACAACCTCATAGATTAAAATAGAGGCTGCATTAGAGGCATTAAGGGAAGATATCTTGCCAGTCATAGGTATCTTTACTAAAACATCACACTTCTCCTTTACCAGTCTTGAGATACCCTTGCCTTCATTTCCTACTACTAGTCCAATAGGACCATCCAATGAAGTTTTAAAATGATAATCAGCCCCATCCATATCTGCACCATATATCCACAAACCTCTCTTTTTCAAGTCTTCTATGGTGTTGGATATATTGGTAACCTTGGATACAATCATGTGTTCAACAGCACCTGCAGAACTTTTATAAACTGTGCTATTAACACTGGCGGATCTTCTCTTTGGTATTATTACTCCATGGACACCAGCACACTCTGCTGTTCTTATAATTGCTCCTAAATTATGGGGATCTTCAATTTCATCAAGAATTATTATAAAGGCGTCTTCATCTCTCTCTCTTGCCAGTTCCATAATATCATCTATTTCTCCATACTCATATTCACTTACTAAGGCAACTACTCCCTGATGTACCTGGCCACCAGAAAGTTCATCAAGCTTATTTTTATCTACTTCCTGGATTATAATTCCCTTGTCTTTAGCCTTTCCAAGGATTTTTATAATAGATCCCTTTAGGTCTCCCTTTAATACATAAAGTTTTTCAATTTCTGTATCTGATTTAAGAATTTCTAGGACTGGATTCCTTCCTGAAATATTTTGCTTGCTCATTTAATCACTCCACTTGTCTTCTTTTATATTGATTTAAAGTACTCTCTTACCTCTACAATCTTCCCACATGTCATTCTACCTTCAGGACATGGACCATTTACACAGCCTGGTCCAGCACCTTTAAATAAGTTTGGATAAACAGCCTTTACCTGCTTTAACATCTCAATGGCCATTCTCCTTATTTCCCACTGGGCCCTATTACAAGTCCTGAGCCTAAAGAAATTCATTAAACTTCTAGCATTCATAGTTAGGACTATTTTGCTTTCACAGGCATTGGGAAACACATATCTAGCATCTTCAATTGCCTGCTTTTCAGCCTTAGATTTAGCTTGTCTTTCAGATAAGCCCTCTTCTATAAATTCCTTATAGTATTCCTCTTCCAGTATATTTGCCATCCTATCATAGTGCTTCTGGTCTTCTTCCATTGCCTGGACAAAGATCTCCCTTGCTCTTTTATTCTTTTCTATAGCTGGAGGTATTATGTATTCAAATTGATCTAGTTTTACATATCTTTGAGATTGCTGGGAATAGCTGGCAATTCTATGCCTTACCAATTGATGGGTAAGGGTTCTTGATACACCCTCTACTGCAAAGCTAAAGCTTATATGCTCTATAGGACTCTCGTGCTTTAAATCCACTAAAAGAGATAGGAAAGATGCTATTTCCTCCTCATCTAGATCTTCTTCTATCTTATCTATGCCTACGGGAGAGTAGCATAACTTGGCAGCCGAAGCTATAAGTTTCTCCCCATCTGGAGTGTAGCTTAAAAGTTTAACCCTGACCATCCTTACCCCTCTTTTCATCTGTTTTTTCCATTACAATTATCTTTTCAAAAAGCTCATCTATTCTCTCATCTTGTTCCGTTAAGTAAAGATATCCAAATAAAGCTTCAAATCCAGTAGCATACTTATAGTCTATAAGCTTTGCATTTCTTGGAACTGTTTTTGATTTGGCATTTCTTCCTTTCTTTACTATCCTTTTTTCCTTTTCCCTCAAGCTATCCTCTAGCTTATGAACTATGCTTGCCTGGGCTTCAGCCTTTACATAGCTGATATTAGCATTGTGAAGCTTCTTCACAGGGGTTTTTTGTTTTAGCAAATAGGTCCTCACCAATAGTTCATATACAGCATCCCCTATATAGGCTAGTTGAAGAGGAGATAGCATTACTATATCCTCTTCACTTAATTCCCTATTTATACTTCTAAATATATTTTTATCCATCTTAAATACGCTTCCATTTTACGCCATCTTGAGCATCTTCTAGTAGGATTCCCTTATCCTTAAGCTCATCTCTTATCTCATCTGACAATTGATAGTCCTTGTCCCTTCTTGCCTGACTTCTTTTTTCTATTAGCTTAAGAATATCAGCTTCTAGGATCTCATCTTCTTTTTTTAATATGCCTAAAACATTGGCTAGCTCATCTAAGAGTGAATAGGCCTTCTCTACAATTGTCTTTGACGAAGATTCGTTTAGCTTAAGGTTTGTATATCTTACTAGTTCGAATAGGGCAGATATGGCATCTGCTGTATTTAAATCATCCTTCATGCTCTCAATAAACTGCTCCTTGTACTTATCTATTTCTTGGGAATATTTTTCTTCCTCTGGGCTTAAGTCCCTCTCTTCTGTCTTCTCAAGTAAATACTCCAAGCTGTTTTTTGCATTATACAATCTATCCAAGCTATTCTTGGTTTGCTCCATTACCTCTCTATTGAAGTTTATAGGACTCCTGTAGTGGGCAGATAAGAGAAAGAATCTTAGAACCTCTAGGTCATATTCTTCTTTTATCTCTCTCACTAAAAGAAAGTTCCCCTTAGATTTAGACATTTTTTTATTGTCTATATTTAGCATTCCATTGTGCATCCAATAGTTTGCCAGGGACTTGCCAGTTAGGGTTTCTGATTGGGCAATTTCATTTTCATGGTGGGGAAATTGTAAGTCCTCTCCCCCTGCATGTATGTCAATTGTATCCCCAAGTAGTTCCCTGGCCATTACAGAGCATTCTATATGCCAACCGGGTCTACCCTTTCCCCAGGGGCTATCCCAGTAGGGCTCTCCCTCTTTAGCTTTTTTCCAAAGGGCAAAGTCCATAGGATTTTCTTTTTCATCGCTAATCTCTATTCTTGATCCAGATACTAAGTCATCTATATTCTTTTTAGAAAGCTTTCCATAGTCCTTGGCCTTGTCCACATTAAAATATACATTTCCATCTACATTGTAAGCCGCGTCCTTGTCTATAAGCTTTTCTATGAAATCAATCATATGGAATATATATTCTGTAGCCCTTGGGTGCAGGGTCTTTTCTGTATATAAATTTAATCCCTCTGCGTCTTCCAAGAAGGCATCTATATATTTTTCAGATATCTCACCTATGCTTACACCTTCTTCATTGGCTTGATTTATTATTTTATCATCAATATCAGTAAAGTTTACAATATACTTTACATCATATCCCATGTAGAGAAAAAACCTTCTAAGTGTGTCAAACACTACCATTGGCCTTGCATTTCCAACATGTATATAGTTATATACTGTAGGACCGCAGGTATACATACTTAATTTATTCTCCTCTATGGGTATGAACTCTTCTTTTTTTCTAGTGAGTGTATTAAAAAGTTTCATCTCCTACCTCCTTAGCTTACAAAATAATCCATTTAGACTATTTCATACTTGCTTTTTACATAATCTATTCTCTTTAATATTTTTTCTTTTCCAAGTAGCACAAGTACATTTACAAATTCTGGTCCATGAGCGCTTCCCGTTAGGGCAACTCTTGAAGGCATGAATAAGTTCTTGCCCTTAACACCAGTTGCTTTTTGTACTTTTTTCATAAAGCCCTTTGCATAGTCTAGATCTATTTCCTCTACACTCTCAAGTTCTTCTTTTATACCATCTAGTACCTTTCCTACATCTTCACCCTTGATTATCTCTAGCTCATCTTCTCCAGTTAATTCAAAGTCATCCTTAAATATAAAGCCTACTTTTTCTTTTATCTCAGCCATATAGTGCAGAGAATCCTTAACAGTTTCTACTAAAAGCTCCAGCCACTGTCTATTTTCATTTTCGAATCCCTCATCTATAAATCCTGCATCTCTTAAATAAGGAATGGCCATATGGGTAAGATCTTCTGTATTTGTGTCCTTGATATAGTGTGCATTTACCCAGTCTAATTTGTCCTTATCAAAGATACCTCCGGCTCTAGCAACCCTGTCAAAGGAAAACTTTTCTATAAGTTTATCCATAGGAAGTATTTCTTCATTGTCTTCTGGACTCCAACCTACTAAGGCCAGGTAATTTACTAGTCCTTGAGGCAAGTAACCTTTTTCCTTGAAGTCACCTACTGCCACATCCCCATGTCTCTTGCTTAATTTTTTTCTTTCCTTGTTAAGCACTGTTGGCAGATGTACATATAGAGGTTTCTCCCATCCAAAGGCTTCATATAAGTGTATGTGCTTTGGAGTTGATGATAACCACTCTTCTCCCCTTACTATATGGGATATATCCATTAAATGATCATCTACAACTACGGCCATATGATAAGTAGGATAACCATCAGATTTAAGTAGAACCTGATCATCTACATCATCTGTATTTATGCTTATATCTCCTCTTACTAGGTCCTTGAATTTTATGTCATAATTTTGTGGTAGCTTTTGCCTAACTACATATTCTTCTCCATCTTCAATTCTCTTCCTTGCATCTTCTATGGAAACATTCCTACAGAAACCATCATATTTAGGCATTAATCCATTAGCTCTTTGAGTGTCTCTTACCTGATCAAGCCTTTCTTTAGAACAGAAACAATAATAGGCATGTCCGCTTTCAATTAATCTATCCACATACTTTCTATATATATCTAATCTCTCTGATTGGATATATGGTCCATATTCACCCTTTTGTACTATTTCCCCATCTTCTACAAATACACCTTCATCATATTGAATCCCAGACCATTCTAAGGCATTTATTAAATTCTCTATTGCACCTTCTACAAATCTTGTCTGATCTGTGTCTTCTATTCTTAAAATAAATTTTCCATTATTGTGTTTTGCAAATAAATAATTATATAATGCAGTTCTTAATCCTCCTATGTGAAGATACCCTGTAGGACTCGGGGCAAATCTAACTCTTACATCTCTCAATACCTACACCTCCCAATTTAATTACCTATATTATATCTTACTAACAATTCCATGTAAACTCCTATACAAATAAAGGGCCCTCCTAAACATCAGTGGAACTTCTATGTTTGGAAGAGCCTCCTATAATCTTATACTTTAGGTTAAATCATCTTGTTCTTTTTAAAGGCTTGATCTATTAGAGATTTTAATTCCTTTTCCCCAACCTCTTCTCGGCCTTCTTCTCCTCTTATAGAATACTCAACTATAGACTCTCCTGCTCTCTTTCCTACAGTTATTCTAATAGGTATACCTATTAGGTCCCTATCCTTAAATTTAACTCCAGCTCTTTCTTTCCTATCATCTATGAGAACTTCTATTCCCTCAGATTTCAATTCTTCATATATTTTTTCCCCTAAATTCATTTGTTCTTCATTGTTAATATTTATAACAGTTATAATGACCTCATATGGTGCTGTATTAAGTGGCCAAACAATTCCATCCTCATCATGGAATTTCTCCACAATAGCTGCCAGGGATCTAGATACTCCTATTCCATAAGAACCCATTACAAATGGATTTTCTTTGCCATTTTCATCTAAATACTTGGCTCCTATTGCATCAGAATATTTTGTTCCAAGTTGGAAGATGTTTCCTACTTCTATACCCCTATCCATTATAAGCTTTGAATCGCACTGTGGACAGAGATCCCCTTCCTCTACTAAGAGAAGGTCTTCCACTACTTCACCCTTAAAATCCCTATCATAATTTACATTTTTTATATGGTAGTCCGTTTCATTACCACCTACAACAAGGTTTTTCATCTTGCTAATTCTTGAATCCACAATTATTCTAACATCTTTTTTAAGATTAACTGGTCCTGTATAACCTACAGCTGCACCAGTAATGTCTTGGATCATAGATTCATCAGCCATCTCTAAATCATGGCCTCCTATAGATAAATAATTACATAATTTAGTTTCATTTAAATCCCTGTCTCCTGGTATAACTGCTATTATAGGCTCTCCCTGAACAGAATAAACCAGGGCCTTGGCAAAATTAGATGGGTCTATCTTAAAGAAGTCCTTAAGAGCATCTATTGTAGTAACAGCTGGAGTATGGACCTTCTCCATTTCAAGGATTTCTTCTTCTTTTTCATCTATCCTATATACTACCTTTGCTTTTTCATCAGTTGCAGCATAGTCACAGTCTCCACAATAGGCTACAAGGCTTTCTCCTACATCAGACATAGCCATGAACTCATGGGATACCTTTCCACCCATGGAACCTGTATCACCTTGCACAACCCTATAATCTAATTCTAATCTATCAAATACCTTTTCATAGGCAGCCCACATTTTTTCATAGGCAAGTTCTAATCCTTGATCATCCACATCAAAACTATAGGCATCCTTCATTATAAATTCCCTAGCCCTCATAACCCCAAATCTAGGTCTTTTCTCATCCCTGTACTTGGTTTGTATTTGGTAGAGATTTGTTGGCAATTGTTTATATGACTTTAGTTCACCCTTTACCATTTGTGTAAAGTATTCCTCATGGGTAGGTCCTAAGCAAAACTCCCTATTGTGTCTGTCATTTAACTTAAACATCTCTGGTCCAAAGTCATCCCATCTTCCTGTAGCTTCCCAGAGCTCTCTAGGTTGGATAGCAGACATTAAAAGCTCTTGTGATCCAGCATTATCCATTTCCTCCCTAACTATTTGCTCTATTTTTCTTATGACCCTATAGCCTAGTGGAAGATATGAATAGACTCCACTTACCAGTCTTCTAACCATTCCTGCCCTTAGGAGCAACTTGTGGCTTGGTATTTCCGCCTCAGATGGTACCTCCCTTAAGGTAGGCATGTAAAGATTTGACATACGCATATTAAATTTCCCCCTATTTTATTGCTAATCTATTTTTTCTTAAGTAAAGATACTGAATAAGCTGACATTCCTTTTTCTTCTCCTACAAAACCAAGTTTTTCAGTTGTAGTAGCCTTGATTCCTATATTGTCCAGGTCAGTACCCAGTGCATTTGCTATATTTTTTCTCATTTCATCTATATATCCTGCTAGCTTTGGCCTCTCTGCTGCAATGGTTGCATCTATATTGCCAATAAGATAGCCTTCCTGGTCCATTTTTTCCTTGACCTTAGATAAGAGATAAAGACTTGATATATCCTTGTATTCCTTATCTGTATCTGGAAAATGATAGCCTATATCTCCCAGAGCCATAGCCCCTAATATACTATCCATAATAGCGTGGACAAGTACATCTGCATCTGAATGACCTAAAAGACCAGTCTCATGAGCTATATCTACTCCTCCTAGGACAAGCTTCCTGTTTTTTACTAATTTATGAACATCATATCCAAATCCTATTCTCATCTTCTCACCTACATCTATATATTCTTACTCTTCTTATCTACTTTGATATAAAAATTCTCTTCCCTTGTATATACTGTCCCTATCCTTAGATAAGGATTCTGCAATTACTATATCCTCTGGAGTTGTGATCTTTATATTATCATAGCTCCCCATTATCATCTTAACCTTATGTCCTGCTCTCTCAACAATGGAGCTATCATCTGTTCCAAAATATCTTTCCTTTATAGCATTTTCATATCCTTCTATTAGGATATGTTTAAAGAAACATTGGGGTGTCTGAGCCGCCCATAGTCTAGATCTATCTGGAGTTGTCTCCACTGTATCTTCATCTTTTAATACCTTTATAGTGTCCGTAACCGGTACACCTATTACACAGGATCCATGCTCTAATACTGCCCTTATCCCATCTTCTATGTTTTTTGTTTTTACAAAAGGTCTAGCCCCATCGTGGGTTAAGACTATATCTGTCTTCTCATTTAAGGCAAGGATTCCATTGTATATAGAATCTTGTCTTTCCTTACCTCCCCTAACAATATTGCTAACTTTTCTAAACTTATACTTTCTTACAATTTCTCTTCTACAATATTCAATTTCTTCCTCTTTACATACTATTATTATTTCATCAATATATTTACATTTCTCAAATTTCTCTATTGTATGCCCTAGTACAGGCTTTCCATCAATCCATATGAATTGTTTGTTTATCTTACTTCCCATTCTGTTGCTCATGCCTGCCGCTGCAATAATTACAGATACATGATGCCCCTTATACATCTCATCACCTCTCCTAGGTATTATAGCATATTTTCAAGCCATTAGACAATAATATCTTCACAAAAGAAAAGACCCAATCTAGGGTCTTTTGTAGCTTAATCAACCATTGACATTGGTTTTGCAAATATCATTCTACCTGCTGAAGTTTGAAGTACTGATGTAACTACTACATCTATAGTCTTTCCTATAAACTTCCTTCCACTTTCAACTACAATCATGGTCCCATCGTCTAAATAGGCAAGTCCTTGGTTCATTTCCTTACCATCCTTTACTACCTCAACTACCATTTGCTCACCAGGAATGACCACTGGTTTTACAGCATTGGCCAGTTCATTTATATTCAAGACAGAAATCCCTTGAACTTCAGCTACCTTGTTTAAATTATAGTCATTAGTAACTACCCTTCCACCAAGTAGTCTTGTAAGCTTTAATAGCTTAGAGTCCACTTCCTTTACATCATCAAACTTACTATCATTTATAATTACTTCAATATCTACTTCCTTTTGAATCTTATTTAGTATATCCAGACCTCTTCTCCCCCTATTTCTCTTTAGGGAATCAGAAGAATCTGCAATATGCTGAAGTTCCTCAAGTACAAATTCTGGTATTATTAGGGGACCTTCAATAAATCCGGTTTGACAAATATCTAGTATCCTTCCGTCTATAATAACGGATGTATCTAATATTTTCGGGAAACTTTTATCATTTGCCTTTACTTTTTCCTTTGGGCTTTTTCTCATTGAATTAAAAGTCAAGTAAATATCATCTTTTTTCCTAAGTGGTATAGTAAGACCTAAATATCCAAATATTATATAAAATACAACAGAAGCTAATACTCCCAAATAAGGTATTTTCAAACTCGCAACAAGTTGTGATAATAAAAATGCTATAACTAGTCCAATTATAAGTCCAATTGATGAAATCGCAATATCATAGGCTGAGAATTTCTCCAATTCTTTTTCAATAGCTCTAACAAGCTTTTTACCTCTATTGATTATTTTATTAGATAATAAAAAGAATATAATTCCAAAAAACAAGGCCGTTACTATATATACAGCTAAGTTGATCCATCCTGTATCCACATTGTTTATAATTCCCAAGCTCCTAAGTGCGCTTATAATACTGTATCCAAAAAAAGTACCTAATAATCCAATAATTACTCTTAAAACCTTATTAAGCATCTCCCTCACCTCCTATTTTTATTTTTAATCTTAAATATCCAATCAATTTCTTGATTGGATTTATAAAATCATCTTTTTACTTCTTCTCTTCTTCTACTTCCTCATCTTCATCATCTTCTGTATATTGAATGGCTTCTACTACTATTTTTTCCACATTCTCTATATCTGTATCTGTAACTAATACCATTTCTGAAAGTAGCATTTTCTTAGCAGAACTAAGCATTTTTCTTTCACCTGTAGAAAGTCCTTTTTCTGTATCTAACATTAAGAGGTTTCTAACTACAGCAGCTATTTCATAAATATCTCCAGATTTTATTCTGTCCATATTTGCTCTGTATCTTCTATTCCAATTTTTAGGCATAGCAGACTTGTCATCTCTAAGTATAGACATAACGTCCTTATACTCTTCTTCTCCAATAATTTCTCTTACTCCAACGTCTTCAACATTATCAACTGGAACCATAACCTTCATATCACCAATAGGCATTCTCATAATATAGTATTTTCTTTTTTCTCCTATTATTTCTTTTTCTTCAATAGATTCTATTATTCCAGCCCCATGCATTGGATATACAACCTTGTCACCAATCTTAAACATTTAAAAACCTCCCCCATTTTACTTACACCTTACATTATACAATATAAGCCTGTAATTGTAAAGTTTTCATTTTACCACAGTTTCTATTATCAGTCAACTAATTATGGGTAAATAATGGGAATTATAGGAAGAAAAATTGATAGAAAAATTTGACAATTGCACTCTCTACTAAGTATAATTGATATATAAAACAAATACCCTACTGATAGGAGTTGAAAACATGAAAGAGACAAATAATAATCTGGAAAAACATGTGCTATGCGATGATTTTCAAGAACAAGCCTCTAAAGTACTTATAAGGCATAAAAGTATATTAGATATAATGACAAAGCTTGAGCAATACACTGCTAGGATCAATAGAGCTGTAGCTAAGTCTGTGACTTCCTGTGGCTGCATTTCTATTAATGCAAAAAAACAAGACTATAGCAGTGAATCCTTTAAGGACAATCTAGACACTGTTGACAGCCATATACAAGGCAGTCTATGTGAAGTATGCAGAGAAGTAATTGAAAAGGAAATGGGAACATCTTTATTTTATCTTGCCTCTATGTGCAATGCCTTAGATTTAAATCTAGGGGATATACTGAGACAAGAACATGAAACTATAAAAACATTGGGAGTTTTTAGTTTAAAATAATCTCAAATAAAAAACCTAAGGGGAGCCTTAGATTTTTTATTTGAATACATGATTTATTACATCTATTAACTTTTCTTTTTCTACAATCTTTAAATTATCAGTCTTTATAGCCTTTACACTATTAGGAGCTACATAGGCTGTCTCAAATCCCATCCTATCAAGTTCCCTTAATCTGCTTTCCAGTGAGGGAACTCTTTTTAATTCTCCCGTCAAGCCTACGTCAGCTATAAAAACAGTACTATTATCTATACCTATGCCCTTAACAGAGGATACAATGCTCATTAAAACAGCTAGATTTGAAGCTTGTTCCTTTAATTTCATTCCACCAGTTGTTTTTATAACCACGTTTTTATCATAGAGCTTAATATTTCCTCTCTGCTCTATTATAGAAATCAATGTATTTAACTGCTCCCTTTTCATACATTCTCCTATCCTGGATGGATAAGGCATAAATGAATGGGAGACTAAGCTTTCTATTTCAAGTATTACAGGTCTAGTTCCTTCTCTTACTACAGTAATAGAGCTTCCAGGAACCACAGTATTATCCTTTCTGCTGGTCATAAAGTATTCAGAAGGATTGTCAATGGATACCATGCCCTTGTCAGTCATATAGAAAAAACCCATCTCTCCCGTTGAACCATATCTATTTTTTGTAGTCAAGAGGGTTCTAAGCTCTTCGCCACTTTCTCCTTCAATCAAGAGCACAGTATCAACTAAGTGTTCCAAGGCTCTTACTCCAGCTATCTCGTCTTCCTTGGTCATTTGACCTACCAGAATAACCACCCTTGGCCTCTCTGTATCCTTGGCTATTTGAACAAGGGCATTGGCTGATTCCATAGTCTGGGTAGGAGAACCTGCCCTAGAACTTGAAAACTCACTAAGGGTAAAGGTCTGGATACTATCTATTATAATAATATCCGGATCAATTTCTTCTACATTAAATATTACCTCATCTAAGCTATTATCTGAGATTACCCATACGTCAGAACTGACCTTTTCAGTGATCCTATCTGCCCTATTTTTTATTTGAGATTCACTTTCTTCTCCTGATGCATAAAGTACTTTAAAACCTAGCTTGGCCAAATCATTTGCAACTTGAAGAAGCAAAGTTGATTTCCCGGCTCCTGGCTTTGCTGATAGGAGGGTGATGGAATCCTTTACAATTCCACCTCCCATTACCCTGTTAAATTCATTTATATTAGTCAGTATCCTATCACTATTTGAGCTCTTTACATCCTGCAGCCTAAGGACTGATTTGTTTTTTCTTAGCTTACTCTTCTTTCCACTTCTTTTTTCTTCTATTGCCACTTCTTTTATACTGCCCCAGGCATTGCACTCAGGGCATTTTCCCAGGTAACCACTAGTCTGATAGCCACATTCTTGGCATACATAGCTTGTTCTTATTTTCATATTATCCTCCAAATACTAATAGGAAGGAAAAATCCTTCCTATAAATTTAAGCAACTGTAAATTTTAATTCATCTTCTTCAAGGTCAATATTTACTATGTCATCCTTGGAAATATTTCCCTTTAAGATTTCTTCTGCTAATTGATCTTCTATTACTTTTCTTATGGTTCTTTCAAGAGGTCTTGCTCCATAAACTGGATCAAATCCTTTTTTCCCAATAAACTGTCTAGCTTCTTCTGATACTCTTATTTCAATATCTATATCTAAAAGCCTCTTTTCAAGGTCATTTACCATTATTTGTACTATTTCACCTATGTGTTTTTCTTCTAGACTGTGGAATACTATAACTTCATCTAGCCTGTTTAAGAACTCTGGTCTAAATGTTTGCTTAAGTTCTTCAGTGATTGTCTCTTTCATCTTTTCATACTCTTCCTTACCTTCATCTTCTCCCGTAGAGAATCCTAATACATTTTGCTTTCTAATAGATGTAGCTCCAACATTAGAAGTCATTATAATTACAGTATTTTTAAAATCTACTGTCCTGCCCTGGGAGTCAGTAAGTCTACCATCATCTAAAATCTGAAGCAGCATATTAAATGTATCTGGATGTGCTTTTTCAATCTCGTCAAATAGAATTACAGAATAAGGCTTCTTTCTTACAGCTTCTGTAAGTTGTCCTCCATCATCATGTCCTACATATCCTGGAGGTGAACCTATTAGCTTGGACACTGAGTGTTTTTCCATATACTCACTCATGTCAATTCTTATCATTGCATCCTCTTCTCCAAATAAGGCTTCTGCAAGAGATTTGGCTAGATAGGTTTTTCCTACTCCTGTAGGTCCTACAAATACAAAGCTTCCAACTGGCTTATTAGGATCTTTTAAACCAACTCTAGATCTTCTAACTGCCCTGGATATAGCATTCACTGCCTGGCCTTGTCCTACAACTTTTTTATGAAGTATATCTTCTAAATTTAATAGTCTTTCACTTTCTTCAGAAGTCATCTTAGTTACAGGAACTCCTGTCCAAGATGATACTATCTTTGCAATCTCCTCATATTCTACTATCATATTTGAAGTTTGCTTTTCTTTTTCCCATTTGGTCTTGTTGTCCATTAATTCTTCTTTTATCTTTTTCTCCTGATCTCTAACCCTAGCAGCTTTTTCATAGTCCTGGGTATTTATTGCTTCTTCCTTTTCCTGTGCCAGTTCTTCAAGCTTTTCTTCTAAATCCTTAAGCTCTTCTGGTGCAACATAGCTCCTTACCCTTATCATGGATGCAGCTTCATCAATTAAATCAATTGCCTTATCCGGAAGGAATCTATCAGCTATATATCTATAGGAAAGTTCCGCTGCAGCATCTATAGCTTCATCTGTTATCTTTACCCTATGATGGGCTTCATATTTATCTCTTAATCCCTTTAATATCTTTTTAGTATCTTCAACACTAGGCTCTTCAACCATTATAGGTTGTAGTCTTCTCTCTAGAGCAGAGTCCTTTTCTATATACTTCCTGTACTCCTCTATGGTAGTGGCTCCAACGATTTGCAACTCACCCCTAGCAAGTACTGGCTTAAGGATATTGGATGCGTCTATGGCTCCCTCAGCAGCTCCTGCCCCTACTATGGTGTGAAGCTCATCTATAAACAGGATTACATCTCCCGCATCTTTTATTTCCTGCATAACTGATTTTAATCTTTCTTCAAACTCACCCCTATATTTGGCACCTGCTAGCATGCCAGGTAGGTCTAGTGTGATTACTCTTTTATCCTTGATTATATCTGGAGCTGTACCCTCTACTATCATTTGGGCCAGTCCCTCTGCAATAGCTGTCTTTCCTACTCCTGGCTCTCCAATCAATACAGGATTGTTTTTCGTTCTCCTGCTTAAGACCTGTATGACCCTTTCAATTTCCTTGCTTCTACCTATTATTGGATCTATCTTGTCATCCTCAGCAAGTTTATTTAAGTTAATACCATATTGTTCTAAATTAGGGCTTTCTTCCTTAGAGGCTGGACCTCTTTGCTTGGCCTTAGGATTTGAATCTCTGGTCTTGCCTACTATTGCTTGCCTTAATTCATCGGAATTTACTCCCATCTTTTTAATAATGGCTGCAGCTACTCCTTCACCCTCTGCCAATAAACCTAGAAGCAAATGCTCTGTACTAACATAGTTGTGTCCTAACTTTCTAGCCTCTACAAATCCAAGTTCAAAAATTCTCTTTGTTCTAGGTGTAAAGCCTAATATATCTGAATCATGCTCTCCTTTTCCCACTGCCTTTTCTATCTCAGCTCTGGTAGTATCAATATCCATACCAGCTTCAGAAAGCACTCTTCCAGCTACCCCGTCTTTTTCTACTATTAAGCCAAGTAATAAATGTTCTGTACCAACATAATTGTGCTTCATTCTCTTAGCTTCTTCCTGGGAAAGCAGTATTACTTTTTGTGCCTTTTCTGTAAATCTTCCAAACATTGCCATATATTTATTCCTCCCAACTCTTCAGTTTTTTTCTTAGTTTTTCTCCTCTTAATATATCTATTTCCTTGTTCTCTATATTGTCTTCTTGGTCCATCTTTATGCTCGCAGGTTGAATATCAAGCATTAATTTTACTATTTCCTTAGACTCAATATCTTTAATTATACCCATATCTATGCCAAATTTAACATTAGAAAGATGATTCATAGCTTCTAAGCTTGACATCACTCTACTATAATTCAATATACCAAGGGATCTAAATATCTTATCTTCTAATTCTATGCCCTTTTTATCAAATAAATAAGCCCTGGTATTTCTTTCTCTTTTTATAATTTGCTGGATAAATTTATTTATCTTTCGTATTAGATCTTCTTCCTTTTCACCTGTTGTTATTTGATTGGATATTTGATAGAGGTTGCCAAGGGCCTTAGAGCCCTCTCCGTAAAGTCCTCTTACAGTTATTCCTATGCTTCTTAAACCTTCCACTAAATTATTTAACTGGCCACTCATGCTAAGGCCTGGTAAATGAAGCATAACAGATGCCCTTAAGCCAGTTCCTACATTGGTTGGACAGGAAGTTAAATATCCAAACTTCTCATGAAAGGCATATCTTATACTATTTTCTAATTTATCATCAATCTCAGAACATAGTTCCCAAGCCTCTCCTAAATTAAGTCCTGGAAAAAGTACTTGAATCCTTATATGATCTTCTTCATTAATCATTATGGTTGATCTTTGGTCTTTTCTAATTAAGAAGCTACCATTTTTTATATTTCCTGCTAAATTAGGACTTATTATATGTTTCTCTACAAAAGCATTTCTTTCTAATTCACTTAAATTTATATTTCTGTAGAGCTTATAATCTTCTCCAGTTTCTTCCAGGGCCTTTAGTATATCCTGGGTAATTGATTCTGCTTCCACATCATCTATTAGATTTGGAAACTTATACTTATCAATATTTCTTGCAAGCCTTATCCTTGTACTTACAACTATATCATCGTCTGTTCCTGAACTTTCTAACCATTTAGTCATGCTATCACCTCTCACTTACATCTATTTTTGAGCTTAATCGCTTTATCTCATCCCTAATGATAGCTGCTTCTTCAAAGTTTTCAACTCTTACATTTTCTTCTAATTCCTTCTTTAAGTTTTCTATTTCTCTTTTCTGAAGGATTGTCTCCTCTGATTTGATTGGTATCTTTCCACTATGTGTGCTGTTTCCATGTATGTTTTTCAAAAGTATTTCAATTTCATTGTTAAAAACATCATAGCATTTTGAACAGCCAAACTTTCCAGTTTCTATAAACCTTCTATAGTCCAGACCACATCTAGGACAATTTATATTCTTAGCATTTATCTGCTCAGCCTTATCTTGATTTTCCGCCTCTAATAATCCTGTAAAGAGCTTATGAAAGGGGAAGGGAAGATCAAAATCAAATTCTTTATTTGATTTTGCACAGCTTTCACATATATGCTTTTTCTCAACTTCTCCATTTACAATCATTGTAAAATGTATTGTGGCTTCATTTTCATTACAATTTTCGCACAACATAACATTACCTCCTATTCTGCAAGTATAAGCAAAATATCCTTTAGTATATCTGCCCTGATCTTGTTCCTAGAGCTTGCCTCTACACCATATAAAGATCTGTCACCTATGGCAGCCTTAATAATCTGTGCTTCTCTAAGTTCTAATATATCTTCCTCGTAAAGTCCATCAATAATATTATAGGCCTTATTCTTTGTAATTGATTCTCCTATAGTTTCCATTATATTATTATTTATGTCCTTATAATCATCTATACCCACTTTTACAATTTTAATATACCCACCTCCACCTCTTCTACTCTCAATATAGTAGCCTCGGTATGGGGTGAATCTTGTAGTCAGTACATAATTTATTTGAGAAGGAGCACATTCAAACTCTTGAGCAAGCTCATTTCTTTGAATTTCAATTATGCCGTTTTCAGCTTCACTTATCATTTCCTTTATAAATCTTTCTATTACATTACTTAGTCCAGCCATATATACTCCTTTCGTCTTTGACTTTCTTTGTCCTTCCTAAGAATAAAAAATGCTTCCCTAGGGAAACAATTCATTATCTCTATTACATTATACCAATATCTTCCTATTTAGTAAACTATTTTTTCTTTTTAGTCATGATTTTTATATATCTTTTCCTTTGAAAGAACAGACACTCTCACTGAATTGCCTCTATACAATTATACCCAGAAAAACTCCAAATAATCATAATTAATCTTTTTATTATATTATCCAAGAATCGAGGACTACTCATAAATCACTTCAGTAAAATATTCTTCTCATCCTGTAGTATCTTAGAGTAATTTTGTCATCCGGAAGAGCGTAGCATTTTTATCAACAGGAGAAGTATAGCGTTTTTTCATCCGGAGAGCATCGCATTTTATCATCCGGAGAAATATAGCGTTTTTGTCGTCCTATGGTATTTGAGGAGCATGGCGTTTTCGTCATCCTGAAGAGCGTAGCGTTTTTGTCATCCTGAAGAGCATAGCGATGAAGGATCTGTCTTTGTGTCCTTAAGATTCTTCGCAAGCTCAGATAACATAGAGTGACAAGATTAAAGGTTCAAGCTCGGAATGCCAAAATTAAAAGTAG
>CAZGQG010000033.1:16448-19886 GCA_964527205.1 uncultured Tissierellaceae bacterium | reverse complement strand
AGGTCTCCCTTTGGTATATCCTCTAAGAATATTTTAACTGCCTTTCTCTCTGTAAGATTTAAGGTAACTATGCCAAAGTCTTTGTTTGTACTTCTTATTTTTTCCTCATCTACATACTCTTCTATTATTTCTTTGATCTTGGTGGTTTCTATACCTCCACTTCGAAGGAATCTTTTAATGGTTTCTCCCAATAGACTAAGATCTTCCTTAGAAAGACTCAAGTTCTTTATCTTCTTTACTTCTTCATTTTCCATATCTAATATCATAGAATAAGATATGTCATTCCAAAGTCCATACCACTGTTCTAAATCATCTTGCAATATCATAGCCCCATTAAGGGCTCCTATAGAGGACCCTGCTATGCCGCCTATTTCAATTCCCAGCTCTTCTATAGCCCTGTATACTCCTGCATGATATGATCCCTTAGCACCACCACCTTCTAAGACTAGTCCATACATACTTATCACCTTCTTATTCTTCTATTTTAATCTTTCCATCTTCTATCCTTGTACCAAATTGATTTGATATTTTTTGTAGGTAGTCAAGTTTCTCTCTTCTTCCATCTTCATCTACTGCCACTGGCCTAGCTCCAACTATATTAAAGGGTATTATTTCTATATTTTTTAAATCCTTATTCCCGTAATTAAGCTGGGCAATCATGGTATTAGCTGTTAGATCACTCCTACTTCCAAAGATAAAATTCCCAAGACTATAAAATATTGGCTTGCCCCTATATATTTCTATGCCCTGAAGAACATGGGGATGATGACCTGCTATAACATCTGCACCACTATCTATCATTTTCTTTGCAGCTATTATCTCTTCTATTCTAGGCTCCTCATGGAGTTCCTTGCCCCAATGTATGGCAATTATAAGTATGTCAACCTCTTCCTTTGCAGCTTGGATAAGATTTAAAGCTCCTTCTAATTGACCATCATAGGCTCCTGCAAGTCCAGGTCTATCCCCTGTTGCCCACCAGCCTACATCTGGAACTACTCTTGAAAATCCTAGTATTCCAATTTTTATATTATTTTTATCTATAATTACTATTTTTCTTGCCTCTTCTCTATTCTTCCCTGCCCCCACTGAATGGATATTAGCCTCTTGGAGATAATCCAAGGAATCTATTAGGCCCTCATAGCCATAATCCAAGGAATGGTTGTTGGCAAGGGAAACTACTTCTATGCCTGCTTCTTTCATATAAGGGAGGTTTTTAGGATCAGATCTAAAGTTAAACTGCTTGTCTGGCCACTTTTCTCCAGCTCGGGTGATGCTTGTCTCAAGATTTCCAATGCTTAGATCGTCATTTAAAAAGTATTCCTTAACATATTCATAGGGATAAGCATAGCCTTCCCTATCTATATGCCCCCTTATACTAGCATCAAATAGTATATCTCCCACTAGGGATATTTGAATTTCTTCTATTTCTTCTGATTTATCTTCTATTTCCTTTATCTCTGTTTCTGATATAAGCTCTGCTTCTATATATTCTCCTTGATCCTTTATCCCATCTATATCCTCTGCCTCTACCCTATCTTCAATGAATGAAAAGATAGCTTCTGGGGCTTCTACTTCCATGATTATTCCAAAACTCAATCCTAAAATTATAAAAAGCCATATTATTTTTTTAATCATGACCCCTCCTCAATAAGCACTTATTTATATATACCCATATATCTCTTAACATTACCAGTTTACCCTATTTATTCTATAATTGCACCATATTCTTACAGATAAATAAAAAAACTGGACAAAGTCCAGTTTTAATTAATTATCTCAAGTATTACATTGTCAGCTTCCATAAAGCCCTTGTTTGCAAGGATTCCCAAATTCTCAATAGTATCCTCTATAGTCTCTCCAATTATTCCTATGTTGGGATTTACCCTAACACCTTCCAGAGATAGGAAAGATGAAATTATAGCTTCATAGGCTGATGTAGATAATTTTAAGGAACAATTATCCTTGGCACCATCACATATCATTCCTGTTAGGTTTGAAAGTAGGTTTTCAGCTGCTCCAGCTATGTCCCTGTCATCTCCACCTAGCATCCACGTGATACCAACAGATGAGCCTACTCCAGCTGCAATAGCACATCCGCACATGGCTGAGAGTTTCCCAGTGTATAGCTTGATATATTTATTAAGGACATGTCCAAAAAACACTGCCTTATATATTTTCTCCTTTGAAAGTCCCCTCTCTTCTCCTACGGTTACAATGGGAACTATAACTCCAAGACCCTGGTTACCACTACCACCACTGGTCATAATAGGACAAAGTCCCCCTCCCATTCTCACGTCGGATGCACTGGCGGTCATTATCCTTGCCTTTGTAGGTTCATCCTCACCTAGAAGCCCTTTTCCCTGTAATTTATATAGGGTCTTTCCTACATTTAGGCCACTATCTTCAGTTAATCCTCTTTCTGCTGCATTTTTATTCATTTGGATCCCATCTTTTATAAATTCAATATCTTCTAGCCCATAGGATTCTATTATTTCTCTGATCTCCTTAAAGCTCATATTCTTAAGGGCTTGATAATAATCCTCATCTCTAGATCCTTCTTCTTTTCCCTGATTTTTGTAAATAACTTTGCCATCTAAATAAATAGCATCTATTTTATCATGGCAGTCCTTTAACTCTACCTTAACTTCCTTATCTCCAGATATAAGTTTTATTTCCACATATATATTTGCTGACTCTTCTATGTAATCTAGCTTAACTCGCTTTTTATCTAGTAGTTCATGGGCTCTTTTTACTGACCCCTTATCTACATCCCTTAGTACCATTAATCCTCCCTCTGGATCCCCAATTACTATTCCCAGGGCTGCTGCCAAATCCAAACCCCATTCCTTGGTGCCAGGTATCATAACAGACTTACCATTTTTGAATATATTCTTACTGGTAAGGATATGCATTTCTTCTATTTCCACGTCCATATGCCTTTTTGCTACTGCTGCTGCATAGGCAACAGCCACTGGCTCTGTACAACCTAAAGCCGGAACCGTCTCTGTTCTTATCATATTTAATAGGTATTCTCTTTTAGCATTAAAATCCACATTCCACACCCCATTCTAAGTATTGATCTTTTTAGCTATCTATACATTATATATTGCAATTACCATGCCAAAGGCAAATATGAAAAAATAACCCCTCTAGCCTAGCTAAGGAGTCATTCTTTCTTTATAAGTCTATATAGCTTACTTTATATTTTTCGCAGAATTGCGAATTATTCTCTTTCTTTCTAATATAAATAGAACAGATCAATTTATATTAAAGGGGATAAGCTATAATCCTAAGGATTTTCTAAGGTTTTTTAACTAATCCAGACTTTCCCAGAGGAAAAAAGATTAAATAATCTTTAAAATTATCTCCTCCCTATCTTTCGCATTTATGGGAATTAATTCTCACTATTGCAAATTATGTCTGCTTAATTTCCTATAT
>CAZGQG010000033.1:15211-16348 GCA_964527205.1 uncultured Tissierellaceae bacterium | reverse complement strand
GGTAGAAAGATTTATATTTAATTTTTCTGCTATTAATTTTTTATCCTCAGTGGTGGATCCAAAGCTATCTAGATATTCCCTTAGAATCTCTTTTTCATAGTTATCCATTTTTTCTGATAGGGACCCTTGAAAGTCTTCTTCTCTTTGGGATTCTAATAAGAGATTATTGGCTATATGCTTGGGAAGGTCTGATAGCTTTATTTCCTCTCCCCTTACTATATTTACTAAATATTCAATTGTATTCTCCATCTCCCTTATATTTCCAGGCCATGAATACCTGTATATAACTTGCCTTAGCTCCTCTGATAGATATTTTCTCTCTTTCCCTAATTTTCTACAATTCTTCTCCAAGAGATATTCACTTAATAATTCTATGTCCTCTCTTCTTTCCCTAAGAGGAGGAATATTGATTGGTATTACATTTAATCTATAGTATAAATCCTCTCTAAACTCTCCATTTGATACCATCTCTTCAATATTTCTATTTGTTGCTGATACAAGTCTAAAATTTATATTTATGGTTTCCTTGCCTCCAACTCTCATAAAGCTTTGCTCTTGTAGGGCCCTTAGGAGTTTAGGCTGTATGTGGATGGGAAGGTCTCCTATCTCATCTAAAAACAAGGTTCCCCTATTGGCAAGTTCAAACTTACCCATCTTCCCCTCTTTCTTAGCTCCTGTAAAGGCTCCACCTTCATAGCCAAAGAGCTCTGATTCCAGCAGATTGTCTGGTATAGAGGCACAGTTGATTGCAATAAAGGGTGCATTTTTTCTATTTGATTCATAGTGTATGGCCCTTGCAAATAGTTCCTTTCCTGTTCCACTTTCTCCCCTTAAAAATACTGAGCTTTTGCTATTTGCCACTCCTCTTGCTATATTCTTTACTTCATTGAGCTTTTTACTCTCTCCCATTATATCCTTAAATACTATCTGCCTTTGACCCTCTATTAGCTTATAGGCATCCTTTACTAGGTCATAGGTCTTTTGGACTTCTATAATAGAGCTGGTCTTCTTCCCATCTACTATAACTGGTAGGACCTTTATAATAAAGCTCTTCTTCTCTCCTCCTATATCCAGCTTTTTTTCCATCCTAAAAATTTCTTCATTATCCTTGTCTAGCTTTGGAAGTATACCTTCTAT
>CAZGQG010000033.1:0-15111 GCA_964527205.1 uncultured Tissierellaceae bacterium | reverse complement strand
TCTATTATGGTTACATCTACCCTAAGTATGGCCTCTATGGCTTCTGCTACTTCTTGAACAGAATCTCTTATATTAAACAAACTCATATAATCATCTCCATTAGCTCTATTATAATATACTTCAGGGCTTTTTGTAATATTATATTTTTAAGCTATTTCTTATGTTATAATGTTTATTAAAATACTTTGACTTGGAGGTAGTTTAAATGAGTAGAAAATCTTGGAATGAATACTTTATGGAAATAACTGAATTGGTAGCTAGCCGATCTACCTGTAATAGGGCCTTTGTTGGTTGCATACTTGTTAATGATGATAATAGAATAGTTTCCAGTGGATATAATGGTTCCGTATCAGGGAATCCCCACTGTGATGATGTGGGTCATACTATGAGAGATGGCCACTGTATAGCAACTATCCATGCGGAAATGAATGCTCTCCTATACTGTGCCAAGGAAGGAATCCCAGTAAAGGGCTGCAAGGCCTATGTAACGCATTTTCCCTGCTTAAATTGTACTAAGGCACTTATTCAGGCAGGAATCAAGCATATTTACTATCAAAATGACTATAGGGTGGATGATTATGCCCTTGTTCTTTTAGAAAAAAATAATATTGGCTATGAAAAACTTTAAATTAAAATTGCGATGAAAGTCCTGAAGAAGCTAAATCAGGGCTTTTTCTTATGTCTAATATAAGCTTTGCAATGGAGATTTGAGGATAGAATTTAATCTTTCCTTGACAAGCATAGGGTCTTGTATTATTATATGTTAGTAAGCACTTACATAAGGAGGTTTTAAATTGTCTAAGAAAAAAACTAGTAGAATGAATAAGGAAGAAAGAAGATCCCAAATACTGGAATCCGCCCTAAAGGTATTTATAGAAAATGGATACAACAAGGCCACTACCCAGGGCATTGCAGATGCTGCAGCTATATCAGAGGTTACCCTCTTTAGATATTTTGATAGCAAGGAGGAAATTTTTAAAGAAGCTGTAGAGCCTATTATAATGAGCACCCTGAATAAGTCTATCTTTGATGCCAAGGATTTAAACTCATTGGAAAAGCTAAGGCATATATTAAAGGAAAGGCTTAGGGTTGTAAACAAGTATGGGGAAGTTATAAAGCTGGTCTTAAGGGAAAGTGAAATTAATAGTGAAATCTCAAATATCAACTATATAGGTAAGACTTCTCTTCTCTTAAAGGAGTCTATAAAAAAAGCAGGCTTGGAAAATGGAGAAGATGAATTTATGCTTAGGGTTCTTATGGGTAGCATCCTATCCTTCCTATATTTACCAGAAAAAGATGAGAATAAGATTGATCTTTTTGTGGATAGGATCTTAAGTATAATTACAGACAAAAATAATATGCAGAAAGAAGGTTAGAATCTTATGAATAGAATTTTTGGTAAAATTGGACAGAGTATTGAAAAAAGTCCTATAAAGACTCTGCTAATATTTATCCTGGTTTTTGCCATAATGATAGCTGGAGCTATTAATGTTTATATGGCAACAGGTAATGATACCCTAGTAGATAGTAAAAATGAAGTTTATATACAAAACTACATTATGGAAGATAATTTTGGTGGGGAGGCAATAATGGTCTTATTCCAAGGTGAAAAAGATCAATTGCTTCAAATAGATAATCTTGAAAAGATTTGGCAAATAGAAAAGCAGCTAAGCTACAATGAGGATATATTTTCTATAATGAGTCCCTCCAGTATAGTCAATCAAATATCTGACAAGCAGGCCAAGGAATTTAAAAAACAAGTATTAAATATTAGTGATGGTTTAAAGCAGATGTCAGATAAGTTAGTAGAAATAGGAGGAGAATTGGGAAGTAAAGAAATGCCTGATCCTAAGGAAATTGAAAATAAGCTAGATGAATTAATGGCTAGCATGGACCCTGATAGTCTTATGAAGGACATGCTAAAGGACCAGGAAAAGGAAATGGCTAAGATAGATGACCAGGTCTCTCTAATGGCTAGAGGACTAGGTGATATGGGAGATAAGCTTATAAATATGTCTTCTGATTTAGCTAAGAAAGATCTTCCTAATCCTAAGGACCTAGAAAAGAAATTAGATGATTTACTCCTTAAGATGAGTCCAGACACATTGATGAAAAATATGGCCGGCTCTTTAGACCAATCAGCATCAAAGGTCATAGCTGATATGATGTCTAATATGGAGGAAGAGGTACTCCTGATGAAGTCCAATCTATCCGGGGGGATAGATCCTGAGGAACTTAAAACCATGGCGGGGGGACTGGGAGAGATGGGTGGAAGGTTAAAGGAATTAAGCATGGGCCTATCTGATCTACCGAAAAAAATGAATAGCATGATGACAAATAGCCAGGATCCATCTGCCTTATTTGCGGATATGATGTCTGACCTAGAAACTGAAGTAGGGGGGATGATGTCAAATCTATCTGGTGGAATCGATCCTGAGGAACTGAAAACCATGGCAGCTGGTTTTATAACTATGGGTGAAAATTTAATGGATATAAGTGAAGGTTTGGCTACATTTAATTCAAAAAGTGGAATGATGTCTGCTAATATGCCTGATAATAAGTCTGATTTAGAAGATATCCTTTATGATGAGAATGAAGAGCTTAGAGATGTCTTCAATGATGTAATTATTGATGACAATAACAATATGATGATGATCAAACTCCAAGGAAACCTAGAGGATGAGAGAAAGGACTTGGTTTATGAAGAGGTGGAATCTGCCTTGGAAAAACAAGATTTTTCAGATATAGAATATATAATCTCTGGTAAGCCTGTACTAGATTCCTCACTTAGGGATGAAATGAAAACCAATATGAAGTATATGATAGCTTCAGCAGTGGTTCTCATGTTTATCATTTTAATGCTAGTATTTAAGATCCGTTGGCGAGCCTTAAGCTTGGCTATAATTTTTACATCTGTAATTGGAACCTTGGGTCTTATGGGTCATTTATCTGTTCCCATGACCATGGTATCTATGGCAGTCTTCCCTATTCTTATAGGACTTGGCATAGATTACTCTATACAGTTCCAAAATAGATATGAGGAAGAAAAGTCAACTAAGAGAACCCTACAACAAATTGGAAAGGCTGTAGGAATAGCTGTTTTAGCTACAGTACTGGGCTTTATGTCCCTTTACGCTTCTCCAGTCCCTATGATACAGGACTTTGGTAAGATGTTGACTATAGGTGTTATTGTAAGTTTTCTAGGAAGTATATTCCTCCTAATGCCTATCCTTACAGCGAGAGATACTTTAGAATCTCCCCATGCTCAAAAGGAATACAAGTTCATATACAGCCAGCCAACTATAATAGATAAGATCCTTAAATCAAGCACCTTATTTATTTCCAAACACAAGCTATTGGTTATAATTTTAGCTGTAGTTTTAGCAGGCTTTGGGCTCTTTGCAGACACTAAAGTAGGCGTGGAAACTGATATTGAAACTTTCATGCCCCAGGATATGGAAGCCTTAGCTGATATACATCTAATAAGGGATATTGTTGGATCTACAAATCAAATGGCTATCTTAATGGAAGGTGAAAATCTTCTAAGCGAAGAAAATATTGATTGGACGAGAGCTGCAATAAAGGATATGGAAGATAAATTCCCAGAAAAAATTGTAGATATAAAGTCTATAGATAATCTGGTCTCCAATATAGAAGACAGTGAAGGTCTTACACATTCAGAGTATCTAGACATTGTTGAGGATTTCCCAGAATCACAGAGGAAAATGTTTATAAATACTGAGCAGGATAAGGCTGTAGTTTTAATGAATATAGAGCATATGCCTACTGAAGATTTACAGGACTTTGTTCTCAATATAGAAGAGATTATAAAAGATTCACCTATGAAGCTTTCTATAACTGGTAAGAGTGCCCTAGATGTTGAAATGGTAAAGGGACTAACAGAAGGCAGGGTACAAATGACCCTCCTAGGTATAGGTCTGGTATTCTTGGCTCTAGTTCTTATATATAGGAATATCTTCAAGGCCTTCTCAGCTATATTCCCAATCATACTAATAGTTGGTATGTCTGGAGGCATAATGTATATCTTAGGACTGAAATACACTCCTATTACAGCTACCCTAGGTGCCTTAATATTAGGAATGGGTACAGAAATGACCATTATACTCCTGGAAAGATATCTAGAGGAAAGAAAACTAGGCAAGGAAAAGTTGGATGCAATACTCCTAGCTGTAAATAAGGTTGGTAAGGCTACAGTGGCTTCAGGACTTACTACTGTGGGAGGATTTAGTGTCTTGATGCTATCTAAATTCGTTATATTAAAAGACTTTGGGCTTATGACTGTTATCAATATTTCCCTGGCTCTTTTAAGTACCTTTATCATCTTGCCAGCTATAATCCTTTTAATGGACAAGTTCCTCTTTTCTAAAAAAGAAAAAGAAGAATATAAGATAAGTTAATATTAGATAAATAATAGGGATGAATTCCAGTGAATTCATCCCTATATTTTATAATCTTATTCAATTATAGCTTCCTTGGCAAGCCTGTCTGCTTCTTCATTGTATTCTATGCCAGCATGGGCTCTTACCTTGATAAATTTTACATCTAATTGGTCCTTTATCCCATCATAGAATTTCTTGTAGCTTTTGGTTCCTTCCCTATTGGTCTTCCAGTTTCCCTCTGCCCAATCTCTAATTCCAGTATAGTCAAAATGAAGATAGAGTCTTTTTATATTTTCCCTTAGGGCTATTTCCATAGCAACCATGGCCCCTCTCAGTTCTCCTGATACATTTCTCATCTGAGCTAGTTCCATATTATCCTCTCTTCCGCTATAGGTCTTCTTAGAATCCCTTGTAATGAAAACAACCCCATAGCTATAGGTAAAATGCTCAAGGTCAAAGCTTCCATCTACATAGGCTATGGCTTCACCCTGGATTAATTCTTCCTGTTGGATTAGATTTTCTTCTTCTGATCCTTCTACCTTGGTGTTCTTTTCTTCTTCATCCTTATCCTTTATATCATTGATCCTTTTAACCAATACTTGATCTGGATTGGTGAACTTAAAAGCCTCTTCATATGTTGGAAACTTCTTATAGACAGCTCCCCTATATCCCTTAACCTGCTTTTCACAATCTGCCCAGGTCTTATAGACTCCTGGCATCCTACCTTCCTTTACTGCATAATAATATTTTGTCATTTTTCCACCTCTACATTCTTTAGTTTAATTTATCATAATTTTGGGTAAATGTCTATATAGGTCCCTTATGGAAAATTTTAAAAATATTTAACAAATTCTATAAAGAATGGTATAATTATATTATTAGATATAAAATAGGAGGAATGTAAAAATATGGATATTAATTTAATAGGAGTGCCATTAATGTATGGCTGTGACAGAGAGGGAGTCCAACATGGTCCCAATAGACTTAGGGAAGAGGGTATCCTTGACCTAATGACTAAGCATGGACATAAAGCACACGATATGGGGAATATATATGTTCCTGAGGTTCCTGCAATTAATAAATATTTAGACCATCCTAAGCTAAAATATTTAGACACAGTAGCTACTACCAATGAAAATCTAGCTAACAATGTATATGCTAGTTTAAAGTCAGATAAGTTTCCCTTTGTAGTAGGTGGAGATCACGCCCTAGCTATGGGAAGTATTGCTGGAGCAAGCAAGTTTAGTGAAAATCTAGCAGTTATATGGATAGATGCCCATGCAGATATTAATACAGGGGATACATCTCCTTCAGGTAATACTCATGGAATGCCTCTGGCAGCTTCTATGAATGAAGGTCATGAAAAGCTTACTGGTATATATTTCAAGGGACAAAAAGTTAAGCCAGAAAATGTCTACCATATTGGTGGTAGAGATATAGATCCAGGAGAGTATGACCTAGCTGAAAAGTTAGATCTTGATCTTATGACCATGGAAAAGGTTAGAGAAATGGGCCTTCCAAAGGTTATTGAAAAAGTAATCAAGGAAATCAAGGAATCCAATGTAGATGGAGTTCACCTAAGTTTTGATATAGATGCTATGGATTCAAAGTTAGTACCAGGAACTGGAACACCAGTGGCAGATGGATTTAATATAGAAGAAACAAAGGAAATGTTCACTAAGTTTTTAGGTGAGGACTTTGTAACTTCCATGGATTTTGTAGAATTAAATCCTAAAATTGATGAAGATGACAATAGAACTACTAAAAATAGTATGGAGATCTTAGACCATATATTTAAAGTGCTATAAGATAAATTTAAAAGCTTTAACATCTCAAGGTGTTAAAGCTTTTCTATAATCTTTTTAAATTTCTAATCCTTGAGATTAGATAAAATATTAAAGGAGGTTTAATATGAATAAGGACAGAATAATAAACAGGTTCTTTGACTATGTAAAGATATATAGTCCTAGCTACAAGGAAGGTGAATTTGCTAAGAGATTAAAGACAGATTTAGAAGCTTTAGGATTTGATGTGTATGAGGATGATGCTGGAGAGAAATCCGGTTCAAATTCAGGAAACTTAATTGCTCATCTAAAGGGAGATAAGGATGTAGATCCTATAATGTTATGCGCTCATATGGATACTGTAACACCTTGTAAGGATATAGAGCCTATTATAGAGGATGGAATTATTAAATCTAAGGGAAACACCATACTTTCAGCAGATGATAAGGCAGGCATAGTTGCTATTTTAGAGGCTGTAAAGTATGTACAGGAAAATGACATTCCTCATGGAGATTTAGAAGTTGTCTTTACTATATGCGAAGAAGTAGGCCTTCATGGTTCTAAGAATTTAGATTATTCTAAGATAAAATCCAAGAATGCCTTTATCCTAGACAGCAGTGGAAGTATAGGAGAGGTAATAGTAAGAGGTCCTAGTCAGGCTCAGATAAGGGCCAAATTCCACGGTAAAGCTGCTCATGCAGGCCTTTACCCAGAGAATGGCATAAGTGCCATAGAAGTTGCAGCAAGGGCTATTGATAGGATGAATCTACTTAGGATAGATGAAGAAACTACTGCAAATATTGGAACTATCAAGGGAGGCATGGCTACTAATATAGTAGCTGATTATGCTGAAGCTGAGTTTGAGGCTAGAAGTCTTGACAGTGAGAAATTAAACCAACAAGTAAAGCATATGGTCTATACCCTATCAAAGGCTGGAAAGGATTTTGATTCAAAGGTTGAAATCGAAGTAGAAAATGTTTATCCTACCTTCCACCTTGATGAAGATCATGAAATTCTTAAAGTTATTAAAAAAGCTATAGAAAATATTGGTGCTAAGTATTATCCAACCTCTACTGGTGGTGGATCTGATACCAATGTATTTAATGGCAAGGGTATCAATGCAATAACCCTGGCTATTGGCATGGTAAATGCCCATGGAATAGATGAATATATTGCTGTAGATGATTTAATAAAATCTACTGAATTAGTTGTATCTATTATTGAAACTGTATAAAACTTCATTAAAAAGGATCTTTCCCAGATAAGGGGAAGATCCTTTTTTGTCTCTTATATTCTTTGGGTATTTACTTCTGAATCTTCCCTTGAATGGGCTATCCTACTAGCTGCAGCTGCAGCTATGGCAGCTACCAAGTCGTCTAGGAAGGTGTTTACACTTTCATCTTTTTTCTCATCTAGTTCTTTAATTATGCCTATTTTCTTCTTATCTAAGTAACCATAATTTGTAAGTCCTATGGTTCCATATACATTGACAATTGATAGGGGAATTATCTCATCTATCCCATATAGGCCTTCGTCAGTTTCAATGATTGTTTGAAGGGGTTCTGGTAGTAATTTCTTTTCCGCTATTTCATCCAGGGCTATGCCTGTCATTATAGCATGGATGATTTCCCTTTTTTTCAATACAGCAAGTATGTTTTCTTCACATACTTCTAAGGTTAGGTCCTCATAATATTCAGCCTGTAAGATCATAACAATTTCAGCTATGTCCCTTACCTTGACGCCTCTTCCCTCTAACATCTCCAGGGTCATCTCATGTAATTCTTTCATATTGTACTTTCTTTTTGCCTTAATCATATTATCTCTCCTCGTATAATATGTTTAGAAGCACTTTTTATTAAGTCTTCTAAGCATATTTTTGCTTTATTACAATTTTTATTTAAGATCTCTTAATGCTTACTCTTAGTCTTATACCCTGAATTATCTTTTTCAATAAGTTTTATCCTAAACCATGTCCTCCACTGCTTTTTTAATGTAATTAAATCTTTTATTTGCTATAATGGACTAAAGCTTAAGGAGGTACTTTATGGATATAAAATTGATAAATGAAGTTTCATGAGGGGGCAATCCTTTAGCCCCAGTGGTTCACTTGGCCTTAGAGCAGTTAGGAATAAAGCATAGCTTAGAATTAATAGAAACCGATCATGGAGAGGAGAGATTTGGGATTAAAAAAACCCCTGCCATGATTATCAATGGAAAGATAGCACTCCAGGGAAGGATTCCTCCTCTTTCAGATATAAAGAAGATTATCCAGGACTCTTCCCTAGGTGATTGATCTATTTTTCTAAAAAAATGGAGTGTTCTCTTGAACACTCCATTTTCTTCTTCTTTATTAAATTGAGCAAGGACTAAAGCCACAGTCCTGGCACTCATCACATCCACCACTGTGCATTAATTTTCCACCGCACATTGGACATGTATCTGGATCTTCCATTAATTGTTCTCCTGCTAGTTTATCTAATTCTGCCTTAAGTTCATCTATCTTGTCTAATTTACTATTCTTGGCTGTATCAGATATAAGAATTCCTGATCTTGCACAACCATCTCTATAGATAGTAATTCCCTTAACTCCTTTTTTCCATGCATATAGATAAAGCTCTTCTACATCCTTTACCGTAAATTCATTTGGTACATTTACAGTAGAAGAAATACTTGCATCTATAAAGTTCTGCCAAGTTGACTGAACATCTATCCTATCCCTATAATCTAGATTAGTTGTTGTAATAAAGAAATCAGGTAGTTCATCTTCAGAAACTAGGTTGTTTCTATCCATATATTCCTTAACTATTTGAGTAAATACCTTATAGTAGGTATCTGTACTATGAAGGGACTCTGATTTTCTAGTATAGGATATCTGGAAGATTGGCTCTACACCATTGCTACATCCAATAAGGGTAGATATACTTCCCGTAGGTGCTATGGTTAAAAGTTGACTGTTTCTAAGCCCATGCTCTTTTATAAGTTCTATTACATCATCATCTGCATTCTCTAAAAGATATGGAGACTTTAAAACTGCCTCTGCCTTGTAATCTGGGAAAGCTCCATCTTCTTTTGCAAGAAGTGCTGATTGTCTAAGGGCTTCATTAACCATGATGCTTCCTATTTTCTCTACCCACTTAAGAGATTCCTCGCTACCATATTTAACTCCTAGTTTAATAAACATATCTGCCAGACCCATTATTCCCAGTCCTATTTGCCTTAAGTCTCTTGATTTTTCTCTCTGCTGCTCCAGTGGATGAAGGTCCATATTTTCATCTAATATTTCATTTAAATATATAACCCCGTCCTTTATCATTTCTTTAAATTCATCAAAATCAAAGCTTGCTTCCTCTGTAAAAGGCTTCCTTACAAATTCAGATAGGTTGATTGAAGATAGGTTACAACTTCCAAAGGCAGGTAGAGTTTCCTCTGCACATGGGTTTACTCCTGCAAATTCAAAGTCTGGATCTTCACTCATTAGATTCCAGGTATCTATTCTATTTTTATATAATATTCCAGGTTCTGCCATATTCCAATTGTTTAGGGCTAATTTATAAAATAATTCCCTTGCCTTGATTTTCCTGCTAATTTCTTCTCCAGTGGATTCTACGTTGAAATAAAGTTCATATTCCTCATCAGCCTCTACTGCCTTCATAAACTCATCATTTACATTTACAGATATATTAGCATAATTTACCTTGGATAAGTCATTTTTAACATCTATAAAATCTTCTATATCAGGATGGTCTACATCCATATTTAGCATTAGGGCTCCACGTCTTCCCCTCATACCTATAAGGCCTGTAACCATGGAAAATAAATCCATAAAGCTAACTGCTCCTGTAGTTGTATGGGCTGCGTTGTTTACCTTTGCTCCCTTTGGTCTAAGCTTAGACAGGGTAAGTCCACATCCTCCACCATAGGAATAGGTTTTTGCCAGGTATTTAGCAGTGTCAAATATTGACTCTATATTGTCCTCTACCTTTGGCATTACATAACAATTTGAAAGGGTTATCTTTCTTCCAAGCTTGTCCAAACCTCTACCAGCAAGTATCCTTCCTGCAGGCATGAATTTTTTATCCTTTATAGCCTTTTTAACTGGAGCATTTCCTCCACTTACCCTATTTAAGAATTCATCAAAGGTCTCATTGTCATGTCTATATTTCTTTTCATATATGTCTCTTTGAAGATCACTCATTACCCAACCCTGTTCTCTAAGCTTTGCTCTCTCATCTCTATAGATAATATAAAGCTTAGCAACTTCTGGTCTTGTCATCATAAGTGCAATCTCTACAAAGTCTTGTATTTTTTCAATGTGAACTACATCTTCATCTTTAAATTTCTCTTGGGCTTTTTCTCCGATTTCCATGGCCAGCTCTTCATTTACCCCTAGATCTGACTCCTTCATGGCTTGCATTACTGCATTTCCGATCTTCTCTGCCTCAAATGCTACAATATCTCCATTTCTCTTCTCTACTTTTAACATTCCCAATCCTCCCATTCACTATATCTTGTGTGTCTAAGAAACAGTATACCATATATATGGTATAGTATCCATATTTTTTCTTATTTTAAATATTAAATTAAATTAATATATATACTGCAAAAGTGGAGAGAGTAGTCCAAGAACTGCCCCTAAAAGAGCTCCTAATCTAGTAATTTGATTTAATTCTTTTCTGGCAATATCTAATATTAATTTTTCTGCATAGTCTATATCAAAACTGTTGATCTTATCTTCAACTATTTTGGAAACATTTAAAAGTTCTATAATCTTTGGAAGTTCTTCCCTTGCAAAGTTTTTAAAGATCTTCTTAGCAATTTCATAGGCATTAAATATTAAATCATCATTTAATTTAATAACTAGGGCTGATATTTCTATCCCTAATATTTTATCTAGTGACCTATCTACTAAATCCACCATCTTATTTTCTAGGCCAGGAGAATCTAATAAGTTTTCAAGCCTGTCCCAAATATATGCTCCCAGCTTGTCTTTACCCACATTTTCCCTTTCCCTTAGTAGGCCAATAAGTTTGTCTTTAAATCTCTCATTATTATCCTCACTTAGAACTAGTTTTACAAGGCCATTGGATATTTTTTCTATGGATTCCTCATCTAGGATCTTTTGAAACCCAAGGGCTAGATCACTTAGTTTCTTCTCCTTGGTCTTTTCAAGGAGAAGCTTAATGGCTCCTATAATGTCTTCATCTGTTTCTTCTTTTTCAATATATTTTTCTAAGGATTCAAATACCTTCTGGGAAATTAGCTCTGGACTTATAAAGGCTAAGATAAGCTTGTTTGATCGATCAAATATGGAATCTGCTATCTTGTTTTGAATCTTTTCCCTTACATCATCCTCCCTTAAGATCTTCCTTACACCAGTTCCTATTTTCTCCTTATTTTCATCTAAATATCCATCTATAGACCTATATATGTCCTCATCTATTAGCTCTCCTAAAGTTTTATCATTCTTTGAAGCTTCTTCTAAGGTCTTTAAGATTAAACTTTCTATTTCTTCTTTTAAATCTTGGGATTTAGCCAGGTCTTCTAAAAATGCCAGGCTGCCTCTATCAATTTTTTTGTATAGTTCCTCAGTATCATAGTTTTCTATAAGTCTTTCTATGGTCTTTTTGCTTTTATTTTTAAAGTTTTGATCTCTTAGGGAATGGATTAAATATTTGCTAAGTTTATCCTTGATTGCCTGGATTGGAAACAGGGAATCTCCTAGTATTTTTTCTCCTATAAACTCTTCAATTGTTCTTTCTTCTTTTCTAAGACTTTCTAGCTTATCCCCTAACCATTTTTTTATATTGGCTTCATTTTCCCTATTGGATATGGCCTCCACTATTGTTTCTGTGGAAAGCAGGTGCTCTCCTACAGTATTTCCTATGTTAGCTGCCATCCTATCTCTTTCCTTGGGTATAAGCCCTGGTGTAAAGGGAAGGGTAAGTCCAAATATTTTCTTTTCATAATGGGGTTTAAATAACATTTTTATAGCCAACCAATTGGTAAAGTATCCTATTATACTACCTACTAGTACAGGTATTAGTATTTTCATCTTTTCTCCTTCTTTCTTTTTCTTTGTAATTTTCCAGCAATATACATTTTATCACAAAGAAATAAATAAATCTCAAAAAAATATCAGTCCAAAGCAGTTTCCTACTTTGGACTGGGTTTATATTTTATCTTTTGTTTTTATTCTATTACTGGTGGAAGGATTTTAAAGTTATTTACATCTACTATTCCCTTATCTGTTATCTTCCATGTTGGGGATGTTGAAAGGGCTAAAAATGAAAGGTGCATAAATGGTGCATGAATACTTGCTCCTAGGTCATCCCTAACTATGTTTTCAAGTTCTTCTATCTTGGCACTTACCTCATGGGCATCTAATTCATCTGTAATAAGTCCACCTACTGGAAGTCTCATCTCTCCTAGTACTCTTCCCCTATTTACTACAGAAAGTCCTCCACCCATTTCTATTACTCTATTTACTGCAGCTGTCATATCCTTAATATTAGTTCCCACTGCGGTTATATTGTGAGTGTCATGGGCTACTGATTGGGCAAAGGCTCCTTCTTTTAGGCCAAAGCCTTGTACAAATGCCTTTCCAACCTCTCCAGTTCTTCCATATCTTTCAACACAAACTATGTGAATAGTGTCCTTAGATGTATCTGCCTCCACTACTCCTCTTTGAACTTTCAGAGTTTCCTCAGCATTGCCTGTAAGGTTTTGATCTGGAATTGTAACTATAGCCCTAATTCTGGCTGTATTTCCCTCTGCCTTTACTTCCAGCTCTTCTTCACTAACTGGACCTCTCTTCACGGAGTTCTTAACACTGTCAGGATAGGTATATTTTGGTAGGTCTATTAGGAGTTCCCTATCAGAGGCTACTAGTTTACCCTTTAAAAATACTCCATCAATAGTCATTTCTTCCAAGTCACCTATAACTGCTATATCCGCCATCTTACCTGGTGCCAATTCTCCTACATCATGCATTCCAAAATAAGTAGCTGGATTTATGGTTACCATCTGAATAGCCTCTACTGGGCTTACTCCTTCTTTAATAGTTCTTCGAACTATTTCATTCATGTGACCTACTGTCTCTAAGTCTGCAGCCACCATGTCATCTGTAGCTAGAATACATCTTCTAGAGTCCATTCCCTCTTCTGTAACAGCTCTAATACATTCTGCCATATTTCTCTGAGTGGAACCCTCTCTCATGAATAGGTAAACACCCTGTCTAAGTTTTTCCACAGCTTCTTCCTTGGTGGTAGTCTCGTGGCAAGAACATCTGCCACCAGTAGATATTATATGGGCTGCTAGTTCCCTTCCAAATAATTCTGGTGCATTCCCATCCACTACCATACCCTTGGACTTTGCATACATGGTTGATGCAAGTAGGTCTGTAATTACCTCTGGTGTGTTGTCATATACATGTTGAGCATTACTAAATCCCTGTAATTCTCCAATTCCCACAATATTTTTATAATTCAATAAATCTTCCATATCCTTTGAAGATACATCTACCCCTGCGGTTTCCAGTCCTGGTGAATCCGGGGCCAAGGCAGGTACTACTAATTTTACATTATTAGGTACACTGTCTATTTCATCTGCCATTGCCTTCATTCCCACTGGTCCCAATGCATTACCAATCTCATGGGGATCTGCTATAAGTGTTGTTGTTCCTGAGGGTATTGATAGTCTTGAAAATTCAGTGACTGTAAGCATACTGGATTCAAAATGCATATGACTGTCAATAAATCCTGGTGCTAAATATTTGCCCTGCAAGTCTATTACAAGAGTATCTTCACCTATGGTCTTCTCGCAGTCTCCAACCAACACAATATATTGTCCCTTGATGGCAATATCTGCCTTATATACTTCCCTTGTGATTACATTGACTACTTGTCCATTGTGAAGTACTATATCCGCAAATTCCTTATCTCCCATGAGTATATCTATTATATTCCTATACTCCATGCCCATTTTTAAAAATTTGGTTTCCAAGCTGAATGCCTCCTTTGTGCTTAATCTTTTATTATTGATATTCCCAGACTCTTTATCTTATCCCTAGCTAGAGGTGTTATTATACTGCCCCGGGCCACTTTAATGGAATTACTTGTCTTTGCAAGCTTTTCTATGTCTCTTTCTGTTAGAATCTCTTTTCTCCCTTCTCCCTGGCTTGTCCTCACTGAGCTCTCCCTATCTATGGTCTTGGGACTATTCTTATTTAATATTGTCCTTAGATAATCTCCTGAAACTATTTCCTTGGCTCCCAGTTCTTTGATTTCCCTTATATTCTTATCTATTACTCTTTCTATGGCCTGGTTTTTACATTTCTCTCCCAGATAATTCTTTGTGGATGTAAAATCAACATATACATCCTTTCCCATATATAGGAAGGTCCAAACTAGATTTGAAAGGAAGTTGTCTATAAAGCCACCTACTACCTTTGACATGGTGCTAATAGTAAGGGTTGGTGCAATAAGAAATGAATATCTATTTGCTATTTCTTTAAGCTTGAATATATCCTCTTCCTTATAGACCTCCTCAGGTCTTAGATATTCTATTATTTTTTCTTCTTCAGTGATCATATCTCCCATAAAGGAAAATGCAATAGAAATAGACACACCCTGGTCCTTTAATAATTTTATTTCCCTAAGCTTATCCTGGATTTCTATATTGGATCCATTAAATATTACTAGGGCCCTATTATTAGATCCTAATTCAGATGTGCTGCTAGGTGTAATAATTGTAGTATTTCCAAGCATTTTACTAATATCAGCTAATACATTTAATGTAATTTTATCCTTAAGCATTTAAAACACTCCAATTATATTATTCGTATTGCTTTAGTACAACTCTTTCCACTTCACTGTGTGGTCTTGGTATTACATGTACTGAATGTAATTCTCCAACACTTCTTGCTGCCT
>CAZGQG010000032.1:0-19945 GCA_964527205.1 uncultured Tissierellaceae bacterium | reverse complement strand
AGTCGCCGGGCAATTTAAAAAAGCTCTATTACGTTTATCGTAGTAGAGCTTTTTTGTGTTCTTATATTTGCTTTAAGATTGATGAACTTGTATTAGACTAGTATATATTATATAATTGATGAGCTGTGGTTTTTAGAGCAGTGAGAGAGATTTAAAGACTTTTAAAGGATGTGAGTAGATGAGATATGAAGGAGCACTTTACAGGCCACCTAGTGAGGCACGTAGCCTAATAGTCCAGGCTACAATTGGTTGTAGCCATAATGGATGCACTTTTTGCCATATGTATAAAGATAAGAATTTTAGGGTAAGGCCAACAGAAGAAATATTAGAGGATTTGGAAAGAGGAAGAGAAAAATTTAGAAAAGTCCATGTAGATAGGATATTTATTGCAGATGGTGATGCCCTGGCTATAAAAAATACAGAACTTGAAAAGATACTTGAATTTATAAAGGATAGATTCCCTGAGTGTCAGAGGGTGGGTATATATGGATCCCCCAAGGCTATCCTGTCTAAAAGCAATGAAGAATTAAGGCGCTTAAAGGATCTAGGTCTGGGCATAGTTTATCTGGGAGTAGAATCTGGCTCAGAAAAGATATTAAAGAATATAAATAAGGGTGTTAGTAGGGATGAAATGATCCAAGCAGGTAAAAGAATAGTTGATGGGGGGATCAAATTATCTATTACTCTTATATCAGGTATAGGAGGAGAAGAACTTTCAGAGGAACATGCAATAGAATCTGCAAAGCTTATAAATCAGGTCCAACCAGACTATGTAGGCTTACTTACCTTGATAATTGAAGAGGAGGCTCCCTTATACAAGGACTTAGAGTCTGGTAAATTCAAATTATTATCACCTAAGGATATATTATTAGAAACTAGAAAAATGGTGGAAAATATAGAGCTTGATAGGTGTATATTTAGAAGCAACCATGCCTCTAATTATGTATCCCTAAGAGGAACTCTGCCCCAGGATAAGGATTTAATATTGAAGCAAATAGATGAAGGACTAAAACTATCTGGCTTGGAAGCAAAGGATGCTTATAGAAGACTTTAACCAGTCTTCTTTTTTTCTTTAATATTATCTCTTGCATATGATTTTTTATCATGGTATACTTACAAAGGAAAAAATCTTTAAATCAGTCCTGAGAGGCTGGAAAGGAGAATGAAAATGGACACTAGTTTAGAAGGATCCCTTAAAGAAGAGGGATCATTAGGAAAGTCAAAAAAAGCAATACTGGCACTGCAACATTTAATAGCCATGTTTGGAGCAACAGTTCTTGTTCCAATTTTAACAGGATTAAACCCTTCAGTAGCATTGTTTTCAGCAGGGGTAGGAACACTTATATTTCATCTTTGTACCAAGGGCAAGGTTCCAGTATTTTTAGGATCTTCCTTTGCATTTATTCCAGTCATAATTACAGTAAAAACCCTATATGGTGGAGATTTAAGATATGCACAGGGAGGCTTATTTGTAGCAGGCCTAGTTTATGTATTGGTATCCTTTTTAATCAATAAAATTGGAGTAGAAAAAATACAAAGGTATCTTTCACCCCAGGTAGTGGGACCTATGATAATAGTAATAGGTTTAAATATGATTCCAACTGCCTATGGGATGGCAAGTCAAAGCCTAGTAATAGCAGGTATAACCTTAGCTACAGCTCTTTTAATAAACTTTGGAGGCAAGGGCTTTATCAAACAACTTGCAATACTTACAGCTGTAGTAGTTGGATATGTAATTTCCATGAGGGCTGGTTTTGTTGACTTTGTAGCGGTAAAGGAAGCTTCAATCTTTGCTTTACCAAGCTTTACTCTTCCCAAGTTTGATATTGGTGCAATAGCTATAATAGCTCCAGTTGTAATAGCAGTATTTATGGAGCATCTAGGAGACATAACAACGAATGGGCAGGTAGTAGGTAAGAATTTTATTGAAGATCCAGGACTTAATAGAACCTTACTAGGAGATGGATTAGCTACAATATTTGCTTCCCTAGTGGGAGGACCAGCTAATACAACCTACGGAGAGAACACAGGAATTCTTGCAATTACTAAGAATTACGATCCATCAATTTTAAGGCTTGCTGCAGTATTTGCTGTCTTATTAGCCTTTATATCCAAGGTAGGAGCACTGCTTGCAAGTATACCAGATGCAGTTATGGGTGGCATATCCCTTATGCTATTTTCTATGATAGCCCTAATAGGTGTGAAGACAATAAAAAATCAAAATGTGGATTTTAATTGGAAAAACATACTGGTAATGATTACAATATTAGGACTGGGACTAGGATCAGGAATCATCCAATCCAAATTTGGCATAGAGATAGGAATACCTATCAATGACACTGTAAAAATATCAGGTATAAGCTTTGCGGCTCTAGCAGGAATAGTATTAAATGCAATTTTAAATAGAAAATAATTTTTAAAGACCTGGCTATTAAGTTGGGTCTTTTTTAAATTGGTCATAAAAATAGACAAATAGGTCAATAAGGTATAAAATAGACTTTAAGAGAATTTTTATAAAGGAGTTAGAGATGGGTAAAAAAATAATAGTAGTAGGAGCTGGAGCTTCTGGCATGATGGCTGCAATAGCTGCCAGGACAAATGGAGCAGAAGTAATTTTACTTGAGAGAAATGATAGGGTAGGTAGGAAGATACTTGCTACTGGAAATGGAAGATGTAATTATACAAATAAAAATTTAAGCATAAAGAACTATCATGGACAAAATCCCAAGTTTGCCTATAGTTCCTTGTCTCAGTTTAATGTGGATACAACCATTGAATATTTTGAGATCCTAGGCATAAGTCCTGCTCTAGGAGAAGATGGAAAGGTTTTTCCTCTTTCATTTCAAAGTTCTAGTATGGTTGATATACTTAGATATGAATTAGAGAACCAGGGAGTAAGACTCTATACAGAGGCATATGTAAGGGAAATAGAAAATAAGAATGGAAAATTTAAAACTATCCTAGATGATGGAAGATCTTTTGAATCTGACAAAGTGATAATAGCTACAGGTGGTATGGCCCTTCCCAATAGTGGATCTGATGGGAATGGCTACCAGCTATGCAAATCCCTAGGCCATAGTGTGGTGGATATAAGCCCTGGGCTTATTCAATTAAATCTAGCAGGAGATAAATTTAAGGGGATGAATGGTACTAAATTTGTGGGTAGGGCAGAGCTTTTTGTGGATGATAAAAAGATTCTTCAAGATACTGGGGATATCTTATTCACAGCCTACGGGATTTCAGGCCCTCCAATACTTAATTTAAGTAGGGAGGCTATAGTAAATCTCAATAAGAATAAAAAGGTAGAAATCAAAGTTGCTGTCATACACCATATGGACCGGGAAGAACTCTATGATTATTTACTTTATAGATTTAGTCTAATGGGGCACAAGACCGTAGAGATTGCTTTAATAGGGTTTATTAATAAAAAACTGATCCTTCCAATTCTTAAAAGTACTAGTATAAATAAGGATAAGAACTCAGCTGAGCTTTCCAAGGAAGAGATAAGTGAGCTAGCAGAAATACTTACAGGCTGGAAGTATAAAGTTATAGGATCTCAGCCCTGGGCTCATGCACAGGTTACTGTAGGTGGCATAAGTACAGAGGAGATAAATAGCAAGACTATGGAATCTAAGCTTGTAAAGGGACTTTTTATAGTAGGAGAGCTTGTAGACATAGATGGAGATTGTGGAGGATTTAATTTACAGTGGGCATGGTCTTCAGGATATATAGCCGGTGAAAAAGCTGCAATAGGCTAAGATGTGGAGGGTAAAATGTTAAATAAATTACTTGAATTAGAAGAAAAGAGAAAAAACATAAAAGTATCCTTAATAGGTGCTGGACTAATGGGCAAGGGCCTAGTTAGCCAAATGACTTTAGTAAAGGGGATGACACCTTCCCTAGTTGTAAGCAATAAGATAAGTGATGCAATAGAGGCCTATACTTTAGCAGGAATCCATAAGGATGATATTATAGTAGCTAAAAACTTAAATGATATAAATCAGGCTATGGAAAAGGGAAAATATGTAGTTACTGATAGGGAAGAATATGGAGCTAAGGCTAATTTAATAGATGTGGTAGTTGATGCTACAGGAGTTCCCAATACAGGAGCAAGGATAGCCACAGATGCCATATACAATAAAAAACATATTGTAATGCTAAATATTGAAGCAGACAGTGTAGTAGGGCCTATTTTAAACAAAATGGCCAGAGAAAATGATGTAATCTACACAGGTACAGCTGGGGATGAGCCTGGCACAGTAAAGGAAATCTATGATTTTGCCCTGGCAACAGGATTTGAAGTGCTTGCCATAGGCAAGGGAAAGAACAATCCTATAGACTACAATGCTACTCCTGATACAGTTAGGGAGAAGGCCCTTAAGTCCAAACTCAAGCCACTAAGACTTGCTTCCTTTGTAGATGGGACAAATACCATGATTGAAATGGCTGCTATGGCCAATGCTACAGGCTTTGTCCCAGATATAAGAGGGGGACATGGACCAACTACAAGTGTAGATGAATTAGCTAAAAAATATAGCTTGAAAAGCCAGGGAGGTATACTAGATAAGTATAAAATAGTAGACTATGCCCATGGCATAGCTCCAGGAGTATTTGTAGTTGTTACTACATCTCTTCCTCAAGTACATCATGAGATGCAGTTTTTAAAGATGGGACCAGGACCAAATTATGTCCTATACAGACCCTACCATCTAACAAGTTTAGAAACTCCCATATCTATTGCCAAGGCCCATATATATGGGGAGGCTACAATAGCTCCCAAGTCCAATAAATTAGTTGCTGAAGTTGTTACAAGGGCAAAGAAAGATTTAAGGGCTGGAGAGCATCTAGATGGGATTGGAGAATACACTGTACTTGGAAGTGTGGATAGCTATGAACTTGCTAAGAGAGAAAATCTAGTACCTATAGGCCTGATAAACAACAGAGCTAGGGTTAAGAAGGATATTAAAAAAGGTGAATTTATTAGTTATGATATGATAGAGCTTGATCAGAAGACAGAAATATATAAGCTTAGAATGGAGCAGGATAAGCTATAAAAGATCTAAATATCTTGACAAAAAGATAGAAGTGGAGTATATTTAGTTATAAGTGAAAATTTATGCATTGATGAGGAGAGTAACAAAATTATTTTATCTTAGAGAGATAATTATTTGCTGAAAGATTATCATAAAAGATTTTGTGAAGATCACCTCATAGCATAGTTCCTGAATAAAGTAGGGTTCTACGTGGAGGCGTTATACTCATAGAGTGGCAAAAGATATAATATCTTTTGTAATTTTGGGTGGTACCGCGGAAATATTCGTCCCTAAGTCATAGACTTAGGGACTATTTATTTATATATGTGAAAATATTAGATGAAAGGATGGATAAATTGAAAAAATTTGATGCATTATCAAATGAAGCTGTAAAAGACAGAGAAAATAAACTTAGTGAGTACTGGAAGGAAATAGATCTTCTTCATAAATCAGTAGAGACTAGAGACGAAAATAAGCCCTTTGTATTTTACGAAGGACCTCCAACAGCAAATGGCCAGCCAGGTATACATCATGTAATGGCAAGGACATTAAAAGACCTTACTTGTAGATACAAGACAATGGAGGGTTATCAGGTAAAGAGAAAAGCAGGTTGGGATACCCATGGTTTGCCTGTAGAAATTGAAGTAGAAAAGAAATTAAATTTAAATAACAAGCAGGATATTGAAAAATATGGTTTGGAAAAATTCAATGAAGAATGTAGAAAGTCTGTATTTAAGTATGAGAAACAATGGAGAGATATGACGGAGAGAATGGCTTATCTAATAGATCTTGATGATCCCTATGTAACTCTTGACAATGATTATATAGAGTCTGTATGGTGGATACTAGACAAGCTAAACAAGGATGGACTAATCTACGAAGGCCATAAGATACTTCCATATTGTTCAAGATGCGGTACAGGTCTAGCTACCCATGAAGTAGCTCAAGGCTATAAGGAAATAAAATCAGAAACAGTAGTAGTTAAGTTTAAACTTAAGGATAAAGATGAATACTTTTTAGCTTGGACCACTACTCCATGGACCCTACCTTCAAATGTTTGTTTAACAGTACATCCAGATGTTACTTATTTAAAAGTAAAACAGGATGGTGAAGTATATTACTTAGCCAAGGACCTAGTAGACCAGGTAATTGGAGAAGATTATGAAGTGATCGAAGAAATGAAAGGCAAGGAATTAGAGTACATGGAGTATGAGCAATTAATTCCATATATTGATGTAGAAGGAAAGGCCTTCTATGTTACTCTTGGAGACTATGTAACTGTGGAAGACGGAACTGGTATAGTTCACTCTGCACCTGCCTTTGGTGAGGATGACTATAATACGGGTGTAAAGTATGATCTTCCAGTAGTAAATCCAGTATCTGAAACAGGTAAGTTCCTAGAAACACCTTGGGAAGGTGAATTTGTTATGGATGCTGATCATGATATTATTATATGGTTAAAAGAAGAAGGTAAACTTTATAAAAAAGAAAAAGTAGATCACAATTATCCTCATTGCTGGAGATGTGATACACCACTACTATATTATGCTAAGCCTTCATGGTATATAGAAGTTACTAAGTTTAAGGATCAACTAATAGAAAATAATAAGGGAATCAACTGGTATCCAGACTTCGTAGGTGAAAAGAGATTTGGAAACTGGCTAGAGAACTTAAATGACTGGGCCATATCTAGAAGTAGATACTGGGGCACACCATTCCCTCTATGGAGATGCGATGATTGTGGGCATACAGATAGTATAGGCTCAAGGAAAGAGCTTGTAGAGAGAGCTATAGAAGATATAGACATGGATATAGAGCTTCACAGACCCTTTGTAGATGATGTGCATCTAAAGTGTGACAAATGTGAGGGTGTAATGACTAGGGAAAAAGATGTAGTAGACGTTTGGTTTGATAGTGGAGCCATGCCTTTTGCCCAACATCACTATCCATTTGAAAACAAGGATAATTTTGACAAACTATTCCCTGCAGACTTTATATGTGAGGGTATAGACCAGACTAGAGGATGGTTCTACTCCTTGCTTGCTATATCAACAATGATAACTGGTAAATCTCCTTATAAGAATGTACTTGTAAATGATCTTGTATTGGATAAGGAAGGCAAGAAGATGTCTAAGTCTAGAGGAAACACCTTGGATCCATTTATGCTATTTGATAAGTATGGAGCGGATGTATTGAGATGGTATATTATACATGTATCACCACCATGGACTCCAACTAGATTTGATGAAGATGGACTTAGGGAAGTTGAAAGTAAATTCTTTAGAAGCTTGAGAAATGTTTATAACTTCTTCTCCCTATATGCAAATACAGATGAGGTAGATCCAAAGGAATTCTTTATTCCTTACAATGAAAGACCGGATATTGACAAATGGATCCTTTCAAAATACAATACCTTGTTAAAAAACACAGAAGTAAACATGGATATATTTGAACTAACAAAGGTTGTAAGAGATATACAGGACTTTGTAATAGAAGACCTTTCAAATTGGTATATTAGAAGAAATAGAAGAAGATTCTGGTCAACAGAATTGGACAATGACAAGAAAGCTGTATACAATACCACCTATGAAATACTTCTAGGAATCTCTAAAATGATAGCTCCATTTATACCCTTCACTGCTGAAGAATTATATCAAAAACTAGCAGATGGAGAATCCGTACATTTAGAGTATTATCCAAAAACAGATGAAGAACTAATAGATGGGGATCTAGAAGAAAAGATGGACTTAGTAAGGAACTTGGTTGGACTTGGACGTGCATCCCGTGAAACTGCAAGACTTAAAGTACGTCAGCCACTTAGGGAAGTTGTTATAGACGGTAAATATGAAGATATGGTTAAGGATCTCATTCCTCTAATAAAAGAAGAATTAAATGTTAAGGATGTAGTCTTTGAAGAAGACCTATCAGAATTCATGAATTATACACTTAAGCCAAATTTCAGAATAGTAGGCTCCATCCTAGGTAAGAATGTAAATACCTTTGCTAAGGTTTTAAGCCAATTAGACTCTAGAGAAACTGTTGAAAAACTAGAAAATGGTGAGACTATAGATTTAGATCTTAATGGAGAAAACTTTGAAGTAGAAAAAGACCATGTACTAGTTACTATATCCTCTAAAGAGGGCTTTGATGTTGCTATGGAAAACAACTTATTTGTTATCCTAGATACTACTCTTGACCAAGAACTAATCCAGGAAGGATATGCAAGAGAATTTGTATCCAAGATACAGCAGATGAGAAAGAGTAAGGATTATGAAGTCTTAGATAACATTAATATATTTTATGATGGTAGTGAGGAAATAGAAGCTGCCTTAGATAAATATGAAGACTTTATCAAGGAAGAAACTCTAGCAGTATCCATAGAAAAGATCCTAGAAGAAGACTTAGAAAAACAGGATTTAAATGGTCAGATGACAGGAATTAGACTAGAAAAAATAGAATAAATAGGAATAAGCTAGATGAAAAATCATCTAGCTTATTTTTCCAGTTTAATGTATATTAAGTTTAGAGAATAAATAGTAAGGGGGGAAATTGATGAAGTGTCCATATTGCAAGGAGCCAATGGAGAAGGGAATCATACCTGGAGATAGGTATTCACTTAAGTGGGTTCCAGAAGAAAAAAATAAGGGGCCTATGACCCAGTGGTTTTCAAAGGGAATAAAATTATCTAATGCTTTTTATGAACATGGTGCAGAATCATATTACTGCCCTAACTGTAAAAAGATTGTAATTGATGTAAAGGATAAGAAAGAAGAACATAGGGCCTAAGTAAATTATAAGATGAGTGATTTTATATTTAGGCAAATGCGAGGAGCTGGGATTATGTCAAAATGGCAGAAGAGAAGAATAGTCTATAGTATTATTGGAATTATATTACTATTATTTGGAATAGAAAGACTTTATAATAGCAGGGCAAAGTTTAATGTGGATGGGGAGGATGCTTCTCATTATGGAATTTTTGAAGCTAAATTAATAGAAAAGGAAAAGCTTAAGGATTTTGAATACTTATATGAAAGTCTAGAGGAAAATTATCCATTTTTTGAAGTAAATAAAAGACTAGATGATATTGATTGGCTGGGAAATAAGAAGAAATACAGAAGAATAGTAAAAAATACAAAGAGCGATGCAGAATTCTTCGCAGCCATATCTTCTATACTAGGAGATTTAAATAATGATCATGTAACAATATTTGATGGAGAAACTTATAGGTGGTATAGGGATTACTATTACAATATGTATTCCAGTAGTATACACGGTAATCATCTTTCCATGTATGAGGCCTTTGTAAATCCCTATGTTGGCTTTAGGTATAAGGTGGGATTTGAAGACCAGGAAAGCAGCAAGGAGGTCTACGAAGGTCCAGGCCTAGAGACTAAGATCATAGAAGAAGATCAAGTTGCCTATATGAAGATTAATGAGATCATGGGTTTTGATCCTAAAAAGAAAGACTATGAACTTGCAAGAGATTTCTTCAAAGAAGTAGAAGACTATGAAAAAATAATTATTGATATTAGGGGAAATGCTGGAATCAATCCAGGCTACTGGGAAGAGATAGTTCAGCTACTTGCTCAGGAACATCTAAGTGCTAGGTATTATTCCTTCTTTAAAGATGGACATAGGAAGGGTGCTCTTGATCCTTACAAAATTTCTGGGATGAATATTATCAGTAGACTAGATAAAGATGTTTTAAAGGATTTTCCAGAGGAGATAGAGAGAGATTTTAAATTTTATAAGAAGTTTTCCATACATATAGAGCCTTGGACTAGGGGCAATGATCCTCTAGAAAAGATTGACTTTACTGGGAAAGTTTATTTGTTAGTTGATAGGCATGTGTTTTCAGCCTCAGAAGTCTTTGCAGCCTTTGCTAAGGATTCAGGTTTTGCAAAACTAGTAGGAGAGAGAACAGGTGGAGGTATGTTTTTTGAAGAGCTTCCAATTATATTCCTGCCTCAAACAAAATTTGCAATTAGATATAGTAGGGAGATGTCCATGAATAAAGATGGGACTATAAATATGGAGGAAAAGACTCTTCCCCATATAGAAGTAGAAGATGCAAAAATCTATGAAGACCCTATGGAGGATCCATCCATAAGGGCCGTCATTAATGATTGATGATTAGAGGTTTATAAGGATGAGGGCTATAATGGTAAGAACTATTGCAAATTTGTTTTTTCTTGCAATTTTTTCTTTAAAGATTAGCACTCCCCCTAAATTTATAAGTACAATACTTCCAGCACTAAAGACAGGAAAAGCTACTGAAGTTTTTAAAGTATCAAGAGATAGGATTAAAAAATATGAAGAAAATAAATTAGGTATACCTACTGCAAAGCCAGTAAGTATATCTTTTTTTCTTATTTCCCCCTTGTCTCTTAGAGTATAAAAAATACTTATTAGAAAAGCTACAAAGAATATAGAAAATAAGAAGACATCCTTAAAATCATTTAAGGCATATTTTTGGTAGATTTTATTTGAAAACTCTGCCATACCTCCAAATACAAATAAAAATATAATGGTTGGCTTTATATCAAAGCCCTTTAAGGATTTGGGGGATAGATTAACTATAAGTATTGACAGTAAGGATAGTATAATACCAATCCACTGTATAGAGCTTGGAAACTCCTTCCATATTATTATTGAGAATATCATGGGAATAAGTATGCCAAGCTTGGCAATAGTACCAGATATGCCAACTCCATTTTCCTTGACACTTCTTTGATAGTAAATAAAGGAAAGAAAAAAGAAAGCACCGGATATGGATCCTACTATTATCCCCCATATAATACTTGAATAGGGTGATAAGATATGTAAGTTATTTGTAGAAAACAGCTTGAAATCCTCTATAAAACCTATATCCTTCTGAAGGCCAGAAAGAAGACCCTTGGAAAAGACCATAAATAGGCTTATTGAAAATGCAATAAAATAATTTGAGCTTGTAATGACATATCTATTGGTATTTGAACTTTCTGTGTACTTAAAAATAAGGGCAATGCTTGCACTACATAAGATTGCTAAGAGTAAATAAAACATAATACCTCCTTGAGTAAGTTAAATTTTACAGCTAATATTTACTAGTATATAATACATGCATTTTAATATCAATGATTCTATGAAGAGCATAACTAGTTTCAAACTCTAGATTGACTTATAACGAAAACTAGGTTATTATGTAATTATACAAGGAAAGGTGAAGCCTATGAGTAGTATAGAAAAGGATTTAATGGATTTTAAGGAAGAAATTCTATCATTTAAAATCCCAAGATGGGAAGAATTGCCGGATATAGAGCTATATATGGACCAATTAATAACCTATATAGAAAAGTACTTGTCTATTATTGAGATCACTAAGGAAAATAAAATAATAACAGCATCTATGATAAATAATTATGTAAAGCTAGGACTAATACCAAAGCCTATAAAGAGAAGATACAATAAAAATCACATAGCATATTTATTTGCCATTTCAATTTTAAAACATGTTTTCACCATCCAGGAAATAAAGGATGGTATAATATTTCAATCAAATTTAAATGGAGAAAAAAAAGCATATAATAATTTTTGTGAGGAACAGGAAAAGGCTCTTATCTTGCTTGCAGAGCAAATAGGAATTAATAGGAATGTAGAGGAAATAAAGTTAAACACAATTATTAACCACAACAACCTAGCAATAAAGATGGCTAGCCTAAGCTTTGCAAGCAAGATAATTGCTGAAAAAGTTATTGAATTACAGAAGAATTCCATGGTGGCAAAAGAAGAATTATAGGAGGTAATCTTATGAATAAAGAAAAGATAGCGATTTTAGTTGACTCAGGATCTGACGTACCACAATATTTGCTAGAAGAATATAATATGTTTGTAGCTCCACTTAAGATAATCTATAGTGAAGGGGAATATTTAGATGGAGTGAATATTACAGCAGAGGATGTATATTCTAGATTAAAGACAGAAATACCTACAACATCCCTTCCAGATGGTAAGCAGATTCAGGATATATTTGATAAAATTAGAGAAGAGGGCTATGAGAAGGTTCTTGTAGTTACCATATCCAGTGGTCTTAGTGGAACCTATAATGTAATGAAGGTTATAGCTGACCAGCAGGAGGATTTGGATACCTTTGTCCTGGATACGAAAAATATTGCCATAGCCAGTGGTTTTAATGCAATTCAAGCAGCTGAATATATAAAAGAGGGTATGGGATGGGAAGAATTAAAAGAAACCCTATCTAAAAATATTTTCAATTCAAGTGTATTTTTCACAGTTTCTACCTTAGAATACTTGCAAAAAGGTGGTAGGATAGGTCTTGTCTCAGCTATATTTGGATCTACTATTAATTTAAAACCTATTATCTCCTGTAATGAGGATGGAATATATTACACTGTGGCAAAGATTATAGGAAAGAGAAGGGCTTTTAAAAAGGCCGTAGATTTAGCTATAGAATTTATTGGAGATTCAAAGGAGTATAATCTTGGAGTAGTTCATGGAGCTGCCCAGGAAGATGCGGATAAATTAAAAGAGGAATTAAAATCTGAACTGCCTAATTTTAAAATATTTGCAGAGGGTCAAATAAGTCCAGCCCTTGGAGTCCATACTGGACCAGGAACCATAGGTATAGTGGTACAAAGGTTATAAAACCTGAGGGAAATAATTAAGAGATCAAGAGAAGGAGAAATGGCTTTATAACTTTATTAGAATCTGAATGCTAATAGACTAAAAGTTTGAAACAAGGGATAGATTTGCAATTAGGGTTGAAGTGTAGTATACTTATAAAGTTAGACAAATAGTTCGGAAATAGTTAAATGAAATCTTTTGTGCATAGTCATATTCTTTTTATCCTAGTGGATAATCCATTGGGACAAATCAGTTTGTTCAATTAGAAAATTTCAATATAAATTATTTAAATATAAAGCGGATTAAAGACTAACTACCATAATTTTATGGTAGTTTTTTAGAGATTAAATAAAGAGGAGGTATAATATGGAATTAGAAATAATAATAGGACTTTTAAGTTTATTTATAATTACTGCCTTTACTAATGTATTAAAAACATTAAAGACAATACTTATGGCTAAGAAAATAATGAATCCAGTATATTTGTTTGTATTTTTAGATTCAATGGTATTTGCAACAATACTTAGCAAGGTAACTAGCTCAGAGGGAATACAGTACACAATAGCTTTTGCTCTGGGAAAAACAGTAGGAGTTTATCTTGGAGGCAAGGTTGAAGATAGGTTGGCACTGGGAATACTTGAAGTAGACTTATTTTTAAATGATGAAATCAAATCATCTTTAATAGCTCAAAAACTAAGAGAAACAGGCTATACAGTAAATAAATTCTTGGTAAATGGCAATAACGGAGAAGAAAGATATCAGATAGAAATAGTCCTAGATAGAAAAGAACTAGGCCACTTAAAAAGCATAATAAGTAGTTATGATGTAGAAGATCCAACATTGAAAATTAAAACACTTAATAATGTTCAGGGCAAGATAACAACTAGAAGAAAACTTAAGGAAGCTTAAATTTTTATTTAGCTATAATATTAGAAAATAGGGTAAGGTATATATAGTGCTAATAATAAAAATATAAGAGGAGAGATAATCTATGGATAGATTCAAAGCAAACAGGGATTTTATGAAGTCTAAATTTGGTGAAGATCTTATGACAGATCAAAAAAAGCAAATAGATCAACCGGGTCTGGTTAAGGAATACGATGATGAGGCTTATATTATTAATTTGCCAAAGGCTAATGAAAATATTTTAAAGAAAAACAACTTGCATAAATGCATAGAAGACAGGGCTACTAACAGGGTCTATACAGATGAAATTATAACTATAGATGAACTAGCTTATTTGCTCTGGGCAAGCCAGGGAGTAAAGAGCATAAAAGGAGACCAGTATGCTACTATTAGAACCGTTGCATCTGCAGGTGCAAGACATCCCTTTGAAACTTACTTAGCTGTAAATAGGGTGGAGGGACTTAGGAAAGGCCTATATAGGTACCTACCATTAGAGCACCAACTTATGTTAGTTTATGAGGAAGATCAAATAGAGGAAAAAATAATAGAAGGTACCCTAGGACAAAAATTTGCAGGTAAGGCAGCTGTAAACTTCATATGGACTGCCATGCCTTACAGGACTGAGTGGAGATATGACTCTAGGGCCCATAAGGTAATGCTTATAGACGCAGGACATATATGCCAAAACCTATATCTTGCATCTGAAGCCCTAGGTTTGGGAGCTTGTGCCATAGCAGCCTATGACCAAGAGCTAATGGATAAGTTAAGCCAGGTGGATGGCAATGATGAATTTGTAGTTTATATGGCACCAGTAGGAAGAGTATAAAATAATATAGTATAATAAGAAAAACCAGCTAATAGAGTCTATTAGTTGGTTTTTATATGCAAATTATTAATATATATAGTATAATTTATTAAAGACAAGAAGGAAAGGGATAGGATAGATGAGGATATATATAGCCAGACATGGGAAAACAGAGTGGAACCAAGTTAAGATATTTCAAGGTTGGAAAAACTCTAAGCTAACTGAAGAGGGAGTAGAAAGTGCAAGGAAATTAAAGGAAAAGCTTAAGGGTGTAAAATTTGATTATATTTATTCAAGCCCCCTGGGCAGGGCCTTAGATACTGCCAAATATATTAAGGAAGAAGATGAGAGGTTAATCCTAATAGATGAGCTAAAGGAGATGGGATTTGGCCACTGGCAGGGAAGAAATAAAGAGGAAATAAAAGATTTGTATAAGGATAACTATTACAATCTATATAACAAGCCTGAGCTCTACCGGGCTGAGGATGGAGAGAGTTTTGAACAGGTGAAGAAAAGGGTTTTAGTAGGTCTTGAGAAGATAATAAAGAATGGGGGGAATAATGTTCTCCTTGTATCTCACGGTATGGTAATTCAAACAATCCAAAGCATTGCAGGGGAATTAAGTTTAGAGGATTTTTGGAAGCCTAGATTTGCTGAAAACACATCATTAATAGTTTTGGAATATAGGGAAGATAGGTTAAATATAATACAAGAGGCAGATATATCACACTTATAATATAGAAAGGAGAAAAAATGACTATTAAGGATTTAAAAAGCATCATAGAAAAGACAGATAATATAGTATTTTTTGGAGGAGCAGGGGTATCCACTGAAAGTGGAATACCTGATTTCAGATCCCAGGCAGGGATCTATACAAATGCCAAGCAAATAGACAAGTCTCCAGAATATATGCTTAGTCACACATGCTTTAAAAGAGATACAGAGGATTTCTTTGACTTTTATAAAAAGGAAATGATCTATGAAGATGCTGAGCCAAATGCAGCCCATAGGGCCCTTGCAGAGCTAGAAAGAAGAGGAAAACTAAGGGCTGTAATTACACAAAACATAGATGGACTCCATCAAAGAGCTGGTTCAAAAAATGTTCTTGAACTTCATGGATCTGTTCACAGGAACTATTGCGAAGGATGTGGGAAGACCTACCATATTGACTATGTTTTAGAAAAGCAAGGAGTACCGAAATGTGAAGATTGTGGTGGGGTAGTAAGGCCAGATGTGGTTTTATATGAAGAAGGATTAAATATGAAGGTCTTAAATAAGGCTATAGAATATATTAGAAAAGCAGATGTAATGATAGTGGGAGGAACATCATTGGTTGTTTATCCTGCAGCTGGACTTGTAGACCAGTATAGGGGAGACAAATTGATCTTGATAAATAAATCTAGAACCCAATATGACAATAGGGCTTACATGACCTTTAATGATAGCATTGGAGATGTTCTAGGCAGAGTGGTTGATTAAGGAGGAGGGGCATATGGAAAAATACAAAAAAGATTTTATTGATTTTATGGTTGAATCTGGGGTCCTAAGATTTGGAGATTTTACTACAAAGAGTGGAAGGCAAAGTCCATTTTTCATCAATACAGGAAATTATATGACGGGAGACCAGTTAAAAAAACTGGGAGAGTTTTATGCAAGGGCCATAAATGAAAGTTTTGGTGAAGATTACAATGTGCTTTTTGGGCCGGCCTATAAGGGCATACCCTTAGCAGTCACAACATCTATTGCTCTTAAGGATATATATGATAGGGATGTAAGCTATTCATCCAATAGAAAAGAAGCAAAGGACCATGGAGACAAGGGTATGTTTCTAGGCTATGAGCCTATAGCTGGAGACAAGGTCATCATTATAGAAGATGTTACAACTGCAGGAACTTCTATTTATGAGACCATGCCTATTATAAAGACTGATAAGGATGTGGAAGTCCTAGGACTTATAATATCTGTAGATAGGATGGAAAGAGGAAGAGGAGAAGAAACAGCCCTGGTAGAATTAGAAGAAAAATTTAATATGAGAACACATGCAATAGTAAATATGGATGAGGTAGTTGAGCATTTGTATAATAAAGAAATCCAGGGAAGAGTAATTCTTGATAAGGATGTCAAAGAAAAAATAGAAAAGTACTATGAAAAGTATGGAGTAAAGTAAATTTTAAAAGATAAAGGGATAAAAATAGGATAAGAGTAAGATCTAAAAATATAACTATGTTTTTAGATTTCTCTTTATTCAAAGCGGATAAATAGGGTATGAATAAGCATATAATTTAATTGGAGGGATATGAGTGGAAAGAACTTTTATAATGATAAAACCAGATGGAGTAAGAAGAGGATTTATTGGAGAGATAATTTCAAGAATAGAAAGAAAAGGCTACAAGATCAATCAAGCCAAATTATTTAAGCCAAGTTTGGAATTAGTAGAGGAACATTATAAGGAACACAAGGATAAGCCTTTCTTTGGAGAACTGGTAGACTTTATTGCAGGAGAGGATGTAATGGCCATGGAGGTCATGGGAGAAGATGCAGTAAAAGTTATGAGACTATTAATAGGAGATAAGGATCCCAAAATTGCCAGTCCGGGGACCATAAGGGGAGATCTGTCAACTAGCCTATCTGAAAATACAATACATGGATCTGACTCTGTAGAAAGCTCTAAGAGAGAGCTTGATCTGTGGTTTAGCAGGGAATAAGAGAGAAATATCTCATTGAGTAGATTTAGCTCAAAATAGTAGCTAGAAGAGAAGAGGTGGTAAATTGAAAATAAAGTGGAATTCTAAATACACTACTATATCTATATATTCATTTTTAGTAATAGCAGCAAGTACAATATTTTATTTAATAATTTCACAGGCAAGTTCATTTCAAATAAAGCTTGGTAGGATCATGTCTGTATTTCTGCCATTTATAATAGGTTTTGCTATGGCCTATCTCTTTAATTTTATATTAGAATTTTATGAAAAGAGAATCCTAAATTTAAAATTTATAGGGATGAAGGAAGGTCTTCTTAAAAGGATAGTTGGATTAGTAATGACCTATGCAACAGTGGCTTTTTTATTTTTCTTGTTTATAAATTTTATATTGCCAGAAATAGTAGGAAGTATAATGGGACTTGTTAATGATATACCAGGTCATATAAGAACAATTACAGGATGGGTAGATAAATTCAACCAAAACTATTACATACCAGAAGTAATCTATGACTATGTAATAGAAAAATGGAATGAATATAGGGATACAATTTTACAATTTGCAACAAATTTATTACCTAAATTTGGAAATATGCTTAAAAATATTTTCTCAAGTATTACAAATATAATACTAGGTATCATAATATCTATATATGTGTTAATTGATAAGGAAAAATTCTTTGCCCTTTCAAAGAAAACAGTATTAGCCTTGTTTTCCGAGAAGAGAGCAGACAGGATATTTGAATTAACTTCTAGATCAGACCATATTTTCGGAAGATTTATAAGTGGTAAGATACTAGATTCTTTTATAATAGCCATACTGACCTTTGTAGTACTAACTATATTTAAGATTCCCTACACTGTACTGGTATCATTTATCATAGGAGTCACCAATATTATTCCTTTCTTTGGACCATTTATAGGGGCTATACCATCGGCTATATTGATACTTTTTGTATCACCAATCAAAGCCATATGGTTTATAGTTATTATAATTGTGATCCAACAAATAGATGGAAATATAATAGGACCAAAGATACTTGGAGACAGTTTAGGAATATCTGCATTTTGGATTTTGTTTTCCCTGCTAATAGGTGGGAAAATACTAGGTGTCTTAGGACTTATAGTAGGAGTTCCAGTATTTGTCTTTATATATTCAATTATTAAAGACATAGTAGAAGGAAGGTTAAAGGAAAAAGGCCTACCTCATGAGTCGGAAAAATATATGTAGCTATTTTGGAACAAAGTGTTAAGAATTAAATTTAAGATATATAAGGAGGAAGGCATGATGATAGAATCAGAACTTACAAGAATTAAGCTGTGGACCATTGCAAATTTACTTGTATTCCTTGCCAGCCTAGTGGTAAATTATCTGGGGGCATCTGGATTTTTCAATGGAATGGGCCAGGCTGAAGTCTCAAGAAAATATCCCACACTCATTACACCTAATGGCTTTGCCTTTTCAATATGGGGAGTAATTTATACATTGCTACTTGCAACTTTAATTTACTTTTTTGCCCAAAGAAATGACCCAGCTGTTGGAAGCTTAATCCAACTGGTCTCAGGATTATTCATCTTGGCCAGTATATTTAATATGGGATGGATTATTGCTTTTTCCTATGAAAAGCTTGGCCTTTCTACAATTTTCATATTTGGGATTTTAATCTCCCTAATGACAATTATTAAAAGGATTTACTTGGGATCAGCAAATTTTCCATATACCTTAGCAGGCACTGCTTTTACCCTCTATGCTGCTTGGGTTTTTATAGCAAGTATACTGAATGTTTCATTATTCTTGGTTCAGAAAAACTGGCAAGGCTTTGGGGCATCCAGTTCTATTTGGACAATTATTATATTGTTTGTAGCAATTAGCTTTGTTATATTATATGTGTTTTTCTACCAAAATGCAGTATTTCCAATCCCCTTAGCCTGGGCATTTTTCGGCATATATAGTTCCTACAAGAATGGAATAATAAAATCACCCCTAGCTTCCTCAATAAAAGCCATACTGCTCCTAGGCATGGTAGTATTTATTGCCCTTAGCCTATTCACCTTTGTAGGCAATGGTTATTCTATCTTTCCTAGGATAAGTTAGAAGGATAAAGATAAAGAGACCTAGCATCTATAATTAAATAGATTCCTAAAAAGCACTAATATTATATACTAGTGCTTTTTTTATACTTACTTATAAAATTAGACTAATTTATTTATGTAAAGCTTTGCTTACGCAAGGGATAAGTTCTTTTCCTAAATATAAATAGGAGATATAATAGTTTTATAGAAAAGAGGAGGAGAGAAGGATGAAATTTAATGAAAAGCTCATCAAGCTAAGAAAAGAGAATAAACTTACACAGGATAAATTAGCTGAAAAAATCAATATATCTACACAATCAATTTCTAAATGGGAAAATGGCCATGGATATCCAGATATTGAAAACCTGATGAAAATTAGTGACCTATATAACTTATCCTTAGATGAATTGCTTAAAGATGATAAAAAATTAGAAAAGAAAATTATTAAAGATAGTAAATCAAATAAATATCATTTAATCTCAGTTCTCTACATGCTTGCTATTTTAATTTATATAGGATGTTTTTATTTCAAATTTAAAATTTTCATGATTGGTTTTACAATTGCCACAATATTCATGCTAGGCATTGAGTTATACTTTTATTTTAGAAAATAAAGAGAGGATACTTTCTACTTTGCCTAGAAAATATTTAGAAAAGCGGGAGTCTAAGATTTTATATTAAGTAGGAGAGAATAGTTTTTTGTGAATCTCCAATCCTATGACCTAAAATCTTAGAGCTTTGTGGCAATTGTTTTCAATTTTGCCATTCTGAGCTTGAATCTTGAATTTTGTTATTCTGAGTTT
>CAZGQG010000031.1:15183-20259 GCA_964527205.1 uncultured Tissierellaceae bacterium | reverse complement strand
CTATACTTCAAGGATAAGCCTTATATGGTATTTGTAGGAGATACCTGTTTTTATGGAAGCATAGGAAGAATGGATTTTTATGGAGAAGACAAGATAGAAGACATGGCTAAGATGATGTATGATAGCATATTTAATAAATTACTGCCTCTTGGGGATGATGTAATAATGCTTCCTGCCCATGGTCCAGGATCTGCCTGTGGAGAGAATACAGAGGAGAGACCCTATACAACTCTGGGATATGAGAGAAAGCACAATCCGGACCTACAATATAAGGATGAGGAAGACTTTATAAAAAATAATTCCAAGATCATGTATAAGCCTGATTATTTCGAATATATGGAAGAGATGAATTTAAAGGGCATAGACTCAATAGATGCTAACCCTCATGTAAATATAAAAACCCTAGATGAGCTAGAGGGAGAAAATGAGACCATAGTTGACATAAGAAGCCAACATGCATTTAACCAGGCTCATATACCAGGCTCTATTTATATAGATAGGGAAAGCCTAGCCAGCTTTATAAACTGGACTGTGGAAAGGGAAAAAGATCTTTGTCTAGTGGTTGATTCAAATAGGGATCTAGATAAAATTTATATGGACCTAAGAAGAATAGGCTATACAGGTGGGATAAGCCTTCTAGCTGGTGGTATAGCAAGCTGGATAGGAGCAAAAAAAGAAACAAGCTCTATAGAAACAGTATCCAGGGAAGAGTATTTAGAAAACAAGGATGAATATTTTATCCTAGATGTTAGAAAAGAAAGTGAAGCAGAGGAAGAGGATAGATTTGAAAAGGGCATTATAATACCTATGGAAGAAATTAGTGAAAGATATGAGGAGTTAAGGGGTAAGGAAAATATTTTAAGTATATGTCCAAGTGGTATAAGGTCAAACTATGTATCAAGCTTTTTGAAAAAGCAGGGAATAGAATCCAAGGTACTAATAGGAGGAATAGAAGTTTTATAATAGAAACTAGAGATCCTGTATGGAGAAGAATAGATCCTTAAAGCTCTGGGGAGTGGATAGAAAGCTAGACAAGGGATTGGATTTGATTTATAAACACATTAATAGGGTATAAGGGTATTAGTTGTGTTTTAAAGGACAATTTTAAAAGGAGGTTTTGATACAGATGGATTTTACTATATTAGTCGGTGGAGCAGCAGGACAGGGTATGGATACCTTTGCCAATATTTTAGAAAAGTCACTGAAGAGATTGGGTTTTCACATATTTACCCATAGTGATTATATGTCAAGGGTAAGAGGTGGGCACAATTTCATGCAAATTAGATTTTCAGACAAGCCCATATCTACTTATTCAGAAAAACTTGATATCATATTTGCATTAAACGAGGAAACAATTGATTTACATGAGGAAAGATTAAAGGAAGATGGGATGATTCTCCTAGATGAGGGACTTCATAAGGAAAAGAATCTTATACATCTACCCCTTATAAAGACAGCTAAAGATTTAGGAAATGTAAGGGTGTCATCTACTATAGGCTTAGCTGCTATATTAAAGTATTTTGGTCTTCCAAAGGACCAAACTCAAAATATCATTAAATCAGAATTTAATGAAAAAATAGCAGAAGTGAATTTAAGGGCCTTGGATAAGGGCTATGATCTAGTAGATAACAAACATAATTTACAAACAAGAGAAGATAATTCCATATTGATAAATGGTAACAATGCAGTTGCTCTAGGAGCAATAGCTGCAGGATGTAGGTATTACTGTGGTTATCCTATGACTCCCTCAACAGGAGTTTTAAATTATATGTCACTTAAATCAGAGGAAATGGGCATAGTTATAGACCAGGTAGAAGATGAGGTGGCAGCCCTAAATATGGCCCTTGGTGCATCCTATGCTGGAGTTAGAGCCATGACAGGCTCATCTGGTGGAGGAGTCGCCCTAATGGGAGAGGCAATGAGCTTGGCAGGCATTATAGAGACCCCAGTGGTCTTGATAAATGTTCAAAGACCAGGACCAGCAACAGGACTTCCTACTAGAACAGAACAGGCTGATTTAAGATTTATGATTCACCTGGGACATGGAGAATTTCCAAAGATGGTAATAGCTTTAAGAAACGGAGAAGATGCTTTTTATCAGACTGCCAGAGCCTTTAACCTGGCTGAAAAATATCAAATCCCAGTTATGCTCTTAAGTGATCAGAGCTTATCAGACTCAATGGTAACCTATGATCCCTTCGACTTTGAAAAGATAAGCATAGAGAGATATATTTCTGGTGAAGAAGTTTTAAATGAAGGAGAAAGATACAAAAGATATAAGTACACAGAAGATGGGGTATCACCTAGGATAATACCTGGAAAGCATGAAGACCAAGTAGTCCTGGTTGATAGTGATGAACATGATGAGTATGGAAACATAACAGAATCTGCAGAAGTTAGGAAAAACATGGTAGATAAGAGGGCTAAGAAATTTGAAGGTCTTAAAGCAGAAGTCCAAGAACCTTGGTCCATAGGTGAGGAAGAAGGGGAACATCTAATTGTAGCTTGGGGATCCTTATATGGGGCTGTAAAAGAAGCAGTAGAAAAACTTCAAGAAGAAGGAGTATCAATTGGTGCCCTAGTTTTTGGAGACATATGGCCACTTCCTACAGAAAAATTATCTAAAGCTCATAAAAAAGCTAAGAATCTAATTGCTGTAGAACAAAACTCCACAGGACAATTGGAAAGCATAATAAGAGAAGAGATGCTAATAAAAGCAAGTCATAAGATATTAAAGTACGATGGTAGAGCCTTTTCTGGAGAGGAAATTTATAGAAGATTGAAAGAGGAGGTATTGTAATGCAAAAAGAATATAATCTTTATGAACCATCCTGGTGTCCAGGATGTGGAAACTTTATGATAAGAACTGCGCTAAAACAGGCCTTAGAAGAACTAGGAATACCACCACATAAGGCTGTTATTGCATCAGGAATAGGCCAGGCAGCAAAGATGCCTCATTATATAGGAGTAAATGGTTTTAATGGTCTTCATGGTAGGGCCATGCCTCCGGCTATAGCAATAAAATTAGCAAATAAAGATTTAAATGTAATAGTTGAATCTGGAGATGGGGACAATTATGGAGAAGGTGGAAATCACTTTATGCATGCGGTGAGAAGAAATGTTGACATAGCTCATTTTGTCCACAACAATCAAATATACGGACTTACAAAGGGTCAGGGTTCACCAACTACAGCAGAGGGACAAATTACTACTCTGCAATTTGATGGAGTGAAAAGTAAACCCCTAGATCCCTTAGCCCTATCACTTACACTAGGTGCTGGCTTTGTTGCAAGGGGATTCTCTGGAGACATAGACCATCTAGTAGATCTGATGAAGCAGGCAATTACATTTAAGGGCTATGCTCATTTAGATATACTTCAACCCTGTGTAGTTTGGAACAAGGTAAATACCTTCCAATGGTATAAAGATAGGGTGTACAAGCTAGATGATAGTTATGACAGGACTGACTATGATCAAGCCTATAAAAAAGCAAGGGAATTTGGAGATAAGATTCCAATAGGAGTCTTATATAAGGTGGAAAGTTCTACTTATGGAGATTCATTTGATTTTATAAAAAATGGGGATCCTCTAGTAGATAGGGAATTAGATCCAATGGATGCTGAGAAGTTAATGAAAGATTTTATTTAAGGAGAAGAATAATAAAGAATGGATAAATATAGATACATACTTTCCTAGGAAGGCATGTATCTATATTTTTGTTTTATAAAAGAAGAAATATTTTAAAGCCCTAATGCTTTAAGTCTTATAATAAGGGTAAATAATAAGGAGTGATGCTTATTGCTAGGAGTGATTAATTTGGAGCATTCAATAGTAATTTATTTATGGTTCTTTATCCTATATGCATTTTTAGGCTGGGCTGTAGAAGTCTCCTTTCAAACAGTAACCAAGGGAGTATTTATAAATAGAGGGTTTTTAAATGGTCCCCTCTGCCCTATATATGGTTTTGGAATGATTATTTTGCTATATCTTTTAGGACCAATATCTGACAATCTAATTCTATTGTTTGGAGCTTCAATTATACTTACATCCACCTTAGAATTAATAACAGGCTTTATACTTGAAAAACTATTTGATGAAAAATGGTGGGATTATAGTGATATGCCCTTTAATATAAAAGGATATATATCACTGTCCTTTTCTATACTTTGGGGACTGGGAGCAGTATTTGTCATAGATATCATACATCCCTTTATCTTTAGATTTGTATCAATTTTACAAAACAAAGTAGGAGACCTGCTACTCCTTGTGTTCCTTCTCTATCTTTTAGCAGATTTTCTAGTTACTTTAAATGGTATATTAGAGATGAATAGACACTTCAAGTTACTTGAATCAATGGCGGATAGATTAAAAGACTATTCAGATGAAATTGGTGAAAATATATATAATAGAGTAAGCACAGTTGTGGAGGCGGGAGAAAAAATAGGCCAGGACTATAGTGCCTTAGAAGACAAACATTTTGTACATAGGCGTCTAGAAAGAGCTTATCCAAATTTAAAGAAAAAAATATCTAAAATACAAGATCAAAGAAAGAAAAATATAAAAGATTAAAAACATAAAAACCATTGCGGTTTTCTAAATTATAGTTTATAATATAAACATAAGTTGGAGAATCGGAAATAAAATGAAAGAGGTGAGTATCATAACTCAGAGAGAATTTGAAATTTTAGAGATTATTAAAAGCAACCCCTTTGTTTCACAGCAGGAAATAGCAGACCAGTTAAATATAGCCAGATCTTCAGTTGCAGTACATATTACCAACCTAAGCAAAAAAGGAATTATTAGGGGAAGAGGATATGTGATAGATGAAAGAGATCATGTATCTGTAATTGGTGGTGCAAATATAGATATAGCCGGCTATCCCTTTGAAGCTTTAAGAAAATCAGATTCAAATCCAGGACAGGTAAATGTTTCCATAGGGGGAGTAGGAAGAAATATTGCTGAAAACCTTGTTAAACTAGGAAACCATACTAAGATGTTTACAGTGGTGGGGGAGGACATACATGGAGATAAGATTATAGTTGAATCAGAACAATCAGGCATAGATATGAGCCATGT
>CAZGQG010000031.1:0-15083 GCA_964527205.1 uncultured Tissierellaceae bacterium | reverse complement strand
AAAATGTAAAAGAAATAATTAAAAATATGGAGGAATAAGAAATGAAAGAATACTTAGTAATGAGCCAAGAGGTAAAAGAGGCATTAGAATCAAACAAGCCAGTAGTAGCCTTAGAATCAACAATAATTTCCCATGGTATGCCCTATCCAAAGAATGTAGAAACTGCCCTTAGAGTAGAGGAAATAATAAGGGAAAATGGAGCCGTACCAGCTACAATTGGAATTATTGGAGGAGTTTTAAAGGCAGGCCTAACAGAGGAAGAAATTGACTATATGGGCAAGGCTCCAGGAATTGCCAAGGTATCAAGAAGAGATATGCCCTATATAATTTCACAAAAACTTGATGGTGCCACAACTGTAGCTTCTACTATGATCATTGCAGACATGGCAGGTATAAGGGTCTTTGCTACAGGTGGTATAGGTGGAGTACACAGAGGCGCAGAAACAACAATGGATATTTCTGCAGACCTAGAAGAACTATCTAATACAGATGTAGCTGTAATATGTGCAGGAGCAAAGTCCATATTAGACATAGGCCTGACCCTAGAATATCTAGAAACTAAAGGAGTCCCAGTTTATGGATATGAAACTGAAGAACTACCAGCTTTCTACACAAGAAAAAGTGGATTCAAGGTTGACTATAGGCTAGACAGTCCTGAGGAAATAGCAGCAGCCCTAAAGACAAAATGGGATTTAAAGCTTAAGGGTGGAGTTGTTGTTGCTAATCCAATACCAGAAGAATACTCTATGGATGCTGATTTCATTACAAAGGTTATAGAAGATGCTGTTGATGAAGCAGGAGAGAAGGGAATCAAGGGTAAGGATACTACACCTTTCCTCTTATCCAAGGTTAAGGATGTAACAAAGGGAGATTCTCTAGAAGCAAACATTCACTTGGTTTATAACAATGCGGATTTAGCAGCAAAAATTGCCTGTGAATACAAGAAATTATAAATTAAGGAGAAATTAAATATAAGATAGGAAAGAAGAGATTGATATTTTGCTATTCAATCTCTTCTTATTATATAAGTATATAAAGGAAGGGATTTTATGCCTGATAAAAAGAGATGTGATTGGTGTGAGGGAGATCAGATTTATATAGACTACCATGACAATGAATGGGGACTTCCTATTTATAATGATCAGATACATTTTGAATTCCTAGTATTAGAATCCATGCAGGCAGGTCTTAGTTGGCTGACTATATTAAAGAAGAGGGAAAACTTTAGGCTTGCCTTTGATGATTTTGACTATAGGAAAGTAGCTCTTTATGGGGAGGATAAGATTCAAGCCTTACTTAAAGATCCTGGAATCATTAGACACAGAGGTAAAATAGAAGCCGCTATAAATAATGCTGGTAAATTTATGGAAATTCAAGGGGAATTTGAAAGCTTTAATAGCTATATATGGTCCTTTGTGGATAAGAAACCAATAGTAAATAACTATGATAGGGTTGAAGAAGTGCCCTCCAAATCCAAGCTTTCTGAAAAGATTAGCAAGGATTTAAAGAAGAGGGGATTCAAATTCCTAGGCCCAGTAACTGTCTACTCCTATCTTCAAGCAGTGGGAATCATAGATGATCATATTAAGACTTGTTTTAGGAGAAGTGAAAAATAATATTGTAATTAATAGAGATTAGAGGCTAGATTGGGGTAAAGATAGCTTATAGATGTAAATAATCATGAATAAAGATTTAAGAATCTTTATAAAGAGAGGATTGATCCTATGGCAAATGTAGAAGTAAATAAGAAGGCACCGGATTTTGAAATGGCGGATTACAAGGGGGACAAGTTCAAATTATCTAGTTTCCAGGGGAAAAAGAATGTCTTAGTAGTTTTAAATAGAGGTTTTGTTTGACCATTTTGCAGAGCCCATATGATGCAGTTGCATCAAGACTATGATCGTTTTATAGAAAAGGATACAGAGATAGTGGCAATTGGTCCTGAAGATTCTAAGAAGTTTGGAGAATATTGGAAAGAAAATAATCTTAGCTTCCATGGTATTCCTGACCCAGAACATTCTGTTTTAAAGCTTTATGGACAGGAAGTAAATCTTTTCAAGCTTGGAAGAATGCCAGCCCAGATGTTAGTAGATAAGGAAGGCATATTAAGATATGTACATTTTGGACATTCTATGAAGGATATACCAGAAAACAAGGAAATCTTTGAATTAATAGATTCTCTCTAAGAAGATAAGATCAAAGCTTAAAACAAGATCTATATAATAGATAAGAATAGTACTAATTGGAAAGAACTCTTTAATTAGGGGTCTTTTTTTAAAAAACTTTTTAAATTTTGACCTAGGTCAATTACTTATAATAGATTGGATGATATTATAGTATTAGATAAGAAATAAAAAATATAAAAAAATAAAAGGAGAAGATAAATTATGAAGAAGTTCAATGAAGTATTAGATGAAAATATAAAGAAGTTAGACCTATATGTACCAGTGGTAGCAAGAGTGCATGGAAAAGAACATCCAGAATTCCATGAGGTAAAGAGGATTTTTGATCAGATGAGAGAAAAGATAGAAGTGGAAGAAAGAGAAAAAATAGAATTAAAGGATGAATTTGAAGAACTAAGGAAGATAACTGATGACTATACAGTTCCTGGTGATGTATGTGAAAGCTATGAAGCAGTATATGAGATGTTATCCCAATTAGACGAGTCCTATAAATAAAGATAATAATGTAGAGTATAGAGGAGGGAATAAATGCAAAGATATATTTTAAGAAGTAAAAATCAGATTACCTTAATTGGTGGTATTTTAATAGCCCTTGCTTTTTTAAGCAAGTGGACAATGAATAATATGACAATATTTACTTGGTCCTTGATTATAGCTTCAGTTATAGGCCTAGCACCTATAGCAATCCAAGCTTTTCAAGCCCTGAGAGTAAAGGTTGTAAGTATAGATTTGTTGGTTACAATTGCAGTTTTAGGAGCATTTTTGATTCAAAACTATGAAGAGTCAGCAATAGTTACCTTCCTCTTCCTATTTGGTGCCTATTTAGAGCAAAGAACATTAAACAAAACTCGCTCAGCAATAAAGGAATTAACAGATATGGCTCCAGAAAGCGCCTTAAAGTTAATGGAAGATGGAGAATTCGAAGAAATTGATGTAGATGATGTAGATGTAGGAGATGTGCTCCTAGTTAAGACTGGTGCTAAGGTTCCAGTTGATGGTACAGTTTTAATAGGAGAGGGTAGTATAAATGAAGCCAGTATAACTGGGGAATCAATCCCAGTGAGCAAGGAAAAAGGTTTGGGAGTATATGCAGGAACCATTCTAGACAATGGTACCATTCAAATTGTTGCAGATAGGGTTGGAGAAGATACAACCTTTGGAAAGATCATTGAGCTTGTAGAAGAAGCTCAATCAGAAGCAGAAAGATTTATAGATAAATTTGCAAAATACTACACCCCAGCAGTACTTGTATTATCATTTATTATCTGGTTGGTGACAAGAGATGTTGAACTTGCAATTACAATCTTAGTTCTAGGTTGCCCAGGTGCCTTGGTAATAGGGGTACCAGTATCCAATGTTGCAGGTATAGGAAATGGTGCACGTCATGGAGTACTCTTAAAGGGTAGTGAAGTAATAAGTGACTTTAGTAGATTAGATACTATGGTATTTGATAAGACAGGAACCTTAACTGTTGGTAATCCATCAGTTGCAGAAAAAGAGTATTATGGTGAAAATATAGATGAAGTATTAGGCTATCTTGCAAGTATAGAGAGAGAATCAGATCATCCCCTTGCAAAGGCAGTGCTTACAGAGATTGGAGACACGACTTTCTGGCCAGTAGAAAATACTGAGGTTGTAAAGGGTGGAGGAATTATAGCTGATGTAAATGGACGAAGACTAGCTGTAGGGAATGTTGCCCTAATGGAAAGTGAAAATGTATTAATAGAAGGACAAGCTAAAAAAGATATAGAAGACTTTGAAAAACGAGGTAATTCCTTGGTAATAACATCAGTTGATGGAAAGTTAAAAGTCTTAATGGGAGTTCGTGACCAAATCAGACCAGGTGTTAAAGAAGACCTGGAGAGACTAAGAAAATTAGGAGTAAAAAACCTAGTTATGCTATCCGGTGACAACCAGGGTACTGTAGATGTAGTTGGTAGGGAACTTGGTTTAACAGAAGTTCATGGTAATATGCTGCCAGAGGACAAGTCTGCCTATATAAAAGAATTAATTGAAGACCAGGGCCAAATAGTTGCCTTTGTAGGAGACGGTGTAAATGACAGTCCTTCCCTAGCCTTGGCAAATATAGGTATAGCAATGGGTAGCGGTACAGATGTAGCTATTGAGACTTCAGATGTTGTACTAATGAATTCAGATTTCAGTAGATTGCCCCATGCCCTAGGACTTACAAAGGCTACTGCTAGCAATATGAGACAAAACGTTGTAATAGCCCTTGGAGTAGTATTAGTTTTGTTAGCTGGAGTATTATTTAGTGAATGGGTCAGCATGTCAGTAGGTATGTTGGTACATGAGGCCAGTATATTGGTAGTAATCCTAAATGGAATGAGACTATTAAGATATAGGTTAAGATAGAAAAAAGATTTTATGTAAGATAAATAGGGTAATATAATTAAGAAGAGATAAAAATAAAAAATTTGAGAGGAGATATAATATGAAAAAAGCAACATTACAATTAGAAACTTTAACATGTCCATCATGTACTCAAAAGATTGAAGGTGCCCTTAAGGGAATAGATGCTATAGACCAAGACACAACAAAAATTTCATTTTCAACTAGCAAGGTAAGATTTGATTTTGATGAATCAAAGACATCTATAGAAGAAATAGAATCTTCAATTAGCAGATTAGGCTATGATGTTTTAAAGTCTAAGGTTAGATAAGTAAATAAAATATAAGCATAGAACAGGGCCTGTAATTGAAAAATTACAGGCCCTGTTTTGCTATTATATAAATCTATACATATAAGCCAAGATTATTATTGTTTAAATCTAATAAAATAAATTGTTTATAAGATTTAATTAGGATTTAGTAAGATTATTTAATATTATAGCTATGATTTCCTAATTGGATCAATCTAATAATATTTTCAGCTGTAAGGGCCATGTTTTCTGGACCCTTTATTAGGGCTTCTTCCAGACTAGAAGGAGCTTGGTTTATGCTAAAGAAGGCATCTATACCCATTTGATAAAGGGGCTCTATATCAGAGCCAAGTTTGCCCGCAAAGGCCAAGACCGGCTTCTCATATTTTTTAGCTATCCCCCCAACCCCTAAGGGGGTTTTGCCAAACTGAGTCTGAGAATCTATGGAGCCCTCACCTGTCCACACCATGTCCACAAGGGGGAGTTTTTCCTCTAGGCCTGAATACTCTATGACCAGATCAACTCCCCTTCTCATATTGCCACCTAAAAAAGCCAGTAAGGCAGCACCTAAACCCCCTGCAGCACCAGCGCCGGGAAGATTTAATATATCTAGGGCTAATTCTTTTTTTATCACACCGGCATAATGGAAGAGATTGGAATCCAATACTTCAACCATTTCATGGCTGGCACCCTTCTGTGGACCAAATACATAGGAAGCCCCATCTTGTCCACAGAGGGGATTATTTACATCTGAAGCAATATCTATGGAAACTCTTTTAAGCCTTGGGTCAAGACCTGATAGGTCTATGGAATCTAGTTTACTTAATTCTCCTCCTCCAAAGCCTAATTCCTTCTTATTCTTATCTAAAAACCTTCCACCTAGGGCCTGGATAGCACCCAAGCCACCATCATTGGTAGCACTTCCCCCTATACCGATTAAGAGCTTATCAATGCCATGGTCCAAAGAAGCTCGGATCAATTCTCCTGTTCCGTAAGTGGTGGTGATAAGAGGGTTTCTCCTATCTCTTGGAACCAGGTCTATACCACTGGCCCTAGCCATTTCTACTATAGCTGTCTTTCCCTTGTCCAAAATACCATAACTTGCTCTTATCTTATTTCCAAGAGGTCCACTTACCTCCATATCATAGATTACTCCATCTCTAGAATGGACCAGTGCCTCCATGCTTCCCTCCCCGCCATCAGCCATGGGGGCATGGATACATTTTATATTAGGATTTGCTTTTTTAATGCCCTTCTCCATGGCCATACAAACTTCCTTAGCTGTCATACTTTCCTTAAAAGAATCAGGAGCTAGTAAAATTACCAAATTATCCTTCATATTTTAACCTCCATTAAATTAAGATAAGGGATTATTAACTATATTCTTTGGATTTCCCCTTAAATAGGAATCCAAATTATCCGCCGCCATAGCCATAATCCTAGCCCTGCTCTCCCTTGGAGCCCAGGCAATATGTGGGGTAATCAGAGCATTTTTTGCAAGAATGAGAGGATTATCCATCTCAATAGGCTCAGTGGATACAACATCAGAGGCAGAACCAGCGACCTTACCACTATTTAAAGCCTGTGCAAGATCCTCTTCTACTATTAAGCCTCCCCTGGCAGTATTTATTATCATCACTCCATCCTTCATCTTGGCTATAGTCTCCTTGTTTATTATTCCCTCTGTATCCTCTGTAAGAGGAGAGTGAAGGGATATAACATCAGACTTAGCTAAAAGTTCATCTAGCTCTACATATCTTAAAGTGTCTGTTTCAAGTTCTTTTCTCTTCCTATTACTATGGGCTAAGACCTTCATCCCCATAGCCTGGCATATTTCCCCTGTTCTTTGGCCAATCCTTCCAAAGCCAATAATACCTATAGTCTTTCCATCTAATTCAATAAGTGGATGCTTCCAAAAGCTCCAATCAGGATTATCAGTCCATTCTCCATCCTGAACTGCCTGAGAATGAGATCCAACATGATGGCAAAGCTCTAATAAAAGAGCTACAGTAAATTGGGCTACTGCATTAGTTCCGTAGCTGGGTATGTTGGAAACATGGATGGACTTCTTATTTGCAGCCTCCAGGTCCACCACATCATATCCAGTGGCTAGGACTCCTATATATTCAAGATTTGGACATAGGTCCATGGTTTCCTTGCTAATGGGAGTCTTATTGGTAAATACAATCTTAGCATCTCCAATCCTCTGGACAACCTTATCCACAGGAGTTCTATGGTATATTTCCAAGTCTCCTAAGACCTGAAGCTCATCCCATTTAAGATCCCCAGGATTTAAGGTGTATCCATCTAGTATTATTATTTTCATTTAAATTCCTCCTATAATATCTTGCTTATACATATTTTACCCTATTGGGATAAAATATTCTAATCAAAATATTATTTCTAGCCTATGCTTGAATATTGATTTTACAGAATCTTATGATATAATTATAGATGTTACATATATTTAAAGATTTATTTTAAGAGCTCTAATTAAATAGGGTCATATTAGATCTCCAAATTCCTTTAGGGAAATGGGGGAACCAGTTATTAGGGGTGAATCCTATCTTTGGTAGGGCAACTTGAATGTCCGAACCCGCCAGCTAACCTCGTAGGAGTGTTTCAAGCGTAAGGTATTTTGATTAAATTCTGCCTACGCTTTTTTGTGTTTGTAAGAATAATAAAGGAGGTTTATTGTGGACAAGAGATCATTTGCATCATTTGGATTTTTATTTGTTTTTTGGTTGGTTATATCAGGTTCAATGAATTTGCAGCATATCATTGTTGGAATTATACTTTCAGCCTTTACGGTTTGGTTTTGGAAAGATTTCAATGCCAAATTACCAAATCTTATGTCTCCTAGAGAGGTACTGATGTTTCTACGCTGTATATTTATCTTAATAGGATATGTTATTCAGTCTAATATAAATGTTATTAAGATAATGCTAACATCAAACCTACAGGGTGGCTCCCTTTTTATAGAGCTTGAGCCCCGTATGAAAACTGACTGGGGAAGGGTTTTTCTAGCTACATGTATAACCATTACTCCAGGAACAATCACTGTGGACTTGGATCCTGAAAACAACATATTTACAGTCCATGCCCTTACAAGAGATACGGCAATGGATTTATATTATTGGAGAATTATCAATGAGATAAGAGATTTAGAGAATATGGTACAGAGGAGGAAAGCCCATGCTATGGATAATGGTAGGATTCATGATTCTGATTCTATTAGTGCTAGTAAGAGCAATAATAGGACCTAGTGTAATAGATAGGTTTATAGCAATAAACTCTATCACCAGTATGATAAGTATGATTATTTTATTACTGGCCTTTTACAGAGGGGAATATGGTTTTATAGATATAGCTTTTGTATTTATGCTATTTGGATTTGCAGGAGGACTATGGATAATAAAAGTACTGACTCCAAGTGTTTGGGAGTTCAAGATGCCTAGATTGCTTGACTTACATAATGAGGGAGAGGAAGTGTCTGAGAATGATTAAAATAATAGCTACTATTTTTTTTATAGGATCCCTAATAGCCTTTGCTATTGGAACCCTAGGATTATTTAAGTTTCCAGATCCCTATACCCGTATGCATGCAGTAGGTATTGGGGACACCCTAGGTGTAGGACTTATGGGGATAGGACTTCTTCTTATTAGCCCTAGTTGGATTTTACGGGTAAAGCTTATATTTATATTAATCTTTTTTTGGATTATAAATCCTACTATGACCCACCTAATAGCCAAGGCAGCAGTAATGTATGGAGTAGAAACTATAAATGAAACAGATATGGGAAAGGAGTAATACTATGGGTTTTGTAGCAGTTGATTATTGGATAATGGTGCTTCTTCTAGTGCTTTTAGTAGCCTCACTGGCTATATATTTTATTAAGGATTTATTGCACGGAGTTATAGTCTATGGTGCCTATACCCTGATAATGGCCTTGATCTGGACACAGATGAATACTCCAGACCTTGCAATTACAGAAGCGGCAGCAGGAATTTGCATGACTATTTTAATGATGATAGTTATATTTCGTACCAATAGGAAGGAGGAGGAAGAATGAAGAAGGCCATAAAGAATATCCTAGTAGTAATTATTATAGGCTTGGCAGTTTCAGGCATGTTGGTTGCTGTATCAGAACTTCCTCCCTACGGAATGGAAGAGAATCCTCTTCACAACCAAGTTTCAGATCGTTACATAAATGAATCCTTAAAGGATACAGGAGTTTTAAATATGGTAACAAGTATAGTCTTTGACTATAGGGCCTATGACACAATGTTTGAGACCATAGTCCTCTTTACAGCTACATCTGCTGTTATTGTTACCCTGAGACCCTTCAAAAAGGAGGAAGATAGGGAATGAGAGATTTTATTTTTAAGAAAATAGTTGCTATACTTGTTCCCTTTATGAGTATCTATGGATTCTATGTAATATTTCATGGTTCATCCTCTGCAGGGGGCTCCTTTGCAGGAGGAATCATTTTAGGACTTGCCTTTATTGTCTATTCCACCATATATGGTAAGGAGAGGGGCAAGGCTAAAATCTCAAAGAAGGTACTTAATTGGGTGGAGAGCTACGGAACACTCATCTATGTATTTATAGGAATGATAGGAATATTTAAAGGTGGACCCTTCCTAGCCAACCAAGCAGCGGGAATCAATATAGGCACACCGGGAAGCTTGTCTTCTGGAGGACTTATAGCCCTTCTTGGCCTTGCAGTTGGTATTAGGGTAGCAGGAACTATAATCACTTTATTCTTTACAATGAGGGGGGAAGAATCGTGAAAATGTTGTTAGAAAAACTAGTAATAAACTATCCATATACAATAGCGGTTCTTTTATTTATGATAGGAGCCCTTATGGTAATTAATAAATCAAATTTATTTAAAAAACTAATTGGAATTAATATAATGGAAAGTTCTATTTTTATAATGTTTATAGGCGGTGGCTATATAAGAGATGCAGCTGTGCCAGCAATGGAGACTGGAAATGTACAGGCTGTTTACATAAATCCCTTGCCCTCTGCCCTAATGTTAACGGGAATTGTTGTAAGTGTAAGTGTTACTGCCTTTGCACTAGCTCTTATACTTAGACTCTATGATTCCTACGGAACAGTGGATGCTAAAAAAATAGTAGAAATGAGAAATGAGGTGGAGAGTAAGTGATGTCATCATTAGCAAGTAATTTACCGGTTTATGTTATTATCCTACCCTTAGTACTAGCTTTTATACTGCCATTATTTGCTCGTCGTTTAAAATTAGTAGAAGGTCTGGTCATATCTATAGAAACCATATGGTTCCTAGGAGCAGCTTATCTAGCATCCATAGTTCTTGTTCAAAAGGGACTACCTATTATATACAGTATGGGAGGCTGGGAAGCTCCCTGGGGTATAGAACTTAAGATAACTAGCTTGTCAGCTTTTTTCCTCCTTGTAATAACAGGAGTTAGTCTTCCCGTGGCAATCTTTGCCAAGGACAATCTAATAGAAGAAGTGGGCAGCAGGGAAAGGGCTACTAGATTTTATGTATTCCTACTCTTACTTGGTGGAGCCCTGGCAGGAATGGCCCTTACCAATGACCTCTTTAATATCTATGTACTAGTAGAGGTGTCAACCATAAGCTGTTGCGCCCTGGTAAGTATTAGAAATCATCCTAGAGCATCGGAGGCGGCCTTTAAGTATCTAATACTGGCAACCCTAGGTTCTGCCTTTATACTTGGAGGAATAGGCTACATATTTATCCTAACTGGATACTTAAATATGGGCTTTGCCAACATAGAAATGGCTCAGGTATGGCAAAACAGTCCAAATGCAGTATGGCTAGCTATGTCTTTTATATTAATAGGATTTGGAGTAAAATCAGCACTATTCCCCCTACATATATGGCTACCAGATGCCCATTCAAATGCACCAACTCCAGCAAGTGCAATCTTATCAGGACTTGCTGTTAAGGGTTATATAATATGCTTTATGAAATTTATGTACAATGTATTTGGTCAGGACCTAATGATTCAGTTTAATATGGACAAGGTCTTGGTCTTAATGGGAATGCTGGCAATTATTATAGGATCCTTGTTTGCCCTTTCCCAGGAAGAATTAAAAAGAAGATTGGCTTATTCCACAGTAGCCCAAATAGGATATCTCTTCCTAGGGCTAGGACTTATGAACCAGTTAGGCCTAAAGGGCATGCTATTTTACATGGCAAGTCACGCAGTTGTTAAGGCCTCACTATTCCTAGCATCAGGATCTATGATAGCTGCAAGTGGAAAGACAAAGATAAAGGACATGGCTGGTATAGGAAGAAAGATGCCAGTAACCATGGGAGTCTTTACCATAGCTAGTCTAAGTCTTATAGGCATACCATTGCTTTCAGGTTTTGTAGGCAAGTGGTATCTATTACTTGGAGGATTGGAATCTGGAAATATTCTAGCAGCCCTGGTAATTATTCTAGGAAGTGTTTTATGTGCAGCTTACTTACTTCCAATCATTAGAATAGCCTACTTTGAAAAGGGAAATGATGAAAAAATGGAAGATCCAGCCCTAGCACAAAAAGTAGCCCTAATAATCCTAGCAGTGGCTATAGTTGTCCTGGGAATATTACCAGGATCTGTTTTAGAACTAGCAGGAAGAGCTGCTTCAGAAATATTAATGATCCATTAAAGGAGGGGAAATCGAAGAGATGAATAATCTTGTTTTAGCATTAGCAAGTGGAATAATAGGGGCTATCATAGTAGCTATGATTCCCCAGGATAAAAACCGTATTCGAAATATCACAGTACTAATATTTTCTCTATTAGCTGCCTTTTTCACTTGGAGAACTGCTCTTTTAGTTTTTGCAGGGGAAAGTGTAAGACTGGCAGGAGAATTTGCAGGATTTCCTTGGAGCCTGGATCCAGATCCACTGGGTGCAGTCTTTGCTCTTATTGCATCTAATCTTTGGGTATTTGCAGGTCTATACTCCTTTGGTTATATGGAAGGAAAATCCAATCAAAGAACTTATTATACATTTTTGCTTCTAGCACTTAGTGTAACAATAGGAGTAGCTTTTTCAGGCAATCTTGTAACTCTTTATTTATTTTATGAATTATTAACCTTTGCTACCTATCCTCTAGTGATTCACGATAGAAGTCCAGAGGCTATGAAGGCAGGTAATAAATATATACTTTACAGTCTATCAGGGGCTGGAGCAATACTTATAGCCATGATAGTCACATATTCCTGGGCAGGAAGCCTTGACTTTACAGGGATTCCTATCCTAGCAGGAATGACTGGAACTAAACTTAACTGGCTACTGGCCCTATTTGTTGGAGGTTTTGGAGTCAAGGCAGCTATAATGCCCCTTCACAGATGGCTTCCAGGAGCTATGGCAGCACCAACTCCAGTAAGTGCCTTGCTTCATGCTGTAGCAGTAGTTTTCTCAGGTGCCTACGGAATAGTAAGAGTTGTATTTTCTGTATTTGGCCATGAGCTTGTAGGAGAATTGGCCTTAAGTAAATTTATGCCTTGGCTTATTGGATTTACCATCCTTATGGGTGTAATACTTGCCCTGAGGCAAGACGTATTAAAGCGTAGACTAGCCTACCAGACTATAAGTCACCTGTCATACATATTGGTTGGGGTCTTTAGCTTGCAACCCTGGGGTTTGGCTGGGGCAATAATGCATATGATCAGTTATTCAACCCTGAAGGTTAGCTTTTTCTTTTGTGCAGGAATCATATCTGAACAGACAGGAAAGACCAAGGTTAGTGAATTAAGAGGAGTGGGCTGGCTACTACCAAAGACAATGATAGCCTTTAGTATAGCTACCCTAGGTATGATTGGAATGCTACCCTTAAATACCTTTTGGGGTAAATATTATTTAATGAAGGGCAGCATAGAGGGCGGAATATGGCCTATGGCTCTTGTACTAGTCCTAAGTGGTGTAATAAATGCAGCATGTTTTGTACCAGTTATTGTAGACTCCTTTAGGGGAGAAAGAGCTGAAAAAACTTTAGAACATGGAGCTAGGCTTAATACAATGCTCCTAACAACCCTGACTCTTTCCCTAGTATCATTAATAGTTGGATTCTGGCCAGGACTTGTTTGGACAGGAGTTGAAGCGGTTGTCAATTCGTTTTTTTAGAAAAGGAGATGTTTTCTTATGTTACTTGTAATGCTTATGGCTATTCCATTAATAGGAGCCTTAGTAGTCTTAATTACAAAAAATAAGCTATCAATGACAGCTTTTATCTCCAGCCTGCTTGTATTTCTACTGGCAGTATGGGGTTTGAAGGACGTCTTTGTAGGCATGCCACTTAAATTTCAAATACCAATGATAGGACCCTTTGTAATGAGTTTCCAAGCAGATTCACTTTCAGCTATATTTGTCATCCTGGCATCTTTTCTATGGATGCTAGTTTCCATATATTCACCTAAATATATGGAATATGAGGGCAAGTCCTTTATGTTTCAATTAGCTACACTGATTAGCTTGTTTGCAGTTCTTGGAATATTCTTGGCAGCTAATTTACTGACAATGCTACTTTTCTTTGAATTAATGACCATAGCTTCTTATTTTTGGGTTATACATAGATGGGATAAGGGTTCAATTAAGGCAGGATATTTTTATTTATTCTTTAGTATAGTTGGTGGACTCCTAGTAGCTCTTGGTATAGCCCTTATGGCTTCAGCTACAGAAAGCTTGCCACTTATAGGATCAGGCATGGTAATACCAACAGATCCTAAGATTTTTACATGGAGTATTATAGTGCTTGTCATAGGTTTTGGGATCAAGGCAGGTATGGTACCCCTTCACCTATGGCTACCCTATGCCCATTCAGTAGCACCAACACCGGGAAGTGCACTTTTATCTGGACTTATAATAAAGGTTGGAGCTTATGGACTAATAAGAGTAGGGGAAATGGCAGGTTGGGGTGTAAAGCTTGCTGGTAATTTAAGCATGCTAGGTTCAGCAATAATTATCCTAGGAACTGCAACCATGCTCCTAGGTGTACTATCAGCTCTAATACAAAGCAATGCAAAGAAATTATTAGCCTATCATAGTATCAGTCAAATGGGTTATATTATACTGGGACTGGGAGTTGGACTTTATCTAGGATCCCAGGGAGGATTTGGACTTTCTGGTGCAATCTACCATATTATAAACCACGCACTCTTTAAGGTATCCCTATTCCTAGGGGTTGGAGTAATCTACATGCATACAGGAGAAACAGACCTATATAAATTAGGGGGCCTATGGAAGAGATTTCCTATAACAGCCCTACTTATGCTAATAGCAGTCTTAGGTATTACCGGTGCTCCAGGACTTAATGGATACGCAAGTAAATCAATCCTACATCATGGTATCAGCCAAGCAGCGGAAGCTGGGGGCTGGTTAGTATGGATAGAAAGACTATTCCTAGTGGTAGGAGTGGGGACAGCAGCATCCTTTAGTAAATTATTCTATCTCATGTTTTTAGGTAAAAAGACTGAATTGGAAATAAGTGATGGGGGGTCCTATAAGTTGCAAATACCTATGGCCCTAATATCCATAGTAATGTTAGTAATAGGAATAAGACCACATCTCCTACTAGACAGTGCAATAGTACCAGCAGTAAGGGGGCTAGGCATGTTAGATATTTCAGCAAGCTTAGAAGGACTTTATTTCTGGGGCTTTAGAGATATAATAGATATGATAATAACCCTAGGCCTGGGAGCCCTGGTTTGTTGGGCAGGCTTAAAGAGTGGAGCCTTCCATATAGAATTACCTAGTTGGCTGACCATAGAAGGTTTAGGAAAATTAGGTTCAGAAAAGATATTCGGTCTATGGGAAAGAATCTTAAGCTTCTTCCGTAACTTAGAAGGGAACTTGCAAAAACTAGTAAGAAAGACAGGCTCCAATTTAAATGGAGGATTAGAAAACTTTGACAGATCAAAGACTTCCAATATATTAGGCTTGGACCTAGTAGGTGTGAGTGCTGATATTGGAATAATGATGCTTAGTTTAGCTATTTTAGTTGCCCTATATATATTTATATAGAGATGAAATAGATTTAAACTATAGAGGAGGAGTGCTTGGGATGACTTTAAGAGAAGAAGAAAAGATATGCCCCCTATGCGGAGAAGACAATCATTGTAAAAGTGGAAGCAAGGACTGTTGGTGTAATAAGGTATCTATACCAAAGGACTTAATAAACAAAGTTCCAGAGGATAAAAAAGGAAAAGCATGTATATGCCAAAAATGTGTAGAAAAATA
>CAZGQG010000030.1:9955-23056 GCA_964527205.1 uncultured Tissierellaceae bacterium | reverse complement strand
CCTTATAAGCCTTGGCAACTACAGACAGCATAAAACTTCCAATCTTATTTGCCGCATCTCCATTGTTTGCCACCCTGTCTGCTCCAATTAGGATTAGGTCTATCTTACCATCCCTTATTAGGGTAGCAGCTACACTATCTGCTATAAGCTTGGCAGGAATACCTTCCTTAACTAATTCCCAGGCAGTTAGCTTAGCTCCTTGGAGTCTTGGCCTGGTTTCATCTGCATAGACAAATATATCCTTGCCACTATAATGAGCCTCTCTCACCACTCCCAGGGCAGTCCCATAGCCTACAGTAGCCAAGGCTCCTGTATTACAATGGGTAAGTATAGTGTCACCCTTCTTTACAATCTGGTTGCCCTGCTTGGCCATGGCCTTGTTGATTTCTATGTCCTCATGGTAGATTTGGTCCCCTAGCTTTTTAATCTCTAAGTAAATTTCCTCTAAGCTTAAGCTTTTTTTCTCCTCTATTAAATCTCTCATCTTCTTTATAGCCCACATTAAATTTACAGCAGTAGGCCTAGACTTATTTAACTGATCTAGAGCCCTATCCATTTCCCTGAAAAACTCATCTTTTTCCAGGTCTAAAAACTCTCTAGCTGCTAGGACCACACCATAGGCAGCTGTTGCTCCTATGGCAGGAGCCCCCCTTACCACCATGTCATGAATAGCAAAGTCCACATCCCTATAATCTTTACAGGTGAATATTTCATATGAGTTAGGTAGTTTTCTCTGATCAATTAAGTAAAGCTTATTATCCTTAAATTCAATGGTCTTGATTTCTGCCACCTTATCCCTCCTCTAATTAATTTCAACAATTCCATCATCCCTATTCCATTTCTTATAAAAACTCCTAGTCCTCTTATTTTTTCTTTCATAGATAAGGACAAGAATAAATATAAGGGAGAGAATGAGGATTTTCAGTAAATTATCAACTGCCATCTCTACCCACAAAAAATAGCCTTCTTCAGGTGTTTTTGTAATTCTGTACTTGCCAAGGCCATAAGACCTAGGTTCTGAGTCTTCATCTCCATAGCCTGCAGTTACCAGGTAGCCACCGAATAGTCCATCTGGGACATAGGAGTTGAAATAATTATCCTCTTCACTGGATCTTTTGATTATATGATAATCCTCTATAAAGCTCTCCGGCTTCATATTACCTAGAATGTTCTTTTTAAAGTGATAGAAGCGAACCTCCTCTTCCCCCTCTAGCTCATAGCTAGCAAGAAAGAGGTGATTAAAGTGCATGCCATAGCTATCTAAAATCTTAAAGCTCTCCCCTTCAAATTCTATCCCTGCCTTTAAAGTTTCCTCCTCTAAAATCTGATTTAGACTTGTCTCCTTCCTAGCCTTTATGTAGTAGCCCGGCATAGGCAGGACTTCTTCTCCTAGAAGAAGGATTAAAATGAGGCTTAAGAATAATAGCTTTATCAAGTCAAATCCAAAAACCCTTACAAGCTCTATGCCCTTATATCTGTAAAATAGCGAAACTACTATGATCAATAATACAATAAGTCCATATATCCAAAGCATATAAAATCCCCTTATTTTTTATTTTTAAAGCCCATCCATATAGTCCTTCCTATCAAGTAGAGAGCAAGGATAGTAAATATAATTTGCAGCATTTAAAAACTCCTCCTATATATTTTGATTGTAGATCTTTTCTACATGGCCCTTATTCCTAAGCATAATTCCAAAGGCACCAATTACGTTGATTACCATAAAGCCTGCTATTACGTAGGGTATAGGATATATATCTCCTAAGAGTCCTGAGAAAAACTGCCCTATTACTGAGCCTAGCATGGTTATCATCATAAACATACCATTAAATCTACCCCTCTTGTCTGGGGAGATATAGTTCTGAGTTCCTGATATCCTTATATTAAAGGATGTGACTCCCAAGATACCTATAAGGAAATTCATAATAGCCATTAGAGGATAAACTGTAAGCAACATAGTTCCTTCTAAAAAGGATATGGCCACATATACAAAGAGGGCTATATTGAATTTTTGCTTGGCAGGATACCTAAACCTATAGTGCAAGAGACCTCCTATAATACGGCCAAAGGTTGAAATAGACATAAGTATAGAATACTCCCTAACCATATCAAGTAGGGTAAAGTAAGGTAGGAGCAGGGTAAAAGTTGATTGGGAGGTTAGGTTGGAAATAAAGAAATAAGCAGTTATAGCTATTAGGCCTGGTTCATTCCTTATATAGGCTATACCTTCCTTTAAATCATCCCAATAGGCCCTTCTTCTTCCTCCAAGTTTCTTATCCCTTATCTTTAGATGGACTTCATCTGCATCAATAAGGCGTTCTATAGCTTGGGTAATGAAAAAAGTTACAGAGTTAAATACAAATAGGGGGGTTATACCTATTATCTCATAGGCAAAACCAGCTATAGGAATCATAATGGTATTGGCTATAGGATAAATAAGGGAACTTATGGAATAGGCCTTGGAAAAATTCCCCTCACTAATAAACTCTGGATAAAGACTTTCATAGGCTACATGATAAAAGCTATCTAGGGATCCTAGTATTATTCCAAGAAATATGTAAAACCCATAATTAAAGAAGTCAATATAGGTTATGTAGGAAAAAATTAAAAATAAGAATCCATAGATAGTGTCTATATTGACTATAATATTCTTCCTAGACCTGCTATCTACAAAGGGCCCTGCAATCATTGGTACGATTACCTTGGGTATGGTGTTTAAGATAATAAAAAGTGAATAAAGCAGGGTTGAATTGGTGTTGTTAAAGACAACTAAGCCTAGGGCAAAATTACTAACAGCATTTCCCATCATAGATATAATGGTTCCTATAGTAATAATGCTAAAGTTCTTAGTCCAAAGTTTTTGATTCATAAATTATGTCACGTCCTTTATATTGTGTTAGAGCTTGCGTCATAAAGTTGTGCTCTCTTTTCATTGCAACTTTTATATCTCTGGTAGCTTGATCCTATAGCTTCTAGGTCCTGAGTCTATATCTTCCTCGTCAATAAAGTATATTTTGTCAGTTCCTATAAATACCATTGTCTTCATCTCAGCTATATCCTCTTCCTCATGAAAGTAAATCTTATTATTATAGGGGTCTAGAACATATATCTTACTCGCTTCCTGAAATATTATATAGGACTTATAATAGTCAATTATATCTCTATTGAAGACATGGCTAATGGACTCCTTGTCATGGGAATATAGATAGGTCTTCCCTTCTTTGATAAATACTGCAAAATCTTTTAATAGACGGTCTATAATAAAACCATGCCCTAAGTCTATATTTAAGACCTGTCCCCCCTCATGGTCAAAGGCAAGAAGTTCTTCCTCTCCTATGAAGTAGACCCTTTCCTCATTGCTATTATATCTTAAGAGAAAATCCTCATAAAAGAATAGACTAGGAGGCCCAGCTTCTTCTATCCTCTTATTGGGAATAGCTGTATCCAGTAAGAACTGCAGGGAATGTTTCTCATCATCATAAAGATAGATCTTTCCCAGTTTACTATTCCAAAAAATCAAAAAATCATTATCACTGTGGATCATATGCATATGCTCTATATTTAGGTCCTTATCCATTCTTTTTAAAAGCTCTTTCTGGAGTTGGAGAAACTCTTCTTCTCTAATAAGACTTTTATCTTCAACTTCCTCTCCATAGGATTCTAAGGGGATTAGCCATTCTAGATCCTCTACTAGTTGAAAGTCCTCAAAATCTATTAAATCAGCACTTATCTTCATATCCCTTTTCTCTTGTTCCCTTAGAACCTCATCCTTTATGCTAATTTCTTCCTTCTTACATCCAGTCATTAAAATTATAATAAGAAGTAGGACTAATAATTTTACATTTTTCATCTCTATCTCCTCCCCTAATTTAAATGCTCTTATCTAACTATTATAATTTTATTATAACAGAATTATCTACTTTTGGTTATAGTATTCTTCTAATAAGGGTATCTATATCTTAGGGAGGTTATAATATGAACAAGAAGGACAATTTTTATTTATTGATCATAAGCTTTATTCTTATGATGTTTAGGGTTGGTGAAAGTTCCCTCATATCTACAAGTTCTTTGGTGGCACCTTTTTTATATAATAAGGATTTAATCATGAATGATTTAATCATGGATATAACCCGTATATTATATAGATTTGATGCTTTCCTAGCTCTTATTGGAGTAGTTTTATTTTTCTATTCTTTAATTAGCTTGTTATTAAAGATATTTGCAAAAGATCAGCTATAATTAATTATTTATATTCCAGTCCACTATTACTTAGCTAAACTTTCTATGATAGGAGGAGTTAAGGTGAAAAAAACAAGAAAAGCAACTATAAGGGGATTTATCCTGGGGATAATTCTTACCAGCCTTTTAATGAGCACAGCCCTTGGAGCACCGCTCAAAGCTTCCATTAATGTGGTTTTTGATTCAGTAAAGATATTTATCAATGGGGAGAAGCAAGAAGTTAGCAATTTAATTTATAGGGACATTACTTATGTACCACTTAGGGAGATATCTCAAATATACGAGAAAGAAGTTGTATGGGATGAGCCTAATAGGACAGTTAGTATTTACAATCAAGAAACAAGTCAAGGTCCAGTATACGATAGGATAAGCCAGTATATGAAAGAAGAATCCATAGCTGCTTATTCCAAGTACTATGAACTCTTAGATTTTCAAATTTCTAATTACCAGGAAAGACAGGTGGATGGAAATACAGAAGCTACTTTCTTCTATAAGATGATCCATAAAAACTTTGATAAGGACCCTGATACAGTGGAATATATCAAGGAATTAAAGGACAGTGGCCACAAACATTATAAAATACTCTATGAAGAGTATTTGGAGCCTAAAGTGTCAAATTATGAATTTAAGATTATAATTGATCAGGATGACAATATCACATTGTTTTCAAATGTCTCTCCCAAGGGAACCCTATGGGAAGAAACTAAGATGACTGATTATATACTAGTAGATTAAATCATCTCTTAGAGGGTATGTATATAGAGTGGAAGAAGCTTTCTACAATATGTAATGAGTTTTAAGAAAGGATGATTTTATGTTTAAGAAAAAAATATTTTTGCCAATTATCATATTGGTTTTAGTCCTATCCCTAGCAGCTTGTACAGCTGATAATGACGACACAGGTCTAGATACACCCCCTGTGGATGATCAGGAAGAGATCCTAGATGGTGAGGATGACGGGCTAGTAGATGATGTGGAAGATACAGATATTACAGCCAATAACTATGAAGATCTAGTAGTAATTCCTGAGGAGGCCTTTGATATTTTTATAGATAAGTATCCCTCTGTCAAGGTCAACAAGATAAAGTTAGATAGGGATATGGGTATTTACTACTATAAAATAGAAGGATTCTTAGACACTTCAGAATATGAAGTAAAGATAGATCCTATAGACGGTAGTATTATCAAGGAAGAAATAGAAAATGATGATGATATGGATGAGGTAGAAATCTCCAGAGATCATATAGCTAAAATAAAGGCCCTGGTAGACAAGGCTCTCCATGAAACTGCAGAGGATGCAGTCCTAGATGAATGGACTGTGGAAATGAACAATGGCATAGTGGAATTAGAAGTAGAGATTAAAAGAGAAGGTCTTGATGAAATAGAAAGAACCTACAATCTTGATACTGGAGAATTAATAGACTTAGATGATTAAATCAAATGGAAGAAAAGCAGCCACAATTATTATGTGGCTGCTCTTTTTATGCTTTTATCTTCTTTAACCTGCTCTTGATCCATCGGGAACCTGCTTTTCAGGTTGGGCTAGGACTGGTGTAATACCATCTGCATAGCCAATATCAAAGAGCATTCCTTCAGAAACTTCTCCAAACATCTTTCTAGGAGCAAGGTTTACAACAAAGAGAGCCTGCTCACCCTCTATTTCAGCAGGATTTTCTCTTTCACCCTTCATTCCTACTAGGATAGTTCGCTTAAAGTCTCCAAAATCCACCTCTAACTTCATCATCTTATCCGATTCCTCAATATCCTCTACTGATAAAATTGTCCCTACCCTAATGTCAAGCTTATCCAGGTCGTCCATTGTAATGTTTTCCTTTAAATTTTTCATCTTATCCTCCTTATATTTAAGACCTAAGGTCTTTTTCTAAATCTCAAAACAAATAAAATCTAAACTATATAAAAGACAATGGCTATATAATGCACTATGGAAGCTGCACTTATAAAAATATGCCAAACCATATGAGACCATTTTTTCTTTCTTGTATAAAAATAGGCCCCAACAGAATAGAAAATTCCACCTAGGACAATAAGTCCTAAGAATATTGGTTTAGAATTTTTTAATAGGGTTGGCATAAATAAAACTGCTACCCAGCCCATAACCATATAGACTATAAGGCTTAACTTAGGATATTCCTTTTTTGCTACGGCCTTATAAAAGATACCAAAAAGCACACAGGCCCACTGAATCCCTAGGATTACTCCAGCCTTCCAGCCTCCTATTAAAGTAAGGGCTATGGGAGTATAGCTGCCTGCAATTGCAAAATAGATAAATATATGATCCAAAATCCTAAAGACCACCTTATGGGTGGTGTCATAGGACATTGCATGATAAAGGGTAGAAACCAGGAGCATCATAAAAATACATATTACAAAGACACTAGTTCCAAAGGCCAACAAGCTGCCTCCCTGTAAATATGAATATATAGCCGAAAATGGCAGTAAAAGCAAGAAAATCAATGCCATTACACCATGGGTGATTACATTGGCTACTTCCTCACTAAAGGACAATCTGGAAATATTTCTAATTGAATGTTTGTTTTCTGACACAAGACCACTCCCCCTATCCTCTAAGTAAACTTCTATATAATCTATTATATCAAATATTTTAACACTTTAAAGAAATACTCTTATTAAATTTCAACTTAGCTTTATTTAAGTAAAAAACCCTGAGCTTTGCCCCAAAAGGGTAAAACTCAGGGTATTTATCTTAGATCTTATTTATCCTTAATCATCCTTGGACTCGTCTTCATCTTCTTCTGCATCTTCTATATCCTCTGCATCTTCCGCTTCTTCTGTTTCCACTACATCTGCTATCCAGTCTTTTTTAACAGTCCTTACCTTAAAGACTTGGTTTTCTTCTATAATTTCAAATTCTGCATTTTCCGCACTGAACTTGCCCTTATCTGATGAGTAGGAAACATCTACCAAGGCCTTATAGCCCTTGCCTCCTGCCTTCTCTACTGAATTGATTGTATAGGAATTTAAGACAGAATTAGTCTTTTTTAATTCCACTACAAAATCATCAAAGTCTTCAGCCCTATCCCCTATTGGTGTCAATAGATATTGTATACTGTGCCTATTATCTCTTTCTGCCTTTAGGAAAATCTCTAAAGCTTCTTCAGGAGTTCTTTCTAGTCTATCTAAATTTTCATCTTCTTTTTTATTTATTCTGTCATGGTAGAAGAAACTCATTGGATTGTAATTGTTGCCTGCATTCCAAATTATATACTCCTCTACTCCAAGTTCCCAAGCAGCAACCATTTGATCTGATATTGCCTTGCCATCATACTTTATATGGCCCTTTACCCAAGGTGCTGAGAATCCTTGGAACCATGGTCTAATAAGACCTGGGTTCTTTTGAGCTGCATTTCTTTCAATTCCTTCCATTACAGCTAGCTTTGCAATCTCATAGGGATGCTTGTCTGGTACATCATAGCCATATAAACCAGGTCCATAATGACTTGGATATATCATTGGGCAAATATAATCAGAGTTGTTGGCAACCTTTCTCCAGGTCTGACCTATATCATCAGGTATATCATCCCAAGAACGAGTTACTATTCCAAATACATCTGCTGCCACATGTACATTATATGGTTGGAGCTCTTCTCTTGCATAGGCAAGGAAGTCCTCTATACCCTCATCCTTTTTCCTATCATCCCTACCAGGAAATGTAGTTATAGGATTGTAACGAGAAGCCCCATCAGGGAATCTTACATAGTCATATTGTATCTCATCAAAACCTCTAAGGGCAGCTTCCTTTGATAGGGAAACAACATAGTCCCATACATACTTATCAAAAGGATTTACCCAGGATTCTCCTGCCCTATCAAAATACACTCCACCCTCTGTAAGCTGGATAGCATGTTCAGGCTTGGCTTCAGCAAAGAAAGGATCCTTAAAGGCAACAACCCTTGCTATGGTATAGATATCCTTTTCTCTTAAATAATCCATTAATGTATGGTAGTCTGCAAATCTTGGATCAAGATGGGAATTTACCTCTTGAACAATACCCACATCACTATTCCATGTTACATGACCACTGTCATTTTTAACATCTATAACCAGGGAGTTAATCTCAGTAGCCTCCGCAATAGCCAGTACCTTCTCTAGCTTGTTTATTTCATCCACTCTAGATTCATCTGGAGCCTTTCCAGAGCTACCATTTAGGGCATTAATATATTCCACATAATAATCAATATTTTCCTGATCAAAATTGAAACCTGCTATATTACCAGTTAGGTATAGAGCCTTTGCCTTTACAGTTTTAAGCTCATTTTCTTCTCCTAGGCCTGGTAGGGGAACATAAAATTCTCCTAGTTCTTCTTTCCTAGCCTTTTCAAGTTCAGCTCTCTCTTCTTCTAGTATCTTTTGTTTTTCCTCTTCACTTAATTCTTCCTCTTCTTCTACTTCTTCTTCTAATACTTCATTATCCTTATTAGCTTCATCAACTACCTTGTCATCTATCTTACATCCTGTAAGTACTAGTGATAAAATTAATAAAGAAAACAGTAGATAAATATTTTTCTTCAATTGGCCACCTCTTTTATTATTATTTTTTATATTCAACTTTATATAACAACTATATAAGTTTACAATACTTTAGTCTCCTTTGTCAAAGTTATCCCTCTTTATTCCGGATCTTTTTCTTCCTTTGCCCTGTCTATCATCTGAACCCTCTCTGTAGATGTTTGAGTGGGATAGGATTCTGCTACTTCTACTATATCAACTGTAATCCTGTCTCCTACACTAAAATCTTCAAAATCAAGACCTATGGTCTCTCCCTCTACAAGCTCTATATACTCAGCTCCTTCAGTAGATACCTGGGACTTGTCTCCTAGTATGCTATTCTCACCTATGCCCTTTACTAAAAAGCTCTTATTTTCCTCATCTATTTCTAAAATCTCTGCATTGGCTACCACATAAACAACTTCTTCAGACTTGCAACCTATTAAAAAACTAGCACTTAATATTATTATTAAAAGCATGCTTAGGTATTTTTTCATAATAGATCCTCCTTAAAACATAAATTTTTCCTATATTATATATTTTTCAAAGGCCTTCCTCACAACATCTCCAAAGCTCTCACTAGCTCCCCAGTCAAATTTAAATAAACCTTGTCCTCCTCCACCACCTACATAGTGAACTCTAGTAAAATTTTCAAAATCATCTATTACCACTGTTAGGGTAAGCCTATTGCCTGCCCGGTAGTAATGCTTTTCATAGACAAGAACTACAGCATTGTCATTTATATAATATTCATCTATTTTCTCCCCTGTAATACTGCCATCAATCACAGCACTATTTATGTGAGACACCGCTTCTCTAAGAGGCATATTTACCATAATAGTATTCATTCTTATCATCTCCTATCTATAATTCATATAACTTTAATTATAACATGAATCTCTAGTATTTAAAGAATATATTTATCTTTTCATAAGGCTTTAAGAATCTTAAGTTTATAAATCTATCTAAGGGGTAAAATAGTCTTTGTAGGAAGAATATTATTGAGGTGATAAAATGACAAATTTACGACCAATAGAAAGCAAATACTCTATAGAAAAAGAACACTGGGTAGGCAGTGCCTTTAGAGTAAGAAATTATTTCCCAGAGGGAAAGAACCTACTGGAAAGATTCTCCCCCTTTGTACTTATGGATTACAATGCGCCCTTTGAGCATGCAGCATCAAGATCTCCAAAGGGAATAGGACCCCATCCCCATAGGGGAATTGAAACAGTAACCTTTGCCTTTAAGGGAGCTGTTGAACATCATGACAACTCTGGCAATCACGGAATCATCTATCCAGATGATGTCCAGTGGATGACTGCGGGAAAGGGCATTATGCATAAGGAATACTTGGAAAAAGAATTCCAAAAGTCTGGAGGAACTTTCCATATGATCCAGCTTTGGGTAAATCTACCTATAAAGGACAAGTACACAGAGCCAAGATATCAAGACATAAAGAACAAGGATATGGGCAAAGTTGAACTCTCTGATCAGGGAGCAGATATTACAGTGGTGGCAGGAGAATTTATGGATACAAAGGGACCTGCTCTAAGCTTTTCTCCTATGAATATCTACACAATAGATTTAAAGGCTGGGGGAAGTTTAGATATAGAAGAGCCAGGCTCTTACAACACAGGCCTACTCCTTATGGAGGGCCAAGTAGAGATAAATGGAAACAAGTCTCAGGAGAATGATTTTATATTATTTGAAAATACAGAGGGACTGATCCAATTAAATAATTTAGGCTCAGATGCCAAGTTAATAGTCCTAAGCGGTGAACCACTGGATGAGCCAGTAGTGGCTGCAGGACCCTTTGTAATGAATACAAAGGAAGAATTAAGAAAGGCCTCCCTAGATTATAGGAATGGAAGATTTGGTACAGATAACTTTTAATTAAATATTTAAATATAAGGATAGAGCCCCTAGTTAGAGAATTTTTTCTAGCTAGGGGCTCTTTAAAAATATTGGCAAAGTATAGTTGGAATTCCAGGCTATAAAGTGTATAATTAAGCCAATAAATACTTATCTCATTAAGGAGTGATAAAATGTATAAAACTCTAAAAAGACTTATACTTAAGGCCCTAGCCCTGGCTATGGGAATAGCAACCCTTGTCCTTAACATACTAGACGCAATTGAAATTAGAAACTCTATCATCCTACTATCAATAGGTCTTACAGCCCTGGCCTTGCATGAAATGAACAAAAAGAACTAATAAACTTATAATTTTATAATAAAGGACAAAGCTATAGCCAGAAGATGGATTCTTCTGGCTATAGTTTTATTTATGCTTTTTTCATCTTGGCAAAGGCTATATAAGATAGGATCATCTGCACTATAACAAACATAAAATACATCATAAATAATAAAATTGAAACACTATAAAGAATTGCTCCCACTAGCACAAAGGCCCTATTGTTTAAAAAATACCCAAGCATATTGAAAATCAAGCCTATCCCAACACTCATCATATGAGGAAATACTATTGCCGTAGCCAGGCCAGCTCCTACTTGTTCTGCCCCACTAGTGGCTCCCACACTTCCAGCAAAATAAGAAATCAAATAAATTAAGTACAATAAAGAAAGTATCCATGATACCAATGCTAATTTACTTTTCTTTTCTCTAACTTTAACTTCACTCATATAAACTCCTCCTTAAAATAAAATAGTCTTAGTTAACTAAATTCTATCAAAGAGGAGAGTCCAATTGGTAGGCTCCCAGCCTACAGCCTAATTTGGAATTGCCATACCCCAGGCTATAATCAGGACTAAGGTATAAACTATGTATCCTAATATTCTAGATAATATATTCTTGGAACGGAGCATAGGTAGTTTTGCTCTTAGATTATTAAAGTTTCCATAGAGTAGGGTTAGGCCAAAGAAAAACAAGGCCATACCTATATCTATAATTCTTTCATCAGATAGAGACTCTTCATAGAAAAATCCTAGTGCAATCAGGATAAGTAATATATACCATGCAGAAGCAAATATTTTAAATACTAGTTTGTCAGATTTAAATCCTGGTAAGTTGGCCAGCAATCCCCCTCCTACACCCTTCATAATTTTGCTTTGTAATTTTAATAATTGGTTCTTCAACTGATCAAGGCTTTGAAATCTTTTATTTGGATCTAGTTCTATACATTTAGATATAATCTTCTCTAAATCACCCTTATAAAGCTCTTCATTAGGTAATTTTCCTACAAGCATAACATTCATTGTAACTCCCAAGGAATAAATATCTGTCCTGAGGTCTGTTTGATTAAATCCAAATTGCTCTGGAGCTGCATAGCCCTGAGTACCTAGAATATGGGTGTCCTTCTTCTTCTCTTTAGAATGGATTCTTGATATATCAAAATCTATAAGCTTTAATACTCCATCATTACTTATCATTATATTCGATGGATTAACATCCTTATGTATTATAGGAGGGTTATAGGAGTGAAATTTCTCCATTATCCTAATTAAATCCAAACTATATTCTATAACTTTTTTCTGAGAGATTGTGCCATACTCCTTCAATATCTCCTTTAATGTATAGCCATTTATATATTCCTCTATAACTATTAATTTCTCATCCAAGACTATAAGTTCATATATCTTAGGTGTATTAGGAATAGATAAGTCTTTAATCTTCTCGTATATATATTTTTTTTCCTTTTCTATAATCTTTTTCACATATATCTTGTCATCCAAAGAACTCATAACTAAATAAATTTTTCCCTTAGAAAGTTCTAGAAGTTCTATATAAATAGACTCTCTATACTCCTGATTTAAAGCTTTCACTAATATCACCCTTTCTTAGATATTATGATATAATTATATCATAAGAAATATATTAAAAAAGTAGGTGTGATTATGAAAGATAAATCAACAGACAAACTATTAAATATATTAAATACAATTGAAAGTAAATCTGAACTAGAAAACTACATCGCCTCTTCTAACTCAGAAAGCAAAAGCTACCAACTATCTGATTATATCTTGGAAATCTGTCAATCTAAAGGATATGGTAAAAGTCAGATTATAAAAAACTCTGGAATTTACAGGACCTATGGCTATGAAATTTTAAATGGGAAGAAAATCCCTAGTAGAGATAAGATAATAAAAATTTCTATAGGAAATAAATTTACATTGGATCAGGCTAATAAATGCTTAATCTTAGCTAAACTAAGCCCTCTCTATGCAAAGGATCCAAGGGACTCTATATTTATCTATGCCTTAAATAATAATCTTAGTCTTATAGAAAGCAATATAATCTTAAGTGAACATGAGTTTAATCTTTTAGGATATATTTAGTAATATAAAAAGCCATTCAAATTTGAATGGCTTCCATAATTA
>CAZGQG010000030.1:0-9855 GCA_964527205.1 uncultured Tissierellaceae bacterium | reverse complement strand
AGGATATATTTAGTAATATAAAAAGCCATTCAAATTTGAATGGCTTCCATAATTAAAGTTATTAGTTTACATTAACATTTACAAACGTGGCATCAAAGCTATCCCAATTACCAGAAAAATCTATAACCCTCAATTGACCACTTATCTTCTCTATAGTCTCATCATAATTCTCTATCTTAACTCTAGCAAGAACTTTTCCTTTGCTTTTAGGAGCAACATCATCACTCATAGTAATATAATCTGAAATGCTAAGTCCATTTACCGCTAAAGTATCTGCCTGAATCGTAAGAACTACATCTGTTTTATTTTCGACCATAAATTCCATTCCTTTAGAAGTAGTATTTAGGTATGATATTTTCACTTTCTCATTTTCAAAAACCTTGATTCCCTCTTTTGGTAAAGGCCTTGTTTTGTCATCTATACTCGCTGTCCTGGTTTTTTCATCCCAACCAACTGATTTGCCTAACATGTCTCCTGTTGCCCTAAGTGGAACATAGGTAGTTCCCTTATAGAGAATATTGTCAGCTTCAACTTTTTTACCATTAACTGATAGGTTGATTGAGTTAAAAACTACCTCAATAGTTTCCTTAGCAGATGCTCCCAATACAGTACTCATTAATAAAGTTGCAATCACTACTCCCATAATAAATCCTTTAAAAGTTTTTTTCATATATACTCCTCCCTTTTTATATAAAGCTTCTAATTTAATCATATCTCATAAGAAGCTATATTGGTAGGCTGGTAGCATACATATTTGAACTATCTTGAATTTTTATTGCAATAAAGTCTAATAATCTTTATATCTAGGAAAAATTTTTAAATAAAAAAATATTATTTCCCAATAAGATTTCAAACTTATCTAGCTGGGTATAAGTTGATTATAAGTTGGAAGATTTAAATATAAAAAATAAGAGGAGGGATTTTATGGGTATAATTTCTTGGATTATACTGGGAGCATTGGCAGGATGGATAGCAAGCAAAATAATGAGCACTGATCAATCTATGGGGGCTATGGCCAATATCATAGTGGGTATTATAGGAGCTTTAATAGGTGGATTTGTAATGAACTTTTTCAATAAGGCTGGGGTAGATGGTATAAATATCTACTCGCTCTTTGTAGCACTTCTGGGATCCATAATCCTAATCGCTATAGCAAAGGCAGTGAGAGGTAGATAGGAAGAAAGGGGAATAATGATGGGAAGAAATAAAGGAAAAAAGAGAAGTTGGATTTTATTATTACTATCCTTCTTTTTAACCAAATCATTTATAAAGAAAAAAGGTTTAGATAAATAGTATCTAATATTAAAATTTATAAAAAGAATTCCTTGGATATATCCAGGGAATTCTTTTTTACTTATCTTATATTATTTAATTATTTCAAGCAATTCTCTCTTATAACTCCCAGCAAACTATATATTGGGACGGTCATTAGGAAGATTCTTATCTACTGCTTTTTCTACTGGATTATCTTTTCTATCATGCTCTTTATTCTTTTTTTCTATATTATCTTCAAATTCTTCTAATTGTCTCTTAGCAAATTCTCTTCCACCTAGTCCAAAGGATAGGGCAAAGGCCACTGATAATCCTCCAAGTACAAGTAGGAATGCTATTGTAACAATTGTTGAAGCAAATTTAATTTGTTCTAGAGTCATAAATATTGCAAATATAATAATTATATATTTGGCAATGGCTGCTGTAAATGGACTTTTAGCGTATTTGTTGATCATACCCTCTACAAAGTATCCTCCTAGAACTCCAATAGCTATTATTAATAATCCACTAACCAGTAATGGTAAATATGCTATAACTGAATATCCTATATTATTTAGTACATCTAATTTCAGTACTCTTAGAGCTTCTACTGTCATGAAAAGTATTATCAATGCTTTTACAATATTGGCAATTATCTTTGATAGATTAAATCTTGGAATATTTCCATCTGTGCCCTGATCTATCCAAGTATAGACTCTTTCTATTCCCATTCTTGTTAGCAATCCTTCTAAAATAGTTGAAACAAATTGAGCTATATAATAGCCTAAAACTATTAAGATAATAGCTACAAATATATTTGGAACCATTGACATTACATTGTTTAATACCAGTAGTATAGGTTCTGTTAGGGTGGCAATATTTAAGGTTTCAAGTGCCATGGTGATTACTGGAATCAATACTAAACCAAATACAACCTTAGATAAAATATCCGCTAGGGTAAACTGTTGGCTTTGTGAAACCCCTTCCCTAGGAACTTGACTGTCAGTAGCAGCTAGATTTGCATTCACCTTGTCATACCACTTATCAATATTAACTGTTCTTAAAAAGTTAAAACTTAAATCTCTTAATATCTTTGCTATAAAATATCCTATAAACAATATAACTCCTGCACCTATAAGTCTTGGAATAAATCCAAGAAGATTATTCATCATATTAGCTATAGGTCCTGATACAGACTCCATATCCAATGCATCTAATATACTAGGAAGGAATAATAGAAATACTAAGAAATAAGCAATCTGAGCAATATTCTTAGCCTTTTCCTTTCCATAATCTGGATCTGCTGGAGACCTTCCCTTTGCAAGATGTCTTTCCATACCTGTCTTGTTTAATACTTTTACAATTAATTTCTTAGCTAAAACCGCAATACCCCAAGCTATTAAAAGTAATACCAAAGCTTTTAATATATTAGGTAAATATGCTAGTACACTGTTAAACATATTATTTAACTGAAAATTCATTTACCTTACCTCCTTGGCCTAATTTGTATTTGAAATATTATCTAACTTCTGTCAATTTCTATCTTTCTAAGATTTCTTACCCCAGAAATTTATAGAATAAACAAATAAAAAATAATTAAAATAAATGTTTAGAAGCTCTTTTAAATGGGGATATATTTAGTAAGTTTCAAACAAACAGTTTTAAAGCATTTTAAGAAGAAGCTAATTATAAAATATAAAAGGAGGCAACAAAATGGCTACGCAAAAAGTTGTAGGAATATTTTCAAATCAAGAATCAGCAATTAAGGCAATTGAAAGATTAAAGGCATCTGGTTACAAAGAAGATGAAATTTCAGTACTTGCTAAGCATCATGAAGATGTAGATAGATTAGAAGATGCTACTCAAGTAGATGTGGATAGCAATGATGTAACAGATGGTGCTGTTGGCGGAGCATTAGCCGGTGGAGCCTTAGGTGGAATAGGTGCTCTTTTAGTAGAGCTTGGTGTTATAGCTATCCCTGGTATAGGACCTTTCTTAGCAGCTGGACCTATAGCAGCAACCATAGGAGGAATTATAGCTGGTGGAGCTGCAGGAGGATTAGTAGGTGCTTTAGTAGACCTAGGACTTACAAAGACTGAAGCTGAAGAGTATGAGCAATATGTAGAAAGAGGAGACATTCTAGTAATGGTAGATGACTATCCAGATAGAGACGTTTATGGAAACTTCTATGACAATAATAGTTTAATTAGAGATAGATATAATTTAGATCCTAAGAATCCTAATCATCCAAATAACCCTAACAACCCAAATCATCCAAATAATCCTGATAATAGATTATAGTCTAAGCATAAAATATATTTATAAACCCAAAAAAACAAGAGCATATCTTTGCTCTTGTTTTTTCTATACATATTATTCATAAGTGCAGTAAGTTCTTTAATTTAAACTAATCTCATACTCCTAGAACCCTTCTTCCTTCAGCTTTATTTATAACTCTCTACTAATCTCCTGGTTTAAAATCTTTTTTCTTTCTTTCCAATCAGGCATAAGCCTATCTAAAAGCTTATAAAATCCACTCTTATGATTCCTGTGTTTGAAATGTATTAACTCATGTAAGATTACATAGTCTATGGATTCTATAGGTGCCTTTACCAGGACCCTATTTATAATAATCTTACTTCTATTAGGATAGCAAGTACCCCATCTTGCTTTCATTTTTCTAAGCTTTAATTCAGGATATTCTATTCCGTAAGCTCTCACCAGCTCATACATCCTAGAAAGAGATTCCTCAAATACTATTCTACTTCTCCCCTTATACCAATCATCTAAGAGTTTTTCTTTCCATTTTAAATTATACTTATCTTTAACATATATATCTATGAATGATCCCTTAAATTCTACTCTTTCTTTCTTAGATTCAAATAGCCTTAAAGGATAATCCTCTCCTAGATATTTAAAGCTTTCCCCATCTGTATATTTCTTCCTCTTATTTTCTACTAGTTTTCTCTTTTCAAAATCCTCTAGATGTTTATGGATCCAAGCTGCCTTAGACTGAACAAATTCCATTATTAAATCCAAGGGTACAAGAGGATTTGCTGACACCCTTACCTCTCCCTGAGAATTTATTCTTAGATTTATATTTTTTACATTTTTTCTGTTTAAGGTAAAGTTTATCCTTCTACCCTTATGATATATGGTCTGCATCCTATCACCTATAGCCTTTTATTTTCTTTTTTTATCCCTTTGATTAGCTATATAATATCATATTTACAAATATTATAGATTTTATTTTTCTAGTCTTTATAGGTCTATTGATTTTATAAACTTAAGACTGAGTTTTATGTTTATGCTCAAGATATCCAAATAATATTGTTCCTGCCATTACAAAGGCAAGTCTAAAGGTACTTATAGCTGCAATTGGACGAATTATGAAATAAATGATTAGGGCTGGTATTACATACTTTATAGCAAGTTTAGGATCCTTATGTCCTCTCATTACTATTAAACAACCGTAAAGAGCTGGCAATATATACCTAAAGGAATCTAATATAGCCTGAGGAAACACCTTTAAAAGCTGTTGTCCTGCTATTATTATAATTAGGAGTACTATTAGATTCACATATACAGAAGTTGCTATGGCAATTATAGTTGCTATATTGCCCTTAGGGGTTGAAATATCTGTGTTTAAAGAACTTTGAACCGATAGGGCCACAGGGGCTCTCATATTCCCAACATTACCTGAAAAATATCCCATATAGGTTCCCGCACTACCTAGTATAGGGAAATAACTCATTGGCTCTGTTAACCACATTCCAATTCCAAATGCTACAATTGCTATGCTAACGCTTAGATAAGCCGTAGCATCAGCTCTCCATCCCTTTATAAAGTACATATATATTATGGGAGCAAAGGATAAAACCAAGGCTACTATCATAGATAGTCTTCCCCAACTATGGACACCAGGGGTAAATTTTTCATCAAAATCCTTTTCTACTGAGTTCATATTATTTATATTATTTTCCATTGTATACCTCCTTTATTTTTTCTACCCTACCATCCAAAGACCTGTGTCAGCAATATAGAAGTGCCAAGTCCAACTATCAAACATATGGCAAGTAACCATTCAAATATTTTTTTGTTACCAGACTTTTTAGAATAAGTTATAAGAGCGTAGGCCACAGCTCCTGATACTATTAGTACCACTGCCTCTACCTTGCCCTTTAATAAATTATCTATTGAAAAATAACTCATAAGAGCCATTGATGCTATAAAACCAACTACATTACCAAAGGCCTTCTTATTTAATGTAGCTTTTGCCAGGGACCTCTCCATAGGTTTCAAAGTGATAAGGCAGTTTATAAAGTAAGGAGCACTACCTAGGACCATGGCAAATAAGGCTAATACAAATATATTTACCGTCATATCACTAGACCCTAATTGTATGCCTAGGGTGTCAGCAGCTATACCAGACAGCATAATCTCATAGTTAGCAGAGCCTATTACACCTATACGCATTAGAGTGGCTCCAGATCCCATAATGGCCATTAAAGACAGGGCTGCTATCATAACTGAAAATGCAGGTCCTATTACTGAGAATATACCAGTTCTAACTGATATATTAACTTCCTCCTTTGTCAGCACCTGGTGTTCTTTATTGAATCTTAGGGCCTTATTTAAAAACACTGTAGCTTGAATTAACACAAATCCTATTAAAATTGCAGCAAATATTAAAACTGTAGGGTTAACTATTTTTATAGTATCCATTAGATTACCTCCTTGATTTTATTTAGTGTTTTCTAATCTTATACTCCTCTCAATTTATAAGACCACCTCCTTGATTTTTTATTTATTTTTCAACTATCAAAGATTCTTTTTAGAACTAGGACTCCTTCTATATAAGATATATATCCATAGATTTTATATACAATCAAATCTTCTTTTCATCTAAGGCCATGGCTCTAAAAATCTCTTCTAGGTTGAGGTAAATGGCCTAGTATTTCATAAACTTTTAAGATATATTGACAAATATAAGGATTTCAGTTATTATGTATTTACTGTTGATGTGTCAATTGTTTACAAGTCAATTGAGTTTAGGAGGTTTTAAATGAAAGTCAAGGACCTTAGTAATATATTGCATAAACTTAGAAACATTGAGTATAAACTTACTAAGAATTTTGAAGATGAAACAGGCTTTAGTCTTACAAGATATCAGATACTCAACTTTGTAAAAGACCAGGGCGAGTGTAATCAAGAAGAGATCAGGCAATTTATACAAATAGATAGATCAGCCATTACAAGGCATCTTAAATTTCTGGAAGAAAAGGGCTATGTTATAAGGAAGAGAAACAAAGATAATGCCAGAGAGCTTATTGTATCCTTAAGTGATTTTGCTAAATCAGAACTGGAAAAATGTCATAGGGATCACGATGGCAATTCATGTATTCTACCTATAAATATAAGTAAAGACCAGATAAGTTCCCTTATAGAGCTTCTTGATCTTATAGAAAAGGAAATATAAAAGGAGAGAAAAATGAAAAATAATAATTTTGAAGATATAGTTTTTAATAGAAGATCTGTTAAGGTATTTGATGAAAATGTAAAAATAAGTCACAGTGAAATGCTTGAAATGTTAGATAAGGCAGTAAAAGCACCTTCCTCTGTGAATCTTCAGCCATGGAGATTTGTCATAGTGGAATCCCAGGAGGGTAAGGATAAACTAAAACCCCTTATTAAGTTTAATCAAAGACAAAATGACACATCCTCTGCCATGATCCTTATTTTTGGTGATATGAAGTGCTATGAAAAAGCAGATGAGATTTATGGAAAAGATGTAGAAAAAGGCCTTATGCCGGGAGAAGTTAAAGAAGAGATTTTAGATATGTTCGTACCTGCCTATGAAAATGCAAGTAAAGAACAAATGAATGATCTAGTAAAGATTGACTCAAGCCTTGTTGCCATGCAACTTATGCTAGTTGCAAGACATTATGGATATGATACCAATGCCATAGGAGGATTTGAAGAAGACCAGCTTGCAGAAGCCTTTGGCCTTGATAAGGAGAGATATGTTCCTGTACTCATACTAGCTATAGGAAAAAGCAATTATGAAACTTATGAAAGCTCAAGACTAAAAGCTGCTGATATATCAAGCTTTAAATAAAACAAATTAAAAATCCATTTTGAAAGTTTTATAAGACTTTCAAAATGGATTTTTTATTATTGCTAACTCCTTTATCTCACTATTCCAAATTGGATAGGAGATCAGCTAACATTTTTATAGTTTTTACTTCTTCATCTACAGAACTTTTTAGTATAAGCCTTTGACTCTCTAAAGATTCATTTAATCTAGCTATTTCGCCAGTTAAATCTAGATCCTTCTGACCTTGTTTGTCCATTAGGCTATTTATCAGATCATATAAGTCTTCATGACCAAGAATTCTTCCATAACCCCATAGAAGTCTGTCTTCTGGTTGTTCTAGGACATAGTCTGTAAAATACCTATATACATCCTGATCAAAATGGTAAGCATACCAGTTATTGTCAATAAGCCATAAATACTCATCTAGTGCTGTATCTATATCGCCCTTTTCCAAGGCTTCAATAGATAGATTTAAATTTTCTATATTGTACTGTCCATGTTCATGGGGAAAAATTACATCATCTTCCCATGTAAGCCTAACTAGATCATCCTGGGCTAGCTTGAAGATCTTTAATAGTTCTTGATTTAGCTGCCTGCTTTCTTCATACAAGCTCTTGCTAGCTTCAGTATCTCCTTTGTTAATAGCCTCTATATAATCTTCATTTACCTTGTCAACCTTTAGATTTACTTTCTCAGCTAAATCAATAGCCCTATCTATTTGATCTACAAGCTCCTTTGAATCCACATTAGAACTTGTAAAAATATCCTGATCTATAGATTCCTTTAACTTTTCTAATCTTAAAGTGAAATCTAAGGGTACCACAGCTGTCCTATCGTAATGTATGGTTAAGAGTCCATATAGGTTTTGATGAAATAATAATGATTTTTCATTGTAGGTATCTTCATTATCAAACTGAGTGTGATAATGGGTTCTCATAAAATAACTATCTTGAAAATCATTTCTAAGAGCTGGTACTCCTGCTATGGAAAAGGAAAAGTCATCTGACCATGTTCTAAGGGGAGAAACAACATCTATGCCGTATTTATAAACTCCCTCTACACTGGGAACTGTCTTTGCAAATTTTTCAAGATAATCATGGAGTTCGTAAACCGCTCTAATTTCATCTGCTGAAGTATGTTCATAGGCAGGAAGTTCAAAGTTTAAATCTACAACTGCCTTTCCAACCCATTCAGGATGGACCCTGAAAATTTGATTGTAGGCTCCTGTGGACCAGTCATAACGTGTATTTGAAGTCCCCCATTCTTCTGCAGCTAGGGCATTAAATATTATGGTTTTCTCTGGTTTATAATCACTATCTATAAGTCCCTTGGCCACTCCTAGCATCAGGGCAATAGCTGCATTATCATCTTGGAATCCTGCAAAGTAAGAATCATAATGTGCTGATAGGATAATATAAGATTCTGGATCTTTTCCTATTATCTTTCCATAGTAATTATAAGTGCTTTTATCAAATTCCACTGTGGATTTAGCATCAAAATTCACCTTAATAGATGAATCATTGCTCTTTCCAATAGCCTCTTTAAGTATATCTGCATCAGCTTTTGACATTGAAAAAGCAGCAGCATCAGCTGGACCGCAAATGTCTTGAGCATTTAAAGCCGTTGGGTCTACTTCAGAAAATCCTGCTTCTTGAACAAGAATAATAGCAGCAGCACCCTTTAAATAAGCCTGGTAGGCTGGATAATTTACCCACCATTCTTCATCCTGATTTATATCCAGTAATACTAATTTATCTTCTATATCAAGGTCTTCTAGGTCATCTTTTGTACCCTTATTTGCATAAAGGATTTCAAATTCCTTATTACCCTGTGTATCAAAATTGGTTTGATAGCCTCCTAAGACAGCCATATATTCATTACCATCCACATCCTTAAAGGAAAGTTCTGCTTTTTCAAATTCCCAAGAATCTACAGTAATTTCATCTCCAGTTACTTCTTCTAAACCAATGGCCTTCATTTCTTCAAAGATTTTCTTGCCAGTTTCTATTTCTGCCTGTGAGCCTGCTGGTCGGTAGCCTAGTTTTTCATTGCTCTTAAATTCTTCTAGGGACTTAGCAAAGTTAAAGGAGTAATCCACATCAACTTTTGACAAATAGCCAGCATTTACATCCTCACTATTCTCTTCCACAGAATCATTCTCACCACATGCAGTTAAAAGTAGTATCCCTACTAAAAACAAAGCAAAAAACCTTAATTTATTTTTCATTTATCAACTTCCTTTCATATTTAGTAAAGATTAATATAACATTATTTTACTCTTTTGCATAGCATTATTTTCATTTTAAATAATATTTTTCAAATTGCTTAATTGTATAATTAAATTGAACTAGTAATAAAAAAACCCATAGTGGACCAAACTGTAATATAATTAAATCACCACAAATAAAAAATTACAGGAGGGTGCACACTATGGATTACTCTAATGATACACCAATTTCTCGAAAAAATAAACACTTAAATGCCTACGAACGAGGACAAATTGCTTT
>CAZGQG010000029.1:5682-23193 GCA_964527205.1 uncultured Tissierellaceae bacterium | reverse complement strand
ACGTGTGGAGTCCTAGGAAACATGTCCATTAGCTTTACCTTTTCCACCTTATATCCTCTTTCTTCAAATACCTTTAAATCCCTAACCAGGGTTAGTGGATTGCAGGATATATATACAAACTTTTCAGGGCTAAAATCTATTATTTTATTAATGGCCTTTGGATTAATGCCTTCTCTTGGAGGATCTATTACTATTAGATCTGGCCTTTCTTTTAATTCATCCACTGCCTTTAAAACATCTCCAGCAATAAATTCTATATTGTCTAGCCCATTAAGCTCCTTATTCTCATTTGCCTTTTCTACAGCTTCTTCTACTATTTCAATTCCTATTACTTTTTTAGCCATAGGAGCCATTATCTGTGCTATAGTTCCTGTCCCTGAATATAAATCAAAGACTAACTTATCTTCTATATCTCCTGCAAATTCCCTTGCAATGGAATATAGTTTTTCTGCTCCAAGAGTATTGGTTTGGAAAAAGGAAAAAGGTGATATCTTGAATTTAAGCCCTAATATTTCCTCAACTATATAGTCCTTGCCAAATAATAATTCAAGTTCATCTGCCTTTATAACGTCTCCTAAACCGTCATTTATTGTATGAAGTATGCCTGTTATTTCACCTTCTAATTCTATATCTTTAAGTCTTTTAACAAATTCTTCTTTATTTAATCTATCCTGGCTGCTTGTAACTAAATTTACAAGTATTTCACCCTTTGTAATTGATTTTCTTATAGATAGATGCCTTAGGAAACCCTTATGAAACTTCCTTCTGTAAAACATCTTATCTTCTTCTTGGAAATACTCCCTTACTTCTCCTCTTATCTTCGAAAAATCACTATCAGCAATATTGCATCCTGATACATTTACCACCTCATAAAATCTACCCTTCTTATTCATTCCCAGGGCCAATGGGCCATCTTTTTCCTCATCTCCAAATGTAAATTCCATCTTATTTCTATAGCCTTCTATTACTGGGCTCCCTTCTATACCTAAAAACTCTGTTTCTATATTTTCCTTTTGGAATAATTCCTTTATTTGATTTTCTTTTAATTTTAATTCATCCTCGTAGCTTAAACTTTGATAGCTGCATCCTCCACAATTTCCAAAATGAATACAACCTTCCTGAGTCTCTAGGGGAGATTTTTCTATAACTTCTATGGGCTTTACTTCTACATAGTCGTCTTTTCTCTTCTTTACTCTAGCACTAATTATCTGTCCTTCTATACCACCCTTGAATCTTATTTCCCTATCCTGGTATTTTCCTCTCCCTTTATTAGGAAATTCTACCTTATCTATTTTAAATTCTATTACTTGATTTTTCTTTAACAAAAATATCCTCTCCTTCCTCTATATTATAACAGTAATGAGAATAAAAGAAAGAACCTACTCAGCTGAGTAAGTTCTCTAATGATTCATCTTTATTATTATAAGTTTAATAGACTGTCTATCTTCTTTTGATCAAATCCTACTACTATTTCACCATCTATGTCTATTACTGGAACTCCTTGCTGTCCAGATTTTTGTACCATTTCTATTGCTTTTTCACGGTCTTTAGCAACGTCATAGTCCTCATATGGAATGTCATTCTCATCTAGGTAATCCTTTACCTTTGTACACCAAGGACATGTAACTGTTGAATAAATTGTAATATTTTTCACAAATAACTCCTCCTCAATATTTTTCTAATACTATTATTATACCCGTCAAGGGTATTTGTAAACACCTTTATTGGAATTATTTCTTTTTATTTTTATAGGATTTTCTAACTTCTCCAAAAATTTTTTAAATTTCTTTCCAAAGTAAATCCATTTACCCTCTTATAATCCATCCATTCCTTGGGAAAGAGAGATCTATATTTCCCTGTTCTATACCTATCATCAATCAATAGGACTGATCCCTTATCCTCTTTAGATCTTATTACCCTACCTGAAGCCTGCAAAACTTTATTCATTCCTGGATAGGTATAGGCATATTCAAAGCCCTTCCCTCCATTGGAGTCATAATAATCTTTTATAATATTTCTTTCAAAGGAGATCATAGGCATTCCAACCCCTACTATAACTGCACCTATCAGTTTTTCTCCTACTAGGTCTATACCTTCTGAGAATATTCCTCCCATTACTGCAAAACCTATTAGATTCTCATCCTTATTAAAGTTATTTAAAAAATCTTCTCTTTCTGATTCATTCATATTTCTATCCTGTATTATTATATTTAAATCCTCCCTATCTCCTATTATTAAATCATAAATCCTATTCATATAGGCATGGGAAGGAAAAAACATTAGATAGTTGCCCTCCTTGCCCCTTACAAAGGACTGGATTCTATTTGCCACATCACCATAGGTCCTCTCCCTATCCCTGTACTTAGTTGATATTGTAGTGTCAATCAAGAGTCCCAATCTTTCTCTTGGGAAGGGGGAGCTTAATCTTATATTGTAATCTCCCTTCTTAGCTCCTAGTATATCCATATAATATTCAATGGGATTTAAGGTTGCAGAAAAGAGAATACTGCTCTTTCCCCTTTCAAAGGCCTGCCTTAAAAGATAGGAGGAATCTACACAATATAATTTAAAGTTTGTGTTATCTCCATCTTCTCTTATGTATGTTACATAGTGATCATCATATAGGTCTGATATTTTAATGTATTTTAAAAGATTAAAGTACAGCTCTAATACTTCTTCATATTTTTCTACTCCCTTTTCTTCTATAAGCCAGGGTTCAAGTAGACTTATGCTTCTTTTAAAGGGAAAATATAGATCAGAGATTTCTTCCTTCCTATAGTATTCTTTTCTTCCACTTATCTCTCCCTTTATTCTTTCCATAGTGTCCTTACATTTTTCTAGACTATTATATATTTTCTTATACTTATCCCCAAAAACTTCTAAGATAGGGGATATTTCCTCTGTACTTATTTCTGCAGAAAACATCTCCCTAGACCTATCCACTAGATTATGTGCCTCATCTACTAAAAATATGTAGTTTTCATTTAATCCTTCAAAAAATCTCTTTAAGTAAACTTGAGGGTCAAAGACATAATTATAGTCTCCAATAATTATATCAGCCCAGAGGCTGACATCTAATACAAATTCAAAGGGACATACATGATGTTTTTTAGCATAGCTTATTGCCCTTTCCCTATTTATCAAGTTTTCATTTTCAAATATATCTATTATTGCCTCATTTACCCTGTCAAAGTGACCCTTTGCATAGGTGCAGTCTCTTGGATTACATTTTGTTTCTTCATTTAGACATATTTTGTCCTTGGCTGTAATAATAACAGTCTTGGCCTGCAGTCCTTTTTCTTCCAACAATTTCATACTGGCTACAGGAGCCTCTCTTGTTATGGTTTTTGCTGTTAGATAAAAGATCTTACTAGCCTCCCCTTCTCCTATTGCTTTAATTGATGGAAAAAGAGTAGACATGGTCTTACCTATACCAGTAGGGGCCTGGGCATAAAGTTTCTTTCCCTCTACCACTGTTTTATATATAGCTACAGCCAATTCTCTCTGACCTTTTCTGTAGGCTCCAAAGGGAAACTCTGCCTCCCTTATTGACCTGTCTCTTTCCTCAGCCCAGTAAAATGTAATTTTAGACCATTCTATGTATTTTATTATTAAGTCATAAAAATATTCCTTTAATTCTTCCTTTGAATATTTTTTCTTTATTATTTTTCTTTCTTCCGTCTCTATATGAAAATATGTAATCTGTATAGAGATCTCATCCAGTTCCTCTTCCACACAATAAATATATCCATAGCACTTTGCCTGGGCCCAGTGAAGGTGGTTAAAGTCCTCATCTATGTCTTCTAAATCCCTGCTTGTGCTTTTTATTTCATCTATTATAGCCTCTTCTTTATTTATAATTATTCCATCTGCCCTACCCTGTACTTCCACAGTGAATTCTTCATATTCTACTTGATGCCTTAGGGTGACCTCTGACTTATAGCCCTCACCATAGGATTTTTGTACCTTTTGATGGGCCTTGGTTCCTTCTATGGCACTATTCATTGATCTAAAGCTATTATCTATATCTCCGCTTCTCAGGACAAACTCTATTAGATTTCTAACAGATATCTTAATTTTATTTCTCATCTTATCATCCTCTATCCACTTAAACTATAATTTTAGCTAATAAAAATATAGATTAGATAAGCTTATCTAATCTATATTTTATATTATATACTAATACACCTGATTTATTGAAAAATCATCATTTAATTTTATATAAAATTTCATTATTTCTTCTATGGCCTTAAGAGGTACTGGTCCTACTAATTCAGAGCTTACTATGTTTACATTGTATCTACTCAGTTCTGATTTTATAGTTTCATAAACCCTATGTATAGGAGATTTTTCGTAGTTTATGAGATTCATTGATACTTGTACTTGTTTCTTTTCAGGTATCTCCAGTGCTATTGCCCTAACTGAAGTGTAACCTCCTGATGATCCTCTTATTGCCTTAACTATTTTCTTGCCTATCTCTATATCCTCTGTATCTATATTTATATTAAAGGCTATAAGTGCAAATCTAGTTCCTGTTACTGTTGCCCCACTTTTTGGATTAAATTGCAAGGGTCCTGCATCTGGTCGGAATTTTTCATCCTTCATCTTCTCTTCCAGTGCTTCATATTGGCCCTTTCTTATCTTGACCAAGGATTTTCTTTCCTCACAGGTAGCTGCATCTTCATAGTAATAAACCGGAACCCCAAGACTTCCAAGATACTCTCCAAATTCCCTTGCTATTTCTACTGCCTCTTCAGTTGTAACATCCCTATCAGGAATAAATGGCACAACATCTACTGCTCCCATTCTTGGATGACTTCCCTGATGAACTGTCATGTCTATGAGTTCGATTGCTTTTTTAGCCAGTCTCTTTGTTCCCTCCAGTACAGCTCTTGGCTCTCCCTTGTAGGTGAAAACACTTCTGTTATGGTCCCTGTCAGAATTTAAATCTACTAGGCTTAAGTCTCCTTCTTCCATAAGAGCCTCTCTTATTTTTTCCACCTTCCATAGATCTGTACCTTCACTTACATTAACTTCTGCTAGTAATGATTTCATAAACTAACCTCCCCTTATATTTTATATTTCCCTTCTAGTAACTTGAATCCTTAATATTTTGTCTTTATAATCTACACTGCCTCTGTCCACCAGTGTTCCTACCATTTCTAATTCTTGATTCCCTTGTCCTTCTCCAACCAGGGTCCAATAATATTCCTCTAGTTCTTCTTGCCTAGGAGCATTTAGTATTTCTTCAAGATCTTTTAATCTTTCCATAGGAGGATTTTCTGAGTATCCACTTACTGCCAGTTCTCCCCTATCCTTATGAAGATTAAACTTAATATCTAAATCTTTCATACCTATCTGAATGCAAAAATTTACTAATTCATTCATTATCTTTATTAATTTTTCCCTTTCATATTTCACATCAGTCTCTCCTTTTAAAGTTAATTATTAGAGGTACTAGTACTGCTGCCACTATTCCAGAAGAAAATCCATTATTGTATAAGTTCATACCTCCATGTAGGTATCCAATATTCATAACTACAGAGCTGTGAACTATGCCTGCAAGAATCCCTGCCTTCCATCCAAACATTCCTGCTATAGGTGCTAGGGATGTTCCAAACAAAGCTGCAACCAAGTAGGCTACAGAATTAGTATCCCATATTTTAAACAAAGATGCAATATATACTCCAAGTATTATTGGAATGATATTTTTAGGATGTTTACCATATGCCCCAAAGCCTGCTACAGTCATGACTCCACCAATAACTATACCACTAAGTTCACCACCAACCAAAAGCACATAGCCTATTGATATTAGGCCTATTAGTCCCATATTTACAAAGCTTATGCCAAACCCATTAACTGTAACAAAATCTGATACCAATCTACCTGAAGTTCTCAGTAGAGCTTTATAGCCCTTTAAGCTTCTATTATTCAAGAGAAAACCAATTATTATCATAACTATAAATAAAGCTCCAAAATATAGGCTCATGGCTAGATTATTTCCTTCTGACAAGATCATAACAGCTTGAGGTTCATGTCCAAAGGCACGAAAAAAAGACATAAATAAGGTAGCTATAATGCCTGCAGTAAAACCCATATTATATAGGTTGAATCCCTGATGAAATGATACAAAGTGATTTGCCAGGGGTATCATTATAAATCCAATTATTATTCCTGCAAGATTTCCAAATACTATTCCAAGCAAGGGAGAATAACCTAGTCCAAAGCTAATCTGACTTACAACGGGAGCCATAGCAGTACCAAAGAAAGCCAACACTATATATCTACTAAAGCTTTCTACTCTTGTAAGTGAAAACAAGTAGGCTCCCATTAAGATAGACCAGATATTGTATACATTCTTACCAAAAAATCCAAATCCTGTTATTAAAAAAATAGATGCTATAATAGGTCCACTCATATGTACTCTATTTATTACTAGGATAAGTATAGCTGCTAGAGTTATAAGGCCACTGTTAAAAAAAGCCGCTCCCATATTCCCAATTTCTATATAGTCAGAAATTAAAACACTCGGTGAGAGTAAGATCTTTTTCATCCCATCCATAATCTCCCCTACACTATTAAAGAAAAATGAAGATGCAAAGATAAATACCCCATATAAAATCATTATCAAGTATTTTCCCCTCTCACTTATCCTTATAACATTTTCACTGTATTGTTCTTCTTCTATAAACATAAAATCTTTTATTTTACCTGAAATCATCATTTTATTTTAAAACCCCCATATTTATATATAATGTTTCTATCTTAACATTTTATAAAGGAGATTTAAATAAAATATTGGAAATACTTATGTTTTTTAATAAATAAAAATAGCAACCCTAAGGATTGCTAGAAATATTAAATCAAATATGCATGCGCTTTTCTATCTCTTTTTTTATTTCCTTTCCCTGGAATATGAATATGGCAGACATAGATATTATACTAAAGCCTATACTAATGATTGAAGGGTAACTTACATTTACCATGTCGAACAATAAAAATATTATTGGTATGATTCCAAATAAACCATCTATAAAGGCATAGGTTATATAGTCCCTAATACTTAGTCGCATTATCTTTGCAGTGACATACATTATAATCATGGCGGATACAGAGGCAATGGGAATTATATAATCCAAGGACCAACCTCTCCATCCTATCTTATAGTCCCAAAAAATGGAAAGCACTGAAACTATAATTACCTGCCAGACTATTTTTTTAGCTATATGATATCTTTTTTGAACTACAAATATTAAGCCTAGCCAAATGCTTAAGAGTCCAAATATAAGGAGTATTGGCCAGTTCCTATCACTTGGAAAGATTATATTAACTGCAAAACTAGTCACTATGATAACTATGGAAATAAATACAAGTATTCTAATTGCCATATGGCTTTTATACAAGGGTGCTATATTAGGATATATCTTTTCACTTTCTCCTGTCTTTTCTTCCAGTTTATTTCCGCATAATGTACATCTTTCCTTATCTTCCCTAATATCTACCTTGCAGTAATTACAATATTTCATATTGCTTACCTCTTTTCTACATATTTGATGTGATTTCTACCTCTATATCCTTGCTTGCCAGAAATTGAAAGAATATCCTCTGTATGTCCGTTTCCTCATAGGGTGATGTAAAGGTTATAAGCATCCTATCTAAATATGAACAAAATGTTATCTTAGGTGCCCTTGCACTTACAGATAGGCTAAACTGCTTGATATAATCTTCATACTCTCTATGAGCATTGATCTTTCCTACATTCGAAATAGAGGAGCTAAGTTTGCTATCATTGATCTTATCTCCTATCTTCATAAATAAATCCTTTAGGGAGAGTGGAATTACCCTAGCCAAGGGATTACTTTCCAGACTCATAAATCTGGCAAGTTTTAAGCTTATGTTCTCCTTGGTTAGGTTCTCTTTAAATTCCTTATCCACATAGGCTATGATATCCTCAAATTCATCACTTCTCTTGTTAAAATCATAGCTTATATTCATTGTTGTAAAAAAGTTTCTAGCTGTGGAAGAATTATAGTAGCCTCTTAAATTTATAGGCACAGAAAGAACTACTGGTTTTTTTCTTTTCTTTATTGGCATATCTAAGTAAATTGAATATAGGAGGAGGGAGGTTAAAAATACAGTAAGACTGCTTCCATATTCTTTTGAAAGCTCTAACAATCTCTTTACTGACATTGCTCCTTCTATAATCTTCATTCTATTTTCATCAATTTTCTTGCCTTTTATCTTATAGGCTCTTCTATATTTCACCCTTTTGTTATTGGTCTTTTCTGAAGCTGGAAGGTAGTTCTTTCCAAAGCTATCATCCATCTTTTGACTTATGGAAGCCCCGTATTCAAGTTCTGGGATTTGATCTCCAAGTTTCCCCTTGTAATTTATGGTCATATAATGGTAGATTAAAGTTTCCATAAACCATATGGCTCCTGCTCCATCTGATAGGGCATGAAATATTTCAAGATTTATTCTTTTCTTGTAGTAACTCAATCTAAAGAGTAAGTTTTTCATACCCTTTATATAGATAGGAGCGCAGGGATAGGTCTTTTCTTTCTCAACCTTAGCTTCTAGATCACTTATCTCCAAATAATACCAAAAAAAGCCTCTCCTAAGAACAGACCTATATATGGGAAAGCTATCTATTGTTAGATCCAAGGCCTTTTGCAGGCTTTGAGGATCCACATCTTCCACAAGTTCTGCAGATAACCTATATACCTTAGTGTCCTTATTGCTGGAGGTGGCTGGAAATATCTTTGATGCATTGTCCAGCCTTATCCATTCTATTTTTTCTTTCGCCTTCATATTATCACCACTAATCTTCCTTATCTAATAGAAATTCATTGATTTTTTCATATGCTTCTGCAATATATGCTGTGTTTCTTAGGGATGAAAAGAAGCCATGAATTGTATCATCCACTCTGTGAATTTTTACCTTGTTTCCAAATTCTCTTAATTTCTCCCCGTAAGCTTCACCCTCGTCTCTTAGTGGATCAAATTCCGCTGTAATGATTAGGGTTTCAGGCTGCTTGCTTAAATCTTCAGATAGGATAGGTGCAACATAGGGGTTTAATTTATCCTCTTCATTTTTTACATAGAGATCTAAATAATCCTGTATCATTTGTGAGGTCATTATATAGTCTGTTCCATTTTCCCTAACAGATGGAAAGGGAGAATTCTCTCCATGATCATAGTTTGTAGCAGGATAGATTAATATTTGTTTTTTAGGAGAGAATCCGCCCCTGTCTCTTGCCATTAAAGATACTGCTGCCGCTAAGTTTCCTCCTGCACTATCTCCTATCAGGCTAATATTATCCGACTGAACATTTAATATCCCCCGCTTTTCAAATATTTCCTGGGTCACATAATAGCAATCTTCTAAACCCTTGGGAAAGGGATTTTCTGGTGCTAGTCTATAGTCAACTGATATTACAGTGTGTTTGGTTTGATTAGCCATATTCCTACATACATTGGTATAGCTATCAATGTCTCCTGTAACCCAGCCGCCTCCATGAAAGAAAATAAGGAGTCCCTCTATATCTCTATCATCTGGTAGGAAAAGTCTTACTGGTATCTCTCTTCCCTCTATCATTATCCTATGATCTAAGGTATTGTAATCCTTTTTTATAGGCGCCTTGAAAAAACTAAGAATCTTTCTATAAATTTCATAGTTCTCCTTTAGATCTATATGTGGTTTTGATAAAAGCCTGGCAATTCTTTTCCTTATATTTCTCATTTCTTTCCTGCTTTCTAAATGATTTTCATCTAATTTTTATCTATTAAGATTCCCTCTTTGAATATTCTTTCTGCTAGGGGAACCAATTTCTTAGATGAATCTATCCTTAGATAATTAGTATCTAAGTCTCTTATTCTTACCCTATCCAGCCCATCTGAATCTTTAAAGGCATTTAGGAGCCTTACTGCTCTTTCCTGGTCTCTTATCTGATAATTTTCTATGGTTTTCAGCTTATCTCTATCATCTACACAGTGATTGTGTATAATGTATTTTATTAAGGCCCTATCTTTCTCAGAAAAATCTTCTAACAAATTCATTTTGTCAATTTTCCTATTGCTATAAAGCCCATGAACCAGGCATACACCATTATGAGTTCTACCTATATCGTGATATTTAGCTGCTGCTATAAGAAGCTCCATGTCTGATCTACTGTAATCTTCATTCTTAGCTATATTAAGGGCCAAAAAAAGAACTCTTTCTGCATGGCTAACTCCATGGATTCCCTGTGGTTCAAAAAATAAGTCTTCTCTTATATCTTTTCTATGTTTGGCAAATATATCTATTATCATTTAATCATCTCCCACAATTCTATAATCTATAAGCTTATTTAATAAAAATATATGATGCAAGAAATCCTATAGCAAATCCACCTAAATGAGCTGTTACACTTATATTAGGCACTATTACAGTTATTATAAGATTTATAGCTAATAATCTTAAAATCCCATTTTTCCCTTCCCTTGTCATCATGTTTTTATGATATATAATAATATAGAAAAAAGCTCCTAGAAGTCCAAAGAGACTTCCTGATGCTCCTGCTGATATGGAGACAAAATTAAAGAAATAAGTGGCTAGATTGCCTCCAACTCCTGTAATTAGAAAGAAGAGTAGGTATCTTTTAGGCCCCATTAGTCTTTCTATTTGAGTTCCAAATATATAAAGTGCATATCCATTAAAAAGTAGATGGGTAAAACCTATGTGAATAAATATGGATGTAATAAATCTATAATACTGATTGAATTCTAAGACAAAAGGAGGTGCAAAGGCTCCAAATCTTAATAATACTTCTGTATCAGTAGTCCCACCGGCTAGGGTCATAATGATAAAGTAAATCACTATAATTCCTAAAAACATAGAATTTACTGGACTATTTTTAACATAGTTTTTTATGCTTTCTCTCTTCACTTTTTCACTTCCTCTTTTATAAAAATCTTTATTATTGTTTTAAACTTAATAATATCACATAAATATTAGTTTTAAAAGACATATGATTCTTGTATAATATATTTATATGTACTATAATATATATAACGACAATAGAATAGAGGTGAATTTTTTGAAACTACTTGAAACACTTTCCCCCCTATGGGACACTGCAAAAGGCATAATTCCATTGACTTTTATATTGATTTTTTTCCAGATTGTAATCTTGAAAAAACCCATAGAAAATGTAAGAAGATTTAGCACGGGAATTGTATTTGCAACCCTTGGCCTACATTTGTTTTTAATGGGTACAGGGATGAGCTTAATTCCACTGGGAAGTTCCGTTGGTAAAAATCTCCATGTATTGGATAGGAGATGGGTTATTATTCTACTAGGCTTTATCATTGGCTACTTTGGAACCCTAGTTGAACCAGCACTTAGGACCCTAGCCCTAGAAGTTGAAGAAATATCCGTTGGAGCCATAAATAACAAGGTGCTTATCCACGGAGTAGCTGCAGGCTTTGGCCTAGGAATGAGTATTGGACTGTATAAGATCATATCTAATGTCCCATATATAAAGATAATCATTCCACTGCTTGTATTAGTTGTTATTCTAATATTCTTTACACCAGAACCTTACGTATCTATTGCCATGGACTCAGCAAGTGCAACTACAGGTCCTGTAAATATACCCCTTAATATGGCCATAGCCGTTGGGCTAGCCAGTATTATAGAGGGAGTAGACCCCTTGCTCTCTGGTTTTGGAATAATAGGCTTAACATCTGTTGGTGCAATGGTATCAGTCTTGATACTTGGGATATTAACTAAATTATAAAGGGTGATTCTTTGTTAGATATAAAATGTATTGTAGCAATCGTTGAAAGAGGAAAAGCAGACAAAATTGTTGAGGCTGCAAAAAAAGCAGGAGCTAGCGGCGCTACTATTTTCTATGGAAGAGGAACCGGGGAATCAGAAGTAAAAAAGTTTCTTAAAGTAAATATAGAGGCCTCAAAGGAAGTAATCTTAATCTTAAGTGAAAAAAACAAATTAAAGGATATTATGAAGTCAATGATCATAGCTGGAAAGTTAAAGGAGCCTGGCATGGGAATTATATTTACCCTGGCTATTGATAGTCTCATTGGCTTACATCATAGAATTGAATTTGAAGATATTGAATAAAATTAGGGCAAGCTCAGACTTAAAGTTCTGAACTTGTCTTTTTTTATATATTTTCCTTATAAATACCTATCTTATGTTATAATAAAAACTAAAGGAGGGATATGGATGAATATCCTCTTAGAAAAATTAAAAGAAGTAAGCTATTCTGTGCTTCCTATTACTATATTAGTTATATTTTTACATTTTACCCTGGTTCCCCTGGAAATTGAAATGCTTTCTAGGTTTCTTCTAGGTGCTATTTTTGTGGTCCTAGGCCTTGGAATATTTTTATTTGGAGCCCATATTGGTATTGGGCCTATTGGTAATCTTATGGGTGAAACCATTGCCAGGACAAATAAAACTTATGCTGTAGGCCTACTAGGCTTTATTCTAGGGTTTTTTATAACCATAGCTGAACCTGATTTGAAAATATTAGCAGACCAAGTTAATCTAGCCTCTGGAGGCATTATCTCCAGTGGAATGATCTTAGTTTTTGTATCTATAGGAGTTGGAATAATGGTAGCCATAGGACTACTAAGAATTCTCTATGGCAAGCCCCTAAACAAAATATTTACAATCACCTACTTTATAATATTTATCCTAGGACTTATTGTTTCAGAGGAGTTCTTGGCCATATCAGTAGATGCATCCGGTGCAACTACAGGGGCTATGACCACACCCTTTATACTTGCCCTAGGCTATGGAGTATCTCAGCTTAAGGGTGGAAAAACCTCGGAGGAAGACAGCTTTGGAATGGTAGGACTGGCTTCTGCAGGACCTATTTTTGCTGTAATGCTTATGAGCATACTAGCAAGGATTAGCAATGTAAAAGGTGAAGTTGCTGCCTTTGTCCCTAATGTAGGAATAATAGGTCCATATTTAAAGATGTTTCCAATACTATTAAAGGAAATCCTAATCACCCTAATACCTATACTTGTATTATTTCTTTTATTTGATCACTTTAGATTTCACTTAAATAGAAGGAATAAAAGCTTGATTTTAAAGGGCCTGGCCTATACCTATATAGGTCTTACCCTGTTTTTAGTTGGTGTTAATGCTGGGTTTATGGAGGTAGGTAGGGTTGTTGGCATAGGTATAGCCAGCTCTGAACACATTTGGCTCCTGCCCCTGATTGGCTTTTTATTAGGTATGGTAGTTGTACTTGCTGAACCTGCAGTCTATATCCTTACAGAACAAGTTGAAGAGGTTACTGCAGGACATATTAAAAAGAATATAATACTTGTTACACTTTCCATAGGTATTGCCCTGGCGGTTTCTCTTTCTATGCTAAGGATCATGATACCTAGCTTAAAACTTTGGCATTTCTTACTACCTGGATTTGGCTTAGCAGCCTTCCTTAGTTATAGGGTACCTCCCATATTTGTGGGTATAGCCTATGATTCTGGGGGTGTGGCATCTGGCCCTATGACAGCTACCTTTGTATTGGCCTTTGCCCAGGGAGCAGCTACTATAATTCCTAGTGCTGATGTCTTGATTGATGGTTTTGGTGTAATTGCCATGGTAGCAATGATGCCTCTAGTAGCTATTCAGATTCTTGGACTCATATTCAAAATAAAAACTTCTAAGGAGGTAGGATAATTTATGGATCTAATTATAAATAATCTCATGCTTTTTTGCACCATTGTAGATTTTGGAAAGGGTAGCAAGGCACTGAAACTAGCTAGAAAGGCTGGAGCTATAGGTGGGATTGTCTTCTTAGGAAAGGGTACAGTTAAAAATGATCTCTTAAATATCTTAGGACTGGTAGAAATAAGAAAAGAAATATTTATAACAGTTATAGAAGAAGAATCAGAGGATGACTTCTTCAAAAAAATAGCAAAGGAACTGCATTTAGATAAGCCAAATCATGGTATTGCTTTTTCTATGCCCCTAAAGGAGCTTATTAAATCTAAGGAATATAGGATTGTATCAGACACTGAAAAGAAAGGTGTGGAAAATATGGATTATGAAGCTATTTTTGTTATTGTAGACAAGGGATTATCTGATGATGTTATGGAGGCCGCTAAAAAAGCTGGTTCCAAGGGTGGTACAGTTATCCATGCCCGGGGTTCTGGAAGTCAGGAAAAGGCTAAATTGTTTAATATAGAAATCGAGCCGGAAAAGGATATTGTCCTTATCCTATCTAAGGAATCGGAAGCCAAAAAAATTGTTGACTCCATTCAAGATAAGCTGGATATTTGTAAACCAGGAGCAGGGATTATCTTTGTCTTAGATGTAAACAAGACCCTAGGCCTCTATGAAAGCTAGTATGCTTTTAAAAAAATCTTAATTGGGTATATATAATATTGTGTATTATTATAATATAATGGAGGGATTTTTGTGTTTAATAAGGCTTATAGTGTAATAGATCAATCCCTATGGGATGGTAGAATAGACAGTGAAAGCGATTTTGATAGTTTTAGATGGCATCAGTGGATAGAGTTTTTAGATCTGGCTGATGAAGAGCTAGAAGCTTTTCAAGGCAAATTAGGCTTTGCTTTCTTAGGTTTTGAATGTGACATGGGAGTTAATTTAAATAAGGGTAGGACTGGTGCCGCCAAGGGACCACGCAGCATTAGAAAAGAACTTGCAAATTTTCCTTGTCAGTTTCCCAAGGAAGTTAAACTCTTTGATGCAGGTAATATATCCTGTCAGGGCTTAGATTTAGATCAGGCTCAGGATGCCCTTGCCCAGGCTGTTAATAAGCTTTTAAATTTAAATTTGTTTCCAATTTTACTTGGGGGAGGTCATGAGATTGCCTTTGGTCATTATAAGGGGATTCTAGACCATGTAATGAATAAGGGAGAGGAGCAAAATATTGGTATAGTAAATTTTGATGCTCACTTTGATCTAAGACCCTATCCTAAGGGTGGTACTTCTGGTACCATGTTTAGGCAAATAGCAGACTTAAGTAAGGCCAATGATTTAGACTTCTCCTACTTCTGCATAGGTATTCAAAAGCACGGAAATACTGTGAATTTATTTGATACTGCTGACAAGCTGGGAGTGGAGTATATCTTTGCCAAGGATATGATTAGCATGGATTCCTATGCAATGATTGAAAGATTAGATGATTTTATACAGGAACAGGACCATATATATGTAACTATTTGTTCCGATGTATTCTCATCAGCCTTTGCACCGGGAGTAAGTGCACCCCAGGCTTTGGGTCTTGATCCGGAAAATGTACTGATTCTTTTAAAATATATACTTAGGTCTAAAAAGACCATAAGTTTTGATATTGCAGAAGTATCTCCAAGATTTGACCTGGATAATACCACTGCAAACCTTGCATCTGTATTTATTTTTACAGTTGTTCATACTCTTTCAAAACTTATATAATTTATTGGATTAATGGAATTTATTAAAAAAGCAATAAATGCTCAGAGCATTTATTGCTTTTTCTTGTCTTTTTCTATTTTAATCTAGATTTATTATTTTTCTAGCTTGTATTCTGTCTTGTAATTTGCCTTATTTACTAGAGTATCTGCTACTGGGCAGGTTCTATCTATAAAGTCTATAAAATCTTTTACCTTTTCTTCACTTGCATCTGTTTTTATATTTATTTTCGTTCTTATTTCTGTAAAACCAATTTTAGCCTCTGGATTTTTTCCCATAAATCCATCTGGATCTAAATCTCCCTCTACTTCTATTACTAGGTTTTCAAGATGAATCCCATGAGCTTGGGCAAAAGATGCTGCTACTATGCATTTACAAGAACCTAGGGCAGTTAATAAGGCTTCACAAGGATTCATGCCCTTGTCTACCCCACCTAATTCTTCAGGCTCATCTAGTATCATCTTGTGCTGTCTTGCAACACTTTCCACAGTAACTCCCTCTAATAATGTAGATACACTTTTAAAAACTTCTTTAGCCATTTTTATTCCTCCTCAATTATATAGTTAATAGTTTATTCTACTATAAATATACACCTGGAAAGATTGTTTGTCAAATATCTATCATCCCTTATTTTATAAAATCCTATGAATATAAAAAAGATATAATCTAGGTCATATCTTCTTATTAATTATTTTTAAAAGAATCTCTAACTTTAGCCTGCTTATAGGATCTTCAAGGTCTATATCTATTAGGTCATTGATTTCTTCAATTCTTTTTCTCACAGTATTTATATGGATATACATCTTTTTTGCAGTTAAACTATAATTCATATTTGAGCCTAGATAAGTATCTAAGGTCTCTATTAAGGACTTGTCTTCATCATTTTCTATTAGCCCCCTTACAGTGCCTTTCATAATCTCTATTTCATCAGCCCTTATATCCATCCACGCCAGGGGTCCTAATTCAGAATAGCTAATATGATCAAATTCTCCATATAAGAGTTCTCCCATTTCTAAGGCCTTTAGTGCTCTTTCATAACTTTTATATGTGTCTGCGAGGGCCGCTTTAATGTCTGAGATTCCATATTTTAAATCCATATTTGGTAGAGCTATTTTCATTGAATTATTTAATTTTATTATTAATTTTTTAATATGAGCTAAGTTTTCTTCTAAGGATTTTTCTTCAGATAGGGGAATTAGGAATAAATAAGTATCTTCACTTACTATACCAAGCCTGGCCTCTAGCCTTCCAAAGCTAGTTTGGAAATTTCTTTCAAAGGTTTCTCTTTCTTTGGGACTTTGGTCCTCATTATCCTTAGCTAGGACAAGAATATATTCTTTTTCTATATTTAGATCTAGTTCCCTGGATTTTTCTAAAATATTATCCCTACCAGTAATCTTTTCATTTATAAGGTCTATTATAAATCTCTTGAAACCTGCATCTCTTAAACTTTGGGATACTAATATTTGTTCATACATAGACTGAATAAGTAAAAAACCTATTCTAAGGGCAAACTGATCAAAATAATCAATTAGTCCTTCAGCTTCTAAAACAACAAAATAGGCCTTGACCTTATTATCAACCTTTATAGGTATTTCTATCCAACTGTAGGGGGCCTTGTATTTCTTGTCAATAAATCTAAATCTAGTTATGCCTAGATTGTCACATAAAATTTCTGTAGTATGCTTAAATGATGGCTCCCAGAAATCTGATAGGTCTAATTTAGCAGATATTGTTTTAAAATTATTGGAGCTGTAATAGGGCTTGTCTTTTTGCACATCATAAAGCATGGCAGGAAAGTTCATTTCCTTTTCTATTTGATAGAGAATCTTATTTATCTTTCTATTTTGATAGGATAAATCTGAGATATTTTCTCCTCTTAGACTCTCTATTTTAAATTGTTTTATCTTTCTATTCATTACCAGTACATTTAAGTGATTCATTATATCCATCCATGAGGGTTCATTGGGAACATGTATAAGTGGAATATTGTATTGGTCAAATTTGTCTAATATCTTCCTATCGATTTCTCCTAAATACCTATCCACCTTAATGGCCATGCCAGA
>CAZGQG010000029.1:0-5582 GCA_964527205.1 uncultured Tissierellaceae bacterium | reverse complement strand
AAAAACCTCCCTATTTCCAATATAAATTAATTATATCACAATTAGGGAGATTTATAGTATTCATATATTTCTCGCTAGGATTTAACTATTAGTCTTTAAAAAATCCCAAGCAAATTGAGCATGCAAGGCAGCTCCAAACTTCATATAATCTTCATCTATATTAAATTTCTCATGATGAGGATTGTATATAGTATCTTTTTCTTCGTTTTTATAACCTAATAATGCATAGGCTCCTGGGGCTTCCTTAAAATAATAGGGCATATCTTCTGAACCCATTAAGATTGGTCCCTGAATATTTTTATTAGGTCCAAATACTTTTTCAGCTGATTTGTCAGCTAATTCAGCAAGAAGCTCATCATTATTCATGCTAATTGTACTTTCTTCTATATCAACTTCCACCTTAATGTCATAGATCTTAGCCAGACCCTCTGCTAAATTGTAGATTTTTTCATGGATGGTCTTACGAGTTTCCTCCTCCAAGTATCTCATGGATATATCTAGCTTAGCATACTTAGATATTATATTGGCCTTGGTGCCTGCATCAAATTTCCCCACACTAAGGACTAAAGGTGATTGGGAATCTACAAATTTTGTTACCATGGAATTAAGCTGGGTTACAAACTCTGCTGCTGGTAAAATAGTATCCTTTGCCAGATGAGGAGTTGAGGCATGCCCTGATACACCTTCAAATTTTACATATATGGTGTCACAGCCAGCCATTCTATAGCCAGGCATCATGTCATAATGTCCCACATCTATGGCCATACCATGCATTCCAAATACCCCATCTACACCTTCCATTCCCCCATCTGCTATTACCTTCTTAGCTCCAGAAAAGGTTTCTTCTGCTTCTTGGAAGATAAGCCTTACATTACCCTGGAGCTCTTCCTTAACTTCTACTAGCATCTTAGCTGCTCCTAGGAGCATGGCAGTATGTGCATCATGACCACATCCATGCATTATTCCTTCTTTTTTTGAGCTATAAGAAGCTCCTGATTGTTCAATAATAGGCAGAGCATCTATATCTGCACGTAGGGCCACTGTTTTTCCTGCCTTGCCTCCTCTTATCTCTCCTACTAGGGATGTAGTTCCAACTTTTTCATAGGGGATATTCATTTTATCTAATTGCTCCATAATATATTTTTGTGTTTCATATTCTTCCCCACTTAATTCTGGATTTTCATGAATATGTCTACGGATTTTTATTATATCTGCTTCTATCTCTCCTACCTTATCTATAAATTTCACATAATCATCCTTTCTTCTCTATTTTAGCTCTATATTAAACCTCTTCTTTTCCATTATCTCTTTTAGCCATAACAAAGGAGTAGAATATACCAAATAAAGCTACAATTCCTACATCTGCGGATCCAATTAACTTAGTAACACTGGCTGGTAAGAAATTTGGTGATAGTTGAATAAATACCATTAGTCCAACTGATATAGCAATCAAACTTATCAAATTAGCTCTTTTTACCTTGGATCCCATCATTACAATCATAGCCCCAAGTATACCTGGCAGAGCAAAATTAAAGGCCTCTACAACCTGTGCTGGCAAGGCATTTATTAGAGCCTGGCCTGCCACCATTACGATTCCTAGAATAATTAGATTTGTAATGGTAGATGAAATTATGGCAAATATTCCTGCTACTTCTGCTTGTTCAGACCCTGGTGTCAACTCCAAGGCATCCTGGGTAGCTGCTATAACTGGCAGACGCATATTTCCAATGTTTCCCGATAGGAAGGACATATAGGTCCCAGCTGCTCCCAGGGTTGGAAAGTAGGATATTGGTTCTACAAACCATATAACTCCAACAAATCCTACAATAGAAATCAATCCTGATATAATATCTGCTGAACTTGGATAGTGGCCTAATATAAAGGTCAAATAAATTGGAATAGTCAAGGTTGTTAAAAATGCTACCCCTATTGTAATACGTCCCCATAGATGTATTGATTTTTGAAAATTCTTCCCTGCATTATTGTTTTCCATGTTTTACCCTCCTATCTTAATATACTGCCTACGATCATAGCTGCTATTACAGAAAAGCCCATAGCCCATTCCTTTAACCATTTTTTCGAACTATCCTTTTCTACAATTTTATTTACAATAAGGACTGCCAACCCACCGGCTATTACTGCTGCCAAGGGTGCTAGGTCCATTTCTTCCTTTAGTATTCCCTTATTTACTACTTCCTTATAGCTTAGGGTAAAGAATATAATAAAAGGTGCAAAAACAGACATATAGGCAATTGTCAATGGATTTGCTTTTTTAATTTTCTCTTGGAGAATATCAATATGCTTGGTCGCAAAAAATGTTACAATCAGCCATCCTGCCCCACCCAGGGTCATGATCCAAGCTGCTGCAGACAACATCTTTGGCATGAAGTCTGGAGTTCCAGCTGTTCCGCCACTACCTATCTGGGCTGAGATCATTTCAAAGGATGCAGAACCTATAATTCCAATCCTAGCTAGGGTAATTGGACCACCGATCTGTGCAATAAGGGCTATAGCCACAGCAAATACTGCAAATGCTGGACCTACAGTACCTATGGCACCAATTTTAAAGGCCTTGTTTATTTGTTCTTGTTCCAATAAATTTGTATTGTCTATGTGTTTCTTTGCCAATCTATAAAATACAATTGATTGGATAATTACATTAGATACAATAAGTATTGATAGTATCCACATCACTGGACTATTGGCAATTTGCATTGTTTGTTCCATCTTTACGCCTCCTAGTTAATTTTTTAAAATTCATATTTATTTTCTTAATATAAGCATAACCTTTTTTTTTATATTAAACAGTGTAATAATTTTTATTCTTTTCCAGTAAATGTGAAAATATTTTCATTCTGTTTAGCTTTAGATAAAAATGGTCATATATAAGTTAAGGAGGTATATTATGAGATATGAAAATATTTATATAAATGGAGAATGGATTAAATCTACTGGCAAGGACATGATCCAAGTTGAAAATCCCGGGGATCAAGAAATAATAGCCAGTGTGCCAGCCTCCAATGAAGAAGATGTAAATTTAGCAGTTAAAGCAGCTAAGGATGCCTTTCCAGAATGGAGGGAAAAATCCTTGGATGAAAGAATAGATTTATTTAAAAAACTATTAAAAGAACTGGAAGCTTCTACAGATGAAATGGCAGAGATAATATCTAAGGAGCTTGGTTGTCCTTTAAAATTTGCAAAAAATACCCATGTCATACCCTATTTAAAGGATATGGAAAATTATATATCCCTTGCCAAGGATTATGATTTTCAAGAAGAACATGAAGAATATATTGTTAAAAGAGAAGCCTTTGGAGTTATAGCAGCTCTTACCCCTTGGAACTATCCTTTGGGCCAAATACTAAAAAAATTATCCCCAGCCCTGCTTGCAGGAAATACTATGGTATTAAAACCAAGCAAGCAAACTCCTCTTGTAGCCTATAAGCTTACAGAGGCAATAGACCGAGCAGGTTTTCCTAAGGGAGTCTTTAATCTGACCCCAGGAAGAGGAAGTGAGGTTGGAAATATACTGGCCCAACATGAAGATGTAGACATGGTAACCTTTACTGGTTCTACTGATGGGGGCCGTGAGGTTTCTAAACTAGCTATGGATGGGGTTAAAAAAATCACTCTTGAACTAGGTGGAAAGTCTCCTTCCATTATACTAAAGGGAGCAGATTATGATTTGGCAATTAGCAAGACCTTAAGCAGTATCTATATGAATGTAGGCCAATCCTGTAGTGCCCTTAGTAGGCTTATAGTTCCTAGGGAAGAAAAAGAAAAGATAGAAAAGATGATAATTGAAAAAACAAAGAAATATAGATTTGGTGATCCTAAAGATCCTGAAAATATGATTGGAACTCTATCTTCTAAAAAGCAATTTGATAAGGTAAAAGGATATATTGAAAGAGGGTTAGAAGAGGGAGCAAATCTACTCATAGGAGAAGTCCCAGAAGAATCTCAGGGCTATTATGTAGGACCTACAGTGTTTACTGATGTAGACAATAGTATGGACATAGCACAAAATGAAATATTTGGTCCAGTCCTATCTATAATTCCCTATGATTCTATAGAGGAAGCTATAGAAATAGCAAATGATACAGAATTTGGACTTTCAGCAGCAGTTTTTGGACCTGAAAAAGAAGCTCTTGAACTGGCAAGTAAAATTAAATCTGGTGGAGTTATCATAAACCACGGTTCTTCCCTTCACAAGGCACCTTTTGGTGGTTACAAACACTCTGGTATAGGAAGAGAAGGCGGCAGGTACGGATTTGAAGAATTCTTAGAAGTAAAGGCAGTTTTTATATAGAGAAGAGGCTTTCAAGCATATTTTAATTAATATGTTTGAAAGTTTTTTTATTGGAAATATATATAGTAACTGATAGTCGTTATCAATTAAATAGTTTATAAAATTATTAAGGAGGTTTATTATATGAAATTTGAAGATTTTGATTCCCTAAAGGGAGGATCAGTAGAAGAAAAGATGTATCAAATCCTGGATAAAGATGGGGATTTGGTCAGAGAAAAGGATCTTCCACAGCTTTCAGATGAAGATCTTATCTATCTGTTCAAAACTATGTTATATACAAGAATTATAGATGAAAAGGCCCTATCCTATCAAAGGCAGGGAAGGATGCTTACCTATGCTCCTAATACTGGACAGGAAGCTGCCCAAGTTGGTAGTGCCTTTGCAATGAAAAAATCAGATTGGTTGGTACCAGCCTTTAGAGAGCTTGGAGCTTGGTTAACACATGGTGCAACTCTTAAGAACATTTATTTATACTGGTATGGAAATGAGTGGGGCAGTCATATGCCTGATGTTAAAATACTGCCAATATCTGTTCCCATTGCTTCCCAGTTCCAACATGCAACTGGTATAGGAATGAGTATTAATATAAAGGGTGAGGATGATGTAGTAGTATCCTACGTAGGAGATGGAGGTACATCTCAAGGAGATTTCCACGAGGCACTTAACTTTGCAAGTGTATTTAATACACCTGTAGTGTTCATAATACAAAACAATCAATATGCCATATCTGTTCCTAGAAAAACTCAATCAAAAACTAAGACCCTGGCACAAAGGTCATTGTCCTATGATATTCCAGGAATATTAGTAGATGGTAATGATGTCTTGGCAATGTATGTAGCTACTAAGGAAGCTGTAGATAGGGCTAGAAAAGGTGGAGGACCAACCCTTATAGAGGCTTACACCTATAGGCTTGGAGCCCATACAACCAGTGATGACCCTACTAAGTACAGGCAGGATAGTGAAGTTGATAAATGGAGAGAAAAAGATCCAATAGATAGGTTTAGAAAATATTTAGAGAAAAAAGCTTTAATAGATGAAGAGTGGATTGAAAAAACTAGAGATTCACTGGAAAAAGAAGTAATGGCTACTTTTGAGGAAATAGAAGAAAGTTCAGATACTGAAATAGAAGATATTTTTAAATATCAATATGAAACTATGCCTCCACATTTAGAGGGACAATTAAATGATTATAAAGAGTTTTTAGAAGGAGGTAAAAACAATGGCTAATAAATTAAATATAGTTCAAGCTGTAAATCAAGCCCTTATGAATGAA
>CAZGQG010000028.1:6490-23407 GCA_964527205.1 uncultured Tissierellaceae bacterium | reverse complement strand
TTTTGAAGGTTTTGTTGTTTGTAATTTTGTAATATAACTTGCCACCAAGGGGATACCATCAACCTACGACATCTTTATTGACCTCTCAAGGCACGTCGAGGAAATTGTGAAGATAAAGAAACTATAAAACATAGCAATAGTAAAGGTTTGAGGCATTGAATAGGCAGATGACATTCAGTACCTTTGATGTTCTGGGGAATATATCCATTAAAAACATGTGATGTATATCCCCTTACAAAGTTCATTATTTTAAAGATGGTAATGGTGAGATCACTAAATTACTAATGAAAACAGCACTATTACAGGATGGATACTTGCCAGCATTAGTTCCACCAATCTTAAGAGTAGATTATATTTCACTCCTTGAAAAGACACATGAAGATGATAAACTATTTATTGATTTTATAGCAGAAAGAGAATTAGAATCACAAAAGGACTTTTTAAGACTTCTCAAGATACCATTATCAAAGTTAGTGCAATAGAATATATATAATATCTACTCTTTTCAGTTAAGATAAATCATTAATCTTTTTACCTGTATAGCTTCATCTCTTCAGCAAAAATTTCAGCTGTACTAGGCGGGCTATAGGTAATTGCATTAGCACCTGCTTCTATAGTTTTTAGTATACTATCATCTGTTGAGCCACCAGTTGCAATTATAGGCAACTCCTTTCCATATTCACTTCGAATTTTCCTTACAATGTCTATAGTGTTGGCACCACCTGAAATATTTAAAATTCTAGCACCAGCATCAAGTTTTCCTTTATAATCATCCTTTATTGATGCAATAGTTGCAATTATAGGAATATCTATCCTATTAAATAATTTTTGGATCACATCATTTGTAATAGGTGTATTAATTACAACCCCATAAGCACCCATTAACTCTGCTTGCAATGCTATATCTGTGGAACGTTTACCTGTTGTAATGGCCCCTCCTACACCTACAAAGACAGGAATAGGTGCCACATCTAATATCCCTTGAGTAATAGATAATTGAGGTGTGAAAGGATATACTGCAATAATAGAATCCGCATTATTATTGGTAATAATAGCCAAATCTGTAGAAAATAGTAGAGACTTTATTCTCGTCTCCTGTACTAAAATCCCACTAGCTTCATATATTGCTTCTGGGACTTCGATTATTTGTGATTTCAACTCTGATGTTATTTCTGGAATGTATTGTTCCAATTACAACCCCTCCTTATTTAAGTAAATATTATTTTGCTTTATAGCATTACTATAGCATTATTATAAAACATATGCAATTTCAATAAAAGATTTTTTAATTCTTATTTAGCTAACAATTTGTCTCCTGTTGCTTTAATTCCAATGGCCCCTAGGGGTGCGGTTATAATAATGGATAAAACAGCCAAGGATAATATCAAATCCCCAGACTCAACACCCATTGATAGGGGAATTGCTCCAATGGCTGCTTGAACTGTTGCTTTTGGAAGATAAGCAATTACAGAAAACAGTCTTTCTCTAGGATTTAATTCACTTCCAACTAAGGATAAAAAGACACCTAGACTTCTAGCCAATAGACCAATGCCAATAATAATTATGCCTTTAATACCTGCATCAAAAGCTAAGATTATATTAACCTGAGCCCCTACTAAAACAAATAATAAGATTTGTGCAAAAACCCAAACTAGATTAAATTTAGCAGAAAGTTCTTTCCCAAGGTCTGGCTTTTTTTCAGAAATAATGAAGCCAATGGCCATTACTCCCAGTAGGCCTGCAATATTTATCCTTGACTGGAGAAACTTTTCCAAAGAACTCAATAAAATAGCAGAACTTAAGACTAAAAGCATGCTTTCAGTGCTGGGAATAGTATAAAGTTGAAATACTTTAATGAGTATCCAACCCACAATTAACCCTGCTATTACTCCTAGTACAATAGATAGGGGAATGGTTAATATTTTTATTCCTATATTAATTTCTCCCCCTCCATAAATTCCTAAGAATGCAGTGAAAATAGTAATGGCAAAAACATCATCTATTGAAGCACCTGCTAGGATTAAAGTGGGAATATTCTTTTCCCTACCAAGTCCCCGGTCCATTAGATCAAGCATGGCAGGTACAATCACTGCTGGTGATACTGCTGCTATAATAAATCCTAAGATTCCACCTTGAACAAATGTGAAATTAAAAAAATACATAGATAGGAATGCAATAGTGAATCCTTCTAAAAGTCCTGGAATAAAACTTAATTTAATGGCTGGCTTTCCCACCTTTTTAATGTCTTCTTTTTCTATGCCAAGACCTGCCCTTAAAAGAATAATAATTAAGGCTATATTTCTAAGGTCAGCAGAAATTCTTAGCATATCATCACTTAATAAAGAAAAGCCATAGGGACCAATCAAAACACCTACAAGAATCATACCCAATAATCCTGGAAGATTTATCTTCTCAAATAAGCCACCAGCCAAAAGTCCTAATAATAGGATCAATGCTAAACTTGTTGCCATCTTCTCTCCTCCTATAAAAAAATAAAAACACCTACTAAAGAAGCCAAATGTGGGCAAGGTTAAATAAGCCTTCATTTATCTTCTTTAGTAGGTGTCATCAGCTAAAAGTTGTCTACTAATAGCGCTTATAGGGAACACCATCCCTCTTGACCTTTATTTTATCATATTATTCATAAAAATTCTAACATATAAGTGATTTAATAGTTCTTTAAATGCATAAATCATCTATCTACTCTTACAATGTCTGCATAAGGATTTTCTTCTCCTCTTATAAGGTCTAGTATGATTTTAGATCCTGCCATTGAATATGCGGTTCCATTTCCTTCATAGCCTAACAAGTAAAACCTATTGGAATAAACAGGATCCCTACCTATAAATGGAATTCCATCCTTAGATGCTCCGAATAGAGCGTTCCACGAATATTCCAGTTCTATATTAAGATGAGGATATATACTCTCTACTTGCTCCGCAATTTTGTTATTTTTCCTATCAATTTTATCCTGATTTTTCTCCAGTCTATCACTTTTTATATCAAGGCCCCCTGCAATGATCCTCTTGTCCTTGGTGGCCCTAAAATATAAATAAGGATTCTTAGTTTCCCAAATCATTGAGTCCTCTTTCCACAAGAATCCATCCATTTTTTTTGAACAAAATGCATAGGTTCTATACATCTCATACTTGTCCTTAATTATAGGATATATATGGCTATAGCCTGTGGCGAGCACGATATGTTCAAATTCTATTTGTTTTCCATCTATTGTTTGGATTTTATTTTCTTCTATATTCTCTAAGTTGAGATTTGTATTTTCATAATACTCTACTCCATTTTTTAGGTTTTCTTCAACTAGGGATAAAATGAATTTGTATGGATTCACATCAGCGTCATGCCAAGTCTTAATTGCATTTGGCTTATTTATTTTATAGGTATTGCTTAATCTTGACTCATCAATATATTCTACAGGGAAATTATATCTTTCTAACATCTTATACTCCCTCTTTATTTTTCTTTTATCTTTTTTACTAGAAGAATAATATATACTATTTCTATTTCTATAGTCCCTCTCTCCCTCCAGCTCCTTATTCAAAAGACTTAGATCATCCATGGCTTGGAGACACATTTTATAAAAGAGATATGCCTTATCCTCACCTATATCCTTGGCTAAATCACTCATCATTTTATCACTAGTATATTGTAGCAAACCTGTATTTGCAGCACTGCTTCCTTTACCTAGTTTGTTTTTCTCAATAACTGTAACGCTTAATCCTGCCTTTGCCAGCTTATTTGCACACAAATTTCCAGACATACCTCCACCGACTATTAAAACCTTGCTTTTGATATCTCTATTTAAACTTTCAAATATAGAGTCCCTTTCCATTGTCTTATCCCAGTAAAGATTTCCCCAATAAAGTCCCATAAGCCCTCCTTATTTATTTTATATATTATAGAATTATTTACCCAAAATTAATCATAATATCTATTGGAGTTCTGTTAGGCTAGTTTTTATTTATATGTAAATTCGCTTATAAATCTATCTAGAAGGGTATATATTCTATTGATTAGTAATAATTTTAATCCGGAGGTAAAATATGTTATTTATAATTGATATGCAAAATAAATTTTTAGATCCTGAAAGTGACAGTTATGTAAAAGATTCTGAAAAATTAATTCCTAAAATTATAGAAAAGATAAAGGAATATGAGGATAAAGATGATATAATTTTTTACACACTAGATATTGAACTTAGTAGTGTGAAACAGGGTGATGAAAACACAAATGATCATACTAGTATTAAAAAGGGTGAGGTCAAATCTGACAATAAGACTAAATGGAAAAATAAAATTCACTCTGAATTAGAAAAATATTTAAATAAAGACCAAGAAATTAAAAAAACTTACTATGCCATTCCTCCTAGAAAACTCTTAGAAATCCAAGAAAAATTTAAAAATGATGATCATGTCTTAAATGAAATTGAGTTTGTTGGGGTGGAGTCTAATATTTGTGTCTTAGCAAACGCTATATGTATTCAAAGTGCTTTTCCCGAGGCAAAGATAATAATAGACTCTTCCCTAACTACTAGCAGGGACCTAGAAAAACATAAAATAGCCTTAGAGACTATGGAATCCCTAGGGATGGAAATAGAGAGATAAGAAAAATATCTACTAGAATAGGAATAGAAATCATTTCAGACTTGCCAATACCTTAAATTAATGGTATTATATCTATAGATATGATACATGGGGGTATGGCGAAGTTGGGATCGCGCTTGGCTGGCAGCCAGGAGATCAGGGGTTCAAGTCCCCTTACCTCCACCATAATTAAAAAGAAAGCCCTCTTTACTAGAATAATATTCTAATAAGGAGGGTTTTTAGTTATTCTTTCATGTTTTTTATTCATACTTATTATATAAAACCATATCATTGTTTTATCTACTGCTGTTATATGATTTGAGGAGGAATAGACTTGTTTAAGGAAGAAAGAAATACTGAAGGCCAGCTTCTTAAAATTGAGAGACTAGCTCAAGGCAAGGAACAAAAGGAAGTTGTTGGTGGAATATGCAGTGTAAGTACTCTTTCAAAGATAGAAAGAGGCAGGCAGAAAGCAGATCCAGATATGCTTGTAGACTTATATAGGGAGCTGGGTATTAGCTATGAAAAGGATGAAGAATTTATAGACAATATGAATAGCTGGATAAATCAATATTTCTACGAATTAAATTTTCAATTTGAACAGGAGTCTCTTGCTATATTAGAAAAGGAAAATGATAGGCTAATCCATAGCCCCTTGGCTATAGAATGGATGATAATAAGGGCTGTGGAGCATGGGGATGAGGAGCTTTTAAAAATCCTTGACCAATGTGTAGAATTTATGAATCAAGAAAACTTGGCCTGGTATTATTTGATACCAAGATATGAAAAGGAAAATATAAGATTAGAAAAGGCCATAAAGGCTCAGAGAATACTGCAAAATAGTTTTTCAACCCTTAATCTAATGTGGATATATTGGGGATCTGGTGAATATAATCTAGTCAACAATTTATCCAACAAAGCCATTAACTTTGCCTTAGATGAAGGAAACACCTGGGCTCTATCTCAAGTCTACCTACTATTAGGTGGAATCTACTCTTGCTATAATATGGAAGAATCCATGATTGAGGAATATCAAAAATGTATAAATCTACTTAAAAACACCAACTGGAAAGAAGAGCTAAGGTCCATATATTATAATATGGGAGCCACCTATATATCCTTAGGTGAATATAAGAAGGCTAGAAGCTATTTAGAAAAAACTGACAAGGATAATTTTAGTGCAAGCCATAAATGGGCAGTCTTAGAAAACAAAACTGGAAATATAGGTGAGGCTGAAAAATGGATAAAGAGGATGGAAAAATATGCAGAAGAGTATAAGCTTAGAAATAATTCCTTAGATAGCTGGGAGGAGTTTAATAAATCATATTACAGTGAAATGGACCAATTAATAAGGGTGACAAGATTACAATTAAATGGAGAAGCTGAAGAATTTGATGAGTATATTCCCCTCTTAGAATCTCTAATGAAGGAGTTTTTAAAATCTGGAAGATATGGTTTTATGAATTTCCATAAAGATTATTTAAAAGATGCATATATAAAAAAGAGAAGATATAAAGATGCCTTAGAATTAGAAGAGTTATTTTCGAAGATAAAGACAAAACATATAGTTAAGACCTAATATAGACAAGCTAATTTCGCTAAAAATAGGCCTCTAATCCCCCTTATCACTATGTTATACTAATTGTGAAAGGGGGGGTTTTTGTGTTTAAAACTATTAAATTTTTATTTAAAAAGATTAGGGAATATGATTTTCCCATGATACCAATCATGATCTTTTACACTATTTTATCATCTATTTATCCATTTATATGGGTTGTAGTTCCTGCAAAGCTAATATCTTTAGTAGCTAGTGCTGATTACACAGCTATGATTAAATTTGTTACTTTTGGAGGAATTCTATCAGTTGTATGCGTAATGGGCACATCATATCTAAGGGGCAGCTATAGGATGAGGATGAACAAGGTCAGATATAATTTTATTCGAGATTTAATGAATTATTCCCTTACAATGCCCTATGAAAACACCCTTGATCCTGAGCAATTAACTAAGATGGAATTGGCAGATAGATCAATATCAAATCCAATAGAAGGGGCTGGTGGAATTATTTTAACTATGCTTAGTCTCTTTGGAAATATATTTGCTTCTATAGGATTCTTAGGTCTAGTTTCCACCTTGTCCTGGGGGATTATGATCTTTTTATTTGTATTGGTCTTATTATCCTTTTATTTTAATTCAAAATCAGATCTTTACGAGGAGTCAAGCTGGATTAAAAAAGGAGACTATGGAAGAAGATACTTTCAAACTACAAATATTATGATGGATCCTAGCTATGGAAAGGATATTAGACTCTATTCCCTAATAGATCTTCTTATTGCTTACTGCGATAATCTTATCCATGAATTTAAGCTTATTGGTAGATCCATAGCCAAGAAAAGGATTCAAATGGATGGGCTAGTGGCAATTTTAAATATTATAAGAGATATTACAATATTTACTTATATATCTATTCTATTGTTTAATAATAGGATAGATGCTTCACAGTTTTTCTTATACATAAGCGGGACTAGTTCTCTGGTAATTATATTACAGGAAGCTATGAGACAAATTTCAAGTATTAGAAAAGAAAGCAATAGATTTTCTCATTTTATTACTTTGATGGAAGAGAACAGACCAGAATTAAAAAATGATGTAAATATGGAAGAGTTGGAAGAGGCCTTTAGGAAGAGAGAAATAAGAGTGGATATAGTTGATTTAAGTTTCAAATATCCCAGATCAGATGAGAAGGTCTTGGAGGATTTAAATCTTACAATTAGAGCAGGAGAGAAAATAGCTATTGTAGGGGACAATGGATCAGGAAAAACTACATTAATTAAACTCTTATGTAAGTTTTATAGACCGGATTCAGGGGGAATTTATTTAAATGGCATAGATATTAAAGAAATTCCAGAAGAGATTTATTGGGAAATGATAGGAGTAGCCTTTCAAGATGCCATGGTATTTCCTTTTTCCATAGGGGAGAATATTACTCTAGGACAGACTCTTGATGAAAACAAAATAGAGAGGGTGGTTAAGGATTCTGGAATTAAGGAAACTATAGAAGATTTACCTAGGGGTATAAACACCAAGCTTCTTAGAATCCTTGATGATGATGGTTTAGACATATCCGGTGGACAAAGACAAAAGCTATATTTGGCTAGGGCGCTTTATAAGGGGAGCAAACTTTTAATCTTAGATGAACCTACGGCAGCATTAGATCCCTTGGCAGAAGCTCAGTTATATGAGCAATACAACATGCTTTCTAAGGGAAGAACCAGCATATATATATCCCACCGCCTGGCAAGTACAAAGTTCTGTGATAGGATTGCCTATTTAAAGGATGGGAAGATAGCTGAACTAGGGACCCATGATGAACTTATGAACTTGGAGGCTGATTATAAAGCCTTGTTTGATATTCAAGCAAAATACTACAGAAAAACAAATCAGGAGGAGATTCTATATGGAAACTAAAATAAGATCCCTGCCTCTATTTCTAAAGGAGATGTGGAGAGATTATAAAGGGATGCCAATTTTAATCTTTGCTCTGGCTATTTTTCAAGGACTAGCTCCCCTGATAAATATAATATTACCAAAATATATATTAGATGAATTACTAGGGATGAGGCGTTTAAATACTCTACTATTATATATTGTAGGCTTAGCCCTAGGTAATTTTATATTTTACTTAGCAATATCTACTTGCAAAAACAATTTGATTGTCTATACAGAGATCTTATCTCTAGATGCAAGTAAAAAACTAGCTGCAAAGTCTACAAGTATAGGATTAGAAGATAGTGAAAAGAAGACAAATCTAGATCTTTTAGAAAGAGGAAGATATGGGGCCTATGAAATAGCTAGACTGGCAGAAACTATTTCTATTATGGGATCAGCTCTTGTGACTATCTTCACAGTAATAGCAATACTAGTAAGAAATGATTGGCGCTTAATCCTAATAGTAGCTTTATGCAATTTAGCTACAATTCCTTGTTTTAATAAATTAAAGGAACTAGATATAGATAATGCTAAGAGGGGAGTACCTGAGAACAGGGCCTTTCAATATTTGTGCTCTGTAGCAACAGATTTTAGATTTGCCAAGGACCTTAGAATATACAAGGGTGATAAATTTTTTCTTGAAAAAGCTGAAATTACAATGGATAAAATAATAAATATAAATCATGAGTACTTTACCAAACATGGATTTTGGAATGGAATAGCTCAGTCCCTTGTTCAAATCCAATTAAGTTTGATATTTATTATTTTAGGGATAGGCTTATTAGGAGCTAAGATAAGTGTGGGGACCTTTACCATGCTCTACAATGCCAGCAATCAGTTGGGAAGATCAATTAATAGCCTTATTCAGGGCTATACTGATTTAGTTACACTAAGCTTTAATCTAGATCCATACTATGAATTTTTAAATTTAAAAGACATGGAAGAAGGAGGAGAAAAACTAGACTTCCTAATAGAAAGACCTGTATCCATTAGCTTTGAAGCTGTGAGCTTTAAATATCCTACAGGAGATAAAGAACTATTAAAAGATTTAAGTTTTAATATATATCCAGGAGAGACCCTGGCCATTGTTGGAAAGAACGGTGCGGGGAAAACAACAATAATTAAATTGCTCTCTAGATTATATAAACCACAAAAAGGAAGGATCTTAATTAATGGTCTAGATATACAAAGTTTGTCCTTAGAAGAATATAGAAGGGAATTATCAGTTGTCTTTCAGGATTTTAAGCTTCTACCGATAAAATTAAATGAAAACATAGTAGGAAAAGCAGAAACTTTAATCAGTGAAAAGGAAGGACAAGATGTTTGGAATAGATTAGAGCAAACAGGCATTAAATCATGGATAAAAGATCAGGCTAAGGGATTATCAAGCTATATAACAAAGATTTATGACGATAAGGGCCTATTGCCTTCAGGGGGACAGGAACAAAAAATTGCAATTACTCGGGCACTTGTAAGAGATGGGAGCATAGTTATCCTAGACGAACCTACTGCAGCCCTAGATCCTAAAAGTGAAGAGGAAGTATATGAAAATTTGATTAAACTTACACAGGGCAAGACCTCTATATTTATATCCCACAGACTCTCCAGCACTAGAATAGCAGACCGTATTATTGTAATTGATGAGGGAAAAATAGTAGAAGAAGGAAGCCACACCCAGTTGATGGAGGCTAGAGGATTATATGCTAATATGTTTAATACCCAAGCTAGACAGTATATAAATTAATATAAGTCAGATAGAAGGTTTGATTCTAAAACTATCTAATTGATTTGACAACTATAGACGAGTTATAAAATTCAAAAAATTCAAAAATAAGCTTTTAAAGCTCTATAAAATGTGATAGGATAATATTGACGTAAAAAAATAAGGGGGAATTGAAAATGAAAAGATTTTTATCAGTTTTTTTAGCTATGGTACTTATTTTAGGAATGGGAGCATCTGTAGCTAATGCAGAAGAAGCACTTACTTATAAGGCAGAGCCTTATGGAGTTCAATTGCATCTAGAGGAAGAGGAAGTTGATGTAGAGAACTTTGCTATTGCAGAAGTAAAGGGAGAAGAAGAAACTCTAGTAGCTATCTCTTACAAGCTTAGAGATATAGCAGCTGTATTAAAGGATACAGAATCAAAGTTTAATATTGGCTATGATAGTGAAAAAGGAGCAGTAGTAATTACTAGAGGAGATGACTATCTACCTTTAGAACAAGATTTAACTAAGCTAGATACAGAAAATGCAAAGATATTTAAATCAATGCATAATGTTATAGTAGATGGCAAAGAGTACACAGCTGAAGAATTAGGAGGCCATATAATTGATGGTCATAATTACTATAAAATGTCTACTATTTCTAATATTTTAGATAATTTTATGTTCCAATCAGAAGGCGATGATGCTTATATCTTTATAGGAGAAACAGATATAGAAGATTTTGATCAAGAAGCATTTGAAGCTCTAAGAGGAGAAGAAGATTATACACTAGTCTATATATGGGGACCATGGTGCTATTATTCTATCCAGTCTATGGAGGGAATGGTTCTAGGAGTTAATGAATATTTAGAAGATAATGATGACATGCAAGTAGTTGGAATTATAAGCAGATACAACAATTATAGACAAGCTGATGTAGATGAAGTTTATGGTAGTGAAGATTTCTCAGTAAAAGATTTTGGAGCAACTAGTGAAGCTTTTGAATACTTTGGAGAAATTTATGACACTGAAATACAGGGAGTTCCATTTATAATGATCTTAGATAAAGAGGGTAATGTAGTAGGTAAATCAAATCAAGATCTATCAGATCAAGTACAAGAGGACTATTTAGCAGAAAATGAATTAACTGAAGAAGAGTTAGAAGCAGATGATGAGCATTATACAAACTATCTAACAAAATTATATACTGAGTTTGTTGAAAGAACTTTAAAAACTAAAGAATAAAAAAAATTAAAAAAGGAGAAGACCTGGGTCTTCTCCTTTTTTCTGTAGCTTATTATTTTCTTTATTTTATCATAGATTCTACAAACCATAGGTTCTTACTATAGTATGCAACATAATCTTCAAACATGGCAACAGTTTCAAAGTCTCCTTCTTCATCAGCTGTGTTTCTGATTTCCACTGCTAGATCTCTCATTAAATCCATATCTTCTTTTATAATCTCAAGAGACTCTTTAATAGAAAAATCTTTTGCCTTAACTTCTTTAATATCAGATTTCTCTAGATATTCAGCCATAGTTGATAATGGCATTTCATTTTTCATTTTTAATAATTCTGCTACCTCATCTAACTCCTCAAATAACTTGTCATAAAATTCTTCCGCAAAGTCATGGATTTTAAGAAATTGTAAACCCACAACATTCCAGTGAATATTATGAATTTTGATGTTTAGTACAGCAGAGTTAGCTAAATATCTTTGTAATAAATCTAAATGTTTCACTTTACCATCCTCCATATAAATTTTAATAAATCTCTACTACAACTCTATTATATGATATAATGAGAGTAATAAAAAGGAACAAATTTGTTAGTAGAGGTGATAGGATGAAAAAAGAAATATCAAGTGGTTTTGAAATTGTGGAGGATTTAATTAAGTTGAGATGGGTCCCAGAAATCTTACAGTCCATAGAAGTTGGCAATTATCGCTATAGTGAAATTAAAAGAAGTATAGATGAAATTAGCCATACAGAACTGAATAGAAAGCTAATAATATTAGTGGAGAAGGGAACAATAATAAAAGAAGAAGATCAAAATAGTACTTCATATTACTTGCTGGATTTTGGAAAAGAACTAGTACATATTTTCGAACACTTAGAAAGTTTGCAAGAAAAGTACTCTGAGGTTTTCTAAGCAATGGTGTTAAATGAGAAAAAGAATTAAAAACAAAGGATTAAACTCATATTAAGTAGAGCATATTTATATGCTTTGCTTTTTTTATAGAAAGTTTAATAAAATTAATCAAAGTACTTAAGGAGGATTTTCTAAAATGAAAAAAGGTGGATTTGAAGGTTTTCTAGAAACATAGCTGTAGCTTCTTCATCCATGATTATTATTATAACAATGGGAGGAGAAGGACAGCCTCAAACTCAATGTGCTATCCTAACCCGTGTAATTGATTTTGGATATAATATTCAACAAGCAATAGAAGCACCAAGATGGCTATACGGAAGAATGTGGGGAGATGCTAGCATGACCTTTAAACTGGAGGGGAGAATATCAACTCCTATAAGTAGCATGTTAAGGAAAAAAGGTCATATAGTTGAAATGGAGGATAATTACTCAGAGAATATGGGCCATGCCCAAGGAATTGTAATTGATCAAGAAACAGGGATTTACTCTGCAGGTGCAGACCCAAGAGGAGATGGTCTTGCGCTTTCTTGGTAGATAAGTAGAGATGTTTAATATAGGACTTTTATTTGCAAGGTATATAACTTTGCAAGTCTTAAATAATTATTGTTATTTAAGGATAAGATTAGGGTATACTCAATAAGGGAAATATTATTATACTTTTACCCTAGTATGTTTTAGGAAATAGGCCTTGATAATATAATTGTTTCTAGGGCTTTGTTAAGAGTGCAATTCTAGGAGGACATATGATTAAGCTTGAAAATGTGACAAAAAAGTTTCTTATAAATGGTGAAAAAACCAAAGTTATTAATAATATTAGTTTTTCAGTTTATAAGAAGGAGATTTATGGATTAGTTGGTGGGACCGGTAGTGGTAAATCAACTATCTTAAGGCTAATGAATGGATTTATAGAGCCAGATGCTGGGAGTATATATTTAATGGGAGAAAAACTTGATAAGAGTACAAGACATGAGCTAGTTAAGGATACCTCTATGATATTTCAAGGTTTTAATCTTTTAGGGAATTTAAATGTTATAGAAAATGTACTTTTACCTACAAAATTAAGAAAGGGAGATAAGCAAGAGAACATAAAAAAAGCAAGAGAACTATTAGGTTTTGTTGGTCTTTCTGATTTTGAAAAATCCTATACTAGGAATCTCTCCGGCGGGCAAAAGCAAAGGGTTGCTATAGCTAGGACACTAATAAGCAATCCAAAGATTATATTTTGCGATGAACCCACTTCAGCTCTAGATGAAAAAATGAGCTATGAAATATTGAAATTATTAAAGGATATTAATGAGGAATTTAAAACTACAATTGTCCTGGTTTCCCACGATATATCTGTGATTAAAGCCTTATGCAATAGGGTGGGAGTTATAGAAGATGGTGAGCTTTCTGATGTTCTTACATTGGAACCGCAAACATTAAGGCCAACTTCTTATAAGGAGGCCTTGTTGGATGATTGATCAATATATAGAGACCTTTAAGAATTTCAGGGCAGAAATTTTTCTTGCCCTATACGAAACCTTAGACATGATGTTTGCAGCAATGATAGTTACTATAATTCTAGGATTATTACTAGGCTTTGTATTGTTTTTAACTAGGCCAAAGGGAATCTATGAAAACAAAGTGATATATTTTATTACTTCAAGTGTAATAAATATAATTAGATCCATACCCTTTATTCTATTTATAATTGTAATAATCCCCTTTAATCGCTTGATTTTAGGGACAGGCTTTGGGGTCAATGCATCCAAAATTCCCTTAAGTTTGATTGGTTTAGTAACCTTTGCCCGTTTTACGGAGCAGGATTTACTGGATGTAGATAAAAATATCTATGAAACATCCTACGCCCTAGGAGCTAATACCTTGCAATACTGCATTAATTTCCTACTAAAGGAAGCAAGATCAGGCTTGGTTTTAAGCTTTACTTCTACTACTATAAGCCTCTTATCCTACTCTACAGTAATGGGTATAATAGGTGGGGGTGGCTTGGGTTATTTAGCAATAAGTGAAGGCTATTATAACTTTAATTATAAGTTAATGTGGATTATAATTATCATTATGATTATTATAGTTCAGGTGATTCAAACAGCAGGAAATATGCTAGCAAAAAAATATGACAAAAGATAAGGGAGAAGATGACTATGAAAAAGATTTTATTAGCATTAAGTATATTGGTTCTAAGTGTTTCATTAATAGGATGTACAAGCACAGAGACAAGCTTAAATGAGGACAGTGAAATTTCTGTAGGTGTTTCTTTTTATCCTATGAAGGATATTTTATTGTTGATCGAAGATGATTTAAAGGAAGATGGATATAGTTTAAAGATAGAGGAATTTGCTGACTACCAAACACCAAATAATCTTGTAAAAAGCAGTGAATTAGATGCAAATATGATTCAGCATGATTATTTTCTGCAATCATTTAACCAGTCTAATGATGCAGACCTGGTAACGGTTCAGCCTATCTACCATGCCATCTTTGCTCTTTATTCAAAGGATTATGAATCTCTTGAGGAAATACCAGATGGGGCAAGTATTACTCTGGCAGACGATGCAACTAACTTTAGTAGATCCTTACACCTACTAGGTCAGGCAGGACTTCTTACATTTAAGGATGGGAAAACAGTAGATTTAAGCCTAGATGATATAGAATCTAATCCTAAAAACCTAGTCCTAGATGACCAGGTACCCCTAACTAGTTTGGCTCAAAGATATACAGAGACAGGCCTTGCTGTAATGTATCCAACTTATGCAAAAAGTCTGGAGTTAGTTGGTGAGGAAGAGCGCCTATATGTAGAGAAACAAGATGATGTAACAGAGAATTATGCAATTTCTCTAGTTTCAAGAGAGGATAATAAAGACAGTGAAAAGATAAAAACCTTAATCAAACATATAACTAGTGATAAGGTTAGAGAATTTTTAATAGAGGAATATAGCTGGGCAAGTAGTCCCGCATTTTAATTATCCTGTGGATAAGGCTATAAAAGCTTCAAAATTAGATTTAGATAAGAAAGTCCCAAGGATTTGTAAATCCTTGGGACTTTTTTGTGAATTTTTAAGGGTTGAATTTAAAAGAATTCAATTATTGATTCTAGCTTTTCAGATAAAGCTTCCGCAAGTTCGAAGTCATTTGCCTTTAAAGCTCTATCTATTTCAAGTTCTAGATCCATTTTTTCCTTCTCTTTTTCTAAATAGTCCTTAGGGAAGTGTTCCCTATATATTTTCTGCTTGAATTTTTTCATGGTGGATTTTCTAATCTTCTTATCTTCTATTAAAAAAGCATAATCCATACAATTAACTATAGAATAAAAATCATGAGAGACCATTAGGACTGAACCTTCATATTCCTTAAGAGCCTTCTCCAGGGCGATTTGTGAATAAGTATCCAAATTGCTGGTGGGCTCATCAAGAATTAAGAGGTCTGATTTATTGTATGACAGCTTTGCTAATTGTAGAAGATTTTTTTCTCCTCCAGACAGGGATTCTATCCTTTGCTGGACTATATCCTCATCTAAGCCGTAGGATTTAATATAGGACTTTATCTCATCATATGATTTAAAACCAGCATCAAAGAGTTCCTGATTTACAGTTTTAGATTCATCCAATGTTTGTCCCTTAAGCTGAGATAAATATGCCACTTTGGCTCCTTCTTTAATCTTTATGAAAGGGTTCTTATCCTTAAAGATCTCTAAAAGTAGACTTGTTTTTCCGCTGCCATTGGGTCCTATTATCACTGCCTTATCTCCAGCCTTCATCTGAAAACTAATGTCATCCAGGAGGATTTCATCAAATCCAATGCTTAAGCCATCAACTTCTAAAATAAGAGAGTCATTATCCTCTTCAGCTATAGGATTAGCAGGAAAGTTCATCTGGGCTTTGTTTGTATGGATAAAGGGCTCTTCAACCCTTCTAGCCAATAGTCTTTCCTGGATAGATACTCTAGCATTTACATTTTGTCCCATGCTGGAATCAGGATTTGCCCCAGCAATAGCCCTGTAGCGATCAATTAACTCTTGATTTCTCCTAATTTCTTCATTGTCTTCATGGGCTAGTCTTTGAAGCTCTATCTTGTTTTCTAATAGTGAGAAATTATATTCAATATAGTTTCCATCAAATTCTCTTATTTCCATATTTTCAAGATGAATGATCTTGTTAAAGCAATGGTTGAGCAGGTATCTGCTATGGGTAACAACTATTACAGTGCCCTTGTAGGAATTAATAAGATTTTTAAGGGAATTTATATTCTCGAAATCCAAGAATACGTCAGGCTCATCCATAATAAGTAAATCAGGAAGATTTAACATTTCCCTAATAACCTGGATTAGTTTAAATTCTCCCCCGCTAATCTTTGATACAAGCAAATCCCTACAAGGCATAAGATTTGAGAGATTTAATTTTTTGTCAATAATATTTTCATAATCATTGCCCCCAATGGCATCAAACTCATCTAAAGCTTCTTGATAATCTTCCAAAGAGCTTTCTATGTCTTCAGAAGTAGCCATATCTTCAGCAATTTTTTCTAGTTTTTTCTCTAGTTTAATAAAATCCTCTGCTATATATTCAAAGACTGTGAGCTCACTGTCCATATCTACTTGGTAGAACTGACTTACATAGCCTATTCTATTTTCAGGATTTATTTCAAGCTGGCCCTCAAACAAATAGGAATCCGGATTCATAATCATATCTATTAATGTACTTTTGCCACTTCCACTAACGCCTATAAAGGCACAATGTTGACCTTCCTCCAGACTAAAGGATACGTTATTATATAGGTTTTTTTCTGGGAAGGAATAGGATACTTTGTTAAATTTTATCATTTTATCACCTTTCTTAATCATCGGAAATAGAAACAAATTTTTAGGAAGTTTTTATAAACAATGTATTTAGTGCTACTTTGTAGTTTCAATAGTACTTAATTATACTACAAAAAGAGTTAATTATACAATTTTTATCTTTTACATTACATTATCCAA
>CAZGQG010000028.1:0-6390 GCA_964527205.1 uncultured Tissierellaceae bacterium | reverse complement strand
GGTATCTGAGATTAAGAGGGTCATTCTGAGCGTAGCGAAGAATCTATGTTTAAAATTTTTTAGATAAATTTTTTTATTATATACATAATACAAATTCTGAACCCCTTAAGATTCTTCGCAAGCTCAGAATGACGAAACTGAAGATGCAAGCTCAGAATGACAAAAATGAAGCTTCAATCTTAGAATGGGAAAATTAAAGCTTGAAGCTTAGAATCACAAGATTAAAGATTTAAGCTCAGGATTACAGTTTTGTCTTGTTAAGGTTAATCTCCAGAGTAAGATGATTTATTTAGCTTTTATAGGGTAAAGTAAATATAGTGGATAAGAAGGAGGAATGTAAAGATGGCTAAAGTAGCAGTAGTAATGACAGATTTATTTGAGGACATTGAATTTACCTCACCAAGAGATGTTATTCTAGAGGCAGATCATGAACTTGTAGTTATAGGACCGGAAAAAGGAACTACCCTTACAGGCAAGCAGGGAGAGGCTAAGATAGAAGTTGATTTAGGAATTGATGATGCTAAAGCAGAAGACTTTGACGCTTTATTGATTCCAGGTGGATATTCTCCTGATAAACTGAGAGGGGATGAAAGATTCTTAGAATTTGTTCGTCATTTTTCAGATGAGAAAAAATTTATTTTCTCAATTTGTCACGGACCTCAGCTCTTGGTAAATGCTGATGTTCTAAGAGGCAAGGATGCAACCTCTGTAAGTCAAGTAGGTGTAGATATTACCAATGCTGGTGGAAATTATATAGATGCTCCAGTGGTAATTGATGATAGTGGATTGATATCAAGCCGTACGCCTAAGGATTTAGATGAATTTAATAAGGCGATTTTGTCAGCGCTTAATAAATAAAGAATATAAAAAAGTCCTCTATTATGTCTCTACATTTTAGAGGGCTTTTTAATTTTATACTAGTGGAGAGAACTATATTTTCCATAAACTATAAGTAATATAAAAAAAGGGAGGCAAATATTTTGATTATAGGTCTTGATATGGGAGGAACCCATATAGATGGAGTGATAATAAAAGATGAGCAGGTTATTAATTCTATTAAAAGGCTTACAGACAAGGATGACTTGTTTAATTCTATCTGGGGCACTTTAGAGGAATTATTAAGGGGCCATGATAAGTCTAAAATAAAAAGAATTAATCTTAGTACTACAGTTTCTACAAATGCCATTGTAGAGGATAAGACACCAGTGGTGGGCATGATAATTCAAGCTGGGCCTGGGATAAAAAATGATTTTTCATCCTGCCAGGCTGAAATTGAAAACATTTCTGGATATATAGACCATAGGGGTGTAGTGGTAGAAGAATTAGACCTGGTAGAAGTTCAAAGAGCTGTGGACTCCTTTAAGGAGAAGAGAATAAGGTCTTCTGCTGTAGTTAGTAAGTTTTCAACTCGGAATCCCAATAGTGAGAAATTTATAGCTGAGACTTTGAAAGAGGATTTTGATAATGTGACTCTTGGACATAGGATGTCAGGACAATTAAACTTTCCAAGAAGGGTTTACACTTCATATTTAAATTCTGCTGTTCATAGCAGTTTTCTCGGATTTTCACAAAACATAAAAAAATCTCTTGAAAGAGAGGGAATCCATAGCCCCCTATACATATTAAAGGCGGATGGAGGAACTATGGATATTGATAGTGCAGAAGAAATGCCTGTAGAGACAATACTTTCAGGACCAGCGGCCTCATTTATGGGCCTTAGCGCCATGCTTGATATAGACGAGGATGCCATACTTTTAGATATTGGAGGCACCACTACAGACATATTTTTCCTAGCAGATGGTATCCCATTATTCCAACCACTGGGAGCAGAAATATCCAGTTATAAAACCCTAGTGAGAGCAATTTATAGTGTATCCATTGGCTTAGGAGGAGATAGCAGTATAAGTTTGGAAGGGGATAAAGTTCAAATAGGACCTAGGAGAATGGGGAAAGCCTATGGCTTTGGTGGGCCAAATCCTACCCCTACAGATGCTATGATCTATCTAGGGCTAATGGAGGTAGAGGAAGAGTCAGCAAGGGAAAAGGCTAGGGAAGCTATGGAATCCCTAGGAAAGGGGCTGGATCTTTCCCCCAAAGAGGTGGGAGAGTTAATTCTCAGTACTATGGCTGAAAGCATAAAGAAAAAAACAGATGAATTATTAAAGGATATAAATAGTAAGCCTGTATATACGATAAAGGAGCTACTCCAGGGCAAAAAGATAAGGCCTAGGACCTTAAATCTTATAGGTGGGCCAGCTAAAGCTCTGGCTCCTCTTTTAGAAAAAACTTATAATCTCCCTTGTAACTTACCTGGAAATTATCAGGTAGCAAATGCTATAGGAGCAGCCCTGGCCAAGCCTACAATGGAAATCAACCTCTTAGCAGATACATCTCAGGGGAGACTTAGAGTTCCAGAATTAGGAATTTATGAATGTATCCCTAAGGATTATAATCTAGTTAAGGCTGAAAGCAGAGCTATAGAGCTATTAAAGGCAGCCACTATTTCCATGGGAGAAAAAGAAGAAGATGTAGAAGCTGAGATTACTGAATCCAGCAGTTTTAATATGGTAGATGGATTTTATACTAAAGGAAAAAATATTAGAATTAAAGCTCAAATAATGCCTGGACATATTCTTAAGTTAAGGAGTGATGAAGAAAATGCAAGCAAAAAATAAATTAGCCCTAGTTTTTTTCCCTGCCTTTGATTGGGCTATTAGCGATACCCATCCAGAAAGGGAAGAGAGATTATTATACACACAGGATCAAATCTTTGAAGAAGGAATACAAGACATAGAGGGAATTGAAATGTTAAACCCTATTGTGGCCAGGGATAAGGATATACAAAGGGTACATTTTTGTGTTCCAGATGTTAAATCTAGATTAACAGAGTCTCATTTCATTTCAGTGGGAGGAGCAATCAAGGCTTCCCAGGCAGTAATGAATGGAAGAGCAGACAAGGCCTTTGCCCTAGTCCGACCACCAGGGCATCATGCCAATAGGGTGGTTTATGGAGATAGGGGATTTTGTGTAATCAATGTGGAAGCTGTAATGATAGAGAGAATGAGGCAGGAGTTTGGACCTCTAAAGGTTGCTATTGTGGATACAGACTGCCATCATGGTGACGGAACAGAGGATATATACTGGAATGATAAGGATACCCTCTTTATATCATTTCACCAAGACGGAAGAACACTGTATCCTGGCACAGGTCCTGTAGAAGATATGGGTGGACCTTCAGCCTATGGCTATAATGTAAACATTCCCCTGCCACCTCACACAGGAGAAGAGGGATTCTTATATGTACTTAATAATGTGGTTATGCCAATCTTAGATGATTTTGGAGCAGATATTGTAATAAATTCAGCGGGACAGGACAATCACTATTCAGATCCCCTTACAAATATGAATTTTACAGCCCAGGGCTATGCTAAACTAAGTCATATACTAGATCCGGATATAGCAGTCCTTGAGGGAGGATATTCTATAGAAGGAGCCCTTCCCTATATGAATTTAGGGATAATATTGGCCATGGCAGGATTGGATTATTCCCATGTCCATGAACCTGATTATAATAAGGACAAGTTAAAACAGGATAAGGATGTTAGCAAATATATAGAAGCACTTTCAGAAGTAGTCCTTGATAAATGGGAAAACAAAGAGGAATTGGCTTTAGAAAAGTTTAAGGACCAAGAAGTCGTCCAGAGAGCTAGACAGGTCTACTATGACACAGATGGCATAATGGAAAGTCAAGTTCAACATTTTAAAAGATGTGATAAATGCTCAGGGATAAACTGGATAGATTCAAGTGCTGACAATGGCTACAAAATACTGGCTATAACAATTCCAAGAGATGCATGTCCTACTTGCATGGAGGAAGCCTATAGGATGTATGAAGACACTCACGCAGGCTTTACCAATCTTTACTTACAGGACAAGGTAAAGGATCAGTACTATGAAAAATAAGCAGAATATATAGGTATAAGAAAAAGCCAACTTAATTGTTGGCTTTTTTATCTTTATAATTATTTTTTCTAGGATATGGCGGACTCTAATCTCTTTAAGAAGAATTCCTTATCCCTTGGTAGATATCCATTTAAGGGCTCTATATTGGATATGTGGATAGATGAAAATAAGGTTTGATCCTTTAAATCCAGATTTTCAATTAGGGTCTTTATTTCTACTAGTTTTTCTTCTTGGCTGGCCTCTATAAATTCTCCCGCCAGAGCTTCTTTATATAGGTCTGTGCCAGGAATCAAAGTAAGATTCATAAGGGCTATGGCCTTGGACCGAACAGAATTTAAAAGTTCAGCTGTAGCTAGGGCGTTTTCTACACCCTTGTCCTTTCCAGCAATACCATACATAATAATAGATATAAAATCTATGGATGCCTGGTTTAATCTTTGCAACTCTTCCTTGGCTTCCTTGGATGTGTTTCCCTTATTAACATATTCTAAGCTTGGATCATATCCTGTTTCAACACCAATATATAGGTCGTTTATTCCCAGGGATCTCAACTCCTTAAGATCTTCCATGGTCTTGTTTTTTATACTCTTTACAGAGGAGTACATACTAATAGTCTTGCAATTTGGAAGGTGCTTCTGGATTAACTTGGCAATTGACTTTAACCTATCTGTGCTAAGGGAGAAGGGATCTCCATTTAATAAATAAATCTTCTTGGTATCCTTATGAGTCTTTTTTGCTTCAATAAGGTCTTTTTCAATTTGTTCCAGTGATTCTGTTTTGAAAGGGACCTCCTTATACATATTACAATAGGTGCATTGGTTGTGAGAACATCCTGATGTAACTTGCAACAAAAGCGTGTAGGCTTCTGAAGGTGGTCTATAGATAACTTCATCATACTTCATAATTTAAAACCTCTTTCTATTTAATCATTATATTTATTGTGCTCAACTAGTATACAGCATAGAAATTTTATTTTCTAGTATTTTATCCACCTAGGAAAGTATAAAAGCCTAGCTCTATTTATAGATTAAGAGGGAATAGGGTATAATAGGATTGATTAAGCTTATAGGAGGAGACTTTGTGGCAAATAGAAAAACTTTGTTAGAAGGAGATATAAATAAAACTTTTTTTAAATACCTTATCCCTGCAGTAGGAGGCATGTTAGGGACATCCTTATATGTGCTAGGAGACACTATGGTAGTGGGAAGAGGGCTAGGTAGCCTTGGACTGGCTGCCTTAAATGTGTCCATCCCTCTAAACAATGTCTTTAATGGAATGGGACTTTTATTTGGAATTGGTGGTTCAACAGCCCTGTCTATAAATAGGGGAAGAAGAGATGAGGAAGAATTAAATGATATATTTTCTAAATCCATGATAATGGCACTTTTTGTAGGGATTTTACTCACCCTTATAAGGATTTTCTTCTTAGATAAACTAGTATATTTTTTAGGAGCATCTGAGGCTACCTTTCAAATGGCTAGGGATTATTTAGGAATCCTCATGTCCTTTAGTATAGCTTTTTTACTTAATGTTACTTTAACCGTATTTATAAGAAACGATGGAGCACCTAAGCTTGCCATGGCAGGTATGCTTACAGGAAGCATTATGAATGTGGTTTTAGACTATATATTTGTCTTTAAATTTGGTTGGGGAATGGCAGGAGTAGGTCTTGCCACAGGCCTAGCACCTATAATAGGTCTTGTAATTTTAACTAGTCATTTTATAAGAGGGAAAAATCAAATCAAATTTATCCTTCCAAAGACAAACTGGCTTATTGTGAGAAGGATAATAGGAAACGGTGGATCTAGTTTTGTAGTGGAGCTTTCTGCAGGGATTGTAATCTTTGCCTTTAACAGGGCCCTGGCAAATATAACTGGAGACATAGGTATAACTGCCTATAGCATAATAGCCAACCTATCCCTAATATTTGCTGCAATCTTTACAGGTATAGGCCAGGCCATACAACCTATAGTAAGCTTTAATTATGGAGCAGATAGGATGAAAAGGGTCTATGAATTTGTAAAAAGGGGAATATTTACCTCTCTAGGACTAGGAATCCTATTTTACTCCCTAGGCCTATTTTTCCCAGAATTTTTAGTATCCATATTCATAGATGCAGATCCAGAACTTATGGCCATAACTGTTAGGGGAATAAGGATATATTTTCTAGCCTTTATCCTAATGGGGGTAAATATAGTTCTTACATCATTTATACAGTCTAAAGAATATGGAAGGGTTTCTTTAAAGATTTCCCTACTTAGAGGCTTTATACTTGTAATAATAATCCTACTTATATTGCCAAGATTTATAGGAGTGGATGGTGTCTGGTTAACTCTTCCTATGGCAGAGTTAATCACTAGCATAATATCCCTTGTTTATTTTGACAAGTATAGAAGGGCAGTATTATTTAGTCTTAATAAAAAATAG
>CAZGQG010000027.1:0-24427 GCA_964527205.1 uncultured Tissierellaceae bacterium | reverse complement strand
CAACCCTATTATATTATCATAAATCTACTTATATTTCATCCATTTGTTAAAAAACCTAGAATATGTAAATATTCTAGAAATTAAATATCAATTCTTTTAAAGGATCATAAATCCTTTTAGCCCTATGTCTTTGTTTATGCTGCCTAGATTTGTCTTCCTCTAAGCATTTTGTAATTATTGGCCTTAAAACATCAGTGGTATTTGATCTTTTTGCCTGATGTTTCTTTTCATTAAAGTCTTCCTTTTCTACATATTTTTTTACTGTCCTAAAATTTCTACCTGTCATTTTACATATTTCTGCATAAGTTTTTCCTTGTGAGAAATATAAATCTCTTATATAATTGATATGAGTAATTGTCAGCACGTCCTTTCCTCCCCAAAAGTTTAGTCACTTCTAGGGTATAGTATTGGATTGGCCCTGGCAATTACTTTTTACTGCTTATTTTTAAGTTGTACTTCTGAGTGCCAAATCTTGTATTATAAGATTACCATAAACAAACCAGAGAAGCTCTTAAGAAGGATTCAGGGAAATGTTTGCTTTTATCGGCTATGTACCTTCTGCAATCTGGTTTGATTAAATATCATCTGCAGCCTAAGAAAGGGTGAAATCAATCTATTATGCTGTTTTTATACTTTAAGATTATCACAAGTACTATTGGTATACTATAGTATATTAGAGCTTCTATTCTTCTTTTCTATTTAATATAAAGGGTATATATGTTGCTATAAATGCAGTAAAAACTGCCAATATTATATTATCTATATTTTTCGCAATAAAGACTGTAAATTTAAAATAAAGTGACGTATTGGCAATCTCTAATTCATTTACAAAACCATTAATATTCATCATATGCTTGTTTTCAGATAATTCTAGTTGAAAATTTAAACTTTCATCTAAATATTTTCCATAAGTGTCTATATTTTTTAGTTCATAATCATTTTGTTCTCCCAGGTAGCTATGATTAAGGATACCCTCATCAGATTTACCATTAAATTCATACACCAAACCTTCACTATAAAGAATATCTTTTTCATTTAAATATATTTTAAAATCATTGGTTCTTAGCTGGAAATTTACATTGCTAATAGACTCATCCTTTGATCTAACCTTTATAGTGGATAGAGGACCTATGGAAACTTTTTCATCTTTAATATACAAATCGAACCCACCAGTATTTTTTATACTAGTCTTATTTAATACTGACATATGTAGTTGGCTATCTAGTCCAGAGGTGAAATATACACTATATCTATCTAAATCTTCAAGATCTCCCCCTAAAACACTTTTATATATATTAGAAGATTTTTTTATCTCTATCAAGGAATTTTGTATTGAAGGCTCACTATCAAGTGTTACATATATATTTGCCTGATGGGGGCTAAATGTAGAGTGGTTTGCATATGGTATCACATTATATTTATCTGCATCTTTAAATCTATTAAAGACTATCCTAAGCTCAGACCTTTCCAGTTCATATTCTTCCTCCCCTATAGTTAAAATAATATTATCATCATTTATTAATTCTCCTTGATTAATGCTTAATCCAGTAAATTCCGAATATATTTTTCCTGTAAAATCATTTATTACATAATGATCAGGTTTAAGCTCAAGTGAAATCCATGATTCTTCTGGTAGAATTTTATAGATAGCATATAATAAGACTGCTGAAATACATATAGATATTATAATTGATAAAATAACAGGCTTTAAATGTAGCTTTATCCTTTTTAGCTTATCCTTAGTATAATTTGATTTTGTGTCCTCTTTTTTATGGCTTGCCTTCATAATTATCTCTCTCTTAAATCCAATATATTTTTTGACATAATATACCTAATCTGAAACAACTATATATTGTTATAGCACTACTTGTCAGCTATAGCGAAGGATCTATGTTTTTGAACCTAAGATTCTTCGCAGGCTCAGAATGACAAATACCGATAACAAGTTAAGTTCAGAATTACAAATACTGTACCGATAACAAGTCAAGCTGAGAATGACAATTCAAATTCAGAATAACAAGTAAAGCAAAGGATCTGTGGTTTTAGCTTGTCTTCCTGAGCGAGGCGAAGGATCTGTGTTCAGCTTGTCTTCCTGAGCGAAGCGAAGGATCTTTGTCTTTGAACCTAGGATTCTCCACAATCTTAGCTTGACTTGGCTTTATTAGATTTTATTAATTTTAAGACCTGATATCCGTCACTTGAATAATCACTATAGCCTGGCCACCACTTAGGGTATATTATTGGAATAGCTGTAGATATAAATTGATAGAGTAGGTATACTCCTGCAAAATTTATTACTTTTTTTAAAAGAACTATTTCTACTAATAATTTATTTTCAATATTCCTACCCACAAGTAATAATATTATTGAAAAAACAAGGGAAAAATTGGACCACCAGCAAGAATCACTATCTTTTTAAATCTTGTAAGTTCCGATTCATCCCAGTATGTAAATCCTACAAATGGATTAAAAGCTCTAAACTTGATAATTAATCGACTTAAACTTATTTTCTTTGATTTCTCAGTATTCTTGCCTAATATTATTTTTACATTCTCTTTAGTTAGGATTAGCGCTGGTAATGCATGACCAAACTCATGAATGATTGTTGAAAGTAAAAAAATCATATAAAATAGAATAAAGTTCAAACTGATCTCTAGTATAGGATTAATAAACTCCATAGCTACTCTCCTCTAATTAATTTTTCTATTCCGATTATATCATATTATATATATTTATAGGCCCATATCTTTATGCCACAAGACTTTTTGTATATTTATCTCCATTTTAATCCTTATAGCTTTTAAAGTTTCTTATATTTTATAATTAAATGAAAGATAAGGATAGAAATAAAATAGGTATGAGGATTTAAGAGAATCCTTGAAAAAGATAAATGCTTTAATTATGTGGAATAAGGGTAAATTTAAGTATAGCAGTGCTTTAGATGTCTAGTTTGCATTCTTTAAATAGGAGGAATAAAATGAATGATAATCACGATCATGGAAGTTCTAATATAAAATTGGCATTTTTCTTAAATTTAGGATTTTCTATTTTTGAAATAATAGGGGGTTATATGATAAATAGTATAGCTATAATGTCAGATGCCCTCCACGACTTTGGAGATAGCCTCTCTTTAGGCTTAGCATGGTTTCTAGGGTCTTATTCTGAAAAAAAAGAAGATCAAAATTATACTTATGGCTATAGAAGATATTCTCTCCTATCAGCCCTTATTAACACTGTAGTTTTAATAATCGGCTCCTTTGTAATATTATACAATGCTATACCCAGACTATTAAATCCCCAAGAAACTAGTCCTAGGGGCATGATAGGCTTTGCAATTTTAGGTATTATTGTTAATACTGTGGCAGTCTTAAAAACTAAGGGTGGCAAATCTTTAAATGAAAAAGTTGTAAGTTGGCATTTATTGGAAGATGTTCTAGGATGGGTTGCTGTATTAATAGCAGGAATTGTAATGTATTTTAAAGACCTGCCTATATTAGACCCTATTCTCTCCATAGGAATAACCCTTTATATTCTTTACAATGTATTTTCTAATTTTAAAAAGGTTATTTTGCTTTTCCTACAAGCTGTTCCTGAAGATATAGATGCAAATGAAATAATAAAAAAATTTGAAAACATAGATCATGTCCTTAGTACACATCACACTCATATATGGTCTTTGGATAGTGAATACCATGTTTTATCTACTCATTTACTTGTGGATAAAAATATAAGTATGGAAGAACTTATAGAGGTAAAAAAACAAGCTCGTGAAGAACTAGAAGGTTTAAATATTGAACACATTACCATAGAAATTGATTTTAAGGAAGATGATTGTACCCTTAGGCCCAATTCTTCCTAGTAAAGATATTTTAAATCTACTAAATCCTTTACATTCTATAAATTTACATAAGCTAGAAAATATATGTATTTATGCTTGGCTATATTATGATTAAGGATTAATAAATTAAAAAGTCTTAATGGAGGGATTTAATGGAGAATTTAATTCAAGTATTATTTGATAATCCTATAGTAAGAAAATTTATTATAGCCTTTCTTGGAACTATAATAATTTTTGGCTTATTGAAACTAATAAAGAAAAATTTATCTAGCTATATTAAGACTGAAAACTGGTATATGACAAATAAAGTAATAAATTTCATTGGATATGTTCTGGTTATATTTTTACTAGGACTTGTATTTAACGACAGGCTGGGAGGAATAACTGTAACACTTGGATTTGCTGGAGCTGGTATTGCCTTTGCTTTGAGAGAGGTAATTACAAGTGTAGCAGGTTGGTTAGGAATACTTTTTGCAGGTTTTTATAAAACAGGTGATCGTGTGCAATTAGGAGGAATCAAAGGTGATGTAATAGATGTAGGGGTATTAAGGACCACAATTATGGAAGTTGGAGAATGGGTAGATGGTGATCTTTATAATGGCCGAATTGTAAGAATAGCCAATAGCTTTGTTTTTAGTGAGCCTGTATTTAATTATTCTGCTGACTTCCCATTTCTATGGGATGAAATTAAAATACCTATTAAATACGGAAGTGATTACCAAATGACCAAGGATATTTTAGAAAATGCTGCAGAAAAGGTGGTAGGTGATTATACAGAAAAGGCACAAGTGGATTGGGATAAGATGGTGAGAAAGTTTATGATTGAAAATCAGAGTATTCATTCCACAGTAACTATAGAAACTACAGATAATTGGATAGAATATACCCTTAGGTATGTTGTTGATTATAAGAAAAGACGGGAAGTGAAAAACGCACTCTTTATAAAAATATTAGAAGGAATTGAAAACACAAGAGGAAAGATAGAATTTGCATCAGCTACTCTAGAGGTAAAAAATACTAGTGATTCTTATAAGGATCAATATTAAAAGATTAAATACATTAGAATTTATACTGTCTAATTGCTTATTTATTCTATCTAGCTTTTTATCTCTAAAGCTTTTAATAATCTCTACTTCTCTCCTATTTAAAGAACAAAATAGGCTTTTTCTATTTTATTTCTATCTTTGAATACTTTTAATAAAGGGTACATATTATAGAAAGATAGTTATTATATGAGGATTGGAGTGATAAGAATGTTTGTAGATGGCAGTATTAAAGACTATTTAGTTTCAGTTGAAAGTGGTGATCCTACTCCTGGTGGTGGAAGTGTCTCTGCTCTTGTTTCAGGACTTGGAGGAGCTCTTACACTTATGACATCAAATTTTAGTTTAGATAAAGAATATTTCAAGGAATTAGATCCAGATATACAGGCCAAGGTAAAACAGGCTCATAGGGATATAAAAGAATCAATAAGAAGATTTACTGAGTTTGTTGATGAAGATGCTGAGGGTTTTGAAGCTGTCATAGAGGCCTATGATGAAGAAAAGCCTGAAAGCAAAGAAGAAAAGGAAAAGAGAATTCAAGATAGCTATAAAAAAGCTTTGTTAACTCCTTTAAAATCCACTAGGGAGTGTTTGAAATTATTAAAACTCCAAGATATAATCGTAGAATATGGTAATGATGAAACCATTACAGATGTTGGAGTTGGTGTCTTTCTTGTTTATGCTGCCCTGGAAGGCTCTCTTATAAGCGTAAAGATTAATTTAAATTATATTGATGACAAGAATTATAAAGAAGAAATAGAGGATGAAATAAGGGAAATCTATAAAGAAGCCAGTGACATCAAGGAGTGTCTTGAGGATAAAATTTATAATATATTAGAATGATAAAATAGATAGTTATAAAATATTAGAATCTTAAAGCAAAAGTTTATAGAATATTAAAATCTTAAAATAAAAAGTGATAAAACCAAGTCTTCGTTTTATCACTTTTCTTAATTTTTTTATTTTAAATAAAAAGCTTTAGTTTACTTCTAATAATTATTAAGCGCATTTAGTCTATTTCCAATAATTATTGGCAGCAGCCACTGTTTGAAAGTGAATAGCCACCACCTGTGAGGCAAGGGTTAAACTATCCGCATTTTCTGCATAGATCCCTCTTAGTCTCTTTTTAACTTCTGGATCTGGCTGAATCATTCCTACTGCCTTTCTAGCTAAGCTTACTGCAAGGTCATATCCTTCCTCTGGAGTGTCTGTAATTAAACTTGGTAACCAAGATTCCATATATAAAACCTCCTCATTTCTTAGACTTCCTTATATTAAATTTTTACCCCTTACACAATAAATAAAACACATAAGACTAAGGTTGATATAAACCTTAGTCTTATGTATTCCAATTTGTATTTTGCTATGTAAAAATAAGGAGATTTTTTACATGTTTGTTTAGATTAAACTGGATTTGGAGGATTATCAACTTCATATTTGCTCATTAAAAACATTGCTTTTGTAGGGCATGCAACTAAACAAGCACCATCTGAAATGCAATCTTCAGGCCTTACAACCTTGGCTATACCATTTACTAATTCCAATACATTTGGACCTAGCTTTTTACAAAGTTCTACACAATTTCCGCAAGCCATACATCTTAATCCATTAATCTCTGGAATATTTCCTTTTACAAATTCTCTGCCATAGGCTTCAGCAATTTCCGTATTATAGTCTTTGTTTGCCATTTGAATAACCTCCCTTTTAGATAGATATTAGTACTTACATAATATCTATACCCAAACAAAAATATTTAAACGAAGTATTTTCTAAATATTTGCAATTGCAAGTTATTTATTTTCTTTTTTTAAATCTTGCAAGCTAAGATTGATCCCAATGTATAAATCATACAAATGGATTAAAAGCTTTAAAATTGATAATTAACTGACTTAATTTTTTTATTTCACAGTATTCTCATCTAAAATAGTTTCTTATTTAGAATCTTCTAAATAAAATCTTTCTATTATTTCTTCATCTCTTAGATATAATCCGGAATATTCCTCTTTTACTTGAAACTTGATCTTTGGAAACTTCATTGTTCATAAATTTAATCCTCTTTTCTCCTTTTTTATCTAGCAGGATAATTAGAAAGTCTATATATTTTCATTATTGAAAAGGCACTATTGCAAAGATGATATAAATAGTTAGCATAGATATAGGGAATAAATAATTTTTAATCTTTCTGAAATTAAAATCTTCAATATGCTGGCTAAAGTATGTAGATCCTATAATTGAAAGCATTAGGGTTCTTGCTCCTATCTTTCCTAATTTATACAATATTATATTTACAAATAGAAATAATACTACTAGTACTATTGGTCCTCTTTTTTCTTTAAATATTTTCTTCACTTCTTTTCTCTCCCTTTTCATTTTATTAAAATCCGAATTTAATAAACTCTCCTTCTTCCCACCTATAGATTTCTTCCACATTGACTGCCTCAGTCTTATTATAAAATTCCACTTTAAAACTCATTTCATCTACTTTAGTTAATCTAGTGGAATAATATCCACTTGTATCTCCTATATATAGAGATGTATTATCTGCTATAGGCAGCAACTCTATGTTTTCATGATTTCTTATAGTAAACAATTTATATTCTCTTACATTGCTTGTTGCAAACTGGCCTATTGTAAAATCAATATCTCCATCATTATTATAGTCATCAAATTCTATTTCAAAGCTAGAAGTAAATATTAAAGAGGATTCTTTAAAGGCCTGATTTAAATCTAAATAGTCTATAGACTTTGATTTACTCTTATCAGTTGTCCAAAATTCTTTTATTTTTTTCATAAAACAAGACTCCCTTTCTAACTTTTCCTCAATTAGTGTTAAAAGAAAATGACTATTGTTTATTTCTTAAGTTTCTTGACTTTAATATCATTAGCAGTGCAAATCCTAGAATAATTGATAGTTCAACTATTCTCAAATAAGATTCATTCATTTTTGTGAAGTATCCTAAAATAAGTACAAAAATCATAAAAACACCCATAAGAAAAAAAGAGTCTCCTGCAAGTTTTTCTATCTCAGACTTATTCTCTTTATCTTTTTTAGGATTGTAAAAGGTAAGAAAATCTGCTAGTTCAAATTTTTTAATTAAAAGTGAGTTTCAATCTTATTTTTTATATTTTTTTTATCCATTTACTCCAGAATCACACTTTTCCAATCCATTTCTATTTGCTGACTCCTCTATACTCACCTCTTTTTTTAATCTTTCTATAGTTTTTTCATAGGATAAATCCAAATATCTTTTCATATCATTATATTCATGTAATGTTTTTATCTTGTATTTTCCTTCTAAGGCTTTATCCTTGCTAAACAATAATACATTATTTTTATAGATTTCGTATTTTAAAAGGGGACTTGCATTATTTAAGACAACCAAGTCCCCTTTTAAAAGTCTCTGACAATTCCCTTTTCATCCCTAGGTATTCATAGCTTTCTATATTCTCTTTTAAATATATTGCAATATCACTATCTTTTCTTATATTAGATTTAGCATATGAACCAAATATATAAGCAAAAATAATATCTTCATATTTCATTAAAACATCCCTACATTTATTAATAGTAGTCATTTCCATCACTATCCTTTAGATACCATATTTTATTTTTATTATATCATGTTTTCCTTGCTGCCTGCATAAGAATAATAGACTTTAATATTTATAAGGCATTCTTTAGGCATTTGGCAGTTATGGTGTCTGCTTGTAGCATTTCTTCTGGTCTTCCTTCAAATATTATATGTCCACCTCTTTTTCCACCCTCTGGACCTAATTCTATTATCCAGTCACTGGCTGCAATAAAGTCCAGATTATGCTCAATTATTACTACAGAGTTTCCCTTATTTACTAGATTTTGAAAGACTTCTAAAAGCTTTCCATTGTCCTTCACGTGTAGTCCTAGGGAAGGCTCATCTAATATATAAATTTGCCCCTCTTTTTTTAATTGATTTGCAAGCTTTAATCTCTGTAATTCTCCACCACTTAGGGAGCTTGTAGTCTGTCCCAGGGTTAAATATCCTAGGCCCACATCTTCTAGCATAGATACTTTTCTTCTAATCCTTGGTCTTTCAAAGGTGTCCATGGCCTCATCCACTGTGAGTTTTAAAACATCCACTATGTTTTTCCCCCTATATAAATGAGATCTGGCCTCATCTGAATATCTGGTCCCATCACAGGCTTCGCATTTTATAGTAACTGGGTCTGCAAAGGCTAGATCTGGTTTGGTAACTCCCTTGCCCTTACAAATTGGACATGCACCAGTGGAATTGAAGCTAAAGAGTCCTGCTTCTTCTCCTGTTTCCCTTGCAAATACATTTCTAATGTCATCCATAATACCCATATAGGTGGCTAGGGTTGAACGACTAGAAATTCCTATGGAATCTTGACTTACCATTATGGCCTCATTATATTTTTCTGGAAAGGCCTCTAGCATTAAAGAACTTTTACCTGAACCAGATACTCCGCAAATCCCAACTAGGACATTTTTAGGTATATCTATACTTATATCCTTTAAGTTGTTATTATTTGCTCCACGAATTTTAAAATAAGACTGGATCTCCCTTGGTTTCTTATTTATTTCTATATGATGATCCAGGCTAGTTGAAGCTTTAGGAGAGTTTTTTAGGAATTCAGGCTTTCCCTGATATACAAGTTCTCCCCCATCCCTACCTGCTCCTGGTCCCATCTCTATTATTTCATCTGCTGCCCTTATTACAGACAGGTCATGTTCTATTACTATTACAGTATTGTACTGCTTTTTTATATTTTCAAGCATATCTATTAGCATATAGACTTCCTCTGGATGAAGGCCTGCAGTGGGCTCATCAAAGATATAGGTCATATTATTTAAGCTACTGGCCAGATGGCGAGCTATTTTAACTCTTTGAGCTTCTCCTCCAGAAAGACTATTCATAGTTCTTGAAAGGCTTAAATAGCCTAGGCCCATATTGATCAGCTGTCTTATTTGAGGAATGGCCTGTCTTGCAATGGACTCTCCCAAAGGGTCCTTGATTTTCTCTAATTCCCCGGCTAATTCTGTCATTTCTAAGTTTGCATATTCCAGTATATTAAAGCCATTTATCTTAGATTCTAAAACTTCTGGATTTAAGCCAGAGCCCTCACAAAGGGGACAGAGGGAATGTTTGGAAACTGCCAAAACGTCCTCCTCAGATACTTGCTTTAATTTTGAAATATCCCTATTTATATATAGGCGAATAAATCTAGGTAAGAGACCATCCCACTGGGCATTTTGTGGTCCATCCTTTGTGTGGAAGGGTGCATATACAGTTCCTCCACCGGGAGGTCCATATATTAAGAGGTTTCTTTTTTCCTCTGAATAATCCTTTATAGGCAGGTCTGGATCAAATAAGCCGCAGGTCATCATCCACTGTCCTTGCCAACCTGAAGGTGATAGGGGTTTAAACTGAACAGCATAGTCCCTAAGGGATTTATCAAAATCTATTAATTTGTCTATATCCGGTGCAACCACTTGCCCGTATCCATCACATTTTGGACATCTTCCAAAGGAACTCTGTCTGGTAAAGTCCGTAGCACTACCTATTTGAGGCTGGCCTATCCTTGAAAACAATAGCCTGATCAGGGGGTCAATATCCATATAGGTGGCTAGGGTGGAGCGGGAGTTTCTTGCTACAGATCTTTGTTCCACTACCACAACTGGACTTAGGTTCTGCATAAGATCTGCATGGGGCCTTTCATATCTTGGCATTTGATTTCTCACATAGAGAGGATAGTTAAGGGTCATTTGTCTCCTACTCTCCCTTGCCAAGGTGTCAAAGGCAACTGAACTCTTACCTGAGCCAGATATGCCAGTAAATACATTTATCTTGCCCTTTTTTATATTCAAGTCTATATTCTTTAAATTATTTTCCTTAAGACCTTTTAAAATTATTTCATCTTTAAACATTCTCATAATCCTGTCCTTTCTCCTTTTTTAAAAACTAGTCTCTTTAAGTATTTACCCATCTATCCCTATTATATCAAAGTAGGTTCTTTATAAAGATTAAAAGATTTAATCCTCTTTACTAGGGTAAAGAATTAGAAAGGAGGTTTTTAAAATGGCAAAAAGATTTCAGGATAAGGTTGTATTAATAACAGGTGGTTCCGGAGAAATTGGAACTGCAACAGCTAAGTTGTTCTTAGAAGAAGGGGCAAAAGTTGCTATTGTAGGAACCAGTGATGAGAAGTTAGCAAGAGCCAAAGAGAGCCTAGGAGATGTTCTTACTATTAAAGCAGATGTCACCAAGGAAAGTGAAGTTGAAAACTATGTTAACAAAACAGTAGAAGAATACGGAACAATTGATGTATTCTTTAATAATGCTGGAGTTGAAGGGAAGGTGGCACCTATAGATCAGTTAGATATCGAAGATTTTAAGAAAGTTTTAGATATTAATGTATTTGGTGCTGTTTTAGGACTAAAGTATGTAATCCCTATAATGAAAAAGCAAAAATCCGGCAGCATTATAAATACATCCTCAGTTGCAGGTCTAGGTGGAACAGCAGGAATGTCACCCTATGTAACATCAAAACATGGAGTTATAGGATTGACAAAAACAGCAGCTTTAGAACTAGCAGGGGATAATATTAGGGTTAACTGCATCAATCCTTCTCCAGTAGAGGGAAGAATGATGGATTCTATAGAGTCGAATTTTGATTCCTCAAATCCTGATGCAGTTGAAGAGGAATTTATTAAGACAATTCCACTGGGAAGATATGGAAAAGTTGAAGAAATTGGAAAATTAGTCCTTTTCTTAGCTTCAGATGATTCAGCCTTTATTACAGGCAGTGTACACAGAATTGACGGAGGAATGTTAGCTTAAGAGAATGTTTATGACCGCAATTAAAATGGGGCTTTACATAACTTTTTTAAGTTATGTAAAGCCCCATTCTGCTAATGTAATTTTTTTGCATATGTTGAATTTTATAATCTATTCTTCTATGCTATTATAATAATCTATAAACTTCTTATCCTCATCATTTATATGCCTAGCCAGCCATTCAATGGTAAGGATCTTTAAATCATTGAAAAGTTCTTCATCTACCTTGTCTTCTTCTATCTTTAGGTAGATCTTATATACTTTTTTTACAAATTCATTGTGCTCTTCCTTGTGAGCTTCATAGCCTGGATAGGAACTTTTTACCATCAATTCTTCTTCATCTAAAAAATGCTTATTGGTATAGCTCATAAGAAAGCTCATTATTTCCCTTAAATCCTCAATCTCTGTGTCCTCTCCCATGTCAAATATCTCATGGGCCTTGAAAAATATAGCCTTGTGTTGTTCGTCTACAGATGCATCTCCTGTTTCTAAGTCATCAGTCCACCATAACATAATATCAACTCTTTCCCTATAAATTTTCAAAAGCTTTTTCTTTTCTCTCTACTAATTCATCCACCCTGTTTATATACTCATGAAGGGATTTAAAATTTGGCACTCTCTGGATCCTGTCCCTTTTAGGATCATATATCTTTGATACAGCACCCATTCCTATACCTATTATAGTTTCTTTTTCCTCCATCATTACAATATTATAAATGCATTCCTTATCTTTTTTAGCAAGACCAATGTTTTCTAAATTACCTAGGATTTTTTTCTGCCTATAGAGGTAATAGGGTTTTAAATCCATTTCCTTGCCGTATTCCATAAGCATATGGAACATATTCTTTAAGCTTTCCTGTCTCTTAAGGGAATAGTCCAGGTCCTCTTCTTCCAGCTTGGCCTTGGTCTTTAGGGCCAGGCTGTGTAGGGTTAGATTGTCTGGATCTAATCTTCTTATCTCCCTAATAGTCCTTTCCATATCTTCCTCATCTTCATCCTCAAGGCCTATAATAAGGTCCATATTTATACTATTAAATCCTATTTCCTCTGCCAGCCTATAGGTCCTCCTAATGTCTTCTACACTATGCCTTCTCCCTATTTTCTTAAGAGTCTTGTCATTCATGGTCTGAGGATTTATGCTAATCCTTCCCACTCCATTTTTCTTTAACATAAGAAGATAGTCCCTGTCTATGGTGTCCGGCCTTCCTGCCTCCACTGTAAATTCCCTTATATTTCCACTAGCAAATAAGCGGTTTACAGTTTGGATAATCTTTTCTAGTTCTTCCCTAGGAATTGCAGTAGGAGTTCCCCCTCCTATATAAACTGTATTTAGTTCCCTGCCCTCCATAAGTTCTTTTGTCTTTTCCAGCTCATAAATTACCCTATCCACATAATCCTCCACCTGGTCTCTATAGCCATCTATGGCCACTGAGGGAAAGGAGCAGTAATTGCACTTGCTGGGACAAAAGGCTATGGCTATATAGATACTATACTTATCCCCTCCAGAAGAAATATATTTTCTCTGCAAAACTCCTATATTTAGGAGCAGATCTATCTTTTCAGGATAAATCCTGTATTCCTCAGCTAGTATTCTCCTTATGCGGGGCTCAGAAATATCCCCATCCATAAGCTCATGAAGGATCTTTAATGGCCTGATCCCAGTCAGGATTCCCCAAGGGCTTTCCCTTGGAGATATATGATCTAAGGCCCTATAAAGACTCTTTCTTATGCCTAGGCTTAGTCTTCTCTTTTCATCTCTTATTCCTATATCAATGTCCTCTAATCTTTCTCGATTTGATTCTAAGATTTTCCCATCTTTGTATATATTCGTAAGAATAGAGAGCCTATCCTTCAAAAAAATGCTCTCTATTAAGATACCTTCTTCAGAGCCTTCACTTCTTTCCCCTAGGACTTCTACTTCCTGGCCTGGGAAAAAGACTCCTATTAAATTAATCAAGGCAAATTCCTGCCTGTGATTTTTTGTGACTAAATATATCATCTCTACCCCTCTATCTCTTCTTTACAAAGGGATTAAATCTCTCCTCTGTTGCTATATTTGTGGGAGCTCCATGTCCTGGATAGATATTGGTTTCCCTGTCATAGGCAAAGATCTTTTCCTTAATGGACTTTAAGATAGTGTTTAAATCTCCTCCGTGAAGGTCTGTCCTACCAATAGATCCTTGGAATAGAGTATCTCCTGTGAGGATATTGTCCTCTACCTTAAGGGATATACCTCCCCTGGTGTGCCCTGGAGTATGGATAACCAACATTTCCCCATGGCCTATCTTTATAATGTCTCCGTCCTGAAGTATCCTATCTGCCTTTACTGCCACAGTATTCATAGGCATCTGAGATGAAAGGTTTATACCTGCATCTGCAAGCATTTCTGCATCAGCCTCATGAATCATTACATCTACCCCAAGCTTTTCCTTAAGCTCCGGTACCCCACCTATATGGTCTGCATGGCCATGGGTTAGGACTATGCCTACTATCTTTATGTCCTTTTCCCCCACAAGCTTTAAGATATCATCTACATCTCCACCTGGGTCTACTATTACACCCTCCATAGTTTCCTTTGAATATACTATATAACAATTAGCAGCATAGACCCCAGCTGCCATTCTAATTATCTCCAATTGATTACCTCCTAAAAATTCTTTTTACTATCAAGTAAGATAGTAACTGGTCCGTCATTTACTAGTTCAACCTTCATGTCAGCTCCAAAGATGCCCTTTTCTATCTTTAGTCCACTTTTATCCAAACTCTCTAAGAACTTTTCATAATACTCTTCTCCGGTCTCTGGTGGAGCTGAATCTGTAAAGCTAGGTCTCCTACCCTTTCTTACATCTCCGTAAAGGGTAAACTGTGATACTAGGAGTATGTCTCCCTGGATATCCTCCACTGAAAGGTTCATCTTTTCCTCTTCATCTTCAAAAATCCTAAGACCTAGGACCTTGTTTACCATGTAGTCCAAATCATCCTGGTCGTCCTCACCACCTACTCCAAGAAAGAGCAAAAGCCCTTTTCCAATCTTTCCTACTATTTCACCCTCTACCTCTACTCCTGCTGATTTTACTCTTTGCACTACTATTCTCAAAATATCACTCCTAAGAAGTTACTCTGTATATATCTATGATCCCGTCTATTCTCATTATTCTCTGCTTTAAATCCTTTAAATCATCTATGGTTTTGATTTCTAGGGTAAGGTTGATAAAGGCTATACCGTCCTTATCTGTCCTGGCATTTAAGCCCATAAGGCCTATATCTGCGTCGGTTATCTTTTTGGTTATCTCAGATAAGAGACCAAACCTGTCTATGGATTTTACTTGGATTTCTGCTGGATAGGATGCATTGTCCTCTGTATCCCAATTTACCTCTATAAATCTTTCCGTATCCTCAGAGTTGCTTATATTAGGACAGTCAGTTCTGTGTACAGCTACTCCCCTGCCTCGGGTAATATAACCTATGATCTCATCTCCTGGAACTGGGTTGCAACATCTTGCAAATCTTATCTTTATATTATCTACACCCTTTATGCTTACTCCCTGAGGAGATTTCTTAATGGCCTTACTTACTCCTTCTTTTTCCTTTATTTCTACTATTTCTTCCTCTTCTATATTGTGCTTTTTATTGTGAAGCATCTTAAGTTTTGGAAATATCTGTGTAAGGGGAACGCTTCCGTATCCTATGGATGAATACAAGTCATCTACTGAGCTCATGCTCATCTTAGATGCTATGGACTCTAGCCAGTCTTCCTCTAGGAGTTCATTAGGCTTATAGCCCAGTCTCTTAGATTCTTTTTCCAGCATTTCCTTACCTCTTATTATATTTACATCTCTTTCCTTTATCTTAAAATACTGTCTTATCTTATTTTTAGCCTGGGTACTCTTTACAATCTTAAGCCAGTCCCTACTTGGGCCTGTACCCTTGGCGGTTATTATCTCTACTATATTTCCATTTTGAAGCCTATAGTTAAGGGGTACTATTCTTCCGTCTATCTTAGCCCCTACACAGTTGTCCCCTACCTCACTGTGTACCCTGTATGCAAAGTCAATAGGTGTTGATCCTTCAGGTAGATTGATTACATCTCCCCTAGGGGTAAAGACAAAGACCTCATCTGTAAAGAAGTCAATCTTCAAGGTCTCCATAAAGTCCTTGGGATCATTTAAATCAGACTGCCATTCCAGTAATTGTCTAAGCCAGGTTAACTTTTCATCAAAGTTATCAGACTGGCCACCCTCCTTGTATTTCCAGTGGGCTGCTATACCGTATTCCGCAGTTTTATGCATGTCCCAGGTCCTTATCTGTACCTCAAAGGTCTCCCCTCTTGGCCCTATAACCGTGGTGTGTATGGACTGGTACATATTGGGCTTAGGCATGGCTATATAATCCTTGAATCTGCCTGGTATTGGCTTCCAAAGATTATGTACTATTCCTAATACCTCATAACAATCCTTAATATCATCAAGGATTACACGAATAGCTGTCAGGTCAAATATCTGCTCAAATTCCTTTTGCTGGTGGTACATTTTCTTATATATACTGTAAAAATGCTTGGGCCTACCAGTTATATCATGGTGGATCCCAGCACTATCAAGTCTATCCCTTAGGGTGTCTATAATTGAATCTATATAGGCTTCCCTTTCAGCTCTTCTCTTGGCTACCTTTTCTACTAGGTCATAGTAGTTTTCCTCATCTAAGTATCTAAGGGATAAGTCCTCTAGTTCCCATTTGATTTTAGATATACCTAGCCTATGGGCCAGGGGAGCATAAATTTCCAAGGTTTCCAATGCCTTTTCCTTCTTCTTTTCAGAGCTCATGTATTCTAGGGTTCTCATATTGTGAAGCCTATCTGCCAGCTTGACTATAATAACCCTTATATCCTTGGCCATGGCAAGAACCATTTTTCTTAAGTTCTCAGCCTGGTTTTCCTGTTTGGTCTTGTACTGGAGTTTTTTAAGCTTGGTAACACCCTCTACCAGGTCAGCTATCTCAGCTCCAAACCTATCCTCCACATCCTCATAGGTCACATCAGTGTCCTCTATGGCATCATGGAGAAGCCCCGCTATTATAGTGGAGGTATCCATGTTTAATTCTGCCAAGATCAAGGCCACATTGAAGGGATGAATAAAGAATTTCTCACCGGAATTCCTATATTGGCCCTCATGGGAGCTCTCCGCATAATGGTATGCCTTTATGACAGATTCCATATCTGCCTCAGGATTATACTGTTCTATTTTTAAAAGTAAATTACTTAACATTGGTCTCACCTTCTTAAGTTGAAATTATTTGCCCATCCTGTAGCTTTGAATAACTGCCTGCAAGGTCTTATTGCCCCTAAATTCATTGATATTAGGATAGTAGAGTATATCCAAGTATATCCTATTGTCTACACCCCTATAGAGCTTGTCCAGCTCCCCACTTCCATAGGTCTTCCTTGCCATTTCTTCAAATTCTTCTATATCTCCAAAATATATCCCATCTATATTCTTCTTATCCTTAGATTCCAATAGGAATTTAAGTACATTTTTATTTTTACCAAGGACCTGGGCCCTCTTGGCCTTAATGCCCTTGTCTCCAAAGATTGGCTTGCTATTTCCCTTTCCAAAGGGCTCTAGAATATGGAGCTCATCCATTAGCTTAAAACTAATATAATCCAAGGAAAGCTGCATGTCAATGTATTTCTTAGGAATAAGGTCCTCATCTGTAAGGCTGGTGTACTTGTTAAGTCTTCTTCTAAGCTCATCAACCTCTTCTAAATCAAGGCTTAGGCCTGCTGCCATAGGATGTCCACCAAATCTATTTAGGATATCCTTGCACTTTGTAAGCTCCTGGAAGATATTGTATTCCTTTATGGACCTTCCTGATCCCTTGACCCCATCTTTCCCCTGGGTAAGGACAATAGTGGGCTTGTTTTCCCTGTCCTTTATCCTTCCAGCCACAATTCCAGCTATACTTTCATGTATATCTGGATCATAGGCCACAAGAACCTTGTCCTCTTCCATATTGCTCTTTTCTATTTTTTCTATTAGGTCTTCCACTGCCTTATTTGTCATCATCTTACGCTGATCATTTAGGAGTCTTAGCTCCTTGGCTAGGTTTTTTGCCTCTTCCAAGTCTTGACTAAGAAGGAGTTCCAGGGCCATTTCCGCTGTATCTAGCCTGCCTGAGGCATTAATACTTGGTCCTATAACAAAGCCTAGATGATAAACGCCTATTTCCTTGTCCTGGATACCTGATTCCTGGATTAGAGCCTTAAGGCCTATATTTTCTGTCCTGTTAAGGAGTTCCAGTCCCTTTTTTACTATAATCCTATTTTCATCCACCAGGTCCACCACATCACAAACTGTGGCTATGGCAGCATATTCTAAAAACTCATGGATTTCACTTTCTTCTATATTATATAATTTGTATAAATGCTGGATAAATTTATAAACTATTCCGCCTCCGCAGAGTAGTTTAAAAGGGTAGTTACAATCCACTTGTTTAGGATTTATTACTGCATCTGCTCCAGTATGTATATATTCTATCTCTCCAGACTCATCTTCCCTAAAGGGCATGTCATGATGGTCTGTTACAATTACAGTCATGCCTAGCTCCTTGGCCAGGCCTACTTCTTCTATGGCTGCAATGCCGTTGTCGCAGGTAATGATGGTGTCAATGCCCTCTTCCTTGGCCCTTCTCACTATGTCTTCATTGATGCCATAGCCATCCTCTACCCTGTTGGGTACAACATAGTCTACCTGGCCTCCAAAACGCTCTATGCCCCTGTAAAGGGTATAGATAGAGATAACCCCATCCACATCATAGTCTCCTACTATTCTTATCCTGTCTCCATTTTCAATCTTCTCTTTAATTATCCTTACGCCCTTGTCCATATCCTTCATGAGAATAGGATCGTACATCCTATCCAGGCTAGGATTTAGGTATCTATCTATGGAATCTTCTCCATTAATCTCTCTATTTACCAAGATCTTTCCTAGAAATTTGGATATCTTGTGGGTCTTTGATATCTTATCCAAGTCTCCAGGCCTATTTTTAATAAACCATTTTTCCACTAGTTTCACTCCAATAAAATAAAATTTAGATATTTGTTTAATATCTAAATTCTATCACTTTTACTCATTAATATCTAGTTTTAATCTTTTACAGCTCTTCCCTGTGATCTAAACTAGGATCTGCTACTATGGGATGAGAATCTTCCTGGATCTTTTTCTTGGATTCATAGCTCATTTCCGGTGCATTGAACATGTCTCTAGAGATGCTTTTTATCTGAGCATCCTTTGCAATTACTGTATCTGAAAGTTCCTGGTTCCTAATCCTATAATCCTCTATTTCAGTCTCAAGCTTCTTCTTTTCACTTCTATGCTTGAGAGACCTTACTCCAGATATGATTGCCACCACTATAGCTCCAAAAAGTGCTGAAGCTAGAATAACTATGGCCTGGGATAATTCTATTTCTGTAAAAAACAAATCAATCATTACTGCCCCACTGTTATTTAAGGCAAATATTGCAATTATTGCAGCAAAAATCAAACTAAATATAAAACCCTTTTCCATACTAACACCCCTCTTCTACTTATTTATATTCTTTCCCTTATATATATTTACCCCATATTATAAAAGGAAAACTGCTATTTAGCAGTTTTCGGCTTTATATTCATAAGATCAAAGAGTACAGGTGATGCTATAAATAGGGATGAGTAGGTTCCTGTTACAACTCCAATCATAAGTGGAAGTGCCAGTACCCTAATATCCTCTACACCTAGTAGGTAGATTACAAGAACCGCTACAAAGGTTGTTACGGATGTATTTATAGTTCTTACCAGGGATTGTTTTAAACTATTATTAATAGTTATATCAATTCCCTCTCTTGGATAAAGCTTGAGATTTTCCCTTATCCTGTCAAAGATTACAATAGTATCGTTAATTGAATAACCTACTACTGTAAGGATTGCCGCTATAAAGGCACTGTTTACAGGTATTCTAAGTATGGAATAAACTGATACCATTATTAGAACGTCATGAACCAGGGCGATTAATGCTGCAAGTCCAAATTTAAATTGGAATCTCCATGTTATATAAGCTAGCATTAAAACCATAGTAATTATAGTGGATAGGAAGGCCTTGTTTTGGATTTCCTTACCCATGGTTGGTCCAATCTTTTGAGATTGAAAGTCATTTTTATCCATATCGTATTTTGCAATAAAGGAATTTACAATATCTGATATCTCTTCATTTTTTAAATCCTTTGTGCTCTTTATCATTACTTCTTCCTTGTTTTCTCCAGCATGTACAATACTTGCCTCATCGTCATAGTCAGCCATGATCTCCCTAACCTCATCTATGCCTACAAACTTATCCATATTGATTTGAATCAAGGTACCACCACTAAACTCTATGCCGTAGTTTAATCCATTAATAAAAAACATTATTACACCTACAATAATTATTGCAGCTGAAACTATCCTATATATATTTTTGTTTTTAATTACATTCATTTTCTCACCCCTTAAATTCCGTATAGTTTTGTGTTCTTACCGCCTGTTATAGCTACCATAAGTCTTAGCAAGTACTTGGATATAAATACTGCTGTTATCATTGACGCTACAATACCTAGTATAAGAGTTACACCAAATCCTTTTATTGGTCCTATACCAAAGTAATAAAGCACCACTCCTGCTATTAAGGTAGTTACATTGGCATCAAGTACAGAAGTTAAGGCTCTTTTGTATCCTGTTTCTATAGATGTTCTAACAGTTTTACCTATTCTAATTTCTTCTTTAATTCTTTCAAATATAATAACATTGGCATCTACAGCCATTCCTATGGAAAGTATAAGTCCTGCTATTCCAGGAAGACTAAGTTTTACCCCAAGGATTGCCATAAAGGATATGGTAATCAAGGTGTAGATTATAAGTCCAATGGAAGCTACCACACCTGGTATCTTGTAGAATACTATTAGGAAGGCAAATATAAGTAAAAGTACTATGCCTCCAGCCATAATGCTCTTGTCATAGGCCTTAAGTCCTAGTGTAGGTCCTATTACAGATGTTTGCAATTCCTCCATTTCAACTGGAAGTGCACCAGCCCTTATTAGGGTTGCTAGATTTGCAGCAGAATCCCAGTCAAAGCCACCAGTAATACTGGCCTTACCATCACTTATAGGTCCCATGCCTAGGGTTACTACAGGTGCTGATATTATTTGATCATCTAGGATAATACGTATTATCCTGTCCTCTGCCTCTGGCTCAGAGGAAAGTCTTCCTGTAGCCTCAGCAAAGCTCTCTGCCCCTTCCTTATTAAACTCTAAACCAACAGAAATCTCTGTTTGTCCCAATTCATTTTCCCTAGCTCTGACCTCAGCCCCAGCCACGTCCTTTCCAGTTACTACTATTCTGTTATCTGGATCAACAAATTGAAGTTGGGCAGTCTTACCTATAAGATCTATAGCTTCCTGAGGGTTTTCCATACCCGCAAGTTCTACCCTTATCCTGTTTCCCGCTTCAATAAATATATTTGGGTCTGCTACTCCAAGTCCATTGACCCTAGTATTTATTATTGCCTTTGACTGTTCCATTAACTTTTGAAGCTCTTCTCCAGTTGCATCAGTCTTTGCCTCCAGTACTACATAAACTCCACCAGCCAGATCTAGTCCTAAATCAACTGAATCCTTTGCACTGGCAATTTTGAAATCTCCTATTTTTAATCCATTTATAGCTACAAAGGAAAAACTTCCAACTATTAATAAGACTAGAACTAGGATTATAATATTTTTACTCTTCATGGTTTAATGCCTCCTCTTCCCCTAATTTTGCTAGAACTGATATGGCACATTCAATTCTCTTTTTTTCCATTTCACATCCAATTTTATAGGGCTTGCTTATATCATTGTTTGCATAGTGGGCATTGGCGTGACATCCACCGCTACAATAAAATCTTGCCCAGCAATTCCTACATTCTTCCTTGCTGTATATATTTGCCTTTTTAAACTTTTCTCTAAGCTCTTCCTTTTCTACTCCAGCCCATATATCTCCCATGAGAAATTCCTCTTCACCAACAAACTGATGGCAAGGGTAGATATGACCTTCTGGAGTAACAGCAATATATTCAGAACCTGCACCGCATCCTACAGATCTCTTAACAATACATGGTCCCTGGTCTAGATCAATCATGAAGTGGAAAAAAAGGAAGTCCTTGTCCTTTTTCTTGATCTCTATGTATTCCTTGGAGAAATCTTCATACTCTTTTAAAATTTCCTCTAAATGCTCTTCCCTAATAGCATAATCCTCAGTTTCTGGAGTTACTACTGGCTCTACAGAGGTCATCTTAAATCCATTTTCATAAAAATCCAGTACATCCTTTGAAAAGTCAAGATTCTTGTTTGTGAAGGTACCCCTTATATAGTAATCTTTATCTCCTCTTTTATCAACCATCTTTTTGATCTTAGGAAGTATTATATCATAAGAACCTTCCCCACTTACTGTAGATCTCATATAATCATTGACTTCTTTTCTTCCATCTATACTTAGGACCACATTGTCCATATGCTGGTTTATAAAATCTATCTTCTCATCATCAAGAAGCACTCCATTGGTAGTTATGGTAAATCTAAAGTTCTTATTGTAGATCTTTTCTATTTCCCTACCATAATGAACAAGCTCCTTGACTAGGTCAAAGTTCATAAGAGGCTCTCCACCAAAAAAGTCTACCTCCAGGTTTCTTCTATTTCCAGAGTTCTCAGCCAGATACTTAAGGGCCTGCTTACCAGTTTCTAAAGTCATCATAGATCTTTCTCCCTTAAAGTCTCCCTGGGAGGCAAAGCAGTACCTGCACTTAAGATTGCAGTCATGGGCCACATGTAGGCAAAGGGCCTTTACAATATTGTCCTCATTGTACTTAAACTCATCTATGTCTATATCCACCGAATACAGGAGGCCATTGTCCTCTAGGCTTCTTATCTCCCTATATACCTCTTCTATTGTATCCAGCTGGTATTTACCCTCTAATAGTTTATCCGTTTCCTCAGCTGTGTTTTCCAGGTAATAATCTAGCACATCATATGTAATCTCGTCAACAAGATGGACAGCTCCACTGTTTACATCCAATACTATGTAATTGTCATTCATCCAATACTTATGTATATTTGACTCTCTTTTTTCATTTTTCATCTTTATCCTCCATCTGCAAAGATAAAAAGTAGTGGAATAACCACTACCTTTTATAATCTAGTTATTTTCACATTTTTGATTTCCCACTGTACATGATGTCTTGCAAGCTGACTGGCATGAAGTTTGGCACTCACCACATCCACCTCTAGCAGCTGTTTCCTTTAAGTTTTTTCCTGATAAGGTCTTTATATGTTTCACTTTCTTCGCCTCCTTCTATGTATGCTTACTGGGATAAATTATACCATATTTCTTAGAATAGTTAAAGTATTTTTAGGACAAAGCCCTAAAAGAATGTAAAAAAATCCTAGAATAATTTCTTATTCTAGGATTAAAATATCTATTTAAAGAATCTTATTTTTCATCTTTACTCTAATGTATTATAGATCTAAAGTTTGTCCAAACTCTTCTTCTTCTGAGTCTGATGATTCTACTGAGCTTTCCGCTCCTACAGATACTACATTTTCTGCTTGAAGTCCTTTTTCTGTTTCTGTAACTTCAAATTCTACTTCTTCGTCATCTGCTAAAGTTTTGAAACCATCCTTTTGAATAGCTGAGAAATGTACGAAAACATCTTCCCCTTCTTCTGTTGTAATGAATCCAAATCCTTTTTCTGCATTAAACCACTTTACTGTACCTTTAACCATTTTTACCTGCCTCCTAAAATTACTTTTACTCAAATTTTGTCTCACTTCCTTAAGTATAGCACATAAGGAAGGAAAAGTTAAGGGTAAAAAGGAAAATAATTAAAATATTTTTTTAAATCTCTTCAACTCTTCTCATTTTCATCCTTAAAAATCCTAAAATTAGGACGATTCCTAGAGATACTATGGCTGAAATCATAAAACCTAGGGAGAAATTATCTCCTGTCTTATCCAGCAAAAATCCAAAGGCTGAAGGCCCTAGGGCTATACCTATATTGGAAGCCGCCGTTATAACAGCAAGGCCCATACCCATTTGATAGGGCTCTACTATTTCAGGAAGTAGGGAAAACACTAAAACTGGAATAGGTGAAAAACCCATACCTAGGGTTATTGCCCAAAGGGGAAGAGGTCCTATTCCCCTGCTTATTAAGATAAAGGATAGGCCCATTATTATGCTTCCAATTAGGATAAGGCCCTTTTTCCATCTTGTCCTGTCAATTATTATTCCTACTATAGGACTTAGAAAGATTGGGACAAACATAATAAAGCTTGTTAAGAGTCCTGCCCTTTGTGTGCTTATACCCATGCCTTGGAAATATTGAGGGGCAAAGGTAACGTAGGATAGGAGTAGGGCATTTCCCAGTATCCATATTAGGGAAAGCAGCCATAGGCTTCCATTGGAAACTAGATCTCCTAGGGATGATCCTGATCCTAATTCCTCCTCACCACTATCTTCTTCCTCTGGAATAGATAGAAAAAAGAAGTTTAGGGCGAAAACTATTCCTACAAAGACAGCTATGGAAAGTATTATAGACTGCCAGGACATCCTCTCCCCTAAAAGTCCAAATAAATTAGCTGCCACCACAGTTCCAAAGGGAACAGCTGCATTGAAAACTCC
>CAZGQG010000026.1:21428-24741 GCA_964527205.1 uncultured Tissierellaceae bacterium | reverse complement strand
CTTATCACCCTTCATCAGCGTATGTAATTTCTAGTAAAATTGGGAGGGAAAATTAATGAGGATAATAAAAAAGGATGAATTATTTTTTTTGTATTACGAACAATGGATAGAAATGTATAAAGAAGGGGCAGTCAGAGAAATTACGATGAGAAAATACAAGATGACATTGAAGTGGGTTAAAGAATTACTACCAAAACTCAAGGTTTATGAATTAAATAGAACAACATACCAACAATTATTAAATGAATATGCCTTGTCTCATGAAAAACAAACAACTATGGATTTTCATCATCAATTAAAAGGGGCGATATTAGATGCTGTAGATGATGGATTTATAGATAGAGACCCTACAAGAAAAGCAATTATAAAAGGTAAAGCACCAAAAGAAAAGAAACCTAAGTTCTTAAATCAATTTGAATTAAATACACTGATAAAGAATCTAAACTTATCAGATGAAATTAATTGGGATTGGTTGATTTTATTAATTGCAAAGACGGGGATGAGATTTTCTGAAGCTTTAGGGTTAACTCCAAATGACTTTGATTTTTCCTATCAAACTGTTTCTGTAAATAAAACATGGGATTATAAGGGACATGGAGGATTTTTACCAACGAAGAATAAATCATCAATAAGAAAAATACAAATTGATTGGCAAACAACAAGCCAATTTGTTAGGTTAGTTAAAGGTCGTAATGAGAATGAACCTATTTTTATTAGTGGTAGGGTATATAATTCTACTATAAATAATAAACTCGCTAGACATTGTAAAGAATTAGGAATACCAATAATTTCAATCCATGGACTAAGACATACTCATGCATCTTTACTTTTATTCGCTGGAGTTTCAATGGCTAGCGTTGCACGTAGATTAGGGCACTCAAGTATGACAACAACCCAGAAAACTTATCTACACATTATCCATGAATTGGAGAACCAAGATACAGATTTAATTATAAGATCGATATCACAACTTGTGTAAAAAATAGAAGATATACGCTGATGAAGGATGATAAGGTTATCGAGTTGATATAATAAAAACAATCAGAGAAAGAGCTGATTTATTATAAAAAAACATAAAAAACTGGTAATTATATAAGATAACTAGGTATAATAGCTAATATAAGTAATTATTACTCATATAAATAAAACATGGGTAAAGCAATCAAAAAATTACCCACATTTAATTGAAAAAATTAAGGAGGAGAACAAAATGGCAAACATAAAGTACGATATAGTTGAAAAAATACAAGTCCTTTCAGAAAGAGGAGCCTGGTCTAAGGAGATAAATCTTGTAAGTTGGAATGACAGACCTGCTAAGTATGACATAAGAGACTGGAACCATGAGGAAGGCAAGATGGGTAAGGGAGTTACCCTTACAGAGGAAGAGGCTAGCGCTTTGATGGAAGCTCTTGAAAAATCACTATAAATAAATTTAGATCTAATCCCTAACACTAGTTTTGTAGTTTAAAGACTGGTGTTATTTTTTGTAAATACTATGTAACCGCCATATAAGCACTTCAATAAAATAGCAGTAGATGAGGTCTTGTTTTTATTTAACACCCAGAGCTTTGTTCAGGAAAAAGACTTTACAATTTTTAGTAAATAAGAGATAAGATATGAAATACTAGTTCTATTAGGATATAATGGAATTAGTATTTTTTTATTTCTTAAAGGAAATGGGGGATTGGAGATGGCAATTAAGATATTTCATACTGGAGACGTGCATTTAGGTATGAATTTTAATAATTATGGGGAAGGACTAAGGGGACTTCTGGCTGAGGCCAGGTTTGAAGCCCTGGAAAGAATGATAAACCAGTCAAATGATCTGGGAGCAGACCTCTTTGTAGTGGCTGGGGATCTGTTTAATAAGATAAGGGTTGCTAAAAGAGATGTAGAAAGGGCTGTAAATATATTAAAGAAATTTAATGGAGCCTCTGTACTTGTTCTGCCTGGCAATCATGACTATGAGGATGGGGTTGTAGATCTTTGGAGGGATTTTGAAAAGCATGTAGATGAAAAGATCCTAATCCTAAATGAAGATAGGGTCTATGACCTGGAGGACTATGATCTGGATGCAGTGGTTTATCCTGCCCACTGTCATAGCAAGCACTCCCAGGACAACAGCCTGGGATGGATTAAGAAGGAAGAGTTCCTTGATGAGGATAAATACCATATAGGCATAGCCCATGGGGCCTTGGAGGGCCTGTCAGCGGACATAGAGGGCAACTACTACTATATGGAGATGGATGAATTGGAGTCCATTGGAACTGATATCTGGCTTATAGGCCATACCCATGTAAGATATCCAGTTCAGGATGAGATTAGAAATCACAAGGTATTTAATGCAGGTACACCGGAGCCAGATGGAATGAACTTTAGAGGAGCTGGTTCTGCCTGGTTTATCTCCTTGGATAGGGAAGGCTCTAGGGCAGAGGCAATCTCCACTGGAGAGTATAGGTTTTATGATAGGGAATTTACTATAAACTCCCAGGAGGATTTGGACAAGGTAAGGGCTTGGGCCCTGGAAGGGGAAAGAAGGAAAAAGCTTGTAAGGCTGAATTTAAAGGGAAGTCTTTCCAAGGAGACTTATGAGAGCTTAAATGAATTTTACGGAGAATTAGATAGGGACTTATTTTATTTAAAGATAGAGGATTCCCAGCTTAGGATAAGGATAGATGAGGAAATTATTCAGGAAGAATTTGTAGAGGGATCCTTTCCCTATGAATTTTTAAAGGGTCTTATAGATGATGAAGAGGCACTTCAGATAGCCTATGATCTGATGAGGAGGGAATAGGATGCGTATAAAAACATTTGAAAGCAGTAGATTTGCTGGACTTAGGGATACAAGAATAGATTTTGAAGAGGGGCTAAATGTAATACTAGGGCCCAATGAATCCGGTAAGAGCACTATTATAGATGGCATACATTCTACTCTCTTTAAGGACACCAAGCTTAGGAAGAACAATAATGCGGACAAGGACTTTAGTTTTAAATTCATGCCTAAGCCTAGTGGAGACTTTATAGATGGGAGACTTGTTCTAGGCCATGAAGATGGAGACTTTGAAATTTACAAGGAATGGGGCAGCTCTGAGCATATCCAGATTATAGATTTAGATGGGAATATTATTAAGGATAGGGAAAATATAGAAGGGGCTATCTCAGAGTTTTTAAATTATGGAGCAAGTACTTATAGCAATATTGTCTTTGCCAAGCAGAGGGATTTAAAGGCTGCCATTGGAAACATTATAAGGGACAGGGAAATTACCAGTGAGATCAATGACCTTCTTAGGCAGACCATGATGGAGCTTGACGG
>CAZGQG010000026.1:0-21328 GCA_964527205.1 uncultured Tissierellaceae bacterium | reverse complement strand
GAAGAGATAGAAGAAGATGTAAATGACAGGTCCCTTCTGGAAGCTGAGCTTGGCCTTATAGAATCTGCCATGGAGGATTTAAGAGGAGCAAATAGGAACTGGCCTATGACCCAGGAAGATTTAAAGAGGATAGATGAAGAATTAGAGAGCTTAAAAGCTAGAAGAGGGATCTTAAACCGGGAAAGAGAAGCCATAGAACTTTATAGGAAGAAGGAAGGCCTTGAAAAGAAACTGGGACAGATAGAAAAAATAGATAAGGAAATTAAAGAGCTAGAAGAAGCCTTAGGAGAAATTTCTCCCATAGAAAAAAAAGATATAGGGGCTTTAAGGTCCATTAAAAAAGAGATTTCAGACCTGGAAATTACTATGAAGGCCAGCAAGATGATAGGAACTATAAAACTAAGTGGAGATAAACCTCTTCTTCTTAGCAGGGATTTGGAAGAGGAGGAAGAAGTGGCTGGGGATATGAACTTCCAAGCCAATGCCCTTATTAGCCTTAGCTATGGTGATGAATTTCAAGTGGAGATAAGGACTGGAGATATGGATTTTAAGCAAATAAAAGAGTCCTATAAGACTTTAGAGAATGACTATGCTGGTAGATTAAAAGAACTAAGGATTGGATCCCTAGAAGAAGGAGAAACAAATCTTAAATCCATAGAGGAGAAAAAAAGGGAGATAAAATCTTCAGGAAGAGACTTGGAGATGCTCCTTGATGGAAGGACTAGGGAGGACTTGAAAGAGGATCTTTCTAAGCTTAAGGAAGTTGAAAGTGCTAGGACCTATGAGGAAATAGAAGAGGAACTAGAGGCTTTGCACAGGGATGAAGTTGAAATGAGCACTGAGAAGAAGACCAAGGAAAATCAAATACATCTTTGGGAGGAAAAATATAGGGACCATGACAATGTGGTAGACCTGCTCCTGGAAAGAAGAGGAGAGCTAAAGGAAAAAGAATCCAGGCTTGAAAATTTAAAGCCTCTCCCAGATAGATTTAAGAGCAGCCAGGACTTTAAGGATAGACTTAGGGAATTAAAGGATAGGACAGAGAGATTAAACCTTGAAATGAGCAAGCTTAAGGATGAAGAATATCATGCCAGGTCTAATCTCCTAGATGATAGCTATGAGGAACTTAAGAAGGAATATATTGAAGCTGAGAGGGATTATGAAAAGAGCCTTAAAAGGGGAGAAAAACTCCTTAAAATCCAGAGGGTGTTTTTCCAGACCAAGGAAGAACTTTCCAAGGATCCAATGAAACCCCTTGTAGATGAATTTGCCAGACTTCTAGATATGATTACAGAGGGAAGCTACAAGCAGGGTGAGATTGATGAGGATTTTGATATAAGGCTTAGGAACAAGAATGGTGAAATACCTATAGAACTGCTTTCCGCAGGAACCTATGATGCTGTAACCCTGGCCCTTAGATTTGCCCTTCTCACCCATATATTTAAGGACCAGCCAGGCTATGTTGTGCTTGATGACTGTTTGGTAGACTTGGACCCAAGGCGAAAGGCCCAGTCCATAGACCTAATCAATGAATTTGCCCAGGACTATCAAGTTATCTTTACTACCTGTGACCCTGAGACGGCAAGAGAGCTTGGTGGAAATATTATAGAATTAGGATAAACCATAGAAATAAGTTTATTATTTTGCTATGATATATATAGGATATAAAAGGGGAGGAGATGATCATATGATGTTAAATGATTATAATACTAACAGGGGACCAGGAGCAGAAAATTATAACTATGGATATTATAATGAGGGCGGTAACGATGAGGACGTAATGACTATTAAGGACTGGATATTTACTATGGTAATTCTTGCTATACCCCTTGTTAATCTTATAATGTACTTTTATTGGTCCTTTGCCCAGGGTGTAAATTTAAATAAGAAGAATTTTACAAGAGCCACACTTATATTAACGGCTATAGGCATTGTGCTTGGAATTTTATTGATGCCCTTTGGCTACAGATTTAATTGAAATTATAAGAATAAGAGATCCTACTGAAGATTATTTCAGTAGGATTTTTTTCTGGAAATTAAAAAATGATAATACCTATCATTTAAGGGTAAATATCTATTAAGAGCTTAAAAAATTAAAAGGAGCTGAATGAGATGAAAAATAGATATAAATTGCTAATTCTTATGACAATTATTTTATCGGTATTTATAAGTGCCTGTGGAAATGAGGATCTAGCGGACCCAGTGCCCATAGATGAAGATATAGCTAGTGAAGTTGAGATTGAACTCCATGCCCTAAAGGAAGAGGTAGAAGGCTTGTTAGAGCAAAATGAGAATTTAAATAAGGAAAAAGAAGAATTGAGAATTTTAAATGAAGATTTAGAAATTCAGGGAGCTAATAGTGGTGGACCAAATAATAGTCCTCAAAGCCTCCTTGTTTTAGGAATGAATATAATGGAATTAATAAGGGATAAGGACCTGGTAGAGCTATCTAATCATGTACATCCAAGTATGGGACTTAGATTTACTCCCCTGGTTCATATAGTTATTGGAAGAGACCAAGAATTTACCCCTCAGGAAGTGGCAGGATTAGACCAGGACAGCTCAGTATACAACTGGGGTTACTACAAGGATAGTCCTGATGAGATAATGCTTGATTTCAATGATTATTATGATGTATTTATCTATGATGAGGATTATGCAAATCCAGATATAATTGGAATAAATACCATAGTGAATACTGGAGGAGAAATTGACAATGTCCATGACTCCTATCCGGAGGGAGAATTTCTAGAATTTATGATAGTAGGAGAGCCTAATCAGTATGGTTCAGATTGGAGAAGTTTAAAGCTTGTATTTGAAGAGGAAAATGGTGTAAATTACCTGGTAGGAATCGTTCGTGGACAATGGATCTTTATGAATCCACAGTAGTAAATTTTTTAGGAGGGTAGAGATGTCTGTATTTGATTTAATAGCACCGGTATATGGCTTGTTTTTCAATTACCAAGTAAGGTATTTTAAAAAGATACAGGAAAGAGCCAGCCAGGAGATAGACCTAGAGGAGTATGAAAGTGTACTGGATATAGGTTGCGGAACAGGGGCCCTTCCAAAGACCCTCCATGACAGGGGGCTTAGGGTTACAGGTGTAGATCCCTCCCCAGGCATGATAGGCCAGGCAAGAAAGAAACTAAGGGGAACTTCTATTGAGCTTAGGGAGATAAGAGCTGGAGAGGATCTTCCCTTTGAGGACAAGAGCTTTGACCTGGTAATTACTTCCTATGTTGCCCATGGGCTACAGCCTAAGGAGAGAATTGACCTGTATAGGGAGATGAGAAGGATAGCTAGGAAGGCAGTTATTATCCACGATTACAATGACAAAAGAGCCCTTCTCACCACCATTGTGGAATGGCTTGAAAGAGGAGATTACTTTAATTTTATAAGGGTGGCCAAGGAGGAAATGGAAGGAGTATTTCCTAGAATAAAGGAGATAAATGTGGATACTCGGGCCTCTTGGTATATATGCTATTGTGATGAAGGTGAAGAGGGATTAGAGAAAAAAGAAAGGGAGTCTATAGATGAATAATAAGACAGGATGGAAATTAGAAGAAAGCTACAAAGAGCTGCCAGAGATTTTCTACAAGATGGTGGAGCCCAATAGGGTAAGCTCCCCTAGTTTGTATATAAGCAATGATAAATTGGCCAGGGAATTGGGACTGGACCCAGAAGAACTGAGGAAAGAAGAAAATATAGAGCTTTTAGCTGGGAATAGGGCTCCCAGTGGAGACAAGCTTCTAGCTCAGGCCTATGCAGGCCATCAGTTTGGAAATTTTACCATGCTAGGAGACGGGAGAGCCCTGCTCCTAGGAGAACAAATAAGCCCAGAGGGAAAGAGATATGATATACAGCTAAAGGGAGCCGGTAGGACTCCCTTTTCAAGAGGTGGAGACGGAAGGGCTACCTTCTCATCCATGCTTAGGGAGTATTTGGTAAGTGAAGCCATGCAGGGCCTTGGAATAGCTACGAGTAGAAGCCTAGCCCTAGTAAAGACAGGGGATAGGGTTCTTAGAAACAAGGCCTTTGAAGGAGCAGTCCTTACTAGAGTTGCTAAGAGCCATATAAGATTTGGAACCTTTCAATATGCCTTGGCCTATGGTGAGAAAGATGACCTAGCTGCTTTAGCAGACTATGCTATAGATAGGCACTATCCGGAGATAAAGGATGATGAAAGGCCTTATCTTTCTCTTTTAAAGCAAGTTGTTAAGGTCCAGGCAAAGCTTATTGCAAAATGGAAGGCTGTAGGCTTTATTCATGGAGTAATGAACACAGATAATATGACCATTAGTGGGGAAACCATAGATTATGGACCCTGCGCCTTTATGGATAATTACCACCCAGATAGGGTCTTTAGCTCCATTGATAGGACGGGAAGATATTCCTATGACAATCAATCCAGGGTAGGCCAGTGGAATCTAAGTAGATTTGCTGAAACCCTTTTAGTTCTAATAGATGAGGATAAGGAAAAAGCTGTAGAGCTGGCTGAAGAAGCTATAAGAGAATTTTCACCTATTTACCAAAGAGAATGGTTGGAAGCTATGGGGAGGAAACTTGGAATAAGAGAGGTAAAGGATGGAGATAGGCCCTTAGTAGAGGATCTTTTAGAACTTATGAAAGATAAGGAGGCAGACTTTACCAATAGCTTTATAGGCCTTACCTTGGACAAGTATGAAGAATTAGAATTATTTAAAGGCGAAGACTTTAAGGCTTGGAAAGATAGATGGGAAGAGAGACTTAGGGAGCAGGGCTTGGATAGGAAAGAGCTAAGGGATCTTATGAAGGAGAATAATCCCTATATTATTCCAAGAAACCACCTGGTAGAAGAAGTGCTCCATTTGGCAGAGAATGGTGATAAGAGAGCTTTCGAAGATTATTTACAGGCTCTTTCAAAACCCTATGCCTATGAAGAGAGCCAGGACAAATATGCCAAGCTACCCCCAGAATCAGCAAAGAACCATGTAACTTATTGCGGAACTTAGAGCATATATGGGAAGTGATTATTTGAAAAAGAGAGTATTTATAAGCGGCATTACAGGAACCATGGGAGGAGCAGCCCTTAGGCATCTTTTGGGCCATGAGGACAAGCTGGACCTGGTTAGCCTGGTAAGGCCTTCTAAGAAAAACAAGGAATTGATGAAGGCCTATGATAGTTCAAGTATTGAAATAATATGGGGAGATTTGACCCAATATGAAGATGTGAAGAGGGCTATAAGGGATGCAGATTATATATTTCATCTAGCAGCCTTTGTATCTCCTGAGGCAGATCTTTATCCTAAAAGGGCCTGGGAGATCAACCTAGGTTCTGTGGAGAACATATTAAGGGCTGTAGAGGAATTAAAACTTCAGGAGGTAAAACTTGTCTATATTGGAAGTGTAGCCCAGACTGGAAGTAGACTTCCTCCCATACATTGGGGCCGAGTTGGAGATCCACTTAAGCCCAGTGTTTTTGACAACTATGCAACAAGTAAGATAGCTGCTGAGAGACTGGTTATTGAATCAGGCCTAGACTACTGGGTCTCCCTAAGGCAGACTGGAATTCTTCACTATGGACTCTTAGAGATGATGGATCCAATAATCTTTCATCAGCCCTGGAGCAATGTCCTGGAGTGGATAAGTGAGGAGGACTCAGGAAGGCTTATGGCCAACCTAGCCACAAAGAATCTTCCAGAGGAATTTTGGAAGAGGGTCTATAATATAGGAGGAGGAGAATCTACTCGCCTAAACAATTACCAATTTACCTCTAAGATCCTAGGAGTCCTTGGGGTTAAGGATATAGAAAAGGTCTTTCAAAGCAACTGGTTTGCTAAGAAGAACTTTCATGGACAGTATTATCTAGATTCAGATATTTTAAATGATTATTTGGATTTTAGAAGAGAGAGCTTTGATGATTTTGTCCAGAGATTAAAAGATCAGCTGCCCTTTCCTTCCACAATCTTAAAATATATGCCGGATTTTTTTATAAAAAATTTTATTATGAAAGGCCTAGCCCGGGGCAAGGGAGGAAGTATGGAATGGATAAGAGAAAAAGATCAGGAGAAGATCCATGCTTTTTTCGGGTCAGAGAAGGAATGGGAAGAGATTCCCTCTTGGAGGGACTTTTCCCTAGATGATGATTATGATAGGGTGAAAATCCTAGACCATGGTTATGATGAGAACAAAGATATACACCTTTTAGATATAGAGGATATGAAGGGGGCAGCAAGTTTTAGGGGAGGACAGTGTCTATCCCCCTCCATGGAAAGGGGAGACATGGATAGCAAGCTTAAATGGAGATGTGCCTTTTCCCATGAATTCCATGCCAGTCCAAGACTAGTGCTCTTTACCGGTCATTGGTGTGAGGAGTGTGAAGCTCCTCCCTGGAGACATGAAGAAATAGGGAAGAAGAATCCCTTCTTTGCCCAAGTATTAGAAGAAGATTAAAATAAAGAAAAATTGAGGATCTGAGATTAGAATATATTTCTAATCCAGATCCTCAATTTTATTTTATAGTTATTTTAGACTTGTTTTATAGTAGTCTCTTTTCTCCTTGGAGTTCCTGATATGGCCTTACATCATGGCTAATTTCTAGTGTACCTAGATATTCTCCAGACTTGCTTCTTATAGCCTTGTAGTTTATATAAATAAGCATGCCCTTCATTTCTATCCAGAAACTTTCTGTGTCCTTCTTGCCTGATTTAAAATCAGATAGGATTTGCTCTACCATTTCAACTGATCTTGGTGGATGGCAGTGGTGAACTTGTCTACCAAGAGCTGACTTGGATCTAACAAAGACCCTTCCCTCAGCCTGATTAAAGTATCTAAACTTATCATCCTTATCTATAAAGGTCACATCCACTGGTAGGGCATCAAGAATACCCATAAGCTGCTCTACATCTAATACTCCAGTTTCAAAGTGAATCTTTTCATCCTGAATACTAAAGTTTTCCTGGGTAATTCCTGCAGTCTGCATGGACTTTGGAATCCATTTTTTCTCTGGATGTACCAGGCAGTAGCCGATTTCTTCAGAGTCATAGGCAACTTCCAACCATTCTTCCTCTGTAATCAAATCAGTGATTAGTGGAAGCATTATTTTCTCTTCCTTAAGGATCATGTCATCTATACGCTTGCTTAGTTCTATAAATTTTAATTCTAGACCTTTGTAGTTCTTATCTTCTATATCCTTATAGAAGGCCTTTAAATCTTCCCTAATCTCATCATCTACAGCCCACATTACTTGAGGTGGGGAGTCTATACCGTGTTTTTCCATTAGGGGGAATATTGCCTTTTCCTTTCTGTCATAGTGCTTGTTAAGGTCAAATAATTCCTGAGTCTTTTCTAGAAGAACCATTCTAGTATCTTCATCTTGACCCTTCTCATAGTTTACTACAAGGGGAGCTATCTGCTCTAATTGCTTTTCAATAGCCCTGTTCTCATCTAATAATACTCTTATTGGATGGCCTTCTCTTTCGTGTTCAGGCTCCCTGCTGTGTATTTCCTCAATAGACATATTAAAAACGTCTGCATGAATGTCACAAAGTCTTTGTATTTCCTCTATAGGCATGCCTTCCTTAACTAATTGCTGCTCCATTTCAACAATCTCTGCAGAAGTAACTGAATCAAACTTCTCTCTAAATTCTCTTTTTACTTCTTCCTTATCCACTCCATCGTGAAGCTTTTTGATTATGTTTCCTAATTCTCTTACCTTACTCACATCTATACCTCCTTATAAACACTCTATTGATAACTCTTATCAACTATAATTGTATCATATTATTAGAAAAATGCCTATAAATAATAGAAAAAAGAATATAATTTTTTTGTGAGGCAAGTAAACACTTGTTTATATGATATAATTAGGTCAAATGAGGAGAATGCCGTATGAAAATTGCAATAGTATCGGATAAGTCTAGGGCCACTGTCCTGGATGGGCAGGGAGCTATAGAAGAAAACAAGCAGGGAGTAGAGACTGTAGAGTATATAAGAGAGAGTTTAGAAGATGAATATGAGGTAATTAACTTGATTATGGATGATGATATTATTCAAAGGATCAAGGAAGAAGAGGTAGACCTGGTATTTAATATGTGCAATGGGATCCAGGGAGAGGCTAGTCTTTCACAGCTTCCAAGCTTTATGGAGTTTGCCAATATTCCCTATACTGGTTCTAGACCTCTAGGTCACGGACTTGCCTATGACAAGATATATTCAGGCAAGATATTTAAGGCTTCAAATATCCCAACCCCTAAATTTAAAACTGTCTATCACATAGAAGAGATAGAGGAGATGGATCTTGATTATCCAGTATTTGTAAAGCCTAAGGATGAAGGCTCAAGCAGAGGAATAACAGATGATAGTCTGGCCTATGATAAGGAAGCCCTTATAGAGGTAATGAATGAAAGTTTAGACCTATACAACCCCCCTATAATGATAATGGAATATATAGTGGGAAGAGAATTTACCATTGGGGTACTGGGAAATGGAGAGAATCTTAGAATTCTTCCCATAGCTGAAATAGATTTTTCAAAACTTCCTGGGGATTTAAATAAGATATTTAGCTTTGAAGCTAAGTTTGAATTTGCAGATGATGTGACCTATGATATTCCAGCCAAAGTGGATGAAAGGACTAGGAAGCTAATAGAAAACACTGCCATAGCAGCCTATGAAGCTCTTGACCTTAGAGATTATGCTAGGATAGATGTAAGGCTAAGGGGAGACAGGGCCTATGTCCTTGATATAAATAGCTTGCCAGGACTGGACAAAAATACTAGCAATATATGTCATATGGCCTATGAGGCAGGGATGAGTCATAGGGACTTGATTAAGGAAATAGTAAATATGTGTAAGGAGAGAATGTAAAAGGGAATAGCTGCAATATAAAAGAGGAAGGGGATCTTTTATATTGCATTTTTTATACCTAAATAGAGTATAATATAGATGCTAGGGAATTATTAGAAAATTAAATTTAATCCCTTGACTATTTATATCTAAGAGTCTATAATTAACTTGTTCAACAAGTACTGAAGATGTAGTACAAGTGGAGGAAAATTATGATTATAAGAGATTCAGAAGAAAAATCTATAGAAAAAATACCATCCTATTTGCCTATTTATGACAGGCTTTACTCAGATATTATAGGGGGTAAGTATAAGAATTCTGATATGCTTCCCAGTGAAAATGTCCTAAGTGACCAGTATGAGGTAAGCAGAAATACCATAAGGCAGGCCCTGACTATTTTAAAGGAAGATGGTCTGATCAAGAAACAACAGGGAAAGGGCAGCATAGTAACCTATAGAGAGAGGGAAAAAGAGGCTGTAGATAGTATAGAAAACCTTATCCTATCCTCTTGCAAGGAGGATATAGAGGAGATAGATAATAGATATAATTTTGGGCCTCCAACAGAGATTGCAAGCAAAAAGTTAAGGCTTGATCCTAATGACATGCTCCTTGCTTCCAATAATATTTACTATCAGGATAAGAAGAGAATAGGACATAGCTTTTCTCAAATACCTATAAAATACATTGACAGACTAGATGTAGACCTAAATAATAGGGAGTCCATAGGGGATTTGATTAATAGGGATATTTTCAAATTAGGAAGATCTGGAAGGATTAGTATTAGGCTTATCAAGGCTGAAGACAATGTAAGGGCTTTTTTGGATGTGGAAGAAGACCAGGCCCTCATATATATAGAACAAATATTAAGGGATGAGTCTGACAATGGAATAGCCAGGTATAAGTACTATTTTATTCCAGAGTATTTTAATATCTCTTTAAATATATAAAGATGAATTCATTATGTCTCAAAACATAAAAGAGAATTAAGAAAAATGAGGAGGAGTAGAAAATGAAAGATTATTTCAAAGTAACGACAAAGACTATTGTAGCAACAGGACTTGGTGCGGCTGTATTTATGCTTTTATTTATGTATGTTAAGATCCCATCACCAGTACCTGAGACAAGTTTTCAATCAGCCTATGCCCTTAGTGCATTTTTTGGAACCTTATTTGGACCTATAGCAGGAGGACTTATAGCTTTTATTGGACATGGTCTAAGTGACGCACTTCAATATGGTTCACCATGGTGGAGCTGGGTAGTTGCAAGTGGTGTGGCAAGCTTTATTTATGGATTTGCATACAAGAGAACTAGTGTTGAGGATGGAGAATTTGGAAAGAGAGATATTTTGACATTCAATCTAATCCAAATAGTAGGAAATCTAATAGCATGGGTAGTAATAGCACCTGTATTAGACATAGTTATCTATGCTGAGCCAGTAAATCTTGTATTTACACAGGGTATAGTAGCTGCAATAATGAACTCAATTAGTGTTGGTGTTATTGGAACATTACTGCTAATTGCTTATTCATCTACTAGATCTAAAGAAGGAAGTATTAAGAGAAACTAAACTAGAAATCAGATGATTTGGAGGCATATATGAATAGAAAACCGATTATTGAATTTGATGATTTTGGATTTAAATATTTTAGTCAGGCAGAGCCTACCCTACACAATATTAATTTAAAGATCTATCCAGGAGAAAAGATATTGATTGTAGGGCCAAGTGGTAGTGGTAAGAGTACCCTTGGACACTGCTTGAATGGATTAATACCTTTTTCCTATCATGGGGATATTAGCGGAAGCTTAAAGGTAAAAGACCTTGAAACTAAGGAAGAGGATATATTTACCCTATCCAGGGCTGTGGGAACTGTACTGCAAGATTCAGATGGACAATTTGTAGGACTTACAGTGGCAGAGGACATAGCCTTTTCCTTAGAGAACGACAATGTTCCTAGGGATATTATGCGTAAGCGTGTAAGGGATATTGCTGAGATGGTAGATATGGATAGTTTCTTAGTTTCATCTCCCTATGAGCTTTCTGGAGGTCAAAAGCAAAGGACTGCCCTAGGTGGGGTAATGATTGACGATGTAGATATCCTGCTTTTTGATGAGCCCTTGGCAAATCTAGACCCCTATACAGGGAAGAAGGCCATAGAGATAATTGATGAAATACATGATAATTCTAACAAGACTATTATAATAATAGAACACCGCTTGGAAGATGTTCTTCACAGGGATATTGACAGGGTAATAGTGATAAATGATGGGCGTATTCTAGCGGATATGGATCCTCATAAGCTTGTATCCTCATCTATACTTACTGACAATGGTATAAGAGAGCCTCTCTATGTTACGGCCCTTAAATATGCAGGGGTAGATGTGAGAGAAGAGATTCTTCCAGGACATTTGGATACTCTTAAGGTTACGGATGAGTATGAGAAGATAAATGATTGGAATAATTCTATTGTAAAGGACCAATCCACAAATGAAAACCAGTCTATTCTTAGACTGGAGGATATTTCCTTTTCCTATGTAAAGGGAAAAGAAATATTGGATAGGATTAGTTTTGATGTAAGAGAAGGAGAAATGCTTGCCATAGTAGGAAAAAATGGGGCAGGTAAGTCTACCATATCAAAATTAATATGTGGATTTGAAAAGGAAACAGGAGGCAGTATTTATTATAAGGGTGAAGATATCAAGGATATGACCATAAAGGAAAGAGCAGAACTTATAGGGGTTGTAATGCAAAACCCAAATCAAATGATATCTAAGCCCCTTATATATGATGAGGTGGCCCTAGGCCTTAGGCTTAGAGGTGTGGATGAAGAGGAAATCAAAGAAAGAGTAGATAAGATACTTAAAATATGTGGTTTGTCTCCCTTCTTAGATTGGCCTATAGCAGCCCTGAGCTATGGACAGAAGAAGCGTGTAACCATTGCTTCTATACTGGTCTTGGACCCTAAGATAATAATCTTGGATGAGCCTACTGCTGGACAGGACTACAAGCACTATTCAGAGATAATGGAGTTTTTAAAGATTATAAATGATATGGGTATAACCATTATATTTATCACCCATGACATGCATTTAATGCTGGAATACACTGAAAGGGCCATAGTACTTGCGGATAAAAAAATAGTAGTGGATACTAAACCCTCCATTGTCCTAAGTGATGATCAGGTAATCCATGATGCTAATTTAAAGGAGACCTCTCTCTATAGTCTGGCAAATATAGTTGGAATAGAAGGGGCTACAGAGTTTGTACAGAACTTTATTGACTATGAAAGGTCGGTGAAATTATAAATGAGTGATAAGCTTTTTTCATACAATCTTATAGATACGCCCATTCATAGATTGTCAGGACTTACCAAGCTTATAGGTTTTTTGTTTTTAACCTTTGCTGTAATGTTTTCCTATGATATTAGAGTTATCCTAGGGATTATGGTATTTTCCTTTGCCCTGCTTAAGATATCTCAAATAAAGTTTTCACAGATTAAACTTATGGTGATTTATGTTTCTGTGTTTTTATTTACAAATGTCATAATAACTTACTTATTCTCACCAGAAGAGGGTGTGAAAATTTATGGCACCAGACATGAAATAGTACATTTTATAGGAAGATATAGCCTGACCTGGGAACAAGTTCTCTATCAGACTACTAAATTCTTAAAATATGCTTCTGTAATACCTCTGGGAATTATATTTTTACTTACTACAAATCCCAGTGAATTTGCAGCAGCTTTAAATAGAGTAGGTGTAAATTATAAGGCGGCCTATGCTGTTTCTTTGACCCTGAGGTATTTTCCTGATGTGCAAAGAGATTATAGTGATATAAGATTGGCCCAGCAAGCCAGAGGTCTTGATCTATCACATAAGGCTAAGATCAGCCAAAGATTTAAAAAATCCCTGCTTATTATTGTACCCCTTATATTCTCAACCTTGGACAGGATAGAATCCATTAGTAATGCCATGGACCTAAGAGGCTTTGCCAAGGACGATACTAGAACTTGGTATAATAGCAAGAGCTTGGAGCGAGCTGACTATAGGGGTATAGCCATTTCTGCATTAATATTTGCAGGATCCATAGCAGTATCAGTTTTTATAAACAAGGGAAGATTTTACAACCCATTTATTTAGGAGGAAAATGATGAAACCAATATTAGTTTTTCAAACAGATTTTACCTATAAGGAAGGTGCAGTTTGTGCTATGTATGGTGTAGTAAAGACTGTAGACAGAGAATTAGAAATTATTGATGGAACCCATGAGATACCACAATTTGATACATGGAGTGCATCCTATAGGCTTTATCAATCAATGAAATTTTGGCCAAAGGGAACAATATTTGTGTCTGTAGTAGACCCAGGTGTTGGAACTTCAAGGAAGGCATCAGTTGCTAGGACCAGTGATGGATACTATGTAGTCAGTCCAGATAATGGATCCTTAACTCATTTAAAGAAATGGGTAGGAATAGAAGAAATAAGGGAAATAGATGAAGAAGTAAATAGATTAAAGGGAAAGGGTACTGAAGGAGTAAGTATCTTCCATGGTAGGGATCTCTTTTCCTACTGCGCTGCAAAGCTTGCCAGTGGAATCATAAGCTATGAAGAGGTTGGACCGGCTTATAAGGTGGAAGACATTGTAGAGCATGACATACACCAACCTAGCATAAAAGAAGGCTATGCCAAGGGCATACTGGAGATAGAGGACCCAAACTTTGGTAACCAGTGGACAAACATTCAGCTTAAGGACTTTATGGATGCAGGTTTTAAGTACGGAGATATGGTGGATGTAAAGATTAGCCACAATGATGAAATAAAATTTGAAGAAAAAATACTCTTTGATAGCTCCTTTGGATGTGCAGAAAAGGGACAGCCTATGATCTATAATAATGAACTTATGAAAATAGCTTTTTCTGTAAATCAAGGAAGTTTTAAAGACATATATTCTATTGACTTTGGTCCTGAGTGGATCGTTGAGATAAGTAAGTAGGTCCCTATGTTGATTAAAGCTAGAGAAGAAGATAGGATTAAATTATTAGATTACTGTAAGGAAGAGGCTGTTTTTAATATATTTATAATAGGTGATATAGAGAATTTTGGATTTTCATCTCCCTATCAGGATGTATGGTATGAAGAAAAAGATAGAGTCATAAGAGGCATTGCCCTTAGATATCATGACAATCTCATAGTCTATAGTAAGGATTTGGACATGGATTTTACTTTAATCCCAAGCTTGCTTAAGGAGAATGCTATAAATATTATAAGTGGTAAGCAGGAAGTAATAGACAGTCTAGTGCCTTACCTAGGTGAAGGGACTAGTAGGAATGACCTTAACTTTGCTAGGCACCAGGGAGACCAGGGTCTAGGCTCAGAAGCTGAGGGGTTAATTGTTGCTGGGGAAGAGGATGCTATGGAAATAGCCCAGGCCTATGGAGAGATAGAGGAGTTTAAAAATCTCTACTCAGAGGATCTAGAGGAGAGACATAGGCAAATAAGAAATAGGATAAAAAGCGGTGAAGGCAAGCATCTTATGATAAAGGATGAAAAGGGAATAGTAACTCATGGCAATACCAGTGCTGAAAATACTGTAAGTGCTATGATAGGTGGAGTGTTTACCAGGGAAGACATGAGAGATAAGGGCTACAAAGAGAAGATAATATCCTCCCTGATCCAGGATTTAAAGAATAGAAATAAGGAAATTGGATTGTTTTATAAGGATGAAGAAGAGGGTATAATATATAAGAATTTAGGATTTGAAAAAATAGGAATTTGGTCTATAATAGGGAGGGAAAAGTATGATTAAAATATTAGTATTGCAAAGTGATTTTGGCTTATCAGATGGTGCGGTTGCAGCCATGACAGGAGTTGCTCATGAGGTTGATCAGGATTTAAAGATATACAATCTAACCCATGACATAACACCCTATCATCTATGGGAGGCTTCTTATAGATTGTTCCAATCAGTTGAGTATTGGCCTAAGGGAACGGTTTTTGTATCTGTAGTTGACCCAGGGGTAGGCTCAGCAAGAAAGAGCGTAGTAGCCCTTACTGAGGATGGACACTATATTGTCACTCCAGACAATGGAACCTTGACTCATATTAAGAAATACATTGGAATAAAGGCAGTTAGAGAAATTGAAGAGGACACTCATAGAAGAGCTCAGTCAGAGGATTCTCATACTTTCCACGGAAGAGATATATATGCTTACACTGGAGCCAAGCTAGCATCAGGTGATATTAGCTTTGAAGAAGTGGGACATGAAAATCCTGTGGATCAAATAGAAGAGGTAGAAATTGGAGAGGTAGTAAAAACTGAGGATAGCATTATGGGTAATATAGATATTCTAGATGTAAGATTTGGTAGTCTTTGGACCAATATAACTAGGAAAGAATTCCTAGATATGGGATTTGAGTACAATGAGAAGGTTGAAGTTGTAATAAAGAACGGATCCACCATAGCCTATAACAATATGATTAGCTTTGGTAAATCCTTTGCAGATGTTCATATAAGTGAGCAGATTATCTATGTGAACTCCCTACTTAGGATGGCAGTAGCAATAAATCAAGGAAACTTTGCCAAGGCCTATAATATAGGAACAGGACTTCACTGGACAATTGAATTTAGAAAAGTAAAAAAAGCATAAAACTATAAAAGCATAAAATTATAATTAAAGACTAAAAAAGGATACCCTAGGGTATCCTTTTTTTTATCTGTATCTATCCTATATTATGATTAGTACAAATCATATTCTTTTAATTTATTATATAGTGTTTGCCTTGATATCTCTAACTCTTTTGCAGTTAAAGTAATGTTATGTTTATTTCTAAGTATTACTTCACTTATTATTTTTTGTTCAAGCAATTTAATTTGTGATTCCAAAGATTTTCCTGCTTTAATAAATGACTCTATACTATTTTCAGATTTTATTAAAGACTGACTTTGATTAAATCTTATATCTTTTTCTATTTGTTCAAACATATAAGTAGGTAAATCATGAATTGTAATTTCACCATTATATTTTATTGTACAAGCATATTCTATAACATTCTTTAATTCTCGGACATTTCCTTGCCATGGATAATTACTGAAAAAATCTTTAACCTCATTGTTAATACCTGTAATATTATGATTTAATCTATTATTGAAGATATTTATATAATGATCACATAGAACTTTAATATCTCCTCGACGTTCTCTAAGAGGCATTATATGGTAACTAGCAACATTAAGACGATAAAATAAATCTTCTCTAAATTCATTTGTCTTAACCATTTCGTTAAGTTTTTTATTAGTAGAAGCTATTATCCTTACATCTAAATCAATATTTTTAGAATCACCTAAACGTCGAATAGACTTGTTTTCTATTACCCTTAAAAATTTAGACTGTAAATCCAAAGACAGCGAATTTATTTCATCAAGATATATAGTCCCACCTTCTGCTATCTCAAAAATGCCAGGCTTATCAATAGCATCGGTAAAACTTCCTTTAGATGATCCGAAGAGTATGCTTTCCATAAGGTTATCAGGGATAGCTGCACAATTCTGTATTATAAATGGTTTTTTGTTACGAGCACTATTGGCATGGATTGTATGTGCTATTAATTCTTTACCAGTTCCTGTTTCTCCATAGATTAAAATATTTGATTCACTAGCAGATAATTTTTTAAGTATGTCAAAAGAATTAATAAACTTACTATCTCTAGTAATTATATCTTCAAAGTTATATTTAGATGAAAATTTTTGATTTCTTTTATTCCTTTTTTTATCGTTAAGTTCAATAGACATTACAATGCAACCTATAACGCCTGTTTCATTTATTAATGGATAGGCTGAATTAAGTGCTCTTTTAGATACTCCATTTACTTCAAATTGCTGAATTTCATTTAAAATCATACTCTTAGAGTCAATAGCTTTAAATACGGTAAAGTCTTCTCTTTTGAAAAAGGGATATAAATCATATATAGATTTACCTACGGCATTTTCATAGCGTATCATATTTATATCATCTTCATAATCTTCATAATATAGAACTTTTCCATTGGTATCAATAATTGATATAGAATCTGTATGATTGAATATTTTCTTAAACACTTTGTCTTCATTTCTCATTATATTACCTCCTATATAAAATAAAGCTTATAATTAATGATACCACAGTAATGTAAAATAGCAATACTTATTGTATGATTATTATACATAATGCCTGAATTAAATACGAAAAATACAGAAAGAAATAATTTTGTTACATACACATCTTTTGTTTGAATATCAACACTCTTCAAATAATACAGAATATTGGCATGATTGTTGCAACTATATTATAGTAAGAAAAGATAAGGAGGAATTATTTGTGGAAAAATTAAAATTTGGTATTTTAGGGTTAAATTATGATACTGAGGCGGGAAGAGGTTGGCCAGGAGCTCGATATGCACCTGATAAAATTAGAAAAGCAATGAATGGAGTCATGAATAGAATGGAGGAAGGCTTTCTTTTTGATGTCAACAATAATAAGTTGGTCGATTATAACAAGATTGATATTAAAGATTTTGGAAATTGTGATAATATTGTTCATTATAATCATTATCAGGCTTTGAAAGATATGTCAGAAGAAATAAAGAAGGTAATTTCTGAAGGTTATAAACCAATTTTATTAGGTGGTGATCACTCAGTTACAAATGCTGGTTTTATGGCTTTACATGATGTTGCAGAAGGGAGGATAGGAATAATTGATTTTGATGCTCATTTAGATTTAAAATATGATTCACCTGTTCAGGGAAAATATTCTGGCTCAAGTGAAATAAGAAGAGCAACTGAAATGGAGAAATATAGTGCAAAAAATATTGTTGAAATTGGTCCTAGAGGATATAATTATCCAGAACACTATCATTTTATAAAAGAAAGTGGAATGAGTATTTTTACGGCTAGAGATCTTAACCGATTAGGTGTAGATGAAATTGCTAAGCGTACCATTGATATTGTTAGGAAAGACACGGACTATATATATATGACTGTAGATATCGATGCATTAGATATGGCTTTTGCATTAGGCTCAGGAGGACAAGAACCAGCTGGATTAACTCACTTTCAATTAGCAGATTTAATTCAAGCATTCGCACCATATGTAGATGTAATTGACTTTGTTGAAGTTAACCCTATGACTGACCATAGAGATCTAACAAGCCATGTGTGTGCTAGTTTAATATTAGATTATATTGCAGCTAGTTACTATGCTAAGTTTGAAAAGTAAAATAAGCATACTTAGAAAGAGGGTATAGAGATGAAGTTTTTTTATAAAATAAATAAATTTATAACAAAGATTGAAGAATTTATCATTGCATCTAGTGTAATAGTAATGTCTCTAACACTTGTATTAAATGTTTTTGGAAGAATGTTTTTTAAAAAAGGTATTTATGCAACGGAAGAAATAGGGAGTTACTGTATTTACTTAATTACATTTATTGGCTTAAGTTATGCTGTTACAACAGGGAAGCATATAAATATGTTAGGATTATTTGATATGTTACCGAAAAAATTTCAAAAGTTTGGTGCTCTACTTATATCAGCAGTTACTGGATTAACTATGGTATTACTGTCATTTATTTCTTTCAAATATGTCAATACGTTAAGGTTAATGGGTAAGGTATCCATTAACCTTAGAATACCAACATATCTAGTGGTTACAGTAATATCATTTGGATTTTTGTTTGCAGCTTTTGGATACATGTTGATTTTCATAAAAAATTTGCAAAGTGATGAGCTGTATTTAGGACTGGACGAAATATATGTATCAGACTTTATAAAGGAGGCAAAATAAAATGCTAATAGTTTTATTAATGATTATGTTTGGTTGCCTTTTACTTGGATTCCCTATGTTTATGTCTATGATACTAAGTTCTACAGTGGCTATTTTAGTCTACTTACCAACTATGCAGCCATCTACAATTATTCAACAATTAATGAATGGTATTAGTTCTTTTGCTTTACTAGCAATTCCGCTTTTTATATTTGCAGCAGATATAATGAGTTCTGGACAGACAGCTAAAAGACTTATTGATTTAGTTAAAGCTTTTGTAGGGCATATTTATGGTGGGCTGGGGGTTACTTTAGCTGGAACATGTACATTGTTTGGTGCAATATCAGGTTCTACTCAAGCAACTGTAGTTGCAATAGGTAAGACATTAAGACCACAAATGCTTGATGCTAAATATAAAGAGTCAGATGTAAATGCTCTAATTGTTTCATCTTCAAATATAGCGGCTCTAATTCCCCCGAGTGTTGTAATGATAATGTATTGTGTTGTTACAGGAACATCTGTAGGAGAAATGTTTATTGCTGGAGTAGGGCCTGGTATTTTTCTTTTTGCAATGTTTTCAATATATCAGTACTTTCATTCTAAAAAATTAAATATACCTAGAACAGAAAAAACAACTTGGAAGCAGAAAAAGAAAGCTATAATAGATGGGATATTACCTTTAGGATTTCCAATAGTAATTGTTGGGAGCATTTATTCAGGAATAGCAAGTCCAACAGAAGCTGCTGCTATCTCTGTAATATATGCAATTATACTTGAGGTTTTTATATTCCAATCTGTAAAAATAAAAGATTTAGGTAAAATTGCACTTTCAACAGGGTCTGTTACAGCTACATTGTTTATTCTCTTAGCTAGTGGTCAAATATTCTCATTAGTTTTGACATATGCAAATGTACCTCAAATCATTGCAACTAGCTTACTGGGAGTAGATCCTTCAATGACAGCTATTTTGCTTTGGGTAACATTGTTCTTTTTCGTGGCTGGGATGTTTGTTGATCCACTGATAGCAATAGTAGTCGTGACTCCTATATTCTTTGGTCCTGCAATGGCAGCAGGTATTGACCCAATATGGCTTGGAATTATTATTACAGTCCAATGTATTTTAGGAGCTATTTCTCCACCATTTGGAGCAAATATTTTTACAGCATCTGCTGCATTTGATGTTCCTTATATGAAGGTAATAAAAGGATTACCACCTTATTTATTTATGATGGTGGGAATTTCAATATTATTAATATTTTTCCCACAAATTATAACATTTTACAGGGTGTTTTTATAGTTAAATAGTTTTAAATAATAAAGGGAGGGTTTAGATATGAAAAAAAGATTTGTTTTAATTATTACATCAGTATTATTAATATCATTCATTATGACTGGATGTGCGACTAACAATCAAGATAATGGAACTGACAAAGGAAACTCTGCAGTTACAACTTGGAGAATTGCTCACTTAGAAACAACAGATACTATGTATGATAAATATGCACATAAATTTGCTGATTTAATTAATGAAAAGTCGGATGGACGTATCAAAGTTGATGTTTATCCTGTTGGTTCTCTTGGAGATACTGGTTCTCAGGTTGAGATGCTTATGAATGGTGGCATAGAATTTGCTATTTTTGCATCTGGAGATGTTGGCGATATGTTTTCAGCAGTTCAAGCATTGTCTTTAAACTTTGTGTTTTCTGAAGATGATGCAATAAATGCAAAAGTTTTATCTGATGGTGAAGCTACTGCAGCATTGGATGAAATGTTTAAAACTAAAAATATGGAGACTTTTGATTGGTTTTCATTAGGAAATTTACAATGGGGTTCCGCTAAAAACCCAATACAAAACTTAGATGATTTTCGAGGTTTTAAAATGAGGATAATGGCATCTCCTATAATCGCGGCTAATTACGAAGCTTTTGGTGCACTGCCAACTCCTTTGGCCTTTACAGAAACTTATTCAGGATTACAATTAAAAACAGTTGATGGAACGGAACAACCTATAAATGCTATGGAAGAAATGAAGTTTTATGAAGTACTCGATCATATAACTATGTCGAATCATTCTCAGATGGCATCATTTATGGCAATGAATGCTGATTTTTATAAAGGATTATCTAGCGAGGATAAGGCTATGATAGATGATTTAAAACCTGAAATGAGGAAATATGCAGAAGAATCTCTTCAAGAATTATTAACTTCAAAAGAAAATATAATTAAGGAGCAAAAACCTGAATTAAACTTTATAGAACTAACAGATGATCAGAGACAAACCTTTATTGATGCTAGCTTACCCCTTAGAGACAGAATAGAAGAATTTGCAGGATCTGAAGGTAGAGAGATTTTAGATTTATTACTGAAAGATGTTGAGAAATTTAGTAATTAAATACTGATTATCTTAGAAAAATCTTACTAAGTTGTGCAACTTAGTAAGATTTTTCTTTAAAAATAAAATTCTGGTTATAAAATCTAAGATAAAATAACATCATTTAAATAAAGATAGTAAGATTTTATCTGGATAAGGTAAAATTGTATATATATAATATGTCAGTTAGGAATTATATTGTAAACGATAATATCGTAGCATTTACAAGTTATAAAAAGCGTGTAGTTATATAGAATATAAACTTTTCAACAATGAAAATAGATAGAAGAGGACACTCATAGAAGAGCTCAGTCAGAGGATTCTCATACTTTCCACGGAA
>CAZGQG010000025.1:19209-26299 GCA_964527205.1 uncultured Tissierellaceae bacterium | reverse complement strand
ATTCAAAGTTTCTTACACTGTTTAGTTGTCTAGGTTCTGTGTCGCCGTTTTTGACGACTTATTTAGTATAGCAAATACTAAATTGTTTGTCAACCGATTCTTTTCAAAATATTTAAAAAGTTTTAATGTCTCTTTGCTGGCTGTCTTTGGTCGACTTTTATAATAATACTATGTTTTTGTATATTTGTCAACCGCTTTTAAGCTTTTCTTAAAAGATTTCCAAGAAGATTGTTTCCCAGAAGATTCCAGTCGACTTCTAATATAATACATCTCTTTCTATAGAATGTCAATAGCTTTTACTAAGTTTTATAATTAATATAATAAATCCCAGCTACATATATCTCATTAATCCTTTTTACCTCTTGCTACTACACCGCCTAGTAGAATTGAATATAGTTTTGACTCATGATCATCTGCTCTAGATACTAATACTATTGGAGTCTTAGCTCCCATTACTATACCTGCTGATTTCCCACCTGCAAGATATGTTATAGATTTACCTATTCCATTACCCATCTCTATATTTGGGACTAGAAGCACATCTGCATCCCCAGCCACTTCAGATTTAAAGGATTTAATCTCTGCCGCTTCTTTAGAAAGAGCCAGGTCTAAGGCCAGTGGTCCATCTATTACTACACCCTTTGAGAACTCACCCTTTTCATATTGTTTTTTAAGTTGGTCAGCCTCTACAGTTGCTATCATCTTAGGATTTACTTTTTCCTTTGCTGCTAATACCGCAACATTTATCCTTTCACTTCCCATTGAACGAACTACTGTAGCTGCATTCTCTATTATTTTCTTCTTGTCTTCAAGGCTTGGACTTAGATTCATGCCTCCATCTGTCAAGTAAATAAGCTTAGGATAACTTGCAACCTCATATACCATTACATGAGACAGAAGAGAATCAGTTCTCAGTCCCCATTCCTTATTTAATACTGCTCTCAGTAGTATTGAAGTATCCAATAGACCCTTCATTATGAAATCAGCTTCCCCATTTGATACCATCTTTACTCCTAGCTCTGCTGCCCCAGTCACATCTTTTTCATCAATTATTCTGTATTGATCCTTGTCTATAGCCTTCTCTTCCAATATAGCTAATATTTCTTCCTGGTCTCCTATTAATATAGGATCAATAACATCTAACTCTCTTGCCTCATCTACTGCAGCTATAACTTCCCTATCATTTGCAGCAACTACTACTAATTTCATCTTCTTTTCCATCTTTAGGTTTAAAAGTTCTTTTAAGCTTTTCATCCACATTCCCTCCAAAAGTTATAGTAACTCTTCTATTTTTTGTTTTTGTAAAAGCATATTCTCATCTTCTGGGTTTATCTCTACAGCTCTTTTTATATCCTCATATCCACTTCTTATATCCTCTAGCTGCAAATAAGCTATTCCCCTATTAAAGAATAACTTGTAATCATTCTCTATTTCTTCTATACCTTCAGTAAATACTCCTATGGCTTCTTCTAGCTTATCTATTGTCATATAGGTGATTCCCATTTCATTGTATATCTCAGCAACCTTATTGTTATCTTCTAGGGCTATTTCAAAATGTTTAATACTTTCATTATACTCACCTAAACCCTTGTAGCTTAGTCCTAAAAAGTAGTTCAGTTCCCACCATTCCTTGAATTTCGGCAAAATCTTTAAAAATTCATCTAGGGCCTTTTCAAAATATCCCTTGCTTAGATAGGTGATTCCTGATTCAAGGATTACATCTTCTTCAATTCCTTCTAATTCCACTCTTATCTCCTGTAGCCTTAAATCATCCTTATCTAACTGCAGGTATTTATTCCATATTAGCTTGGCCTTTAAATATTGGCCATTGAACTTATAGTGATATCCCAGTTTATAGTAGGCCAGAGGATATTTATCATCTATCTCCAAAATAGATTCCAGTTCATCTGTAGATACATTGATAAATTCCAGTCCCTTCACATCTTCTTCTGCCTTAAAGAATTTCTTAGCAATAGCCTCCAGACTGAGAGCATAGTTAAATATTCCATTGGTATTGGCTGGATCTACTATTTTCAGGGCTCTAAAGGCAATAGCTGCCCTATCATAGTCTTGCTTCTCAAAATGTCTAATGCCCTTAAAGAATATATATTCTTCAATTCCTTCCTGATAGGAAGCTAGAATCTCCTTGTATTCTTCTAGGTACTTAAACTCATCATCCATGCCTAGGGTAAATATTATGCCGTCAATAATATTTGTCATCCTTATTTCTTCCTCTAAATTGCCATCCTTAATTTCCCTTACTAGATCCTCCACTAAGACTGGTAAGGGAGTAGTATCATCTATTTTATATCCCTCAATATTCAATTCCCTATTATCTTTTAATTGAATAAATGAAAGCTTATCTCCATATTTTTTAAAGTGTTCATTTAGCATCTTCATTTTTCCACCTCTTCTTAGAATTTACTCATATACATCCTCTTACGCCTAGTGCTGGTGCTCAGTAACTTGAATAGGTGTCCTCTATATATCATTATAAATGAAAACAATACCTGGGCGATTAAATATTTTACAATACTTATTACATCTATTCCAAAACCCATACTTATATGAGTAGAGAAAAGATTACTTATAATGTTTCCTGTTAAATAAAACAATATACCATGGAAGAATAAATTTGGTATCAGCCAATTTGCCCAGTTTTCTTTCATAAATTCTGCCGCATAAGTTATACTTCCCATAGGATCCCTTTCCTTTAAATATATGGACTCAGGTAGGGGATTTAATAATATTAATATTGATACGTTTACTATCATAGATAGGATAGCTGCATTGCTTCCAAGCATCCTATAGAAAACTGATAGGAGAATACTCCCTATCCAACCATAGAAAAACACTACATATACTTTCCTAAGAAAATAACCAAATCCATCCTTAAAGTCTTGGAGCCCTAATCTATCGTAATTTATAACATTATATAGGAGGTAGAGATAGTTGGATATTAAGCTTGCTGAGAACACAGCAATGATTATCCCCCCTATAAGTCCCAATACTCCTCTGAAAACTGTATAGACTATCATGGATACTATTGTGCTTAGCATTATATAGGCCATGCCTGAAAATATAATTATCCAGTTATTCTTTAAGCTCTTTAATGTCTTTTTCATAGTCTGCTTATTGATTAGCAAAAAATCATTTATTATGTCCATACTAGACCAACCCCTTTGTAATCTCTGTTATGTCAAAAGCCGAGAATCTATTTATCACATTGTCCTTATATAGGAAGATTATATCTCTTGGCTCTCCTGCTCCTTCTTTATAAATATAATCATTTTGGATTATATTTAAAACATCAACACTAAAAGATTCTATTTTTACATGCCTTATCATATTTTTTGTAGGTATATTCTTATATTCCTTCAGCTCATTATCTAATAACCTATAATCCTTTAAGACACGGTGAATATTGATTTTCTTCTTATTTGCTTCTCTATTCCTTATAAGCTCTGGCATCTTGCTAGACTTATTATTTGATATAAAGTCAAATCTCAGTATTTCCTTAAAAATATCAAAACCATCATATCCTTTATACTTGTAGTATTCCCCTAGTACTTGATAGAGCTTGGTCCTACTCATAGGATACTGATGGTGATTTTTCTCTATCCAATATTCAGAAAAGGTCTCAAAGAATTCAAAGGGATGGTCATAAATATTTGCCATTAGATATTCCAAGGAGTGCTTAAAGTATTTTTCATTGTAATATCTCTCTACTAGCTCCTCTATTCTCTTAAGTTTAATAATATCCTTGTATTTAATCCAATCTGTCTCCAAGACTTCATAGGGAGGTGAGTCTAGGTATTTAAAACCATATTTCTCTTCATCTTCCCTAAGTTCTGAACCCTTTAGGAGTTTTAGAAATCCTAATTGTATTTTCTCAGGCCTTATATTATATACATAGTTAAAGGATCTTTTAAAGGACTCATAATCCTCATAGGGTAGTCCTGCTATCAAATCCAAGTGCTGGTGAATATTCCTATAGGATTTAATGGTCTTACTTACCTTCTCCAGCTTGTCTAGATTAGTTGCCCTTCCAATTGCCCTTATAGTTTCCAGATTAGAAGACTGGACTCCTATTTCAAATTGAAATAGACCTTCCTTAACCTCTGATAGGAAGTCTAGCATCTCATCATCTAATAAATGAGCTGTAACTTCAAAGTGAAAGTTCATATTTTTAGGCTTTCTACTTATTATGTGACTCATTACTTCCATAGAATACTCTTTATCTTCATTAAAGGTCCTATCTACAAACTTAACCTGGTCTACACCGCTATCTATTAAGTTGTCCAGATCTCTTTTTACCCTATCTATGGAAAAGTATCTAACTCCCTTTATAGTGGAGGATAGGCAAAATTTACAGTTAAAGGGACAACCTCTGGAGCTTTCAAAGTAGACTATCTTGTTTTTAAATTCATTCTTTATGGAACTGTATGGGCTAGGTATCCTATCCAAGTCATGCATCAAGGGTCTAGGAAGATTGCTTCTTATTTCCTCTCCTTCCCTATAAGTTAGGCCCTGGACTCCTTCCATATCATAGTCTTCCTTTATTAGCTTTTCTACAAACTCTCTAAAAGTTTCTTCTCCCTCTCCAAATATTATATAATCTATATGTGGATTTTCCTTCATTGTCTGTAGGGAATCATAGGATACTTCCGGTCCTCCCAGTAGGATCTTTATATCCGGCTTTACTATTTTTATGGCCTGGGATATTTTAAGAATCTCCTCCACATTCCATATATAGGTTGAAAACCCTAGGATATCTGGATTTAGATCATATAGTTCAGAAACTATAAAATCTATATTTTGATTTATGGTATACTCTTGAATCTCCACTTTCTGTATATCTCTTACATACTCCTGTAGGTATCTAATTGAAAGTGAGGAGTGTATAAACTTTGCATTTAAAGTACTTAATATTATCTTCATTTAATTTCCCCTTTTTTCATTACTATTTTTATTATAACATTACTTATATGGCATATACAGAGATTTTCTAGAAAAGATCATAATAAAGATTGAATTATTGGCCTAAGTCCTATAAAATATAGAGTATAACATTGGAAGAAAGGAGAACATAATGCAAGAGTTTGATAAGATTTCTATACAGGAGATGTCCAAAGACGATATGCTCTTAATTATTAAGGCTTTAGAATACACTGGCAATGAAACTGAAATAAGTGATTTTATAGATTTGAAGAATAGTATAATAGAGGAATTAAGTTCCTTGGCTGAAGTTAGTGAAAGTAAATTCATGGAGTACTTAGAAAAATAGACCCGGTCCCGGGTCTATTTTTTTACATTCTTTCAGGTGCTTCCATTCCAAGTAGGTCAAGTCCTGTCTTTATAACAGTCTTAGCTGCGTAGGACATCATCAGTCTTGCCTTCTTAAGCTCTATATCTTTAGTATTTATTGTTGTGCTATTGTAGAATTTATTAAATGCTTTTGCAACTTCTACTATGTGTCTGGTAATAAAGTAAGGTTCATATTTTTCCATAGCATCTACTATGATCCTTGGGAATTCATATAGCAACCTAGTTATATTGACTTCCTCTTCTGTTTTAAGCAGGCTATAATCTACTTCACCCTCTAGATCAAATTCACCCTTTTCAAGTAGGGAATTTATTCTAGCATGGGTATACTGTACATATGGTCCTGTTTCTCCCTCAAAGCTAAGAGTCCTATCCCAGGAGAATACATAGTCTTTTATCCTTTGGTTAAATAGCTCCTGGAATATTACCGCTCCTATTCCAACTTGCTTTGCTACCTCTTCCTTGTTTTCTAAATCAGGATTTCTCTCTTCTATTATTTTTGTGGTATTTTCTATAGCCTTATTTAATACATCCTCTAGGAACAATACTCTTCCCTCTCTAGTAGATAGGGTTCCATCTTCTAAGCTTACCATTCCAAATGGTATGTGGATACAATCCTTAGCCCATTCATAGCCCATAAGTTCAACTACCTTAATCCATGCCTTGAAGTGAAGATTTTGTTGGGATGCTACTACATATATGTTCTTATGGAAATCATAGGTTTCCTTCCTATAGAAGGCTGCAGCTATATCCCTAGTTGTGTATAGGGTTGATCCATCTGTCTTCATTATTAGGGCAGGTGGCATGTCGTATTCCTCTAATTCTACTAGATAAGCCCCATCTGATTCTTTTAATAGTTCCTTCTCCTTAAGCTCTTCTACTACCTTAGGCATCCTATCTGAATAGAAGGATTCTCCTGCATAGGAATCGAATTTTATATTTAATAGATCATAAACCTTGTTGAATTCCTTAAGGGATATCTCTCTAATCCATTTCCAAAGCTCTATGGCTTCTTCATTCTTGTTTTCTAATTGATTGAACCAGTACCTTGCTTCATCCCTTAGGCTTTCATCTTCATTGGCTTCCCTATTGAATCTAACATATAGCTTTAATAGTTCATTAATAGGATCTTTTTCTATTACGCTCCTATCTCCCCATTTTTTAAAGGCAGAGATTAGCATACCAAATTGAGTACCATAATCCCCTAGGTGGTTTATTGCCACTGTTTCATAGCCTAGGAAAGAAAATATCTTATATAGGGAATTTCCTATAACAGTTGTTCTAATATGTCCTATATGGAAAGGTTTAGCTATATTAGGAGAAGAATACTCTACTAGTACAGTCTTTCCCTCACCCATGTCTGAGGATCCATATTCTTCTTTTTTGCTCCTAATTTCCTCCAGGGTTACTTGTGTTAGCTTTTCCTTGTTTATAAAGAAGTTAACATAGGCTCCCTTAGCTTCTATCTTTTCAAAATATTCATTGTCTTGGATCTTCTCTACTAGCTCTTCAGCTATTTTTGGAGGTGCTTTTCTAAATATCTTTGCCAAGGAGAATACAGGAAATGCATAGTCTCCCATATCATAAGAGGGTGGTACTTCTACTAGTAAATTTAATTCCTCTTCATCAAGTTCTTCTATTTGTTCTTTTATAAGTCCTATGACTTTTTCTTTAAAATTTAACATAATTGCCTCCCTTAATTATTTTTCTATTTTATTTCTACTACAGTGACCCCGTCTCCACCTTCATTTAGTTCACCTAGTCT
>CAZGQG010000025.1:0-19109 GCA_964527205.1 uncultured Tissierellaceae bacterium | reverse complement strand
ATGGGCATTTACTTTCATTATTCCTACCTGAACCTGGACATTCCCATTATCATCAGGTCCTGCAATTACAGTTCCCTTTTGGTTAAAGCTAAGCACTTCTACAGTTTCTCCAACCTTTAAATCCTTTGGAGGCTTGTTTGACTTTACATTTAAAATATTTTCAGCTGCTTCTCCTTCTCTTTTGTCTAGCTTGCTTTTTAATCTATCCTGGGTTTCCTGTATCTTCCTGTTCCTATCCTTCTCTATTTCAGAGGATACTGTTCTAAGCTCAGCCACCAAGGAGTCTGCATCTTTTTTCGCTGTCCTAAATATATCCCTTGCCTCTTCCTTTGCCTTGGATATTATTCTATCCCTCATGGACTTGGTCTTCTCTCTTTCACTTGCTAAATCTTCTCTTAACTTCTCTATTTCAATCCTATCTTTTTCTGATTCTAATCTATTTCTTTCTGCTGTCCTTCTATCTTCTTCCATTGCCTTTAGAACATCTTCAAATTCAACATTTTCCTTTGATACCAGTTCCTTGGCATAGTCAATAATATAGTCCTGAAGCCCTAGCCTATTGGATATTTCAAAGGCATTAGACTTGCCTGGTACCCCTATTAGGAGCTTGTATGTAGGACTTAGGGTCTCTACATCAAATTCTACTGATCCATTGGTAATACCCTCTGTAGTCAGGGCATATAGTTTTAATTGACTGTAGTGAGTTGTAGCTATAGTCCTAATATTCCTATTTAATAGATGTTCTAGGATAGACATAGCCAGGGCAGCTCCTTCAGTAGGATCCGTACCTGCTCCAAGCTCATCAAATAAGACCAAGCTATTGCTATCTACCTTGTCAAGTATGTCAACTATATTTACCATATGAGATGAAAAAGTAGACAAGCTTTGCTCAATACTTTGCTCATCTCCTATATCTGCAAAAACTTGATCAAATACTGCAAGTTCAGAACTAAAATCTGCAGGTATATGGATTCCAGACTGGCCCATTAAGGTTAAAAGGCCTACAGTCTTTAGGGTAACAGTCTTACCCCCTGTGTTTGGTCCTGTAATTATTAGGGAATTAAATTCATCTCCCAGATATATATCAATTGGAACAACTTCTTCCTCTTCTAATAGAGGATGTCTAGCTTTTTTAATATTTATATAGCCTCTTGTGTTAAATATAGGCTTAGTTGCATTCATGCTATAGGCTAACTTTCCCTTTGCAAATATAAAGTCTAACTCCTGAAGTATGGTCTGATTATTCCTTATAGCTTCCCCATCTTCTGCAACTAGGAGAGATAAGTCCTTAAGGATCTTGTCTATTTCATCTCTTTCCTTTAGTTCCAGCTCCCTAAGTTCATTGTTTAGCTCCACTACTGCCATAGGTTCAACAAAAACCGTTGCCCCGCTAGAGCTCATATCATGTACTATACCTGGCATAAAGCTTCTGTTTTCTTGTTTTACAGGAACTACATACCTTCCCTCTCTCATTGTAATTATAGAGTCTTGAAGGTGCTTTTTCGTAGCCTGAGAATTTATTATAGAGTTAAGTTTTTGCCTTACAGCCTCGTTTTTACTTGATATCTGTCTTCTTATATTTCTTAATTCCCTACTTGCATTATCTGAGATTTCATTTTCTGATATTATAGAATTGTTTATTTCATCTTCTATATTTTTATTTACCCTAAGGTCATCAACCATTCTTTGTATAAGAGGAAATAAGCTTTCTTCCCCTTCTTTTGTCTCCTTTAAGAACTTTTTCAAGCCCCTGGATACCCTGAGAATATCTGATATTCTTAAGAGACCTCCGGGACTTAAAGAGCCACCTATCTCCACTCTTTTAATCTCCGGCAATATATTGTTTATTCCAAATAAGGGAGGAACTCCCTTTTTAATTATAAGGGATAGGGCTTCCTCCGTTTGATCTTGAAGGTGTTTTATTTCCTTTATATCTGTAAGGGGCCTTATCTCCTCAACTCTTTTTCTACCAAGCTCTGATTCTGTTCTTTCCCCTATCATATTTATAATCTTTTTATATTCTAAAGCCTTTATAGTCTTTGCATTCATTTATACCACCTCAATTAGATAATCCCTCTAAAATAATGTCCATTGGTTATATCATGGTCTACCCTATAGTCTGTAATGATATCCCTAGCCCTAGAAATATCAATATTCTCTCTAGCAAAATCATAGTAAACTTCTTGTATATATTTTATCTCTTCTTTTTCAGTTGTAAAGTCTAGTCTTGCAATATCTACACCGCTTCCATAGATTAAATCCAGGCTATCTAAGATCATTATTGGTACAGAATTGTATATTGTAGAGAAGTGTCCTCTTCTTTCCATTGGAAATTCAATATTCATCCTATCCTTTATCTTATAGCCCCTTGCAAAATTACAGCTTTTGCATTCACTATCATCCTTACATCCTTTGACCAAGGACATTGGACAATGTCTTGTAGTCATTACTGGGATCCTTCCATATACTATTGCTTCCACATAAGCTTTTTTATTTTCATTTATCTTTTTTATCTGTGCCAAAGTAAGCTCAGATGAAAGGGCTGCACTTTTCATCCCTCTCTCATTTAAATAATTAATACTATGTGAATTAAATAGGTTAAGACTCATATCTCCATGGATATCCAAATCAAAGCTATCCTTCATATATTTAAATGTTCCTAAATTGGAAACACTTATACCATCTATATGCTTTTCTACGGACTTAAACCTACTTTTTATCTTCTCTAAATCTTTTTCATATAAAATATTATCTGTAGCTAGGTAGACTTCTTTTTTATAGGGTTTTAAAGTTTCCAAAGCCTCATCTAAGTCCTCATGGAAGTTTAAGTATATCCTATCTAACTTCTCAAGGTCTAGCTCTTTAAATTGATCTATTCCATTTACCTTTATCCCTAATTTTCTCTTGCTTGTAAGCTTGTTTCTATTATATCTAAAGTATTTCTGCTTTTTATCCTTATAAGCTTCTTCATTAATAGCTTGTCTCTTATTATCTATTTTCACCCGTTCATCTAATTTATCTGTTGCCTTCCTTCTAAGATTGTTAAGTTCAGATATTGGAAGAAAGCTATTGTCTTCTAAATTAATCTTTGTTGTATTTAGGCTGTAATTAGTATCTCCTAGCTTGGAGATTTGCTCTAGGACTTTTTCCCTAGTCAGGCCTGCTTTTTTAGCAGCCTCTGTTACCCTGTCTCCCAGTACATCTACCTCTTTATCCTTATACTGAAGCCTTAGTCTTGGAGACCCTCCAATTATTATATCTATCTCAGCATCTACAGGGTATATTATGTTTTCTCCTTCATAGCTGGCCTTGGCTCTTTCTAAAAGTTCTACTGAAGATGTCTTATAAACTGGTGTATTTGCCAGGATATAACCAGGCTTTTCAAACATGGCTATATCACCTTTTTTTGCCTTAATTGGAGATTTCAAACCCTTTCTTTCTCCACTGGAAATTTGAAATTCTATTCCATCTCCTATTTCAATATCCTCTTCAAGCTCTACATAGACCTTATACTTATCTGCCCTGGAGACATCTCCAATATATAGACCCCTATTATCTGGCCTTTCTATGGATACAAAGTCCTCTCCAAAGCTCCCCAGCATGGCTCCCTTTGTAAATTCTCTATTGAAAATCTGCTCTATATCCTGCCTACCCTGCTTGTCAACAGACTGACTTCCCTGGTCCAAGGCCTTCCTATAGTTCTTAACTATAGTTGCCACATATTCTGGTCTTTTCATTCTTCCTTCTATCTTTAATGATATTATTCCTGCATCTAGTATTTTTTCTACATCATCTATAGTATTTAAGTCCCTAGTGCTAAGGAGATGCTTCTTGTCCCAATTTTCTAATAGCCTTCCATCCTTATCAACTAGAGATGAAGGCATCCTGCAGGGCTGAGCACACCTACCACGATTTCCACTTCTTCCCCCTATCATACTGCTCATTAGGCACTGGCCTGAATATGAAACGCAAAGAGCCCCATGAATAAATGCCTCTAATTCAATGGGGGTATTTTCGCTTATATGCTTTATTTCATCTATTGGGGTTTCTCTTGCAAGCACCGCCCTAGTAAAGTTCATATCTTCTAAAAATTTAACTCCATATAAATTATTAATAGTCATTTGTGTACTTGCGTGTATTTCTAGATCAGGGAAAAAAACCTTGATTAAATTTGCAAGACCTAGGTCCTGAACTATTATTCCATCTACATCTGCCCTATAGAGGTCTTTAATATAATCTATTACATCTTCCATCTCATCATTATCTATTAGTATATTTACAGTTACATATACCCTTACTCCTCTTAAATGGGAGTAAAGGACAGCTTCTTCAATCTCTTCTATTTCAAAATTTGATGCATATTGTCTAGCATTAAATAATTTTCCACCTAAATACACTGCATTTGCTCCGTTTTGTACTGCAGCATACAAGGATTCCATACTACCTACTGGCGCTAGTAATTCTATATTTTTCACAGTTTTTAAACTTCCTCCCCAGGGAAACTTCCATTTTCCTCTTTTCTATAATCCTTTAATTCCTTTAACTCTTTTCTTATTTCTATAAGTTCCATCTGATTTTCATAAATTTTATCCTGCAAGGACTTTATCATCCTCTGGCTTTCCACTAATTCTTTTTCCTTCATTTCCAAGCTTTGCTTATGCTTTTTAATATTCTTTTCAGCACTTTCCTTTTCCTCTTTGGATTTTAAAAGTTCCTCTTCATAGCTTGATTTAGCCTCCTGTAAATCCTTGATCCTTTCCTGGGACTCTTCCCAGTCCCCTATTATATCCTCATATTTTTCTATAGGATCCTTGGCCTTGCTTTCCAATTCCTTTAATTTGTTTTCCGTGGCTTTTAACTCACCTGCTATATTAAGGGCAGCAAGTGTTGCTGACATAGTTTGGCTAAGTCTAGAGTTTTTGCTTGTAAGGTCCTTTATTTTACTATCAACATATGCTGCTAGATCTCTTACATAGCTCTCACTATTGGAACCTATTACAGTAAAGTCACGACCATCAATTTGTACATTAACTTTTTTCTTTTCTGTCATAGTTTACACCCCTTTTTATTATATATAATTTATAAGATTCTTTATAATTTAATCTTCATTTAGAAAAAAGAGCAGAATTATCTACTCTTTTATCCTCTTAATTCTGCATTATAAGCATTTTTTAAGTCAACTATGATTGAGTTTTGAATCTCATTTACTTCTTCTTCTCTAAGAGTTCTGTCAGCAGCCCTATAGGTAATTGAATATGCTACACTTTTCATGTCTTCAGGAATTTGATCTCCAGTATATATATCAAATAGCTCTATCTTTTCAATCAAGCCACCACCATGTTTTTTCATTGTCTTTTCTATCTCCCCTACTGGGATATCCTTGTTTAGTAAAAGCGCAATATCTCTTGTCATAGAAGGATATTTAGCTAGTGATTGGAACTTTATATCTAATTTAGCCATTTCAACTATCTTATCAAAATCTATCTGTACTAGGTAAGGCCTATCCTTTATATGATAGTTTTCAGCCACATCCATGTGGACCTCTCCAATGATTCCTACTTTTTCTCCCTGGGCAGTAATATTTGCAGTTCTTCCAGGATGGAAGCTAGTAAGCTCTCTTTCTTTTACATATTCTATATCCTCAATACCTAGTCTATTTAATGTTTTATCTACTATTTCCTTTAAAAAGTAAAAGTCCTTCTCTCCATACATTCCAATTGATAATACCTTCTTTTCCTCTGGCAATTCTTCAACTGGAAGTTCTCTAGGTAAAAATATATTTCCTATCTCATAAAAGACTACTTCCTTGATTCCCCTATTGTAATTCCTACTCATAATATCTAATATATTAGGAATCAGGGTTGTTCTCATAACACTATAATCTTCTCCTAGGGGATTCATCAGCTTTATATAGTTTCTAAGCTCATCATCCTCAGAAAGATTTATAAGGTCATAGGCCTTTGGACTAATAAAGGAATAGGTCATTATTTCATTTAAGCCTAGGCCCTTAAGTATAGCCTTAACCTTTTCTTCAATTTGCTTTTCATAGGGTCTTTCTCCTCTGGTAAGTACTCCTACAAGTGGCTTGCTCTTTATATTATGGAAGCCATACATTCTCCCTATTTCTTCAATCAAATCCACTTCTACTTCTAGATCTAATCTAAAACTAGGTATCTGTGAATAGATTAATCCTTCTCTAAATTCTGATTTTATCCCTAGATTATTTAAATACTCTAGCATCTTTTCAGTTTCTATATCTAATCCTAAGATTTTATTGGCTCTTTCAGGTCTTAAGCTAATAGATTTTTCAGGCTTAGGATTTGGATATATATCTATATTCCCTTTAACAATCTCTCCTACGCCAAGTTCTTCTATTAATTGACAAACCCTATTTACTGCCAGTTCACTTAAGTTTATATCTACACCTTTTTCAAATCTATTTGAAGCTTCACTTCTTAAATTAAACTTCTTAGAAGTCAGCCTTACTGATTTCTCGTTAAAGTTTGCTCCTTCCAGTAGGACAGTTTTTGTGTCCTCCCCTACTTCCGAATGGTATCCTCCCATTACACCTGCTATGGCAATAGGACTCTTTTCATCTGCTATTACCAAGTCCTTTGAGTCTAATTCTCTTTCTACTTCATCTATGGTCTCTATAATTTCTCCGTCCCTAGCCTGCCTTATAATTATCTTTTCTCCTGCTATCTTTTCTGCGTCAAAGGCATGGAGAGGTTCTCCATATTCCAGCATTACATAATTGGTTATATCTACCATATTGTTAACAGGTCTCATCCCTGCCTCCATAAGTCTCATTTGCATCCAACTTGGAGAGGGCCCTATCTTTACATTTTTTGCCACTCTAGCATAGTATCTATTGCAATTTTCTGATTCTATCTCAATAGATTTTATATAGTCATCTATATGGTCTACTTGATTTTCTATGGAAATTTCAGCTTGCTTTAATTCAAGTTGAAGAGTTGCTGCGGTTTCCCTTGCCATGCCTATTAAACTCAAGCAATCCGGTCTGTTTGGTGTAATCTCAAACTCTATAACATCATCATCTATTCCTAGAGCCCCTTTTATATCTTCACCAAGCTTGTATTCTCCATCCAATATATAGATTCCATCCCTTACTTCTTTAGGAATCACATTATCAGAATAGCCTAGCTCATTTAAGGAACAAAGCATACCAAAGCTATCTACTCCTCTAAAGTCAGTTTTTTCAATTTTAAAATCTCCAGGAAGCCTTGCACCTACTATGGCTACAGGTATATAATCTCCTTCATTTACATTTGTCGCTCCTGTAACTATATCTAGGACTTCCCCTCCTATATCTACCTTACATACTATAAGTTTATCAGCATTTTCATGTTTTTCTATACTTTCAATCCTACCTACTACTACTTTTTCCACATCTTCTTTTATGGAATTAATAGACTCTACATGAGACCCAGACATGGTTAACTTGTCTGCCAAGGTCTTTGAGTCCACCTCTATATCTACGTAATCCTTTAGCCAATTTATAGGTAATAACATTTCTCCACTCCTCTTATTAGAATTGATTTAAAAATCTATTGTCATTCTCAAATAATAATCGTATATTATCAATTCCGTATTTTACCATAGTGATCCTATCTACACCCATTCCAAAGGCAAAACCACTATATTTTTCAGAATCTATACCGCAATGTTCCAATACCTTAGGATGAACCATTCCGCATCCTAAAAGCTCTATGCTCCAGCCAGTACCATTACATTCTGAGCATCCCTTGCCCCTACATGTAAGACAGGATACATCAACTTCTGCTGATGGCTCTGTAAATGGAAAATGATGAGGTCTATATCTAGTTTTAATATCACTACCAAATAATTCCTTTATAAATATATCTAGGGTGTGAATTAAATTTGCCATATTAATATTTTCATCAACTACCAAGCCTTCAAGCTGATGAAACATTGGTGAATGTGTATCATCTACATCATCAAATCTAAAGGTCCTACCTGCTGAAACTATTCTAAGAGGTGCTCCCATTTCCTTCATTGCACGAATTTGTACTGGTGAGGTATGTGTCCTAAGTAGAATATCATCAGTAATATAGAATGTATCTGACAGGTCTCTAGAAGGGTGATTTTCTGGTGAGTTTAAAGCATCGAAATTATTTTCCACTGTTTCTATTTCCGGTCCCTCTACTACTGAAAAACCCATGCTTATAAATAAATCCTCTAATTCCCTAACTGTATTTAAAAGAGGATGTCCATGACCTATTGTCAATTCATTCTTTGACACAGTTACATCTATCTCTTCTTCTTTCATTTTTGCTTCCTTAACTGCTTCTTTTATTCTCTTTTTACTAGAATTTATTTTTTCTTCCAGACTATCTCTGATTTCATTGGCAACTTGGCCCATAATAGGACGGTCCTTAGCTTCTAATTTCCCCATACCTCTTAAAACTGAGGTCAATTTCCCTTTTTTCCCTAAAAATTCAACCCTAAGTTTTTCTAATTCTTCAATTGTCTCTAATTTGTCTATATCCTTTAAAACGGTACTCTTTATTCCATCTAATTCTTCCATCATTTTCGATTTCATAAACACGACTCCTTTAGCTTATATAAACTAGCCTTTTCAAAGAAAGGCTAGATTTAAATATTTATTCAATTATAGCACTTAGTTTTTTAAAACTCAAGAATTTTAATACCTTTGAGACATTGCCTGGTACATAATTATAGATGCTGCAACCCCTGCATTCAATGATTCTGAATCTCCTGGCATTGGAATCTTGATTAGCTGGTCTGATAATTCATATATATCTTCCCTAATGCCCCTTGCCTCATTTCCTATAACTACTATGGAATTTGATTTAAAGTCAACATGGGCTATATCCATACTGTCCTCTAGACTAGATGAGTAAATCCTGAACTTCTTCTCCTTAAATGTCCTTAATTCTTCCAAGCCATCTCCTATAAAGTACAGGGGAACCCTAAATATGGATCCCATACTAGCCCTTGCCACCTTTGGATTATAGGGATCTACACTTCCCTCACTTATTATTATTCCATCTATATTAAAAGCATCAGCTGTCCTAATAATAGTTCCCATATTTCCTGGGTCTTGCAATCTATCTAAGTATAATAAGAACTTATTCTGGGACTGGTACAAGTCATCTATCCTATTTAGCTGAAAATCAACTAGGGCAAGTATGCCCTGGGGGCTTTCTGTGTCTGCAATCTCCTTAAATACATGCTCTGGCACCCTAACAAGTCCCTCTAGATTTTCTATCTTGTCCATTAGTCTCCTGCCATCCTTATTTTCTAATAAGTAATCTGTGTATATTATGTTTTTATATGTATATCCCCTGTCTATAATTTCTTCTACAATTTTAACCCCTTCTACAATAAATAGGGATAGTTTTTTTCTTTCTTTTTTCCTATAAAGAGATTTTACCTCCTTAATTAATGGGTTTTTGCTGCTTTTAATTTCAATCATCTTTCTCATCAACTCTTTTTTCAATCTTATTTATACTTTCAGTACTTCCTATAACCACTAATATATCATCTTTTTCTATTAAATCATTGGCTCCTGGAGGCACAATAACTTCTTTATCCTTTTTTATAACCATTACATTGAGCCCATATTTATTGGTCAGCTTTAGTTGCATCAAAGTTTTATCCTCCCATTCTTCCAAAGCTGTAATTTCTAATATTCCATAATCTGGAGAAAGCTCTATAAAATCTAATATATTGCTAGAAACTAAATTATGGGCAACCTTAACTCCCATGTCCCTCTCTGGGAATACTACCTTGTCTGCACCTATCTTATAAAGTAGTTTGGCATGAAGTAAAGTTTGAGCCTTTGCAATTACCTTTGGAACTCCCAGTTCTTTAGCCATTAGGGTTGCAAAAATTGAAGCTTCTAAGTTTGATCCTATGGCAATTACTACTACATCAAAATTGCTAATTCCTAATTCCTTAAGTACCGATTCATCCATTACATCTGCCTGTACTGCATGGGTAGCTTCTTCTGCCACATCCTGAACTCTCTCTTCTGAACTATCCACAACCAAGACTTCATAGCCCTTATTATACAGGGTCCTTGCTACTGATTCTCCAAACCTTCCACAACCTATAACTGCAAATGATCTCACTTTAATCATCCTTTCTAGCCTACCATAATATTTCCTTCTGAATATCTATACTTGCTGGTCTTATCTTTTTTAGCAAAGGCAAAGGCCATGGTTAAGGCTCCAACCCTTCCTGCATACATGGTGATTACAATTAATAGCCTGCCTATAGTGCTTAGTTCTCCTGTTACTCCTCTACTTATACCTACTGTAGCAAAGGCCGAAGTTGTTTCAAAGAGTAAATCTAAGAAACTTGCCCCCTCTGTTATTGTTAAAATAGTAGCTACTACTACTATCCAAAGCATGCCTACAGTAACTATGGCCAAAGATCTATTTATTAGTCCTTCATTTATTCTTCTCTTATATACTACCACGTCTCTTTCCCCTCTTATAACTGATATAGTTGTAAGTATTAACATGCCAAAGGTAGTAGTCTTTATACCTCCCGCTGTAGAACCAGGGGAACCCCCTATAAACATAAGAACTATAAAAAAGGAAGCTGTAGTATCTCTAAGGGCTGAGATGTTAACTGAATTAAATCCAGCAGTCCTTGTGGTTACTGATTGAAAGAAAGATGCTATTATTTTGTTTCCAAAGCTTAGATTTCCTATTGTATTGGGATTAGTATATTCAGTAAAGAGAAAAAGTACTGCTCCTCCTAGAAGTAATATCCCTGTTATAGTAAGTACAAATTTTGTATGTAATTTAAGTCTACTAAAATTTTTCCACCTAGATAGGTCAATAAATACAGCAAAGCCTAACCCTCCTAATATAATCAATAGGGAAATTGTAATGTTGACTCCTATATCTCCTACAAAAGTGCTCATACTGCTGCCTAAAATATCAAAACCTGCATTACAAAATGCAGAAATAGAGTGAAATATGGAATACCATATGCCCTTACCAAGACCATATATTGGTATAAATTTAAAGGATAGGAGTATAGCTCCTATAGCCTCTATGGCAAAGGTAGATATGAGTACATATATGGTTAGCCTTACTAGGCCCGACATTGATTCTTGATTTAGCTGTTCTTTTATAACAAGTCTTTCCTTTAAGCTTATTTTCTTTCCCAATATTAGGGCCCCTGCTGTAGCCATGGTCATTACCCCAAGTCCACCTATTTGTATAAGTATAATAATTACAATCTGTCCAAAGAGAGACCAAAACTCTGCAGTATTTACAACTACAAGTCCTGTAACACATACAGCGGATGCTGCAGTAAATAGGGCATTGATAAAACCTATACTTTCTCCTGTTTGGCTTGCAATAGGAAGATTTAAAAGTATGGTTCCGATTAATATTAATCCTCCAAAACCTAGGGCCAATATCCGAGGAGGATTCAGTTTTATTCTTTTAAATTTTTCAAGTATTAAGTCCATAAACTCAGCCTCCCAATGTCTTTGCTAACTTAGTATATCACAATATTATCCATCTATAAACCATATAGGCAAAAAAAATAAAAGTTCCTATGGGAACTTTTATCCTTAATTGCCTTTTGCAATTTCTACTAATTTTGAAAAGCCATCTGCATCATGTATTGCCATTTCTGAAAGCATCTTTCTATTAACTTCAACTTCAGCTTTCTTTAATCCACCAATGAAAGTACTGTAGCTCATTCCATTAAGTCTTGCAGCTGCATTTATTCTTGTAATCCAAAGTCTTCTAAAGTCTCTTTTTCTTGTCTTACGTCCTATATAAGCATAATTTAATGATTTCATTACTGCTTGATTTGCTGTTTTGAATAATTTAGATTTAGCTCCAAAATATCCCTTAGCTTGTCTCAATACTTTTTTATGTCTTTTCTTTGCTCCTACTGCTCCTTTTGACCTTGCCATCTCTTATTCACTCCTTATTTCCTATTTTAAATTTATGGTATCATTGAATCGATTCTCTTTTGATCTCCCTTACTTACTAGTGCAGATTTTCTTAAGTTTCTAACTCTTTTAGGAGATTTCTTTCCTGTTAAGTGCCCTTTGTATGCCTTATATCTCTTTATTTTTCCAGTACCAGTTCTCTTAAATCTCTTGGCTGATCCTCTGTGAGTCTTCATCTTACCCATTATGTTACCTCCTTATTTTTCTGTTTTAGGTCCTAAAAACATAACCATGTTTCTACCTTCCATTCTAGCATGTTTCTCTATGGTTCCTACTTCTTGAGTTAATTCTGCAAAATCCTTTAAAACTACCCTGCCCATTTCAGTATGTCCCATTTCCCTACCTCTAAACCTTACTGAAACCTTAACCTTGTCTCCAGATTCCAAAAATCCTACAGCTTGTCTGGCCTTCACATTTAAATCATGAGCTTCTATATTAGGTGAGAGTCTTACTTCCTTTAGTGTTATTGTCTTTTGTTTTTTTCTTGCTTCTTTTTCTCTTTTAGCCATCTCATATTTATGCTTACCATAATCCATTATCTTGCATACTGGTGGCTTAGCTTTTGGAGCGATTTTTACCAAGTCTAATTTTTGTTCATCGGCTAACTCCATACCTCTTTTGCTTGAAACAATTCCTAATTGCTCTCCGTCAGAATCGATTAGTCGAATCTCCCTATCTCTGATTTCTTCATTGATTTGAAGTTCTTTAATAATCCAGCACCTCCTAGTAATTTTGAATATAAAAAAAAGCGAGTATAGAATACCCGCTTATCGACAATTAAACATAGTCTTTCTAATCTAAAGACTAATAAAATCATTACCATATGAGCTTGCGCTATAAGGTGAGAAGCGGTAACTTCTACTTGTTTTTAATATTTACTTACTTGTACAGTATATAACAATAAATCTATCTTGTCAAATATTTATTTTGCTAATTCATATAGGGCCTTTGCATATATTTTAGTAATCTTCATAAGATGGTCAATGGATATATATTCATCTTTTTGATGAACTACATCCTCTTGTCCAGGAAACATAGGTCCAAAGGCCACTGCATTGTCCATGGCTCTGGCATAGGTTCCCCCTCCTATAGTTATAGGACTTGCATCCTCATCTCCAGTTTCTTCTCTGTATACCTTCATAAGGGCTTCTACCAGGAAATTATCCTTGGATACATATAGGGGCTTCATTTCTCCTTCCCCTTCTATTAATTTAACCGAGCTGTCCTTAAGATTTTCTCTTATACCATCATATACCTTATCTCCACTGCTGTCTATAGGATATCTTATATTTACGGTTAAGCAGACTTCTCCATCCTCTAATTTTATTACACCCGGATTAAAATCTAACTTTCCAGATTCCTCATCTTCAAATCCGCAGCCTATGGCTTCTCCATTATGCTTAAAGCCTATTCTTTCATTGTAGAGCTTTATAAAATCAGACATATCTCCTTCATCTAAGATTTCTCCTAGGAATTTTAATAAATAGGATATGGCATTTTCACCTTTTTCTGGTGTGCTTCCATGGGCAGATACACCCTCTGCTATTATTTTAAGCCTGTCTTCCATCTCTTCTAGCCTAATCCTATTTGATTTATCTCCTATATAGTCCTTGTGTTTTTCTATAAAATCAAACTTATCTTCTACTTTAATTACTGCATGAGCAGAATCCGGAACCATATTAGGAGCATTTCCTCCTACTAGCTCCTCTATCTCCACAGTGTTAGATCCAAGATTGTTTATTTCTTGAACTAGGTCAAATACTATAATACCCTTCTCACCATAGATAACTGGAAAATCAGCGTCAGGTGTAAAGGCCATGGTTGGAGCTTCTTCCTTGGTAAAGTAGTACTTTATTCCTCCCCAACCTGTTTCTTCATTTGTACCAAAGATTATTCTTATCTTCCTTTTCAAGTCTAGTCCAGATTCTTTTAGGGCCTTCATGGCATACATGGCTGCTATGGCAGGTCCCTTGTCATCCATTGTTCCCCTACCATATATCTTTCCATGGTGGATTTCTCCTCCATAGGCTGGATAGGTCCAACCACTACCCTCTGGAACCACATCTACGTGGGCAAGTACTCCAACCACTTCTTCCCCTTGGCCTATTTCTGCATGTCCTGCATAATTATCCACATTTTTTACAGTAAAACCAAGCTCCTCTCCTAGTTTTAAACTATGCTCTAAAGCCCTGTAAGGTCCTTCTCCAAAGGGCATGTCATCTTTTGGAGCTTCTTCAACAGACTTTATTCTTATACTTTCCTGCACAGATTTTACAATTTCATCTTCATAGCTTTCAATAAGTTCAATAAATTTCATCTTAAAACCCCCTTTTTTATTTTATTATAACATAGATGTATCTGGATCCTTATAAAAAGGACTAGATTCCTAAAATTAGAAATCCAGTCCCTATCCTTACTCCTTCATTTCTATTTCTTCTAGTATTTCCTCTATAAATTCATCTACCTTGACCTGTCCCTTGTCTCCCTCATCCATTTTCCTTACTGCAACAAGTCTATCTTCAACCTCTTTTTCTCCAACTACTAGCATATAAGGTATTCTCTTCATTCTAGCTTCCCTTATCTTATATCCTATCTTTTCAGCTCTGTCATCTACACTTACCCTTATGCCCCTTGCCTTCATTTGATCTCTTAATTCATAGGCATAGTCATTAAATTTATCTGATATTGGCAGTATAGTGCTTTGAACTGGAGCTAGCCAAGTTGGGAACTTTCCTGCATAGTGCTCTATTAATATTCCCATAAATCTTTCCATACTTCCAAAGATTGTCCTATGGATCATTACAGGTCTTTTTCTTTCATTGTCCTTATCTATATATGATATATCAAACTTCTCAGGCATTTGGAAATCTAACTGGATAGTTCCGCACTGCCAAGTTCTTCCAATTGCATCTTCTAGTTGGAAATCTATCTTAGGTCCGTAGAATGCTCCATCTCCTTCGTTTAATATATAGTCAATTTCCTTTTCTTCTAGGGCTTCAATTAGTGCATTAGTAGCTGAGTCCCATTGCTCTTCACTACCCATTGAATTTTCAGGTCTAGTTGATAGTTCTATATGATATTTGAAACCAAATATCTCATACATATAGTCTGCAAGCTCTATTACTCCAATAAGCTCGTCCTTAACCTGGGATGGCAGTGTAAATAAGTGAGCATCATCTTGAGTAAAGGATCTTACTCTCATAAGTCCATGAAGGGCTCCTGAAAGTTCATGTCTATGAACAAGTCCTAATTCACCCCATCTAAGTGGTAGGTCTCTATAGCTATGCATCTGGGACTTATAAACCAAGATAGAGCCTGGACAGTTCATAGGCTTTATAGCATAATTAGCCTCATCTATTTCTGTAAAGTACATATTTTCCTTGTAATGGTCCCAGTGGCCTGATTGCTTCCATAGGGATTCATTTAGAATAAGTGGAGTCTTTATTTCTCCATAATCCCTTTTCACATGTTCTTCTCTCCAAAACTCTTCTAGTAAATTTCTAATAACCATTCCATTTGGATGGAAGAATGGGAAACCTGGTCCCTCTTCATGCATAGTAAATAAATCTAATTCTTTTCCAAGTTTCCTATGGTCTCTTTTCTTAGCTTCTTCCAATCTATGAAGATACTTTTCTAAATCCTTTTTCTTTTCGTAAGTTGTACCATAGATTCTTTGAAGCATTTTGTTCTTTTCGTCCCCTCTCCAATAAGCTCCTGCTATGCTTAGTAGCTTAATGGCCTTAACTTTCTTAGTATCATAGAGATGTGGTCCCCTACATAGATCAGTAAAGTCTCCTAGGGAATAAAAAGAAATTATCTCATCCTCTGGAAGTTTTTCTATTAGGTCTACCTTGTAAACTTCTCCCTTTTCTTCAAAGTATTCTAAAGCCTCATTTCTCGGCATTTCAAATCTTTCAAGCACATGGCCTTCCTTGGCTATTTTAGCCATTTCTGCCTCTATGTCCTCTAGATCCTCTGGAGTAAATCTATGTTCTGTATCAAAGTCATAGTAGAATCCATTGTCTATTGCTGGTCCAATGGCAAATTTTACTCCTGGAAAAAGGTTTTGTACTGCAAGAGCCATAATATGGGCTGATGTGTGCCAAAATATCTCTTTTCCCTCAGGATCTTCAAACTTAACTACCTTAAAGTCCGCATCTTCCTTTACCTTTTCCTGCATACCTCTTATTTCACCATTAACAACTGCTCCCATAGCCTCTCTAGCTAAGCCCTTGGATATATCCGCAGTAATATCATAAACACTTGCTCCCTTTTCATGTTCTCTAACAGCTCCATCGGGAAGCTTTATCTTTATCTTTTCCATTCCTATACCTCCTATTTTATATAAAAATTATTCTTCAAAAATATAAAAAACCTCTCATCTCTACACATAACATGTAGGGACGAAAGGTTAATTCCGTGGTTCCACCCTAATTACTTCTCAATTTATATAACGCTAATAGCGGTGATCCTTACTCTTAGAAAGATTCGGATCCGGCTCAGGATTAGTTTTCATATATCCTCTTCTTAAGGAAATTCACAGCCAAGATTTCCTCTCTCTTAAAGGACAGATATATTACTCTTTCCGTCAACGCCTATTCTATTTAATTTCTTGACTTATATTCTATCCATATAGTTAAAATCTGTCAAGCACTTCTTATATATATGCCCAGTTTTTATCTTTTCAAACGCTTAATTATATCTTCCACTGAAAAAGCTTCTTGGTCTCCACTTTCCATATCCTTAAGTTGGTAGAGGTCCGTCCTTACTTCTTCTTCTCCTACTACTATTACACTTGCTATATTAAGCTTGTCTGCATAGGCAAATTTCCTACCTATCTTCCCTGAATCTAAGTGGGCAAAGGCAAATATATCCTTGTCCCTAAGCTTATTTACCAAATTCACAGCCTCTTTTTCATAGCCCTTCATTGGTATAACAAGTACATCTGTTAGGGATGTCTTTTCTATTTTCATAATATCAGCTTCCATTAATTGATAGAAAAGTCTAGTAAGTCCAATTGATATACCTACTCCTGGAAGTTTTTGCTTGCTGTAGTTAGAAGCTAGATCATCATACCTACCACCAGAACAAACTGAACCAATTGATTCATAGCCATCTAGAAAGGTCTCATATATAGTTCCCGTATAATAGTCTAAACCTCTTGCTATGGTTAGGTCTATTAAATAATTTTCCTTGGAAACTCCAAATAATTCTATATACTCATCAACTAGCTTAAGTTCTTCCAGTCCCTGTAAAAACAATTCATCCTCTATATTTAAGGATTCCAAGCTTTGGATTACCTCTTCATTTGAACCCTTGATTCCTATAAATTCCTTGATCTTTTCTATGATCTCATCACTTAATTCTAAGTCCCTAAGCTCTTTTTCTACTCCATCTAAGCCAATCTTATCAATCTTATCAATAGCTCTTAAGACTAGGGTTGTGTCCATTATACCCACACTTCCAAAAAAGCCCTTTAATATCTTTCTATTATTAATCCTTATGGTAAAGCTATCAAAACCTAAATCCTTAAAGGTTGAGTATATAATGCTAGGTATTTCTGCATCATTTTTTATATCCAACTTATTATTACCAACTATATCTATATCACATTGGTAAAATTCTCTGAACCTACCCCTTTGATTTCTCTCTCCCCTATAGACCTTGCCTATTTGATATCTTCTAAAGGGAAATTCAAGTTCTGAGTAGTACTGGGAAACATATCTAGCTAAAGGCACTGTAAGGTCAAATCTAAGAGACATATCTGTAGTCCCTCTTTCAAATCTATAAACCTGTTTTTCAGTTTCTCCTCCACCCTTGGCTAATAGAACCTCTGATTTTTCTATTACTGGTGTGTCTATAGGAAGAAAGCCAAACTTCTCATAATTTCTTCTAATAGTATCTAGCATATTATTAAATATTATTTGTTCTTCTGGAACAAGTTCCATAAATCCTGGTAAAATTGATGGTCTAACTATATCCTTACTCATATTAAGCCTCCAATATTTCATTGTCTTTTATATTATAATAACAGATTAAAAATAATAATTCCAATTTTTTTATAAAATAGCCTATCTAATCTAAATCTTAAAACTTATGTATTAAAGGTCATAATTGTTCCTAGGTCTCTTATCTTTTCCCTGGATAAAATTTCAAGCTCCACCCTATTTTCTCCTATAAAACTTAAGATCTCTTCCCTATTGGGATGTTGATCTATGGATCCTGAAAGAAAAGTTTTGTTTTTATCTAAATTTCCATTAGTGCCTCCAATAAATCCATAGGCCTGTCCCTCCAACTCTATGGAACCTGCTCTAATCATTAGGATCTTATATCCTAATTGTTTTAATTTATTGTATATGGCCCAGTCTGAGGTAATCCCCATGTTCTCTCCCATAACTGCCAAGGAGCACTTTGTATAACCCTGTCTTACATTTATAAGCTCTATATTTTCCTTGCCTAGCTGGTACTTTAATAGGGGATCAGTATATTTAGTATTATGTAAAGCAAGATTTCCTATCCTAGCCACATTATAGGCTATATCCTCTGGATATTCTTTTCCTAAGCTAGTCTCACCCTGGATCAACTTTAAATCATATTCTCTTAATTCTTCCCTATAGTAATCAAATACTTCTGGAGCTATTACCAAGGTCCTATAATTAATAGGGTGCATGACTATATCTGGATGATAGGCTATACTCTCATCTACCCCTTCATATTTTATAGTCTTAATAGTTTTTAGGCCTAGGCTATTTAGATTTTTTATTATTTCATCACTTGCCCTTCCATCTACTATGGCAAGATTTGCTCTTTTTTTACTTATAAAAGGATTCATAAGCCCTCCTACTTAAATCAATATATATATTTAAAGACTCTAGAATATATTCTAGAGTCTTTGTTTTGGAGGCGGCACCCAGATTTGAACTGGGGGTAAAAGCTTTGCAGGCTTCTGCCTTACCACTTGGCCATGCCGCCATATAATGGAGCGGAAGACGAGATTCGAACTCGCGACCCTCGCCTTGGCAAGGCGATGCTCTACCACTGAGCCACTTCCGCATTATATATTACTTGGTGCCCGAAGCCGGAATTGAACCAGCGACACGTAAATTTTCAGTCTACT
>CAZGQG010000024.1:0-28915 GCA_964527205.1 uncultured Tissierellaceae bacterium | reverse complement strand
TACGCTCCTCAGGATGACAAAAACGCTATGATTCACAGTATGGCAAAAACGCTATACTCCTTAGGATTACAAAAATGCTATGCTTCTAAGTATGACAAAAACGCTATGCTCCTTAGTATGACAAAATGCTATGGTTCTCAAGGTTACAAAACATTAGAGACACAATTTTAGTATTATGGGCAAATAAAGATTACGCTCATTCTGAGCTTGCATCTTCAATTTTGTCACTCTGAAATTAAATCTTTAATCTTGTCACTCTAAGCTTAAATCTTTAATTTGGTCATTCTGAGCTTGCGAAGAATCTTAGGGTCACAAACACAGATCCTTCATCGCTACGCTCTTCAGGATGACAAAAACGCTATGATTCTCAGTATGGCAAAAACGCTATACTCCTTAGGATTACAAAATGATATGATTCTCAGTATAGCAAAACGCTACGCTCCTTAGGATTATAAAATTCTATGATTCTCAGACTTACAAAACATTAGAGACACAGTTTTAGTATTATGTTTCAAAAAATAGTTTTTTTACATTAGCCACTAATAAAAACAATGTTAGTGGTTTTACTATAGCTATTTTTAAAGCAAAATATCAAGGAGAGAATTATAGATAGTGGCATATATTATATTGTGACATAGGTGGCATATATTATATTGTGACATAGTAGAGAATTGATTTATTAGAGTAAACTTTCAGAGGCTATGTCACAAATGTTTGACTTCTCTAGACTTGGATAATATAACTTTAAACTATTAATTAGATAATTAGGCTTAGAAGTGATATAATAGGCTATAAAGATAAATCCTGGAAGGTGATAAATTGGAAAACAATCAAATAAATATGGAAAGAGTTTTAATAGTAGGTGTAGACTTAAATACAGATCAAATAAACATAGAAGATTCTATGGATGAATTAGAAGAATTAGTAAAGGCAGCAGGCGGATTAGTGGTATCAAGAGTTATACAAAAAAGAGATAGAATAAACGCTCCTCTTTTTATAGGTAAGGGTAAGGTTCAAGAAATTAAAAACTACTGTGAGGAGCTAGATATATCCACTGTGGTCTTTAATGATGAATTATCTGGAGCCCAGCTTAGGAATCTTGAAAAGGATATAGATAGGAAAATAGTTGATAGAACAACCCTAATATTAGATATATTCTCTAATAGGGCCAGCTCAAAGGAAGGTAAGCTTCAAGTAAAACTTGCCCAGCTTAAATATAGGCTGCCAAGACTTGTAGGCTTTAGAGATTATCTTTCCAGAGAGGGAGCAGGTATAGGTACTAGAGGACCTGGTGAGCAAAAGCTTGAGACTGATAGGAGACACATTCTAAGAGAAATAGACAATATTGAAAAGGAATTAGAGGATGCTAGAAGAAATAGAGATGTGAAGCGTCAACAAAGAAAAAATTCAAATCTACCTATAGTAGCCCTGGTAGGATATACCAATGCGGGTAAATCAACTCTTTTAAATACTATAATCAACTTAGATAGGGATGATATGGATAAGAATGTCTTTGTAAAGGACATGCTCTTTGCAACCCTGGATACGTCACTTAGAAAGGCCAAGCTTCCAAATGGACAGGACTTTCTCTTAACTGATACAGTAGGTTTCGTCTCCAAGCTTCCAACAAAACTAATAGAGGCCTTCAAGGGAACCCTTGAAGAAACCAAACATGCAGATCTTTTACTTCATATAGTAGACTCCTCCAGTGATGACCTGGACATACAGATAAAGACTACCCATAGTATAATGAAAGAACTGGATGTATTGGAAAAGCCAATAATTACAGTATTTAATAAGATGGATAAAATAGAAGATGATAATCTTCTATATGAAAACAAATTTGTGGACAATAGGATATTTATATCAGCAAAATCTGGGGAAAATATAGATAAGCTGATGAATCTTATAGAAGAACTCTTGCCTCAGCAATATAAAAAGGTAAAACTTCTCATACCCTTTGATGAACAGGCGTCAGTGGATTATTTTATGACCAATTACAATGTGGAATATATAAACTATATAGAAGAGGGTACAGAGATTGAAGTAGATATAAATCAAATGGATTTAGAAGTCTACAAAGATTTTATAATCCAATAGAGTGAAAGGAAGAATCTATGGATAAGGCGTATAAAACAATATTTAAATATGGAGAAGATGAAATAATTATAAATAAATCAAGATTTATAGGCTATGCCATGCCAGTAGAAACAGAAGAAGAAGCCCTAGAATTTATTGACAAGATAAAGAAAAAACATTATGATGCAACCCACAATGTTTATGCCTATGTAATAGGAGAAAATAGCAATGTGCAAAGATTTAGCGATGATGGGGAGCCCTCAGGTACAGCTGGAATACCTGTCCTTGAAGTAATTAAAAAGGAAGATCTAAGAAATACTGTAGCAGTGGTAACCAGGTATTTTGGAGGCGTTAAGCTAGGAGCAGGAGGCCTAATAAGGGCCTATACAAGGGGCTGCAAGATAGGAATAGAGGCTAGCGGAATAGTAGATATGATCCTACACGAAAAGATCTGCCTATCTGTAGACTACACAGCCTATGGAAAGATAGAGAATTATATAATGAATGGAGATTATTTAATCCATGACACTGTATATGATGAGAAGGTAAATATATATGTCTATGTATATCAAGATGATATGGAGCAATTTAGCAAGGAAATCATGAACCTCACCAGTGGAGAAGGGGAAATGGAAAAAATTGCAGAAGAGTATATAGCAGTTAAAGATGGGAAACGCTTAGTATAGTGGATTAAGAGGTATAAATCAGGGTATAAATTAAAAAGAGGTGAAAATATGGAAAATCAAAATTTAGATATGCAAAGAATGAAAGAGGAAATGTTAGAAAAGAAAGTATGGGCAGTGGCAGGAGTTACAGCAAGAAAAGAAAGATTTGGATATAAGATTTGGAAAACATTAAAGAATTATAACTATACAGCCTATGGTGTTAATCCAAACTATGATGAAATTGAAGGAGAAAAAATCTATCCTTCCTTGGTGGATGTTCCTGAAAAAATAGAAGTTCTAGACATGGTAGTAGGACCTAAAATAGCTATGAAGACCTTAGATGATGCTAAGGAAGCTGGAATAGAATATATTTGGTTTCAACCAGGCTCCTTTGATCATGAAGTAATAGAAAAAGCAAGGGAACTAGGATTTAAGTTCTTAGATGATGATTGTGTATATGCAGTGCTTAAGAGCAGTTAAGAATAGTAAAAACAGAGCATACTAGCTAAAACTAGTATGCTCTATCTTTAAGTTAAAGACCATAAAACAATAGAGAAAAAGGATGAAATATATATATATTTGTGCTAGAATATAGAAGGCAATATTAAAAATAGGAGTGAGATAAATGGCAGGACATTCTAAATGGAGTAATATAAAGCATAAAAAAGGAAAAGAAGATGCAAAGAGAGGCAAAGAATTTACTAAACTAGGAAGATATATAATGGTTGCAGCAAAGGAGGGCGGGTCAGATCCTGACTTCAATCCAGCCTTAAAGGCAGCTATTGAAAAAGCAAAGGCATCTAACATGCCAAATGATAACATTGATAGGGCAGTAAAAAGAGGAGCTGGAGAGTTAGATGAGGGTAACTTTGAAGAAGTTATCTATGAAGGCTATGGACCAGCTGGCATAGCAGTATTTGTAGAATGCCTAACGGATAATAGAAATAGAACTGCTCCAGATGTAAGACATGCCTTTGATAAATTTAAGGGCAACCTAGGCCAGGCAGGCTGCGTTACCTTTATGTTTGATAGAAAGGGTATAGTTGCCATTGAGAGAGAAGAATCTATAGATGAAGATGAATTGATGATGCAGGCCATAGAGCTAGGAGCAGAGGATGTTTTGGTGGAAGAGGAAGGCTATGAGATAATTACATCTCCTGAGGACTTTAATGAGGTGAGGGATGGCTTGAAAGATCAAGGCTATGAATTTGTAATGGCAGAACTTACTTATATACCACAAAACACTGTAGAGCTTGAGTCTGAAGAGGATATAAAGAATATGGAGAATTTAATTGATATGTTAGAAGACCATGATGATGTACAAGAGGTATATCATAATTGGGAGATGGAAGAAGAATAGTTATTATATAACACTCTTTAGCTTGTATAAATACAAATAAGGAGTGTTTTTATCATCCATAAAAAATGTAGATTGGAGGTCTAGAGTTGAAAAAAATATTATCAGTCCTACTTGTTATAGCCATATCCTTATTTTCTATTTTAACTGCAACGGAAATCGTATCCTTTAACTTAGGATTATATAGTAAATCCTTTGTAGAGCATAATATAGAAGAGGTCAGTGGAAAAAGTATGGAAGAACTTGATCAAATAGCAGAGGACCTTACCCTTTATTTAGATGATAAGGCTTCAGAAGAAATACTCCAGCCAAACTTTAATGAAAGAGAAATACTTCATATGGTAGATGTAAAGGAATTATTTAGATTGGGAAAGATAATAAGAAATATTTCCCTAGTAATTATAATTGGACTGGGCTCATATTTTTTTGTAAAAAGAGAGAGGAAGGTTGGGAAATTTGTATTTTGGGGTCTTTTTGCAAACTACTTCCTATTAATCCTTCTAGGAATGATGATTTATTTGGACTTTAGCAAGTACTTTACCCTATTCCATCATATATTCTTCTCTAATGATCTCTGGCTTTTAAATCCAAAGACTGATTTGCTAATCCAAATCCTGCCAGAGCAGTTCTTTATGTCCATGGCTACAAGGATAGTGCTATACTTTTTAATCCTACTAGCCCTATTCCAAGGATTTTTATATCTAGTGGGAAAAAGAGATGAAAAGAAGCTTAAGGAGAAAATTTAATAAAAATTAACTAATTAGATAAGACCGGTTTACTTAGACCAGTCCTTGATATATAATAGATATATTGACTATTATACTTCTACCAAGGATGGTAGGAGTTTTTAATGAAAATATAAATAAAAAAGGAAAGAGGGATATAATGAAAAAACAATTACCAATAGCTTTATCAAATAGACATATCCATGTGAGCCAAGAAGACTTAGATGTTTTATTTGGTAAGGGACATGAATTACAGAGGATAAAAGACCTATCACAGCCAGGACAGTATGCTTGTGATGAAAAGGTTGATGTAGTAGGACCAAAGAGAACAATCAAGGGTGTTAGGGTATTGGGACCAGTTAGGGGAGATACACAACTAGAGATATCAGTTTCAGATGCCTTTACCCTGGGAGTAGATCCTGTTATAAGAAACTCTGGAGATATTAAAGACACACCAGGAGCGAAATTAGTAGGTCCAGAAGGAGAAGTAGAATTAGACAAGGGACTTATAGTAGCTGCTAGACACATACACATGCACACCAGTGATGCAGAAGAATTTGGAGTTAAGGACAATGATATAGTAACTATAAAGACAGAGGGTCCTAGGGGAGTAACTTTCCACAATGTTTTAGTTAGGGTAGCGGATTCCTTTGCACTAGAAATGCATGTTGACGTAGAAGAAGGAAATGCTGCAGGAATTAAGAATGGAGACCTAGTTGAATTAATAAAGTAATGGGAGGCAATATGGATAATATATTAGCTGCAATAGATCACACAGCCCTAAAGGCAGATACAAAGAAGGATCAAATCCATGAACTATGCAAAGAGGCAATAGAATATAAGTTTGCTGCAGTTTGTGTAAACCCATACCATATAAGCACTTGCAAGGAGCTTTTAAAAGACACTGATATAAAAATAGCTACAGTTATAGGTTTTCCCCTAGGTGCCAATACTAAGGAGACAAAGGCCTTTGAAACTAAAAATGCCATAGAAAATGGTGCCCAGGAAGTAGATATGGTAATCAACATAGGTGCTTTAAAGGACAAGGACTATGAAAAGGTAAGGGAAGATATTGCTGCAGTTGTAGGAGCGGCAGCAGACAAGGCCCTTGTTAAGGTTATTATAGAGACCAGTCTTTTAGATCAAGATGAGAAGATAAAGGCATGTGAATTAGCCAAAGAAGCAGGAGCAGACTTTGTAAAAACTTCAACAGGTTTTTCCACTGGAGGAGCAACCGTTCAGGATGTAAAACTAATGAGAGAGACTGTTGGAGAAGATATGGGAGTCAAGGCATCTGGAGGAATAAGAGACCTAGAAGCTGCTCAAGGGATGATTCAGGCAGGTGCTAGTAGGATTGGAGCTAGTTCAGGGGTAAAAATAGCAGAAGAAATTAAGAAGATCAAATAAAGAAGAAGAGGAAGAAGCTTAAAATTAGATAATAAAGATAAGAACAATTGCCCTTTATCTAAAGGGCAATTGTTCTTTCTATTCATATAATAAGTACAGTGAAGGAGGTAGTGAATTGACATTAAAATCAGAGAGAATCCAACTAGGCAATGGAATAGCCCTAAATTTAATCCAGACAGATAAGTTTAAAAGCAGTGTACTAAGCTATTATTTTATTAGACCCCTAAGCCGGGAAGAGGCTAGTAAAAATGCTATGCTGGCCCTAGTTTTAAAGAGAGGTTCCCAAAAGTACCCCACCAATCTTCTTATTCAAAGAGAACTAGAAGAGAATTATGGTGCAAGTTTTAGCCTAGGTGTAAATAAAAGAGGGGACAGGCATGTACTGAGATTTAGTCTAGAGGCAGTAAATAAAAAATATGTTCAGGATAAGGATTATATATATAAGCTAATAGATCTTTTAAAATCAATTATCTTCAATCCCTATTTAGAAGGAGAGAGCTTTAAAAAGTCCTATATGGACCAGGAAAAGGAAAACTTGAAGAATAGATTAGAATCTAGAATAAATAATAAAAGATCCTATGCTATAGAATCCTGTATAGAGGGCATGTGTAGGGGAGAAAACTTTAGTATATATCCCTTAGGAGATATAGAGGGATTAGAAGCTATAGATGGAGAAAATCTATATGAACACTATAGAGATGTAATGGACACATCAAATATAGAGATCTTTTATACAGGGGAGTATGATGAGGGGATAATTAGGAGTATCAAGGAAGGCCTAGACCTAGGGAGAGAAGACATTGTAGAAATTCCTAGGGAAGAAATAATCACAGAGGTAGAAGTTGAAAAAAATATAGAAGAAGATTTAGATGTAGCCCAGGGTAAGCTTGTCCTAGGTTATAGAACTGGGATATCCTATGAGGATAAAGCCTATAATGGCTTTTTACTAGGAGCAGATATCCTAGGGGGAGGCAGCAATTCCAAACTATTTAAAAATGTTCGTGAAGAAGAAAGCTTGGCCTATTATATATCAGCCTCAGTCTATAAATATAATTCTATAATGCTTATAGATGGGGGCATAGAATTTGATGATTATAAAAAGACTCTTGAAATAATTAACCAGCAAATCCAGGATTTGCAAAATGGAGATTTTACAGATAAGGACATAGAAATATCAAAGAAATCTATGAAGTCCTCCATTGAATCTATAAGGGACAATGTCTTTCTTATATCAGAATTTTTCTTTAGTCAAAGACTAAGTGGAGATAATAGAAGTTTAGAAAAAATTCTAGAGGATATAGATAGGGTAAGCAGAGAGGATATAATCCGAGGAACATCAAAAATAAAGCTGGATACAGTTTACTTTATGAAGAATTCAAAGGATGGAATAGAAAACCAGGAGGTATAGGTTTGGATATAAAAATATATGAAAACAAGAAGTTAGATGAAAAGTTATATTTAAAAGAATTAGAATCTGGTTTAAAGATTTATTTTATTCCTAAAACTGGATATACAAAAAAATACGCTATTCTGGCAACAAATTATGGATCAACGGACAATTCCTTTATAGATCCAGAAACTAAAGAAGAGGTCCAACTACCAGCTGGTATAGCTCATTTTCTAGAGCACAAGCTCTTCCAAGAACCTGAGGGAGACATCTTCCATCGTTTTTCAGATCTGGGAGGGGATGCCAATGCCTTTACAAGCTTTAATAGGACAGCTTATTTATTTGAAACGGATGAAAACTTCTATGAGAATCTAGAAACCCTAATAAAATTTGTTCAAAAACCCTACTTTACAGATGAGAATATTGAAAAGGAAAGGGGAATAATTAGGCAGGAAATAAATATGTATAGGGATAGTGCAGGATGGAGAGTGTTCTTTAACTGCCTAAATGCACTTTACAAGGAACATCCCGTTAGAATAGATATAGCAGGTTCCAGTGACAGCATTGAGGAAATCAATAGGGAACTACTTTACAAGGCCTATAATACATTTTACAATCCATCCAATATGATTCTAGTGGTTTCAGGAGATCTTGAATTTCAGGACATAGTCCATACAGTGGAAAGTTCCCAGAAAAAAGACTTTCCTAAGGTGGATAAGATAAGTAGAAATTATGGAGATGAAGATCAAGCTTTAAATAAAAAAATAATAGAAGAAAAAATGTCCATTTCAAAGCCAGTCTTTCATATAGGAATCAAGGACAATGATCTGGGCCTTAGGGGAGAAGAACAGGTTAAAAAGGAGATAGTGACCAATCTTATCCTAGACCTTCTCTTTAGCTCAAGTTCTAATTTCTACAATGACTACTATGACAGGGGACTTATAAATTCTAGTTTTGGAGCCTACTATACAGGCCAGGAGTCCTATGGTTATTCCCTTATATTGGGAGAATCTAAGGATCCTAAATTAGTATATGAAGAGATTATAAAACTTCTAGAAAAGGATATAGGGGATATTTTAAGGGAAGAAGATTTTATAAGGATCAAGAAAAATGCCATAGGAGATTTTTTAATGGGATCAAATTCCATAGAATTTCTAGCAAATAACTTTGTTGATTATTATTTCCAGGACTTTATTTTTATAGATTATTTAGACCTATTAGAATCTGTAAAATATGAGGACCTAATAGAGAGATTCAAGGATCATATGAGGCAAGAGAACATGGTCCTATCTATTATAAATCCTCTGGAAAAATAGTAAAAATATCCTAGATATGCTATAGTATTTAAGTAAAATTATAAAAAGGTGGTATGCTTATGAATCCAGTTGCGTTTCAGTTATTTGGAGTAGAGGTAAGATGGTACGGTATATTAATTGCCCTGGGAATACTTGTGGGAACAATAATTGCTCTCAAGGAGGCTAAAAGACTTGGAATCAAGGAAGAAACTTTCCTGGATTTTCTTATTTGGGAGATTCCCCTGTCCTTAGTGGGAGCAAGATTATATTATGTTATATTTAGTTGGGATTTATATAGGGACAATCCAATAGAAGCTTTAAATGTTAGAAGTGGTGGACTTGCCATACATGGGGCAATAATAGCTGCAATTATAGTGGCCATAGTATTTACCAGGGTAAGGAAGATAAACTTCTGGACCATGGCAGATGCTAGTGCACCTAGTTTGATCCTAGGCCAGGCCATAGGCAGATGGGGTAACTACCTTAACCAAGAAGCTCATGGAGGGCCTACAGACCTTCCTTGGGGTATAATGGTAAAGGGTCAAAAGGTTCATCCAACCTTCCTATATGAATCTATTTGGAACTTTGGAGTCTTTATTTTTCTACTTTGGTATGGGAGGAAGAAACAAGAGGTCAAGGGAGAAGTTTGGCTGCTTTATATAGCCCTTTATTCCTTTATAAGGTTCTTTATAGAGGGACTTAGGACTGATAGCTTGATGATGGGACAGATAAGAGTTGCCCAGCTAGTAAGTGTAGTGGGAATAATAATAGCATCTTTCCTCTTCTATAAAAGAAGAAAAGATGAGAAGGCCCTATAAAATAAAAATATAAAAAAACTGTTAATCCTCTGAGATTAGCAGTTTTTTTATTAAAAAAAGATTTAAAATAATCTAATAAATGGTGGATTTATTGCACAAAGTAGTGTAATATAGTATGTAAGTGGTAGTAAGTGGGGCGAAGTGGTGCAAAATATCAAAAAGTGAGTGATTCTTATGTTTATTGGTGAATATGAACATAGTTTAGACACAAAGGGCAGGATAATAATTCCCTCAAAATTTAGAGATAAATTAGGGGAGGAATTTGTTATGACCAAAGGCCTTGATAATTGCCTCTTTGTCTACCCAAAATCCGAATGGAATGTATTTGAGGAAAAACTTAAAACACTTCCACTTACCAACAAGGATGCAAGAGCCTTTATAAGATTCTTCTTTGCAGGAGCCAGTGAATGTAATTTAGATAAACAGGGCAGAGTTACCATTCCTGCCAATCTAAGAAAATATTCCAAATTAGATAAGGACTCCATAGTTATAGGAGTATCCACTAGAATAGAAATATGGAGCAAGGATGAATGGGAAGACTACAATGATGATGATAATTTAAGCTATGAAAGCATATCAGAAAAAATGATGGAATTAGGAATATAATCGGAGGGATTATATGGACTTTAAACATATACCAGTTTTACTGGAAGAAGTATTAGATGGACTTAATATAAAAGAAGATGGAATCTACCTAGACGGAACCCTGGGAGGAGCTGGTCATTCTCTTGAAATAGTTAAGAGGCTAGGACCTGAGGGCAAGCTAATAGGGGTTGACCAGGATAAGAATGCCCTAGAGAAAGCTAGTCAAGTACTGGAGGAATACAAGGACAGGGTAATCCTTGTTCATGATAATTATGAAAATATAGATAAGATCCTAGACAGGCTGGGAATAGACAAGATAGACGGGATCTTACTTGATATAGGGGTCTCATCCCATCAATTAGATGAGAGCTCCAGAGGTTTTTCCCATAACAATGATGCAGTACTTGATATGAGAATGGACGAGACAAGTTCCTTTACAGCCTATGACCTTGTAAATACATATAGTGAAAAAGAACTTGAAGATGTACTTTTTAATTATGGAGAAGAAAGATGGGCTAGAAGAATTGCTAAGTTTATTGTAGAGGAAAGAAAAGAAAAGCCAATAAGGACCACCTTAGAGCTGGTGACGGTTATTAAAAAGGCCATACCAAAGGACGCTAGAAAGGATGGAGGCCATCCAGCAAAAAGAACATTCCAGGGCATTAGAATAGAGGTAAATAGGGAACTAGATGTACTTAAGGAATCCATACCAAAGATGGTGGGGAGACTTAAAACCGGTGGAAGGATTGCAATTATTAGTTTTCATTCCTTAGAAGACAGAATCGTGAAAAATGAGTTTAGAGACCTATTTAATGACTGTACCTGTCCAGCAGAATTTCCTCAATGCATATGTGACAAGGAGAGAGAAGTAGAAATAATAACAAGACGACCTATAGTAGCAAGTAAAGAGGAGTTAGAATATAATCCTAGAGCAAGATCTGCCAAGCTAAGGGTTGCAGAAAAGCTAGAAAGGATAAATAAAGAAGGGGGAAGATAAAATGTTAGCAAGAAAACTGGAATATTACCCTGAAGAACAAGTACAAGCCAAAGAGCAAAGAAAAAAGAGGATAGAGCAGGCAAAAAAAGCTCAAAAGAAAAACAACAGTCTAATAAAGATGTTTTTCCTAACAATTCCTGTTTTGATTGCTGGGGTTTGTATATTTATATTATTTAGATATGTTAATATAACTCAAGTGAGACAAGAAATCACTAGTTTAGAAATAGAAAAAGTTGAATTGGAAAAGACAAAGATTAACCTTATAGGAGATCTTGAAAGCATGAAATCTTCACCTATGATAGCAGAACAGGCCAAATATAAATTGGGTATGGATTATCCTACAAAGGATCAGATAGTATACATAGGAATAGGGGACTCTCAAGGTGAAAGTCTGGCTGAAGAGAAGAACAATGCCCTAGATCTAATCATGGCTAAGATTGGCAACTTGTTTTAGGAGGAAAAATATTGAAAAAGCCTAATAAATCAGCAAAAAACAGATTATCTTTTTTATTTGCAATAGTAATTATTATTAGTATAGCTTTAATTGCAAGATTAGGCTATCTCCAATTATATAAGGGAGAAGAACTTAAAAAAGGTGCCATTGGACAGTGGACCAAGGGTATAACTATAAAATCAAATAGAGGAATTATATATGATAGAAAGGGACAAAAGCTAGCAGTTAGCATAAGTGCTTCAACTGTATGGGCCAATCCCATGGATATAAAGATAGATGAAGAAGAAAGGGTAGCCCAGGAGCTTTCAAGAGTACTAGGCCTGGACCAAGAAGAAATGCAAGAAATTGTAAGTAAGGATAAGAGAACTGAAAGAATAAAACAATGGGTAAGCAGGGAAGAAGCTAAAGAGCTTAGAGAGCTTGACTTGCCAGGCATACAGATAGTTGATGATAATAGAAGATACTACCCTTATGGAAACTTTGCATCCTACATATTAGGATTCACAGACATTGACAACAATGGTCAATACGGTGTAGAGAGTACATTTGATCAATACCTATCTGGTAGTCCAGGAAAATGGATCAAGACTACGGATGCTCCAGGAAGACAATTGCCCTTTGATGGGGAAAAGATTTACAACCCCTTAGATGGCTTATCCCTTGTTCTTACCCTGGATGAAACCATCCAGCACTTTGCTGAACAAGCAGCTGAGGAAGCCTTATCCCTTAATCAAGCTAAAAGTATATCTATAATAGTTATGGATCCTAAGACAGGAGATGTACTGGCCATGGTAGCAAAGCCAGATTATAATCCCAATGAGCCTAGGACAGCTAAGGATGATGCCCAAAGAGAAAGATGGGAAGGATTAGAGGGAGAAGAATTAAGGCAGGAGTGGTTTGATAGCTGGAGAAATGTTGCAATCAATGACATCTATGAACCAGGATCAACCTTTAAGCTTATTACAGGAGCAGCAGCCCTAGAAGAAAATGCAGTAAACCTAGCTAGCCCCTATTATTGTTCCGGTGTTTTAAATGATATAAGAGGTGTGACCATTAAGTGTCACAGAGCACATCACGATCAGACCTTTGTGGATGCTATGAACAATTCTTGTAATACAGCCTTTGTAAATATAGGAAGAAGTTTAGGCAAGGAATCCTTTTACAAATACATCAAGGCCTTTGGCTTTGGTCAAAAATCAGGTATTGCCCTAAATGGAGAAGAAGCTGGACTTATACCAGCCAATGTAGATAGCATAAGGGACTCAAACCTAGCCACCATGTCCTATGGCTACGGAGTTGCCCTAACTCCTATTCAACTTATTACAGCGGTTTCATCCTTTGCCAATGGAGGCAATTTAATGGAGCCTAGGATAGTAAAGGAATTAGTTGATGAAGAGGGCATAATTCAAAAGACCTTTGAGCCAGTGGTTAAAAGAAAGGTCCTATCAGAAAAAACTGCGGCCACCATGCTGCAATTAATGGAAAGTGTGGTAAATGAAGGAACAGGCTCAAATGCCTATGTTCCAGGCTACAGGGTAGGTGGTAAGACAGGAACTGCTCAAAAGCTAGTTAATGGAGTATATATGAGGGGAAAATACATGGCCTCCTTTGTAGGTATGGCGCCTATAAATGATCCAGAAATAGCAATCCTAGTAGTGGTAGATGAACCCAGTGCAGGCCAATACTATGGTGGAGCTGTAGCAGCTCCAGTTGCCAGTGAAATAATAGAGAGAACTTTAAAATACTTAGAAGTAGAACCTCAATATACAGAGAAAGAAAAAGAAGGAATAAGTGAAGAAATAATAGTCCCAGATCTTACAGGCATGGAAATAGGAGATGCAGGTAAAATATTAACAGATCTAGGCCTAAGATATACAACTGAATATATTGAAATAACAGATAAATCTCTGGTAATCAACCAGTATCCAGCTCCTCATACAGAGATAAGGGAAGGTGCCATTGTAGACCTATACTTGGAAAAGAGCCAGTCTAGTGACCTGAAAATGCCCTATCTAGTAGGAAAGAGCAAGGAAGAAGTAATAAAGACCTTGGATGATCTAGGACTTAGCTATGAATTTGAAGGAGAAGGCCAGGCTATAGATCAAAACCCACTTCCTGGTGAAAAAGTAGAAAGTGGAGTAAAAATAAGAGTTGAATTTCAATAAAAAGAAGAGTACTATATTAGAGGCAACTTAATTTTAAGTTGCCTTTAAGTTAATTGATTTATAAATTCTAAGAAAGTGGGTAGGCATATGAAATTAAGGGATATTATAGATAATTATAAGATTGAAGATATAAGTGGAAATTTAGATATTGATATTAAGGGAATAAAAAATAACTCCAAATTAATTGAAAAAGGAGATCTTTTTATTGCTGAAAAAGGATATACTGTAGATGGACATGATTATATCCATTCTGCCATAGAAAATGGTGCCCTGGCAGTAGTAAGTGAAAAATACATAGAAAATGAAAATATTACACTGATCCAGGTTGAAGATTCCCTGCAAGCCATGGCAAAGTTTTCTTCCAATTTTTATAAGAGGCCCTGGGAAAAGATGAATCTTATAGGAATTACAGGTACCAATGGTAAGACCTCAACCACCTATCTAATAAAAAGCATCCTAGAAGAGGCTGGGAAGAAAATAGGAATCATAGGTACCAATGGAGCCCTAATAGGATCCAAAAAAATAGATATAACTAATACCACCCCAAACTCCCTTGTGCTCCATGGTATTTTAGATCAGATGGTAGAAGAAGGTATAGATACATGTATTATGGAGGTATCATCCCATGCCTTAGACCTTAATAGGGTGGAGTATATGAGTTTTGATCTTGGACTTTTTACAAACTTATCCAAGGATCATTTAGACCATCATAGGAACATGGAAAACTACTTTCAGTCAAAAAAGAAATTGTTCTCTCAAAGTAAAAGGGTGAATATAGTAAATATAGATGATGATTATGGTAAGAGGCTAGTAGATGAAATAGAGTCAGATATACCCATAATTAGCTTTGGAATCAAGGAAAAGGCAGAGGTATATGCAAGCCATATTAAACATGGACTTTCCTTTATAGAATTTAAGTTAAACTTACCTGATGAAAGTATAGACATTCGCTTAAATACTCCTGGAGAGTTTAGCGTCTACAATGCCCTAGCTGCAGCCAGCCTTGCCTATTCATACAAGATATCAATAGAGGATATAAAAAGAGGCTTGGAGGCCCTGGAGGGTGTTAGAGGAAGGTTCGAAGTTGTCCCAACCCCTACTGACTTTACAGTTATAATAGACTTTGCCCATACAGCAGATGGATTGGAAAATGTCCTTGGTGTTATAGATGAATTTGCCAGAGCTAGAAAGATTGTAGTCTTTGGTGCAGGAGGCAATAGGGATAGGACCAAAAGACCTGAGATGGGTTACACCGTAGGCAAACATGCAGACCTATCCATAGTAACCTCAGACAACCCAAGAAGGGAAGACCCAGAGGCCATAGTTGATGATGTAATCAAGGGAAGTGTAGAAGCAGGTGGAGACTATGTAAAGATCGTTGATAGAAAAGAAGCCATCCACCATGCCCTAGACATTGCCAAGAAGGATGATATAATACTTCTTGCAGGCAAGGGACATGAGACCTACATTGACATTAATAATAAGAAAATAGAATTTGATGAGAGACAAATTGTAATAGATTACTTGAAAAATAATAAATAAGGCTTTGAGAGGAGAAAAGAATGATTCAATATCTAGATTTAATAAAGACTATTTTTATAGGCTTTTTAATAAGTGCAGTTTTAGGCCCAATTATAATTCCAGTCTTGAAAAGCATGGGAATTGGACAAAGTGTTAGAGAAGAGGGACCACAGTCCCATTTAAAGAAAACAGGAACACCTACCATGGGTGGTATTATAATTATACTAGCCCTAATAGCCACAGTTTTCCTAGTTGGAAAGAGAGATATTAATAGCTCTATCCTACTAATTCTTACCCTTGGCTTTGGGCTAATAGGTTTTATTGATGATTATATTATTGTAGTTAGAAAGGATAATGCAGGGCTTAGGGCCTATCAAAAACTAATAGGACAATTTGCTCTAGCCATAGGCTTTTCTCTTTATCTCTATTACAGTCCTAATTTTAATACTGAACTTATAGTTCCCTTTATAGGGATGAATCTTGATATAGGATTCTTTTATATTCCCTTTACAGTATTTGTTATAGTAGGTACGGTAAATAGTGTAAACCTTACAGACGGCTTAGATGGATTGGCAACAGGTGTGACCATGATAGTACTTGTATTCTTTGCCATAGTTGCCTTTATTTGGAATATGGCAAGTATATCCATATTTTCCATAGCTCTGGCAGGTGCTTGCCTAGGATTTTTAATCCACAATGCATACCCAGCCAAGGTATTTATGGGAGATACAGGATCCCTTGCCCTAGGTGGAGCAGTAGCAGGCCTAGCAGTACTTTTAAACCTGCAATTGCTAATACCTATAGTAGGAGGCATATATTTTATAGAAGCCCTATCCGTAATTATCCAGGTAGGATCCTATAAATTAAGAGGAAAAAGAGTTTTCCTTATGAGTCCCCTCCATCATCATTATGAACATAAGGGTTGGAAGGAGACCAAGGTAGTGATTGTATTCTGGTCACTTACAGTTATCTTCTGCCTTGTAGGGGTATATAGTTTGATATAAGAAGGAGGCTTGGCAATATGTCTTTAGAAAATAAAAATGTCTTGGTTATTGGACTTGGAGTCACAGGTCTTTCTGCTGTTAAGGCCTTGGAAAGCTTAGGAGCGGATATAAGCATTTATGATTCCAAAACAAAAGAAGAACTAAGGACTTTTATAGATGGGATTGATAATATTAAAACAAATCTATATTTAGAGGGGTCTTATCCTGATATGGATAAGATTGACTTGATCTTAAAGAGTCCAGGAGTTCCACCAAATATGGATATACTAATAGAAGCTAAAAATAAGGAAATCCAAATTATAACAGATATAGAATTATATTATAGATTGAAATCAGGAAAAAACATTCTAGCTATAACAGGAACCAATGGTAAAACTACAACTACCAAACTTACAGGGGAGATATTTAACAAGGCAGGTAAAAAAGCCTATACTGTGGGAAATATTGGAGTTGGCATATTAGACATCCTATCTAATTCTCAAGAGGAGGATATGGTAATAGTTGAGGCCAGTAGCTATCAGTTAGAACACACTATAGATTTTAAGCCTCATATAGGAGTAATAATAAATATTACACCGGATCATCTTGATTGGCATGAGGGATTTGAAAACTACATAAATGCAAAGAAAAAAATCCTAATCAATCAAGATTCTAGTGACTACACCATCCTAAATTATGATGATAAGATTTTAAGATCCATGGGAAAGGACCTTAGGTCCAATCTTATATGGTTTAGCGTAGAAGAAAAATTAGACCAGGGTGCATTTATAGAAGATGGTTGGATAGTTTACAGGGAAGAAGATGAGACTAAAAGGATAATGAGTCTGGATAAGATTCAAATCCCAGGCAAGCACAATCTAGAAAACATACTGGCGGCATTTTCTATTGCCTATACCATGGGACTGGATATAGAGGAGATATCAAAGGCTATAGAAGAATTTAAGGGAGTAGAACATAGGATAGAATATGTTGATAAAAAGAAGGAAATCTTATTTTACAATGACTCCAAGGGAACAAATCCAGATTCAACTATCAAGGCCATAGAGGCCTTGGATAGGGATATTATCCTTATAGCAGGAGGCTATGATAAGGGTTCAGAATACAATGAGCTTATCTCTTCATTTAAGGGAAGGGTAAAAGAACTTGTTCTCCTTGGACAAACCAGGGAGAAAATAAGAGATGCAGCCCTAAATAATGATTATAGAAATCTTCATTTAGTTGACAATATGAAAGAGGCAGTTCAGCTTTCCTATAAACTGGGGGAGGAAGGGGACAAGATACTCCTATCTCCTGCCTGTGCATCCTGGGGAATGTACCCTAATTTTGAAGAAAGAGGAAAGGATTTCAAGAAAATAGTTAAGGACCTATAGGAGGATTAATATGGAAAAGCGAAAATCCTTAAAGACAAGAAGGGAAGTTGATTTTACACTACTGATGACGACTTTTGTCTTAGTTTTTATAGGCATAATAATGGTATTTAGTTCCTCCTGGCCTGAGGCGATTCAGAGATACGATGATGGATACTTGCTGCTTAAAAAACAATTATTTGCAGTAGTTGTAGGCCTAGTAGGACTTTTAATTGGAATGAATATAGATTATAGGATATGGAAGAAACACTCCTTTCTTATATTTGTTTTTACCCTGTTTTTAGGCCTTATGGTATTCTCACCTCTTGGTTATGAAGCCAAGGGTGCTAGAAGATGGATAGATCTAGGATTTATATCCTTTATGCCCTCAGATACCATTAAGATAGGAGCCATTATATATATGGCAAATTTCTTAGATACTAAGAGAAGAGTTGTATCAAAATTCACCCAGGGGACCATACCAGGATTTATAATAATTGGTCTGGCCTGTGGAATAATATTTATACAAAAGGATTTAAGTACCACAGTGACTCTTGCCCTTACACTTATGGCCATGTTCTTTGTAGGGGGAATGAATCTATGGAATATACCTCTTATTATGGGTGGAGGAACAGTCCTATTGCTTCTTGCTACCAGGGGAGAAGAAAATGCCTTTAGACTAGCTAGGATAGCTGCCTTTAGGGATCCCTTTGCAGATAAATTAGGCTTTGGTTGGCAGGCAGTGCAATCTCTCTATGCTTTGGGCTCAGGAGGATTTGCAGGCTTAGGTCTAGGTAAGAGCAGGCAAAAGTTTTTTTACATACCAGAATCTTATAATGATTTCATTTTTTCGATTATAGGAGAGGAACTTGGATTTTTGGGAACAAGCCTGGTCCTAGTCCTCTTTATGATTCTTATATGGAGGGGAATCAAGATAGCAAGGAATGCTGAGGATAGGTTCGGATCCTACCTGGCAACAGGGATAACTGCCCTTATTGCTATACAGAGCTTTATACACATTGCAGTAGTTACATCTTCAATGCCTACTACTGGAATTACCCTGCCATTTATTTCCTATGGTGGAACATCACTTATGGTTTACATGAGTGCAATAGGAATATTATTAAATGTTTCCAGACATGCAAATATTGATAGGAGCTGAAATAGATGAAATACTTAATATCTGGTGGAGGAACTGGAGGACACATATATCCAGCCCTGGCCATAGCCAGTGAAATAAAAAGACAAGACAATAAGGCAGAAATTTTATATATAGGAACAGAGGATAGTTTGGAAAGTGAATTGGTGCCTAAGGCAGGCTTTGACTTTAAAACAGTTAGGGTAAAGGGAATGCCTAGAAAGATCAACAAGGACTTCTTCCTTGCCATAAAGGAGTTAATTCTAGGAATCAATGACTCTAGAAAGATTTTAAATGAATTTAAGCCAGATATTGTCATAGGTACAGGTGGCTATGTTTGCGGGCCTATAGTATATATGGCCAAGAAGAAAGGGGTAAAAGCCCTTATTCACGAACAAAATGCCTTTCCAGGTATTACCAACAAGATTCTTTCCAGATATGTAGATAAGGTATTGGTTACCTTTGAAGAGTCTAGAGAATATTTTAAACATCCAGATAGGGTCCAACTAACAGGAAATCCAATTAGAAGGGAAATACTTGAAATAGATAGAAGCTCAGCCTTTAAGACCCTGGATATGAGAGATGATATTCCACTAGTTCTTTCCTTTGGAGGCAGCGGAGGGCAAAAGAGCTTAAACCATGCTATGTATGAAGTTATAAAAGCAAATAATAATAGTGAAGATATACAAATTATCCATGTAAGCGGTAAAAGACATTACAATAGTTTTATGGAGAGATTAAAGGATGGGGCTATAGACCTAGGTGAAAACATAAGGGTTTTACCCTACCTATATGAAATGCCCCAGGCCTTAAATATAGCAAGCCTTATGATAACATCTGCAGGAGCTATAAGCTTGGCAGAAATATCAGCCCTAGGCATAGCAAGTATACTTGTACCTAAGGGTTATACAGCAGAAAACCATCAAGAATACAATGCCAAGGCCTTTGAAGATAAGGGTGCTGCCCTAGTAATTCTTGAAAAAGATCTGGATGGTGAAATTTTAAAGAAGGAAATTAACAGGCTTATTGCTGATCCTGAAAAGATAAGAACCATGCAGGCCAATAGTAAAAAACTAGGAAAAGTAAGGGCAGCAGAAGAGATAGTCGAGATAATCAGGGAGACTATTGGCTCCTAGGATAGCTTTATTTGTAAGAAATCCTTACAAGTAAAAGAAGAGAGATTGGAGTGAGAATATGGAAAAGCCCCCTAAAGTAGAAAAGAAAAAGAAAAAAAGAAAAAAAAGCTCATTTATTTTCAAGCTTTTAATTTTAGGACTTTTAATTTTCCTTATAATCACAAATATAGACTTTTTTCTCATCCAGGACATAAGTGTTATTGGCAATGACAAGGTAATATCAAATAAAATAGAGTTGTTTTCTGCTATAGAAAAGGGAGAAAATATATTTAAAATAAATAAAAGAGCTGGAGAAGAACACATTCTTGACATAGCCTATATAAAGTCTGTAGATATAAGTAGAAAACTACCGGATGGAATACTTATAGAGGTTGAGGAAAGAAAAGATAGGATACAGATCATAGAAGAGGGAAACTTTATAATCCTAGATAGAGAAGGTTTTATTTTAGAAAATCGAGATAGGATTAGTGAAGGCCTACTGGACATAGAGGGCTTTTATATAGAGGATAAGACTCCTGGAGTAAATGCCTTTGTGGATACAGAGGAGCAGAATATGGTGGAGCTTATAAAGCTTTCTGAAGAAATAGAGCTCTTATCAAACTTTAAAGAGATAAATCTTACAGAGCCTAAAAATGTCCATATTACACTTCAAAACTATATAGAAGTTGAATTTGGCCCCTTAAATAATATAAAGTACAAATTGGACTTATTAAATGAGATAATAGATGATATAGTAGAGAATAAGATCAATACAAAACTAATACTGATGAATAAAGGAGAAAATCCAATAGTTGTTCTAGAGGAGGATTAGGAGGGTAAAATGAAGAATATAAAGAATTATACAGCAATATTACTTGTGTCAGCTTTCTTAGGCATAATTTTATCCATTCAGTTAAAAACTGTAAACCAAACTGTTGGAGATAGTGTGCTACCTATATACAGGGCCCAGGAACTAGCAACAGAGCTTAAGAAGGTTCAGGGAGAAAAGCAGGCACAGTTAAATAGAATAGATGAATTAGAGGAAAAAATAGAGGAATATGAAAAAAGTGAATCAGATAAAGATGTCTATACTACAAACCTATATAATGATACAATGAAGTATAGGATGCTGGCAGGATATTTAGATCTTAAAGGTCCTGGCATTGTACTGGAGATCAATGATCCTCCAGTAGATGTTCAATTTGAATTTGGTCAGGAATACACAATAGTGGACGACTTGCATCTGGTTCTTATGGTCATATCTGTCCTAAATGCTGCAGATGCAGAGGCCATATCGATTAATGATCAAAGATACACTGCCTTTACTGAGATAGAAAGGGCAGGCAATCACATAGAAATCAATGGTGTATCTACAAACTCTCCTATAATAGTAAAGGCCATAGGGGATCCACAAAAATTAGAATCAGCCCTAAGCCTTAAGGGTGGAGTAGTACAGTATCTAAGAGAATGGGATTATATAGTACAGTTAAACAGTGAAACATCTATAGAGATTCCTAGATACAAGAGGATAAAAGAACTTATATATGCCAATCCTACAGAGGATTCCAATTAGGGGGGTAAGAGATGAAGAAAATTAGCCCTAAAATTATCATAAGCTTATTTAGTGTTGGCCTAGGCATATTTATTGCAATGCAGATAAATATGGACTTAGAAACCCACAGGCCTGTAACAATAAAATCTTTGCAAATGACTAAAAATGAAATAGAGAGTATAAAAAAAGAGTTATTAGAACTAGAAAAGATAGAAAGGCAAAAGCAGGAAGAACTTATTGTCATGGAAAGCATATCCAAGGGAGATGACAATATAATAGATGTCTTAAATTTAGATTTAGAAAAAAATAAAACCTACTCTGGAGCCACAGAACTAGAAGGACCAGGGATAGAAATATCCATGTATGACAACCAGGAAAAAAGAGATTGGTGGTTTGATGTTAATAGGGATTTAATACACGATGTAGATATATTAAATATCTTAAATGATCTTAGAATAGCAGGAGCTGAAGCCATAAGTATCAATGGAGAAAGGGTAATGTCCACATCAGAAATAAAGTGTGGAGGCCCTATTATAAGAATCAACGATAAGAGCTCTGGAACTCCCTTTGTAATAAAGGCAATAGGGGATAGCAAGCTTTTAACAGCAGCAGTAACTGCATCTGGAACCAATGGTGATATATTAAAAAATGTTTACAATAAAGGTTTTGACATAGAAGTTAAGGATAGGGTTATTATACCAGCCTATGATGGTTCCCTTGATTTTAAATATGCCAAGCCAGTAGGGGAGGGAGATTAGTTTGGTTTTTGCCTTAATAGGAATATTACTAGGAGCAGTAATTGGATTTATTTTACCTTTTACCTATAATGCAACTTATTCACTATATGTTTCAGTGGCTATACTTGCCTCTTTGGACTCTGTATTTGGAGGAATAAGAGCAAATTTAGAAAAGACCTTTGATGCCAGAATGTTTGTTTCAGGATTTTTTGGCAATGCAATAATAGCGGCATTCTTAGCTTATCTTGGAGATATATTAGGAGTTCCCCTATACTACGCAGCAATACTTACCTTTGGTGGTAGGATTTTTGATAACTTTGCTAAAATAAGGAGAAATCTCTTAACAAAAAAGAAAGATAATAAAATCATTGAAAAATAGTTGATTAACAGGTAAAATACTATATAAGACAAGGGGGAAAATAAATGTTTGATTTTGATATTGATGTTGATGAATTAGCTAAGATCAAAGTAATAGGAGTAGGTGGCGGAGGGAATAACGCTGTAAATAGGATGATTGACTCAGGTGTTAGAGGTATTGACTTTATAGCTATGAACACAGACAGACAAGCCCTGTACTCTTCAAGAGCAGAAGTAAAGCTACAATTAGGTGAAAAGTTAACTCGTGGGCTTGGAGCAGGAGCAAATCCAGAGATTGGATCCAAGGCAGCAGATGAAAATAGAAATGAAATAATGGAAACTCTAAAGGGTGCAGACATGGTATTTATTACTGCAGGTATGGGTGGAGGAACCGGTACAGGAGCAGCACCTATAGTAGCAGAGATAGCCAGGGAGTTGGGGATTCTTACTGTTGGAGTAGTGACTAAACCTTTTACATTTGAAGGACCTAAGAGATTAAGACAGGCAGAAGAAGGAGTAAAGGAACTAAAAGAATTTGTAGACACTTTAGTTACTATTCCAAATGACAGATTGCTTCAAATCGCTGACAAAAAGACAACTATGGTAGAAGCTTTTGAAATGGCAGACGAAGTACTTAAGCAGGGTATACAGGGTATATCAGATTTAATTGCTGTTCCAAACCTAATAAACTTAGACTTTGCAGATGTTAAGACTATAATGAGTAACCAAGGTATAGCCCACATGGGTATAGGTACTGCATCTGGAGACAATAGATCTACAGAGGCGGCTAAACAAGCTGTAAGATCACCTTTACTTGAAACATCTATAGAAGGAGCTCAATCCGTACTTTTAAATATTACAGGTGGAGCAGACCTAGGTATATTTGAAGTTAATGAAGCAGCAGACCTTATTAGGTCATCTGTAGACAAGAATGCCAATATTATATTTGGTGCTGGAATAGATGAAAGTCTAGAAGATGAAATCAAGATAACTGTAATAGCTACTGGTTTTGATATTAAGACTGTGGCAGAAAGTCCAGAAACTTCTAAAGAAGAAGAACTAGAGGAAGATGGAACTAGGTCCGAGGAAGACCTACTTGCAGAAGAAGATGAACTAGATATACCAATATTTTTAAGAAGAAGAAAAAGCAAATAAAAAAGATTTATCCTAGAGCGTATCTTATAAAGAGATGCGCTTTTTTTAAAATTTATTGATATAAATTATCATATTGAGGATAATATGCTATAATTTACATAAAAACTATATAAAGAAGGTGACAAGATGAAATGTCCATACTGTTCATTTTACGATTCAAAGGTAGTTGATTCTAGACCTACAGATGAAGGACAGGCAATTAGAAGAAGAAGAGAATGCAACAAATGTGAAAAGAGATTTACAACCTATGAAAAGGTAGAGCAAATCCCTATAATAGTAGTAAAAAAGGATGGAAACAGGGAGGCCTATGATAGGAACAAGATTATAAATGGAATAATAAAGTCCTGTGAAAAAAGACCGGTTTCCATAGAGAGCATAGAAAAGGCAGTGGATGAAATAGAAACGATCCTATCCAACTCCCTAGACAAGGAAGTTACATCTGACTACCTGGGAGAGTTAGTAATGAAAAAGCTTAAAAACCTAGACGAGGTAGCCTATGTTAGGTTTGCATCAGTCTATAGGCAGTTTAAGGACCTTAATACCTTTATGGAAGAATTAAAGAAAATATTAGAAGAATAAGATTAGGAGAAGAACTATGCTAAGAAAAAATAAGAAAGATCACTTATATTTACAAGTAGAAGAATTAAATAGATACAGAGAATTAGACCATCTCTTTTCAACTAGAATAGGCTGGAATCAGGAAGATCTAATAGGAGACCTAGCTGAAGTCTTAGATTTAGAAGAGGAGTCCATCTATATGGCCTCCCAGGTCCATGGCAGGGATATTGGAATTATAAAAGACCAGGACTCTAAGGATATAAAGAAGGAAAAACTAGATGGTCTCATAACAAATAAGCCTGGAATAGCCCTGGTCACCTATCATGCAGACTGTGTTCCCCTATATTTTTATGATCCGGAAAAAAAGGTCATAGGCCTTGCCCATGCAGGTTGGAAGGGCAGTCTTGATAATATAGCTGGAGCTATGATAGGTGTCTTTAAGAAAGAATACGGTTCAGAAGCCAAGGATATAGTAGCAGTTATAGGACCTTCCATAGGCCAAGCTCATTATGAAATTGGCCCTGATGTGGAAGGATTATTCAGGTCTAAACACAAGGATGCTGATGATTTAATTCTATTAAAGAATAAGAAGACCTACCTTGATCTTTGGAAGACCAATAAGTCCAATTTAATCCAGGGGGGTATAAGAGAAGAAAATATTATTTCAACTGAGTTTTGTACTGCATCCAATCTAGACATTCTATATTCCTATAGGCTAGAAAAAACAAGTAATAGGATGTTAGCTGCAATTATCTTGAAAAATTAAGGATGATAAGATGAAAATAAAAAATATAGACAAACTTCTGGTGCAAAATATTTTGCATTATGGAGACATAGGCATACATGTAATCAATACAGAAAAAAAGACAGTGGTCTATAATGAAACTATGGCTCAAATAGAAGGCCTAGAGAGGAAGGAAGTCCTGGAAAAGGAAATGCTTTCTAATTTTCCCAGCCTTGACAAGGATAGCTCTACCCTTATCAAGGTTTTAAAGACAGGAAAGCCTATCCTAAACAGGACCCAAACCTACTTTAACTTTAAGGGAGAAGAGATAACTTCTATTAACTCAACCATAGGCCTATATGAAGATGAGGTCATAGTTGGAGCCCTTGAAATAGCCAATAATATTACCCAGCTTAGGAAATTATCCCATAGGATGCTGGACCTGCAGGGTGAGTTAAAGACTAGCAAGGCTGGTAAGGGTGGATACAAGAGTAAGATAAGAAGATACGGTTTTGAAGATATAATAGGCAGGGATGAAAAGCTTCTTAGGGCCAAGGAAATTGCTAAAAAAGCAAGTAAATCATCATCCTCTGTTCTAATATATGGGGATACAGGAACTGGAAAAGAGTTATTTGCTCAGAGTATCCACTATGATGGAATAAGAAGAAATCAGCCCTTTATAGCCCAAAACTGTGCAGCCATACCTGAGTCGCTTTTAGAGGGAATCCTCTTTGGAACGGAAAAAGGAGGCTTTACTGGAGCCACGGAAAGGCAGGGTATATTTGAACAGGCAAGCGGTGGAACCCTTATGTTAGATGAGATCAACTCCATGTCCCTATCCCTTCAAGCAAAATTACTTAGGGTCCTACAGGAGGGCTATATTAGAAGGGTAGGAGGTACTAAGGATATAGCTGTAGATGTGAGAATCCTAGCAACCACAAATGAAGAAGCCTACAAAAGCCTGGAAAATGGCAGCATTAGAAAGGACCTCTTCTACAGATTGAATGTAATCTATATACCAATACCTAGTTTAAAAGAAAGAAAAAGGGATATATATGTATTGTGCGAGCATTTTATAGATAAGTATAATTCTATCTTGGATAAAAACATCCAGGGCCTCTCTGAAGGAGCTAAGGATTTATTCTTCAAACACGATTGGCCAGGCAATGTTAGAGAGCTTTCCAATGTGATAGAAGGGGCTATGAATATTGTAGCTGATGGTAAGGAGTACTTAGATGAAGATGATTTTTTATCATCCTTTCACCTTGTGGAAGACAGGGCCTTTAAGTCTTCTATTATAGATATAAAAAAAATGGAGGATAAGAGCTTGCCAGAAATCATAGATGATATTGAAAAGGATATAATAGCAAGCAGTCTTGAAAAGAATATGGGAAATATAACAAAGACTGCAGAGGAATTAGGGATTAAAAGACAGACCCTACAATACAAATTAAAGAAATATAAGCTGTAGTGCAAAAAAACTTGCACAGGGGGCAAAAAAACTGTCAAAATAAGTGAATTACAAGAAAAACACTAGAAATTATTGACATTATTGGGCAAAAAGGCCTATAATATAGTAGTAAGGGACATAAAGTATGGCATGCTTATTGCATGTATATAGAGTATAAGTATTTATAAAAAATGGAGGTGCTCAAATGAGAAAAGAGAATGTAAAGGTAATAGTTTGGGGATTAGGATCAATGGGAGCAGGAATTACAGAAATGCTTCTTAACAAAAAGGGAGTAGACGTAGTAGGAGCCATAGTAAGAGGGCCAAAGATAGGCAAGAGTATGTATGAATTCTTAGATATGGAAAGAGGAGACAGAGAAGATCTTATTGCTGGATCCTATGAAGATGTAATCAAAGAAGGAGCAGCTGATATAGTTGTTCTAGCTACGGATTCTTTCACAAAGGACAACTTTGAAAAAATCAAATACTGTGTTGAAAGAAAACTTAATGTTGTTTCTACAGCAGAAGAAATGGCATATCCTAAGGCTCAAGAACCTGAATTAGCAAAGGAAATAGACAGATTAGCTAAGGAAAATGGTGTTACTGTACTAGGTACTGGAATAAATCCAGGACTTATAATGGACTTATTAGTATTAACTCTTACAGGTGCATCCATAGATGTTGACAGCATTAGAGCAGAAAGAGTAAACAACCTTTCACCATTTGGACCAGCAGTAATGCATGGACAGGGTGTAGGAATAAGTGTTGATGAATTCAATAAAAGAGTAGAAGAAGATACCTTAGATGGTCATGTTGGATTCCCAGAATCAATTCAAATGATAGCAGATGGACTTGGATGGGAATTAAGTGACGAAGTAGAGCTTACTAGAGCTCCTATAGTATCCTCAGTATATAGAAAAGCTCCTCATGCAGAAGTACAAGAAGGAGACGTAGCAGGATGTAACATGAAGGGTTACGGTTATGTTGATGGAGAACTTAAGATAGAAATGGTTCATCCACAACAGGTAGAACCACAACTTGAAGGTGGATCTACAGGAGACTATATTACTATTAAGGGTAATCCAGATATAAATATGGCAATTACTCCAGAAGTACCTGGTGGAATTGGAACAATAGCAATGACGGTTAATATGATACCAAATATAATAAATGCAAGACCAGGATTAAAGACTATGATCGATCTTCCAATCCCTAGAGCAATTATGGGAGACATGAGAGATCTTATAGAAGAAGACTAAAATAAAAAAGTGAAGAGTTTAGGCTCTTCACTGTATTTATTAAATGAAAGGATGGGTATAAATGGATGCAAAGCGTGGAGATTGGGTAAGAATTTATGATGTTGTATTAGAGGTAGGAGAAAGAGCTACAAACATACCAGAAGACACACAACAAGTACCATTAGAACTTTGGGTTAAAGGTTTCCTAATAGACGAAGAAGCAAATATTGGAGACAAGGTAAAGGTTGAAACTTACATTGGAAGAACAGTTGAGGGAGAATTATTAGAAGTAGATCCTTACTGGGAGCATGATTTTGGTAAAGGCGTACCAGAGCTACTATACATTGGACGTCAAGCAAGAGAGATCTTAGGAAAGGAGAATAAATAATGAGTAAAGATATGAGTTATGAAGCGGTAATGGCTAGAAGGCCAGAAATAATGAAAAAAGCAGTAGGGATTGACTATGATGATTTTGAAACAGGTAACTTAAAATTTGATTACGAAAGAATGATGAAAGAAACAGGTTATTCTCTAGAAGAAATCATAGAAATTCAAGGTGCTACAGGAGTAGGTAACACACCATTATTAGAATTAAAAAACATTACAGAACTTGCAAGAAAATATGCACCAGAAGGAAAGGGAGCAAGAATCTTCTTAAAAGACGAAGCAAGCAACCCTTCAGGATCCTTTAAGGCAAGACGTGCAGCTACAGCATGCTACCATGCAAAGAGATTAGGCTACAAGGGTGTTATAGCAGCTACATCAGGAAACTATGGAGCAGCAGTTGCATCTCAAGCAGCTATGCAGGGCTTAGATTGTATAATCGTTCAAGAGTGCTATGACTCAGAAGGAAAAGGACAACCAGAAATCATAGAAAAAGCTAGAAAATGTGAAGCTTACGGTGCTGAAGTTGTACAACTTACAGTTGGACCAGAGCTTTTCTATACATTCCTTGTAATGTTAGAGGAAACAGGATACTTTAATGCTTCCCTATATACTCCATTTGGAATAGCAGGAGTAGAAACTCTAGGTTATGAATTAGCTATGGAATTTAGAGAAAGAGAAGGAAGAGATCCAGATGCAGTAG
>CAZGQG010000023.1:0-32269 GCA_964527205.1 uncultured Tissierellaceae bacterium | reverse complement strand
TCTCTCTGTTGCACTATCCTTAGGGTCACCCCCACTGGACATTATCCAGCATCCTGCCCTATGGAGCACGGACTTTCCTCATGCATATGCACGCGACCATTCAACTTACTCCCTAACATTATAATTATAACATAATTGTCTCTTTATATCAATGTATTCATGCTTTTTGTAGACATAGTATCCTTCCGCAGTTTTCACAATAATATACATCATCTGCTTCTTTTACTTTTTCTACTAAGTAAGTGGCAATATTCATATTGCAACCCTTACAGGTCCCATTATTCATATAGGCTATAGCTGTTTTATTGGTTTTTCTTATAGCCTTATATTTCTTTAGGGTGTCCTTATCTATGTCTAGTTCTTTATTTTGGATTTCCTTATTTTCTTTATTAATATACTTATTCAGCTCTTCTTCCTTCTTTGTATAATCACTTTTAAATATTTCAAATTCTTTTATTATTTCATTTAATTGAGATTTTTCTTCTTGTAATTTCTCTTCTATCTTCTCTATATCTTCCATATATTCAATTAGATAAGTCTCATTTTCATTGATTATCTTAGCAATATTATCACTTTCTTCTTTTAAAGCTTCCAACTGGGAAATATCACTTATTTCTCCACCATAAAGTTTGTCTCCAGTTTCCTTTGCTAAAAACTCATATTCCTTTAGCAGCTTTTCTGTTTTAGTCATTTTTTCTTCTAAAGCCTGCTTTTTATTTATCCTTTTCTCTAAGCTCTTTTCTAGTTTTCTTTGTTCCTTGTCCTTATTGTCCTTTTTATAAGCTTTGTTCAAATCTTTTTTATCTAGTTCATAATCTGCTAACAAATCATAGTGCTTCTCTAATAAGCATAGTAAATCTAATTGATTCATCCCTTCACCCCTTACTCTAGTATATACAGTAGTCTGGACTTGCCTTATCACATATGTCTATGATTAAGTCCTTATGGTCTAAATTCTCTTTTAGATATTCTTTTATTTTAGCTAGTATAACTTTTTCAGTGTGAAAATGGCCTGCATCTATAAGGGTAATCTTATATTCATCCACCAATTGGGCTTCATGATATTTAATATCCCCTGTTATATAGACATCAGCACCACTAATGTATGCATCATGTATAAAGTCTGATCCTGAGCCTCCACATAGGGCTACTCTCTTAATCTTCCTGTCTCTCTCTCCATATATGGTTAAATAATCTATGTACAACTTTTCTTTGACAAAGTCTACATATTTCATTAATTCTATAGTCTCTATTTCTCCAACCTTACCATAAGCCGCTTGTCCCTCTTCCACTTGGGATAGGCTTGTCATATTTTTTAATCCTAGTATCCTTCCCAGTTCCTCACTTACTCCACCTTCAGCTCTGTCTAAGTTAGTGTGGGCATTAAATACTACTATATCTGACCTTATTAAATCATATAGGATTTTCTCCTTGTAATTGTTGGTGGTAATGCTCTTTATAGGTTTAAATATAAGTGGATGATGATTAATAATCATATCATAGTTGTTGTCTATAGCATAATCCGCTATTTTCCTATCTAGGTCCAAGGATACTAATATTTTCTTTACATGCTTATCTTCATTACCTAATTGAAATCCAGTATTATCCCATTGATCAATGAGCTTTGGGTCTGCCCATTTATTCATTGCCTTTATAATATCTCTAGCTTTCAATTTCTTCAACTACCTCCTCATATTCCTTTAATAGACTTTTAAGTTCCTTATATTTCTTCTTTGAGCCTTGTGTTTTTATATCTTTTATTTCATCCATTACCTTTTTGACTTTATTTATCTTATATTCTAGAAATTCTCTAAGTAGTGGATGTCTATCCCTTATCAGCAACTGGCTTATTTCATAATGGATGTCCTTATCTATCTTTTGCCTTCCTCTTTCAGCAAGGATTATTTCATAAAACTTACCTTCTTCAAATAAAAGATCCTCGGAGATTATCTTATAGCCATTATCTACTAAGTATCTACGAAGCTCCTTTGAACCTACCATGGGTTGGAGTATAAAGTTTTCTATATGCTCAGTAACTTCTCTTCCTTCTTCCAAGATCTCTGATATTAATATACCACCCATGCCTGCAATAATTAAGCTATCTACTTCTTTTTCTTCTAGGATGTCTAGTCCATCTCCCAATCTGCATTCAATCCGATCTTCCAAAGCTTCTTTCTGGACTAATTCTATTATTTTATCAAGGGAGCCCTTACTTATATCTGTGCCAATTACTTTTTTTGATATATTGTTCTTTATTAAATAGACAGGTATGTATCCATGGTCTGTACCAATATCACATACTATGGAATCCTCCCCTACTAGGTCTGCTATTTTTTGTAGTCTTTTGGATAATTTCATCTTTTACTCCTTTTAAGATATTATAATAAGATTCGCATGGCTATGCGAATCTTATTTATTCTAGAAAATCTTTAAGTTTTTTACTTCTGCTTGGATGCCTTAGTTTCCTAAGTGCCTTTGCTTCTATTTGTCTGATTCTTTCTCTTGTTACGTCAAATTCCTTTCCTACTTCTTCTAAGGTTCTAGGTCTTCCATCGTCTAGTCCAAATCTAAGCCTTAAAACACTTTGCTCTCTTGGAGTTAAGCTTTCAAGCACTTCAAATAGCTGCTCTCTTAGCATAGTAAAAGTAGCTGCATCTGCTGGAGCTTGAACTTCTTCATCTGGTATAAAATCTCCTAAATGACTGTCCTCTTCCTCTCCTATAGGAGTTTCAAGGGAAACTGGTTCTTGAGCAATTTTCATTATTTCTCTTACTCTCTCCACATCCATATCCATTTCTTCTCCAATTTCTTCTGGAGTTGGATCTCTTCCTATCTCCTGTACCAATTGTCTTTGAACTCTTACAAGTTTGTTGATTGTTTCAACCATATGAACTGGAATCCTTATAGTTCTAGCTTGGTCAGCTATGGATCTGGTTATAGCTTGTCTTATCCACCAAGTAGCATAAGTACTAAATTTAAAGCCCTTTGTATAGTCAAACTTTTCTACAGCCTTCATTAGTCCTAGATTACCCTCCTGGATAAGATCTAGGAATAGCATACCTCTTCCTACATATCTCTTTGCTATACTAACTACCAGCCTTAGATTGGCTTCTGCTAGCTTTTGCTTAGCTGTCTCGTCTCCAGCCTGCATTCTCTTAGCTAAGTCTACCTCTTCCTCTCCAGTAAGCAGATCTACCCTACCTATTTCCTTTAAATACATTCTAACTGGGTCATCTACATTTATTCCCTTGGGAACTTCTAGAGCAGCCTTATTAATTTCTTCCTCATCTTCTTCTTCATCTTTTTCTCCAATTATTTCAATATTTAAATCCTCTAATTTTTGATATATTTCTTCTATTTCTTCTGGATCTAAATCTACTTTCTCAAAGCTGTCCATTATTTCCTTATATGTTATATTTCCATCTTTTTTTCCTTGTTGGATCAATTTATTGATCTTGGTCATATTTTTCTTGCTTAATACATTTTCATTTTTGGCTTCAGTCAACCAAATTACCTCCCATCCTCAGCTCTATTGAGGTTTAATTTTTTGTTTAAGTTTATTAATTCAGCACAAAGATTTAAGAATTCCGTCTCTTCCTCAGAGCCCTTATCTTGTTTTATCTCTAGCATTTTTATCCTCTTGTTGATTTCATTTCTTCTAGCTTCTAATTTGTTTATCTTCTTTTTTTCTATAAGATCAACAATGATCTTATCTATATTTTCTGGAAGAAACTTAATTTTTGCATTTAAAATGTTTTTCACTAGCTCCATGTCTATATCTTCTATAGTTTCCATAGCAGTGATCATTTTCTCCTTGTCTATGCTTTCTTCCTTCTCATATATCCCTTTTGCTAATCTATATAATTCTTTGCACTCTTTATTATTAAACTCTTCTAAAGAAATTGCCTCTGAAATTATATCATAAAACTCCCTATCATATACAATTAATTTAATTAATTCTTTTTCTGCCATAAAATCACCTGAACGAAGTACGGTTTTCTCTCCCTGTACCCTTCTTGTGCTTTCATATCTTCTATAGGGTGTTTGCTTTGTTCTTCTTCCAAATACTTCTTTTTCCATAGCATCCTTTGATATATTCATTTCTTTAGATATTTTATCAATATATATATCTTTTTCAATAGGGCTTTTCAATGTTTTTATATCCTTTGCTATTTCTATGGTAAATTTTATTTTATCATCTATTTCATCTATATTATATTTCTTCTTATTAATATATATTTTATAGTCAATATATTTATAGGCATTCTTAATCTTATCCTCAAATTCAGCCAGTCCCCTTTCCCTTATAAAGTCATCTGGATCATTGAAGGGGTCTAGGTTGATTATTTTAGGCTCTATATCTTGATTTCTAAGGATAGCTACTGCTTTTTCAGTGGCCTTTATACCTGCCTGGTCTGCATCGTAGGCTATATAGACTTCCTTGCCATACCTTTTTACAAGCTTTGCCTGCCTATCTGTAAGTGCTGTACCAAGGCTTGCCACTGAATAATTGATTCCATTGGCAAATAAGGCTATTACATCCATATAACCTTCTACTAAGATTATCCTTTTCTTATCTGAAAACTTATCCAGTAGATTTAAGCCATAAAGATTGTATCCCTTATTAAAGATATAGGTTTCCTGGGAATTTAAATATTTAGGCATGGTATCATCTATTACCCTTCCTCCAAAACCAATGACATTGCCCTTGGTATTTATAATGGGAAAGATAATTCTGTTTCTAAACTTATCATAATAACCAGTTCCCTTAGATCTTTTTCCTATTAAGGCTACTTTTTCTATTGCCCCGTCTTCATATCCCTTTGACTTTAAATGATCATAGAGAGAGTTCCAACTATCTGGTGCAAATCCTAAGCCAAATTGTTTAATGGTCCTATCTCCAATACCTCTATTTCTCAGATAATTAAGTTGCCTTTCTGATTCCCAAAGTTTTGAAAAGAAAAACCTGGCTGCATCTCTATTGATCTTATAGCCTCGGGATCTTTCATTGGCTAACTCTACATCCCGAGGGGTAGATTCTTCCAGCATTATACCTGCTCGGTCAGCTAAAAGTCTTACTGCATCTGGAAAATCAAGGTTTTCTTTTTTCATAATAAAGCTTACTACATCTCCACCTTCCCCGCAACCAAAGCAATGAAAAAATTGTTTTGATTCTGACACAGTAAAGGATGGAGTTTTTTCATTGTGGAAAGGACAGAGTCCTACATAATTTACCCCTGTTCTTTTAAGCTGCAAATAATCTCCAACAAGATCAACTATGTCTGTGGATTCTCTTACTTTTTCTATATTTTCTTCACTTATATAGCCTTTCATTTAATCACCTAATTATATACCAAAAAATCATATAAATACATTTTTTCTATCATTAATATTTTTTCCATGGTTCTGGAATAAAAATACTATTGAAAAGATTTACAGCATATCTGTCTGTTGTTCCTGCTATATAATCACAGATCATATCTTCTAGTTTATGGTCTGAAGCTTCATATATTTCCATATGTTCTTTTGGCAATTTTTCACTATTTTTCATATAATATTTATAAAGCTCTTCAATTACATACTCAGCCTTTGTTTCTTCTGATTTAGCATAATTGTTAAGGTATACATTTTCAAACATAAATTCCCTGAGTCTTGAAGTAGCCTCTCCTATATGCTTACTCATCTTTATCCCGTCTCTATCTATACTAGTCTCTATTATATCAAAGATCATGGTGTTAATTCTCTCTCCATGACTTGCTCCTAATATTTCTGTTAGCTCCTCGTCTATATCCTGTGCCTTTATTACTCCTGCCCTTATGGCATCATCTATATCATGATTTATATAGGCTATCCTATCTGCATATTTTACAACCTGGCCCTCCAGACTTGCTGGAAGAGTGCTTCCAGTATGATTTTTTATTCCATCTCTCACCTCATAGGTAAGATTAAGGCCTATCTTATCTTTTTTAGATTCTAAAAGGTCTACAATTCTAAGAGATTGTTCATTGTGCTTAAAGCCTCCTGGATGGAGTCTATTTAAGACCCTTTCTCCTGTATGACCAAAGGGTGTATGACCTAGGTCATGACCAAGGGCAATAGCTTCTATAAGGTCTTCATTCAATCTAAGAGCCCTACCTATGGTCCTAGCTATCTGTGACACTTCAAGGGTATGGGTAAGTCTAGTCCTAAAGTGATCTCCCTCTGGAGCCACAAAAACCTGAGTCTTATGCTTAAGTCTTCTAAATGACTTAGAGTGGATTATCCTGTCCCTATCCCTTTGAAAATCTGTTCTTATCTTACATTGTTCTTCTTGTCTTTGTCTTCCTTGTGATTTTATACTTTTCATTGCCTTAGGAGATAGTAGAGTTTCTTCTAACCTCTGTGTTTTTTCTCTTATATTCATATTATCTATACCCCTTTTAGTTACAATTGAATTTTACATCCTTATTATTATATATATACCACAAGTTTATGTATTAATCCTTGTATATTTAAAATTTCACCTTGTTAATATGTAAATGAAAAATAGAAGTGCCTCTCAAAACACTCCTATTCTAGGTAGTTGTTATCTACATTCTTTCTCATATGATTTATAATTATTCCTGCTGTCTCTTCTATTGCCTTGTTTGAAACATCTATAACCAAACATCCTAGTTTTTTCATTATCTCTCTAGAATATTCTAATTCCTCATTTATTCTAGATACATTGGCATAATTAGCACTAAAGGATAAACCCAGTGCCTTAAGCCTTTCCTGCCTTATTTCATTTAGCTTGTAGGGATCTGCTACAAGACCAATTATTCTATTTCTCTCTTTTTCAAAGAGTTCTGCTGGTGCTTGAACCTCTGGTACCAGGGGCACATTGGCAACCTTATACTTTTTGTGGGCCAGGTACATACTAAGGGGTGTCTTAGAGGTTCTTGATATGCCTGTTAATACTATATCAGCTTTTTTTATCCCTCTTGGATCCTTCCCGTCATCATATTTTACAGCAAATTCCACTGCCTCTACCTTCTTAAAGTAATTCTCATCAAGCTTTCTTATAAGGCCTGATTCGCCCTTTGGTTTGAATCCTAAGACTTCTTCCATAGCTTCTAGAGCTGGTGTTAGTAAGTCCACTGTGGGTACATCCAATTCCAGACCCATATCTATAATAAAGTCCTTTAAATCATCAATTACTAGGGTGTATACTAAAACGCTAGGCTTGTTTTTTGCTAGATTAAATACATCTATTATTTGATCCTTTGAAATGATGAAGGGAAATGTTTTTATTGTATAATTTCCAGAATTAAACTGACTAAGGGCTGCCCTAGTCAATTGTTCTCCAGTTTCTCCTACAGAATCTGATAGAACATATATAGTTATATCTTTACTCATCTTTTCCCTCCTTATTCATTTGTGCCTAATTCAACAAACAATCTAGTTATATTGGTTTTTGTTATTCTTCCTGTAATCCTGTACTCCTGAGCTTGCTCATCTAATTCAAGGACAGGAATACTATCTATTTCATGGTCTATTAATTTGACTGCAGCGTCTAAGATGCTGTCCTTTTCTTCTATATAGATTAAATTTGGCATCCTGGTCATTATCATACCTATACGAACCTTGTCTAGATCAATATCTCCCATCATGGATTTAAGGAAATCTTTTCTAGATACCACACCTGCTATAAATCCATTGTTTGTAACATATATAGATCCTACATCTTCTAAAAACAAAGAAACCAATGCATCGTAAAGGCTTACAGACTCATCTACTACAATAGGCATGGATTTTACTTCCGAAACTTTTATGCTTTTAATCTTATCAGAAATATAGCTTAGATCAGTTTTCCCCGTATGGAAATATCCAACTTTTGGTCTTGCATCTAAGAGACCAGACATGGTTAAGATTGCTAAATCTGGCCTAAGGGTGGCTCTTGTTAATTTAAGTTTAGATGCAATAGCCTCTGATGTAATAGGTTCATTCTTTTTAACTATTTGTACTATTTTTTTTTGACGTTCATTTAATTGAATGACACCTTCACCTCCAGCATATCTCTTTAGTTTACAATCTTTGATAAATCACATATTTCCCTCATGGTCTGGTATATCTTTCTCAGCAAACCAAGTCTATTGTTTTTTACATCCTCATCTTCAACCATTACCATTACATTGTCAAAGTATCTATCTATAGGATCCTTTAGGGTTGCAAGTAGGTCAAGGGCCCTATCGTATTCATTGTTATCCATTGCACTTTCTATGTCCTCTTCTAAGTTATTGTAGCTCTCATATAGTTCTATCTCATCATCAGTTAGAAGGTCTCTAGACACATCATCTGAATCAGCTTTTTCAGCTAGGTTTGATACTCTCTTAAAGGAATGTAGTATATCAGAAACATCTTCTCTCTGCAACCATAGATCTAACTTGTCTACCTTTATCTTCATATCATATATATCATCAAAATTAGAATCAATAATTGCATCTACTATATCATATCTAATTCCCATATCTATAAACATATTTCTAATTCTTATTTTAAAGAATTCTGTTATTTCATCTTTTACTCTATTATAATCAAAGGCAATTCCACTTACATCTACATATATATAGAGGGCTGTCTTTAATAATTCTTCTATGGATACATTTAATTTTTTATCCAGTATTATATTTATAATCCCAAGAGCCTGTCTTCTTAGTCCAAAGGGATCTTGACTTCCTGTTGGGTGAATATTTATAGCAAATAATCCTACTATGGTATCTAGCTTGTCTGCTATGCTCAGTATAGCTCCTGCTGTAGTTGTTGGAAGGCTATCTCCTGCATATCTAGGTAGATATTGTTCCTTAATAGCAAGGCTAACAATCTCATTTTCTCCAGATATTTTTGCATATTCCATTCCCATTATACCTTGAAGCTCAGTAAATTCAGTTACCAGCTTGCTTACTAAATCTGCCTTGGCTAGGTAGGCTGCTCTTTCTACATTGTCCTCTGTATTTTCTCCTACTTCCAGAGCTTCTCCAATTTTCACTGCAAGTTTTTCAACTCTTTTAGTCTTATCATATAGGGAGCCAAGCTTGTCCTGGAATACTATACCCTTTAGCTCCTCCACATAGCTTTCTAAAGGAACTTTTATATCTTCATTGTAAAAGAACTTAGCATCATCAAGTCTTGCCCCTAATACCTTTTCATTGCCCTTTATTACAGTTTCTATATGCTCATCATTTCCATTTCTCACTGTAACAAAATAAGGAAGCAGTCTATCCTTGTCATCTAGGACTGGAAAGTATCTTAGATGTTCTTTCATAGGTGTTATGATTACTTCTCTTGGAAGTTCAAGATATTCTTTTTTGATTCTTCCTATAATAGGAGTAGGGTACTCTACTATGTTTGTAATCTCCTGTAGAAGTTCTTCATCTTTTTGAAGATTTCCTCCCCTGCTTTTTACTAATCTTTCTGAACCATATCTTATAATATCCATTCTTTCTTCTTGGTCAACTATTACATAGTTTTCCCTTAGAAGTTCTACATATTCATCTATATTATTTACTTCAATATTGTCACTTCCTAAGAACCTATGTCCTCTGGTCCTATTAGAAACTGGTATCCCCTCAAGATCAAAGTCTAGGACTTCACTATCCAGTAAGGATAGGATCCATCTTATAGGTCTTGAGAATCTAATGTTCTTTCCTCCCCATTTCATAGTTTTTGGGAAGTTTATACTCTTAATTATGTCTCCTATATTTTCCTGTAAAATATCTTTTATTAACTTACCAGGCTTTGAAATGTTTGCAAAAACATACTCTTCACCCTTAAAGTCTTCTATATATATGGAGGAAAGTTCTATTCCCTGGCCTCTCATAAAGCCTTCTAATGCTTTACTTGGCTGATCTTCACTGTCAAAGGCTATCTTCTTTGAAGGTCCCTTAAGCTTTTCATCTAGATCTGATTGCTTTTCATCTAATCCGTAAATCATAAGAGTAAGCCTTCTAGGAGTTGAATAGGCCTTTATTTCCTCATAATTTATTCTCTCTTCCTTAAGTAATTGAACCGTATTATTCTTAAATTGTTCTAAGGCGTTGTTTATATATCTTGCTGGTAATTCTTCTACTCCAATTTCAATTAAATAATTTTTACTCATCTTTTCCACCCTCCTTCTTTATTAGAGGATATCCCATTTCTTCTCTTTGTTCTACATATTTGGAAGCTACTTTTTTAGCTAAACTCCTTACTCTGCCAAGATAATTTGTTCTCTCAGATACTGATACTGCACCTCTAGCATCTAATACATTAAATACATGGGAGCATTTTAAAACATAATCATAGCTTGGAATTACTAAATCTTCCTCTATCGTAGCATTAGCTTCTTTTTCATACATGTTAAATAATTCCTTGAGATTCTCTACATTTGCAGACTCAAAACTATATACAGAGTTCTGGTATTCACTCATATTGAATATATCTCCATAAGTAAAGTCTTCATTCCATTGAATATCAAAAATATTATCTACATCTTGTATATACATGGCTATTCTTTCTAGGCCATAGGTAAGTTCTGCTGATTCCAACTCGCAGTTAATGCTACCTACCTGTTGGAAGTAGGTGAACTGAGTAATTTCCATACCATCAAGCCAGACTTCCCATCCAAGTCCCCAGGCTCCTAGGGTAGGTGCTTCCCAGTTATCTTCAACAAATCTTATATCATGCTTTAATGGGTCTATTCCTATTTCCCTTAAACTATCTAGGTATAATTCTTGAACATCTTCAGGAGATGGTTTAAGTATTACCTGTAATTGATGATGCTGATAGACTCTATTTGGATTCTCACCATATCTTGCATCTGCTGGTCTTCTTGATGGCTCAACATATACCACCTTCCATGGCTCTGGTCCCAGTGATCTTAAAAATGTGTTTGGATTCATAGTACCTGCTCCAACTTCAATATCATAAGGCTCTGATATAATACAGCCTTTTTTTCCCCAATAATCTAGTAGTTTCAGCATTAGATCCTGAAAGTACATAATAACAACCTCCCTGTTTTACTTTGTTAAGAATAAATACTGACTATAAATCTAGCATATTGCCTTTTATTGTCAAGTATATATTCTATTCTTTAAATTTTAAAGTTTCTATCCATTGTAAAGAGTTAAATTTCTTCCTATCTATATTATAAAGTATATAATCAACTAATATATTGTGTAATCTAAATAGGGATTGTTCCTGAATTTCTATTTTTTCAACCTCTTCTAATTTTGTGTATAGAAAATGATTTATTGTCCTATAAATCTCAGCATCTATTTTCTGAGCTGAATAATCTCCTTTAAAGCAAGATGAACAAATCAGTCCTCCATTTACAATACTAAATCTAGAATTGCTAGTTAGTTCTCCCCCACATAGGACGCATTTATGAAGAACTGGCCTATATCCTAAAAAGGATATAAATTTGATTTCATAAGCAACTATAAATTTAAGAAAGTCTTCTTCTAATTCACTTATTATTTCCAATCCCTTTTTAAGGAGGGAAAATAGACTATTGCTCTTCTGATCTATTTCTATAGACTTATCAAGCAATTCAAGCATATAGTAGCCATAGGAAAGACGCTCCATATTTTCTCTAATAGAATAAAAGCTCTCCAGTATATGGGCTTGGTTTATATAATAAAATTGCTTGCCCTCATACATCTCATACTCACTATAAGAAAATAGCTGAGTGCTAGCTACTATACCGGATTTTGGTCTATAGGCCCCTCTTGCCATGGCTGAGATTTTTCCATGTTCCTTTGTATATATGCTTAGTATCTTTGAAGAATCCTTATACCGTATTTCCCTTAATACTATGCCTTCAGTTCTCATTTTATATTACTCCTGACTATTCATAGCCAAAATATTTTACCTTGTTTTCCTTTTCTCTCCAATTTGGTTCAACCTTAACCCAAAGTTGTAAATTTACCTTGGATCCAAGTAAGAGTTCTATGTCTTTTCTTGCCTGCATGCCTATTTCCTTTAACTTAGAACCATTCTTACCTATTATTATTCCCTTATGGGATTTCTTTTCACAGTATATATTTGCAAATACATCTATTAAATCCTTGTCTGGTCTTTTCTTTACCTTATCTATAGCTACATAAATACCATGGGGTATTTCTTCCTCTAAGTTTATAAGAGCCTTTTCTCTTATGATCTCTGATATGATAAATCTTTCCGGCTGATCTGTTATCATATCCTCTGGAAAGTATTGAGGTCCTTCAGGTATCATTTCCTTTAAGATTTCAACATACTTGTCTATATTTGTTCCGTGTAGGGCTGATATAGGTATTATCTGATCAAACATATCCATAGCATTGTACTTATCGATTAATTGTAACACATCTTCTGGTTGCAATTCATCTATTTTATTGATTAAAAGAACTTTTGGAGTTGAGATAGATTTTAGATCTTCTATTATCATGCTATCCATTTTTCCAATGCTCATGCTGCTGTCTATCATAAATGTCAATACATCTACCTCTTCCAGGGTAGACCTTGACATCTTAAGCATATATTCTCCTAATTTATTTCTAGGCATCTGTATGCCGGGAGTGTCTATAAATACAATTTGGCTTTCATCTTCTGTGTAAACTAATTGAATTTTATTTCTAGTAGTTTGAGGCTTATCTGATATTATAGATATCTTTTCCCCTATTACCTGGTTTAACAAGGTAGATTTTCCAACATTTGGTCTACCTATTACTGTAACAAAACCTGATTTATACATTTAATCACTATCCTTTTCTATTTGTTTTAAATCCTCTGGTCCAAAGCTATGGGGCAGGAGATCTTCTAAGGTATAGACCTTGTAGTCTTCTTTAGAATTAGCTACTATAATCTCTGCATCCCTTCCAAACTCTCTAATAACCTGTCTGCATACGCCGCAGGGATAGGTCATATCTCCATCCCCTACAATGGCGATTTTCTTAATTTCTTTTTTTCCCTCTGATACTGCTTTAAATATAGCTGTTCTCTCTGCGCATATACTAGGTGTGTAGGATGCATTTTCAATATTACATCCACTATATATGCTTCCATCTTCCATCACAATTGCTGCTCCTACATGGAAGTTAGAGTAGGGTACATATGCATTCTTCTTAGCCTCAAGGGCTTTTTCTATTAAATTTTCCCTATCCATGGTAACCTCCTATTCCAAAACTATCTCCGTATCATTTTGCACTATTTGTATCCAGCTTATGCCTGGATTTAGTATCAATTCTTCCTTAGTATCCATTATATAGTACAAGGTCTTTTGGTCCTTTGATCTCTTTTCCCATCTTATGTCTATAGCTTTTCCATTACTTATATATATACCCTCTCCACTGCCTTCTAAATTAATATCTAATCTTCCTATGCTATCTACAACTCTTGTATCTGCTCTTTGTATTATTATATTCTTTGCTCTTATTGGTGAACTATCACTTTCATCAATATGTAATTCTCCATCCTTGTATCTCTTGTAGGTTTTTTCTTCACTGTCATATTCATAGCCACTGGTATTGTCTTTTCTATAGTTAATAGCCACCTTATTTGCACTCCTGCCCCCTAGTTCCCTATCATCTTCATAGAATCTGAAGGGTCTATAGCTGGTATCTTCTCTATAATTTCTTCTTTCAGCCTCAGCCCTAATAGCATCCATGCTAGAGTACATATTGTTCGGAGCTTTTTTATGAGACTTTCTCCAAAAGACTTTGTTGGAACTTGTAAGTCCGTCTATATCTGCTATTTTTAGATTGGAAATATCCCTCTTAGCATCAGGGCTTCCTCCAACATGTACATAAAGTGCATCGTATTCCAAGCTAGTGGCTACAAAATAAGGTCTGGCACTTCTTATAGGTCCAATATCTTCTGGATCATTTGCCAGATATAGGGCTAGGTATCTAGTATAGGGAAATTCTACTAGGAATTCATACACTATCTCAGCATCCTTTAGTCCTGCCTGCCATCTGGCCCTGGGATGATTGTCAAACATTATGGCTACTAGTCTTCTATTGATCTTATTCCTATCTTCTATGTATTGGCCACTTAGGGGAGATGGTAAACCTAATTTTTCTTCCACTATTTCTATTTCTTCTTCCTCTACTTCTTCCAAAACTTCTTCTATTTCTTCTTCCTCTACTTCTTCCATATCACTGGAAACTTCTCCTTCTTCCTCCCTACACCCTAAAGAAAAAACGCCTATTATAATTGCAAATAAAATTAATATAATTCTCTTTTTCATCTTTTCCTCCTATCCTAATAATTGAAATATTAATACACCTATAATGGTACCTAAAATTGCTCCAAATACTACTTCAGTAATGCTATGTATTTTCCCTTCTATTCTACTTTCTCCTACTAGCAGGGCTAAAAAATAAGATAGGGTTGTCACCAGTATATGATGGGATAGGAAGGACACTATGGTTGCCACACAAAATGCCACAGCTGCATGACCGCTAACTGCTCCTCCTTGAAAATGAGTTCCCTTTCCCTTATGAAACTTTGCCTTAAAGCCTATTACTAGGATCACAACAACTAAGAGGGCTACAAAGGTTAAGTAAACTGGAGATTTCCCAATTTTAAATAAGATCAAATCTGTAGTGTTATTTAGTCTTTCAAAAAAAAGAAGATAGGCAACTATTAAGGCATTGAGACTGGCTATTAGGACAGCTCCTGCAGCTATATCCTTGGCAACCCTAGCCAGGGGATGGTAATCTTTTGTAATCATGTCTACAGCCTTTTCTATTGCTGTATTAAGCATTTCAGCCACTATAACCAGGGATGTGGCAAAGAGAAGAATTAAAAACTCTATTTTTGAAAAATCAAAAAAGAGACTTGATATAATAACTAAAAGAGCTATTATATAGTGAAATCTCATGTGTTTTTCAGATTTCAAAGCCATTATAATACCATTAACTGCATAATTAAAACTGCTAATTATAGATCTCTTTTTCATCTAGATCATTCTCCCTTTTGGTTTTTAAATATTTTCAAGCTTTTCATTATATTCTTTTCCTTTTCTCTCATGACTATTTTTTCATCCTCATCTATATGATCGTATCCTAGAAGATGATAGAGACTATGGGCTGTCAAGTAGGCTATTTCTCTTTTTATAGGATGGGACAAGTCTTCTGCCTGTTCTATGACCTTTTCCATAGATATGATTATATCTCCTAAGATCTTAGGCCCTGGTAGATCAAAATCATCCTCCATGGGAAATGAAAGCACATCTGTTTCCCTGTCTATATTTCTGTATTCTGCATTTAAAGTTCTTATCTCCTTATTATCTACAAAACTAATGCTAATCTCATAGTCCAGAGATCCTAGCTCATCCAGGAGGATTGCCTCTATAACTTTTTCTATTAGATCATTGATCTCTTCACTTATTTCTACTTTTTCCTGTCTATTGTCAATATATATTTCCATTTCACACTTCCTATTTTTTCTCGTTTTTAGCTTCATGTTTCTCATAGGCTTCGATTATCCTTTGAATAAGAGGATGCCTAACTATGTCTGTCTTTGTCAAGTATATAAAGTCTATTCCCCTAACTTCATTAAGGATTTTTGTAATTTCCTTTAAACCAGATTTCTTTCCTACAGCCAGATCTATTTGGGTTATATCTCCTGTTACTATGGCCTTTGAACCAAAACCAAGTCTAGTTAGGAACATTTTCATTTGTTCATTTGTTGTGTTTTGAGCCTCATCTAAGATTACATAGGCTGAATCCAAGGTTCTACCTCTCATATAGGCAAGAGGTGCAATTTCAATCAATCCCTTTTCTATAAACTTAGCACAGGTCTCTGCTCCTAGGATTTCAAAGAGTGCATCGTATATAGGCCTTAAATAGGGATCTACCTTTTCCTGAAAATCTCCTGGTAAAAAACCTAAACTTTCCCCTGCCTCTACTGCTGGCCTAGTTATTATTATCCTACTCACCTCATTGTTTTTCATGGCTTGAACTGCCATAGCCATAGCTAGGTAGGTCTTTCCTGTACCAGCTGGACCAATTCCAAATACTATATCATGATTTTTTATAGAATCCACATATCTCTTTTGACCAAGGGTCTTAGGCTTAATGCTTTTTCCAGATGCTGTTACACATACCACCTTGTTTAAAAGCTCCTTGGCATAATTTCCATTTCCTTCTAAGAGTAGTTGAAGGGAGTGCCTAATATCTTCCTTATTGATTTTTTTCTCTTTTTTAATTATTTCTATTAAATTCAGGATAAGCTTTTCACCTATGTCTATCCATTTTTCCTTGCCAAATAATTCAATTTTATCTTCCCGTACTACTATATCTATATTCAATTCTTCCTTGATTATATTTATATTTTCATCATAATCTCCAAAAATTTCTTTTATTACATTGTAATCTTCTATTTCTATTGTTTTCTTTTCTATAACTTCTTTCAAATTAGTCCTCCTCATTTTATCTCTGTCCATAGGCTTAAGCTCACTGTAGAGATAAGATCTCCACCAACTAATAATAACATAAGTTTGCTTATAATTCTATGTTTTTATAGCTGTCTCTGCTTTCTCCCATCTTTTAATCCAATTAAAGAAAAACATCTATAGCAAGTGACAATAATCCTCTATTGCCTATAATCCTATAGATGTTTTTATTTAATTAATTTATTTTTTTATGCTCTTAGGTTTTCCTAATATTTCTGAATATACTACAGCCTTAATTAGGTCTTCTTCCATATTAAAAAACTTGTGAGACCCTGCACTTTTATCTCTAGCTGCCTTAGCTTCTACTTCTATTGACAGTCTTTTTCTTTCTCCTAAATCATAGTCATCCATTCTTCTCTTTGGATCCTGTCCTGCTAGAGGAACCTGGCTATCACTTAGCCTAGAGCTAGCAAACATTCGCTCCTTAGTGAGTCTTCTGCTCTTTTCTAGTTCTGAATGCTCATTTACTTTTGCCCTTTGTTTTTCTATGGCTAGATCTCTAGTTTGCCTGGCCCTGTCTTCTCTTTTTTGTGGAGTATCAAAATCTCTACTCTCTATATTTTCAGGTTTAACTTTCCTAGTAGATAGATCCTTCCTATCTCCATCTAGCTTTTGAAACTCTTCTTCCATCATCTCTCTTAAATCTCTAAGAGTTCTACCAGATCTTCTGTCTTCTTCTGCTGGTCTTGCTCTATCTCCAGAAGGATCCACTCTTCTGCTAGAATTTTCTCTGTATTTTTTCTTATTTTTATTAGATTTTAATATTAAATCTATAACTATTATTATTACAAAGAATATAATAGGACTGGACATTTTATCCCTCCCTTAATTCTTCTTCTTGTCGTCATCAGCTATGTCTGATATAGAACTTCTCATATCAGTATCTGCTAATACATTTTTCATATTATAATAATCCATTACACCAAGATTACCACTTCTCAATGCCTCAGCAAGTGCTAGAGGTACTTGTGCCTCTGCTTCAACAACCTTTGCCTTCATTGACTGTACTTCAGCAATCATTTCTTGTTCTTTTGCTACTGCCATGGCTCTTCTTTCTTCTGCCTTAGCTTCTGCAATTCTCTTGTCAGCTTCAGCCTGGTCCATCTGCAGTTTTGCACCTATGTTTCTACCTATATCCACATCTGCTATGTCTATAGATAGGATTTCAAATGCTGTACCAGAATCTAGTCCTTTTCCAAGTACGGTTTTTGAAATACTGTCTGGGTTTTCAAGAACATTTTTGTGAGAGTCTGAACTACCTACTGTAGTTACAATACCTTCACCAACTCTTGCTATTATAGTTTCTTCTCCTGCTCCCCCAACTAATCTCTCAATATTGGCCCTAACTGTAACTCTTGCCTTGGCCATTACTTCAATACCATCCTTAGATACTGCAGCAATTATTGGAGTTTCTATTACCTTAGGGTTAACAGATACCTGTACTGCTTCAAGTACATTTCTACCTGCTAAGTCTATTGCAGCTGCTCTTTCAAATTCTAGAGGTATATTAGCCCTCTGAGCTGCTATTAAAGCGTCTACCAATGTATTTACGTTACCACCTGCTAAAAAATGTGCTTCTAATTCATCAATGTTAATATTAAGTCCTGCCTTTGTAGCTTTAATCATCGGATTTACTATCCTTGATGGTGCTACTCTTCTAAGTCTCATTCCTATCAACGTTGCCATTGAAATCTTTACACCAGAGAAAAAGGCTGTTACCCATAATCCCACTGGAACAAATGTAAAGAAAAGAATTAATAAGACTATAATTACTACTGCTACTCCTACTGGAAAAAATACTCCTCCCATAAATTAAACCCTCCTAACAAATATTTTTGATCCTTCAACCCTAACTACTCTTACCTCTGTATCTTTTGAGATATAGCCACTTTCAGCCAATGCATCCAGCTTCATACCATCTATAATTATAAACCCTGCAGGGCGAAGTTCTGTTTGACTAATTCCTATCCTATCTATATACATATCCATACTGTCAGTAGATAGATAGCCTCTTTCTGTAGTATGGTTCGATTTCAAGACCACCTTGCTAATAAGCTTAGTCTTAAAGCCCATCCTTACCAAGAAGACTGTGACTAGGGCGGTTACTATAATAGCAACACTAAGTGAAAACAGGGCTGTTGAAACTGAATCCACTGCCAGCACTACTCCTAGGAATACAAAGAGTATGCCTCCTATGCCAGGTAAACCAAAACCGGGAACGATTACCTCCACTACTAACAAGATTAGTCCTGTTATAAATAGTATAAGTGATGTCCATTCTGAATTTCCTGCTAGGATATTCCCTCCAAAATATAGGCCAAATCCAATAATACTAATTGTTCCTCCAAATCCAAATCCAGGGGTTAGTATCTCTATAACCATACCAACAAATCCTAAAGTTAGCAATACACTAGCTATATAGGGACTTGCTATATATTTTGTAAGTTTTACCTTTAAATTTTCCTTTATTTCTACTATTTTTGCCTCTTCTATTTCAAAGTGTTCTAATATCTCCTCATAAGTATTGGCTGTTAAATCTGAAATACCATATTCCTCAGCCTCTAAGGATGTTAGATTTAAGAGTTTGCCCTTTTCTATTATACCTTCTATCTCTATATCCTTATCTGCCATGGCCTCAATTATCCTGGCATCCTTGCCCTTTAGCTGGGCTGTATCTCTTAAAACACCTCTCCACATGGACAATACCTTTTCTTCATTGGGTATAGTTTCTGCAGAACCTATAGTTGCAGAGCTTGTCATTACAACATCATCAGCTGCTATACTTATAAGTACTCCTGCTGAAACTGCCTTATTATTTATATAGGAGATGGTAGGTACAGGTGATGATACTATGAGATCTTTAATGTTTATAGCCTGGTCTATCAAACCTCCATAGGTATCTATATCAAATATTATAGCATCTGTAGTATTGGGATCTATACCTTCCATAGATTCTTTAACAAAACTATAGGTTGCCTTGTTGATTTCACCTTCTATTGGTATTACATAGACATTTCCCTTTGATTCACCAAATGCTATAGTAGATGTTGTTAGTAATATCAGCATCAAAATAATAATACCTATTCTCTTTTTATTCATTTTACCCCTCCTTTCACTTATTTGTCCTTATCTATTATATAATACCCTTCTTATGCATATATACACAATTATTAGAATTTTTTAAATGAAAATAAAACCTGGGTCTTCACCCAGGTTAATTTTTATATTGAATTGTTTAGACATATTATAAATTAAATTCTTTTATAAATAATATCTTTATTCTTTATAGAGTCTTTCATGTCAGCGAAAATTGCTGTCCTAGAGACATTTTCAATGCTCATTACTTATCTTCTGTTTTTATTCCTTCTTGCCTCTTCAGATTTCTTCTTACGTTTAACACTTGGCTTTTCATAGTGTCTTCTTTTTCTAGCTTCACCAATTACACCAGAACGAGCGCAATCTCTCTTAAATCTTTTTAGTGCACTTTCTAAAGATTCATTTTCTCCTACTTTGGTTTCTGACATTGATTTTTCCCTCCCCTCTCAATTACAAGAGTACTTCAATACTATTTCTATCTAGTTAATAGTACTAGATAATTATACCCCAAATCCTTAAACTTTTCAACTAAATAAAGATATATTTCCTAGATTGATAATATTTAGCCAGGTGGCCACTGCATATTTCTCTTGCCCAGTACATGAAAATGTATATGATCTACTGTTTGTCCTCCCTGACTACCACAGTTATTTACAATCCTATAACCCTGGTCTAGGCCCTTATCCTCAGCAAGCTTAGAGGCCACATATATTATATGTCCCATTAAGTCCTTATGCCCTTCATCTATCTCTTTCAGAGACTTAATATGTTCCTTGGGTATTACTAGGAAATGCACTGGAGCTTGAGGGTTTATATCATTAAAGGCAAGTACTTTTTCATCTTCATATATTATATCACTTGGTATTTCCTTATCAACTATTTTACAAAACAAGCAATCTGTCAATATATTCACCTCCCAAATAATATATCTTTATATTTAATCTATAATATCTCCAATTAGATAATCCTCTTCTTCATAATCTATCCTTACATCTGCAATTTGTCCTAGATAAGCTCTATCTAATTTGCTCTTCACTCTAATGTAGTTTGTAGTATAGCCTTCAATAAACTGACCATCCCTACTTTCTTCTTCAAATAGGACTGATAAGTTTTTACCTATAAATTCATTATTGAACTCCTTCATCATCTCATCTCCTAGGGAGATTAGAGTTTCTGATCTTTGGTTTTTTATATTCCCATTTATTTGCTCCTTATATTCTGCAGCTGGTGTTCCTTCCCTAGGTGAATATTTAAATACATGGATTCTTGAAAAACCTATCTTCCTTACGAAGTCTAGGGTTTCATCAAACTCCTCCTCTGTCTCTTCTGGAAATCCAACTATTATATCTGTGGTAATGCCAGCCTGGGGCATGTGTTTTCTAATGGTTTCAACAATTTCTCCATACTCCCTAGTAGAGTATTTTCTATTCATTCTTTGGAGCACCCTATCTGAGCCTGATTGTAGGGATAAGTGAAAATGATCACATACTTTTCCTATTTCCACTAATCTTTCCATAAATTCATCATCTATAAGGGTTGGCTCTATGGAACTAAATCTTATTCTTTCTATGCCCTCTAATTTTCCCAGCTCTTCTAAAACATTAATTAGCTTTATATCTTTTTTATCCTTGCCATAGGATGCTATATGAATACCTGTAAGAACTATTTCTTTAAATCCAGCCAGGGCAAGTTTCTTAGCTTCACTTATTATATTTTCCAGGTCCCTACTTCTAATTGGTCCTCTAGCATAGGGTATGATGCAGTAGCTGCAGTATTGATTGCAACCGTCTTGTATCTTCATATAGGCCCTTGTCTTTCCCTTAATTGTATCTATATTAATTGTTTCAAATTCTTTTTGACTTTTAACATTTCTAACTATATTGATTTGACCCTTTATGGCCTTTACTTCTTCACATAGGCTCACAATATGGTTTCTATCTGTAGTGCCTATTATAATATCAACACCCTCAATGGCAGCCACTTCATCAGGAGATACCTGGGAATAACATCCTACCACAGCTACAATAGCTTCCTGGTTTTTTCTCTTTGCCCTTCTAATTATTTGCCTTGATTTCCTATCTGACAAATTGGTTACTGTGCAGGTGTTTATTACATATATATCTGCTATTTGATCTTCATCTACTATTTTATATCCACTTTTTTCAAATAATTCTTCCATTGCCTCTGTCTCATACTGGTTGACCTTGCAACCTAGGGTATGAAATGTAACCTTTTCCATTAAACCACTCCTAAATCTCCTAATTCGTAAAATATCATTGTAGAAGCAACCAATGCAGCTGTTTCCGTCCTTAATATTCTAGGTCCTAAACTAACAATTTTAGCTCCTATTTCTTTTAGCCTTTTTATTTCTTCAGGGTCAAATCCACCTTCAGGTCCTATTACTAGGTGAATATCCTCTCCTTCAATTGAACTTAAAGAATCCCTTAATGATTCCTGTCTTTCATCTTCATAGGGAACTATAATATGTTTCTTGCCTCTAAGCTCTTCAATCATATGATTAAAGTTTAGGGGCATCTCTACTCCAGGTATAATATCTCTTTTACTTTGCTTTGCTGCCTGTTCAGTTATTTCCTGCCACCTATCTATTTTTGAATTAGCTTTTTTGTCATTTTTTATCTTTACTACTGTCCTTATTGTTTCCAGGGGATAGAACCTACTAACTCCAATTTCTGTACATTTTTGCAAGATAAAGTCCATCTTGTTTCCCTTTGCAATTCCCTGGTATAGTATAATATTTCTAGAAGCCTCATTCTTTCCCTGGTAGTGATCCTTTATCCTTAGATTTATTTTCTTTTTTTGGATATCTTCTATTTGCCCAATATAAATCCTAGCTTCACAGGCTAATTCAATCTCATCTCCCTGCTTTAACCTTAGCACATCTCTTATATGCTTTACATCTCCATCTAATATTTCTATCCTATCCTCATTAATTTGCTCTTTATTTATAAAAAATCTATTCACCTTTAATCTCCAATTCTATTTTTTGATACAATAAGTGCCCACTCATTTTTCTTAACTATCTCTAATATTTCAAATCCATTTTCCCTTAATGCATTTTCAACTAGTTCTATCTTATCAAGTATTATTCCAGAGGAGATAAATATTCCACCATCTTTTAATTTATCTTTCAAGTCTCCAGCCATACCGGCTATTACCTCTGCTATTATATTGGAAACTATTATATCAGCTTCCTTATCTATTACCTCTAGCAGGTTGCCTTCTATAATCTTAACCCTATCCTCTACCTTGTTTATCTTGATATTTTCATTGCTAGTCCTTACGGATACCGGATCTAAATCTACGCCTACGACCTTTGAGGCGCCAAGCTTTACTGCAACAATGGATAATATACCACTTCCACATCCAATATCATAGAGGGTGTCACCTTTTTCAAGATATTTTTCTATGGCTTCTGTACAAAGCCAAGTAGTCTCATGGGTACCTGTTCCAAAGGCCATGCCTGGATCTAATTCTATAACTATATCTCCTTCTAGTTCTTCAACATCTTCCCAACTAGGTTTAATAAGTATATTTTCACCTATCTTAAAGGGTTTGTAGTGCTCTTTCCATGATTCTGACCAATCATTATCATCTAGAATAGTTAAAGTAATTAGAATGTCTTTGTTATCAATAAGTGGATTCATTTTAATTCTATCCTCTAGATGTGAAACAATCTGGTCTAAATCTTCTATTTCTGAAAAATATGCTTTTATTACCAACTGGTTTTCTTCTAAATCTATCAACTTTGAGTCAATAAAGTCCCAGTTAGTTTCGCTTTGCTCAAGCTGTAAAATATCATTAGGATCTTCTATAGCCAAGCCTGTTGCACCTAAATCATATAGGACACTTGATACAAAATCTTCAAATTTAGATTCAGTTTTTATCTTAAGCTCTGTCCACTTCATAATAACACATCCTTTTTTATCACTTAGTCAATTATACACTATCTTATTACAAAAAAACAACCACCATGGTGATTGTTTTTAATGAAAGACATCCTTAACTCTTTCAAAGAAACCTTTTTTATTTTTTTTATAATTTTCTCCTGTTTCCTTTGCAAAATCTAATAATAATTCCCTTTGTTTGTCATTTAATTCTGTAGGTACCTTTACCTTAACTGTAAATACAAGGTCCCCTCTTCCCTTTCTTCTCAGATAAGGAACTCCTAGGTTTTTAATCTTGAATTGACTACCAGTCTGTGTACCCGGATCTATAGTGAAATTTTCAATACCTTCTAAGCTTGGAACTTCTATCTCTGCACCCAAACTTGCCTCAGTAAAGGAAATTGGCACTTCTAAATGAATATTGTTTTTAACACGTTTGAATACAGGATCTTCTTTAACATCAAGATATATATATAAATCTCCATTAGGTCCTCCTCTTAATCCTGCTTCTCCTTCTCCTCTAATGGATATAACTGAACCCCTATCTACTCCAGCTGGGACCTTTACAGAAATCTTTTTAGACTTGATTTCCCTTCCACTACCAGCGCAGTTTTCACATTTTGTATCTATTTGTTCTCCACTGCCTCCACATTCATCGCAAGTAGCTGTTTGCACAAAGTTTCCAAAGGGTGTTTGCTGGGCATATCTTACTTGACCACTACCCTCACACTGGCTACACGTGGATTTTGAAGTTCCTGGTTTAGCACCAGACCCATCACATACATGACAATTCTCTTCTCTTCTTATTTGTATTTCTTTTTCTACCCCAAATACTGCTTCCTTAAATTCTAAATCCAAATCATATCTTAAATCTGCACCTTGAACTGGACCATTTCGCCTTCTTGATGATCCACCTCCAGTAAAGATATCAAATATATCTCCCATATCAAAACCAAATCCGCCAAAATCTCCAAATCCTCCATTTGCTTGGGGATCAACTCCTGCATGGCCAAATCTGTCATAAGCAGATCTTTTTTCTGGATTGCTAAGTATTTCATAGGCCTCATTAGCTTCTTTGAATTTAAGCTCAGCCTCATGATTATCTGGATTTAAGTCTGGGTGATATTTCTTTGCCTTTCTTCTATAAGCTCTCTTTACATCTTCAGAAGAAGAATCCTTATCTATATCCAGAACCTCATAATAATCTCTTTTAGACATCTCTTCACCAACCTTTATTAATATAAACCTTTATCATTATACCAAACTTAAAAGCTAAATCATAGGATTTAGCTTAAGTTTGATTATTTTAATTGTTTATTTTTTATTCTTCTTCTACTTCATCTTCGTCTACGACTTCATAATCTGCATCTACTACATCTTCATCTTGGTCAGCTTCTTCTCCAGATGCCTCTTGGTTTTGATCATACATTTTTTCTGAAATAGCATAGAATGCTTCTGTTAATTCATCTGTCTTCTTTTTAATGTCTTCATTGTCTTCACCTTCAAGTGATTTCTTCAAGGCTTCAAGCTTAGCTTCTACATCTGATTTCTCTTCTTCTGTAATCTTATCATCTAATTCTCCTAAGGCTTTTTCAGTTTGATAAACCATTGAATCAGCGTTGTTTCTTATTTCAATTCCTTCTTTTTTCTTTTTATCTTCTTCAGCAAATTGCTCTGCTTCTCTTATTTTCTTTTCTATTTCTTCATCTGATAATTTAGTTGATGAGGTAATAGTAATCTTTTGTTCCTTGCCTGTTCCTAAGTCTTTGGCACTTACATTTACTATACCATTAGCATCTATATCAAAGGTTACCTCAATTTGTGGAACTCCTCTACGTGCTGAAGGTATTCCACTTAATTGGAATCTTCCAAGGGTAACGTTGTCATTAGCCATTTCTCTTTCACCCTGAAGTACATGAATGTCTACAGAGGTTTGATTGTCTGCTGCTGTTGTAAAGGTTTGACTTTTCTTTGTAGGAATAGTTGTATTTCTCTCTATTAATTTAGTTGTTACCCCACCAAGTGTTTCAATACCTAGGGATAAAGGTGCAACGTCTAGAAGTAATAGATCCTTAACTTCTCCTGATAGTACTCCACCTTGAATAGCTGCTCCAATAGCAACACTTTCATCTGGGTTTATATCTTTTTGTGGTTCTTTTCCTATAAGATTCTTAACCGCATCCTGTACAGCTGGTATTCTTGTTGATCCACCAACTAAGAGTATTTTTTCAACTTCTGATGCAGAAAGTCCAGCATCCTTTAAAGCTTCTCTTACAGGCCCTAGGGTCTTGTCTACTAGGTGTGAAGTAAGTTCATTAAATTTAGCTCTTGTAAGATCAAGATTTAAATGTAATGGTCCTGATTGTGTAGCTGTTATAAATGGTAGGTTTATAGTTGTTGACATTGTTGAAGAAAGTTCTTTTTTAGCTTTTTCAGCTGCTTCCTTCAATCTTTGTAAACTCATCTTATCTGTTCTTAGGTCAACACCATTTTCTTTTTTAAAGTCTTCTGCTATATAATCAACTATAACTGAGTCAAAGTCATCTCCACCTAGGGAGTTGTTTCCTCTTGTAGATAGAACTTCAAAAACCCCATCTCCAAGTTCTAATATAGATACGTCAAAGGTACCTCCACCAAGGTCGAATACCATAATCTTATGTTGTCCTTCTACCTTATCTAATCCATAAGCTAGGGCTGCTGCTGTAGGCTCATTTATTATTCTCTTTACATCTAAGCCTGCTATTTGACCAGCGTCTTTTGTAGCCTGTCTTTGGCTGTCTGTAAAGTATGCTGGAACAGTAATAACAGCTTCTGTTACTGTTTCTCCTAAATAGCTTTCCACATCTGCCTTAATCTTTTGAAGTATCATTGCAGATATTTCCTCTGGTGAATAATTTTTACCATCTATGTCAATTTTTAAGTCTGAACCCATTTCTCTTTTTATTGATGATATTGTTCTTTCTGGATTTGTAATTGCCTGTCTCTTTGCAGTTTCTCCAACTAGTCTTTCTCCGTCCTTAGTAAAAGCAACTATTGATGGAGTTGTTCTATTACCCTCAATGTTAGCTATTAATGTAGGTTCTCCACCTTCCATTACTGCTACTGCTGAGTTTGTTGTTCCTAAATCAATTCCTATAATTTTTGCCATAATTATTTTCCTCCTAGTAAATTATTATTTTGCTACTTTGACCATGGTAGGTCTAATTACTTTGTCTTTCAGTCTGTAACCTGCTTTAAGAATCTCTATAACCTTACCTGACTCATATTCATCACTTTCTTCCATAAAGACTGCATGGTGAATATTAGGATCAAATTCCTCCCCTAGGGAGTCAATAGTCTCTACACCATTTGATTTCAAAGAATTTTGTAAATCATTGTAAATTAATTCTATGCCCTTATAGAAAGGATCTTCTTTGTCTTCACTAGATTCCATTGCAATTTCAAAATTATCTAGTATTGGCAGTAGAGAGCAAATAAAATCTTCTAAGGCATAATTTACAATATTAGTTTTTTCTTTTTCAGTTCTTTTCCTAAAGTTTGCAAAATCAGCCTGTAATCTTAAAAGCTGGGTGGTTAAACTGTTGATTTCATCATTCTTTTCCTCTAATTTCTCATCTAATTCTAAAGCATCCTCTAGCTGATCTTCATTTTCCTTCTCAGCCTCTTGTTCATTTTCAAAGTCTAAATTTTCCTCATTGTTTCTCTTCACTTAATCACCTCTTATATATTATAGGTATCTATGTCTTGATTAGTATGTCAATCAACTCTGTAATATTTTTAGAAAACATTTGTAGGGTGTTGATTACTTGTATATAATCCATTCTAGTAGGACCAATAACACCAATTTTACCTATGGTTTTATCTCCAAGTCTGTAGGTTGCAGTAAGTACACTACAGTCTTTTATCTGCTCATAGGCGTTTTCCTCACCAATTACAATATCTATACCCTTGTTAGCTTGATTATTCAATAATATATCCACTACAGAATCCTCATCTTCAAAAAACTTCATGAAACTCTTAGCCTTTTCCAAGTCCTTGTATTCTGGAAAGTTTAAAATCTTATTAATCCCATTGGAATAAAGCTCTATATTGCTAATGTCTTCCATAGATTTGCTTATGGTTGGAATTATACTTTCAATAGTATCCTTATACTGATATATTTCCTTTATTGAAGTTTCATTTAAATCATTTTTTATATCTCTAATAGTTGAACCCTTAAGATTTTGATTTAAGAAGTTGGATATCTTCTCTAACTGATTTTCAGCTATTTCTTCTTCAAGTCTTATAATGGAATTTTTTACTATTCCACTATTGCTTACAACTATTAATAGTAATTGTAGTTTATCTATGGGTATTAGCTGTATATGTTTAACTTTTGAGTTTTGGATCTGTGGTGATATGGCTAAAGCAGTATAGCTTGTTAAAGCTGATAATATTTTAGCTGAGTTCTTTATTAAATCTTCTATTTCACTGGATTCAGAAAACAAAATATCTCTGATATGATTTTTCATCTTCATATCTATCTGCTTGTCCTTCATATTCAAAAGCCCATTTACATAAAGCCTATAGGCTTTATCAGATGGTATTCTTCCTGCTGATGAATATGGCTTAATTAAAAATCCTAAGTCTTCTAAATCACTCATTTCATTTCTTATGGTTGCAGAACTAACTCCCATATCGTATTCTTTTGTAATGGTTCTAGAGCCTATGGGCTCTGCACCTATTATATAAGAGTCTATTATTGCATAAAGAACTTTCATTTTTCTTTCATCTAACATAGCATCACCTCATAATTTGCTAGATGTTTTGTTGTTAGCACTCTTTGCTCTTGAGTGCTAATGCTTACATTAATAATTTATCATTTTTTTTGCTATTTGTCAACACTTTTTGACTTTTATTTTACCTTAAGAAATCCACTTCCACCAAATTAGACAAATCAAGACCCTTTTTGGTAAGTCGGACGTAGTCCTCTCCTTCTTCTATTAAGGCTCCCTTGAGATGTTTTTTTATTTGCTCTCCATATATGCTATTAATATCCCTTCCAAATCTTTCCTTAAAGGCAGTCTTGTCTATTCCCTTGATTTTCCTAAGACCTAGAATACAAAATTCATCCATTTCTGTATCCCTATCTATTTTTTCTACCCCTACTATGGGAAGGATTCCTTCCTTTAGTTCTTTTACATACTTATCCATCTCTACTAGATTGGAAAATCTCTTATTCCAAAGATTGGAATGACTATTTAAACCTATACCCAGATAAGGTTTTATATCCCAATATACTAAATTATGCTGGCATTCATATCCATCCTTGGCAAAGTTTGATAATTCATAGTGCTTGTAGCCATGTTCTTTTAATATATCAATTATCCTATGATACATGGCCCTTTCCTCTTCTTCAAGAGGAAGATTTATCTTACCCCTATGGTATAAATCATATAGTTTAGTGCCTTCTTCTAATATAAGGCCATAATAGGAAATATGCTTGATCTTAAGCTGGATAATCTCCTCCAGGGTCTCCACTACATCCTCCAGGCTTTGACCTGGCAGACCAAACATCAGATCTACATTTATATTTTCTATACCCACTTCTCTTATTAATTCTATGCTCCTATAAAGATCTTCCCTATTGTGAGTCCTTCCTATGGACTTTAGCAGGTCATCCTTTAAGCTTTGGGCTCCTAAACTTATCCTATTGATTCCTGATTCTAGATAAATCTCTAATTTCTCCCTGTCTAAACTACCAGGATTTGCTTCTATGGATACTTCTGTCAAGTCCTCTACTCTGTAGTTCTCCCTTATATAGTCCAGTATTCTTCCTATATGCTTAGGGTCTATGCTGGAGGGAGTCCCCCCTCCTATAAAAATAGTTTTAATCCTGTAGTCCTTTATTTTTTCCTTATAAATACTTAATTCAATTAATAAGGCGTCTATATATTCATCAATAGTCCTATCCCTAGATACAAATGATGCAAAGTCGCAATAGTAACATTTGCTGGTACAAAAGGGTATATGGATATATAAAGATAGTTCTTTCATCTTATCCCTCCATGATAAAAGACTGCAACATTTAACCGTTGCAGTCCTAGTTTATTTTTCGTCATATTTTAATACTGTTAAGAATGCCTCCTGTGGAACTTCTACACTTCCAATTTGACGCATTTTCTTTTTACCTTCTTTTTGTTTTTCAAGAAGTTTCTTCTTCCTAGATATATCTCCACCATAACATTTAGAAAGTACATCCTTTCTAAGGGCTCTTATGGTTTCTCTTGCAATAATTTTATTGCCTATACTTGCTTGTATAGGTACAGCAAATTGGTGTCTAGGTATTACATCTGTAAGTTTTTCTGTAATGCTTCTACCTCTATCATAGGCCTTGTCTTCGTGAACTATTAGGGAGAAGGCATCTACTAATTCTCCATTTATTAGTATATCAAGCTTAACTAGTCTAGACTCCTTATAGCCTGTAAGTTCATAGTCAAAACTTGCATATCCTCTTGTCTTTGATTTTAAGGCATCAAAGAAATCATATATAACCTCATTTAATGGTAGGTCATAATGAAGGACTACCCTTGTTTCTTCCAGGTATTCCATGTTAATAAAGGTTCCTCTTTTGTCTTGGCAAAGTTCCATTATAGCTCCTACATAATCTGTAGGGCTCATGATATTTGCCCTTACTATTGGTTCTTCCATATAATCTACTTCTGTAGACTCTGGAAGATTTGAAGGGTTTTGTATCTCTAATACTTCTCCACTAGTCATTTTTACCTTGTATATAACTGAAGGAGCTGTAGTTATAATATTTAAGTCAAATTCTCTTTCTAATCTTTGTTGGATAATCTCCATGTGAAGAAGTCCTAAAAATCCACATCTAAATCCAAATCCAAGGGCTACAGAACTTTCTGGTTCGAAGTCCAGAGCGGCATCATTTACTTGCAACTTCTCTAGGGCTTCTCTTACTGAATTAAAGTCCTCTCCTTCAGATGGGTATATTCCAGCAAATACCATAGGTATAACTTTTTTATATCCTGGTAGGGCTTCCTTAGTTGATTCATATTTACCTGTAATAGTATCTCCAACTCTGGCATCCTTTACTTCCTTGATGCTTGCTGTTAGGAAACCTACATCTCCAGGTTCTAATTTATCCTTAACTATATGTCTAGAAGTATCAACCCCAACTTCTACAACCTCATAGGTTTCACCATTAGACATCATTTTTATTTCTGTTCCAGCCTCTATCACTCCATCAAATACTCTTATATAGCATATAACCCCTTTATATGAGTCATAGAAAGAATCAAATATTAGAGCCTTTATTGGCTTGTCCCTATCACCCTGTGGTGGTGGTACATTTTTAACAATGCTTTCTAATACATCTACTATATTTAGTCCATCCTTAGCTGAAATAAGAGGTGCATCTGCACAGTCTATGCCTATTACATCTTCTATTTCCTCTTTTACCTCATCTACTCTGGCACTTGGTAGATCTATTTTATTGATTACAGGTAGGATTTCCAGGTCCTGGTCTAGGGCTAAATAAACATTTGCCAGGGTTTGTGCCTCCACTCCCTGTGTAGCATCTACTACTAATACTGCTCCCTCACATGCAGCAAGTGATCTAGAGACTTCATATGTAAAGTCTACGTGACCAGGGGTATCTATAAGATTTAATATGTATTCTTCACCATCTTTAGCCTTATATACAAGCCTAACTGCCTTTAATTTAATTGTAATTCCTCTTTCTCTCTCAAGATCCATACTATCTAGGACCTGCTCTTGCATCTCTCTAGAAGTAAGCATTCCTGTTTCTTCTATCAATCTATCCGCAAGGGTAGATTTTCCATGATCAATATGGGCTATTATAGAGAAATTCCTTATATTCTCTTGTTTAATATTATCCATTATTTTCCTCCTCGTAAAGATCAAACAACTCTAGCTAATTATAGCAAATAAAAGGCTTTATGTAAAACAAAAAGACCTTAAGTGGTCTTTTATTTTCTCCCCTTTAGTGAACTTTTCCAAATCTATTGTTAATTGGAAAATATCTAAATCCTGTAATTCCCTTTATAGAATCATTGGGAATGTATCCAAATACTCTGCTGTCTTTGCTTGCACCTGGATTCCTATTGTCTCCTAGGACAAAAAGATTGTCTTCTGGAATTTCCCAGTAGCTTTCCTCATAAATATGAGTGTAGGCATCATCTTCTAAATAATCTTCCCTAAGAGGCTCTCCATTTAGGTATACTAGGCCTTCTTTTATTTCTACCCTATCTCCTCCTAGTCCTATTACTCTTTTTATATAGTCTTTTTTTACCTCATCTGGTGCTTCTAGAACTACAATATCTCCCCTCTCAGGTTCTGAAAAATACAAACTGATTTTATTTGAAAACAATCTATCTTTTTCATGTAGTGTAGGAAACATTGAATTTCCTACCACATATGTTGTATTAAAAATAAAAGTCTTTATTAAAAAAGCTATTATAACTGCAGTAACAATACTCTTTATCCATTCCATAGCTTCATTTTTTTCTTCTTTTTCATGCTTAGTTTCCATTCTTTTCCCTCCAGTCAATATCACACTTCAATATTATATCACTTCCCTCCCTATATTTAAAGATTATTATCAATATATATATTTCCCCTCCTACACTAGCTTATATTATCTAGTTAGTGGGGGCTGATAAATAAATTGCTAAATACCTACACTTAACCATACAAAGTAAAAAAATATAGACAGTTTAAAGATTCTCTTCTTGAAAGTTGTTAAAATAATATTATCAGCTATATCAAATATCTTAAGACACAAAGATAGATCCTTCCTCGCTATGCTCCTCAG